>NZ_CP023671.1:1359768-2039653 GCF_003606265.1 Clostridium septicum
CATTTTTTTAGTATTATGTCTACTTTATGTACTGTATTTATTTATTAAACCACTAAATTTCTTTCTTATTATTGTTATTAAATTAACTATTTTAAAATATAAAATCCCCATATCAAAAATAAGCTTACACTTAATGATATTGGGGATCTATTAAATTAAATTATAATATATTAATTTTTGCTTAGTTTTATATAGGTGTATTAAATTATCAGATGTTTTCTCTAGAGATTCATAATAACTTAAAATATCTATTATACCTGGATAAAATCCTAATGCTATGCTTTTTTCAATTTCTCTTATTCCTATTTCTATAAGATTATTATCCAATCTAAATTTACCCTTTTCCACAAGCTTTTTTCCTTTTACATATATGCTTTTGCCTTGCTCTATATTATTTCTCTTATTCTTTATAGCTTCAAAGTACTCTGAATATATATTTATATCTTTATTACCCTTATACAAAATATACTCTAAATTAGCATAAGCTTTTACGTAACCTAACTGAACTGATCTCAAATAGAACTCTATTGCATCTTCATCTGAGAATCCTAACATGTGTCTTTCTGCTATTTCTCCTAAAAAATTTAAAGTTTTTCTTTCATCTAACTCCATAGTATCTTGTATATAAATAGTTGTTTTCTCTAAATCAATTTCTGTCCCTATTCCAACCATATAATAATAAGCAAGTTTTAAATTACCTTCTACAACATTTGCTTCTCTAAGAAGCTTTGCAGCTTTAAAAGCTTTATCAAAATCTCTCTTTATTCCAATACCTTTTTCATATATTTCTATTATATTTAAAATAGCTTCAGTATTATATTCCTCTGCAGCCCTCTTATACCACTTAATAGCATCTTTAGCACTGGCATTAACATATATCCCATGCTTATACCAATTTCCGAGTTTTATCATAGCCTTTTCACAGCCTCTTTCAGCAGCTATCTTAAAATATTTAAAAGCCTCTTCATTACTTTTTTTAACTCCTATACCATTATTGTAGATTAATCCATAATAATAAAAAGCTTCCCCTATATCATTCTCCATAGCTATATCTATATATTCTAAAAGTTCCTTTTCATTGATCTCCTTTTCATTAAATACATCTACTAAATATTCACTAGCTAAAGCTTCTGCTGCAAGTGCTGAACCATTTTTATATGCATTTTTTAAATAATCAATCCCTAATAACCTATCTTTTTCTAAATTTGCAACTCCAAGTACATAAAGGGCATGATGTTCTCCTGTACTAGCTGCAATTTTCATATATTCTAAAGCTTTATCTATATCTTTTTTTACTCCATCACCATTATAGTAAACTATACCTAATTTTTGAGTAGCTCTTAGATCACCACTGTCATGTCCCTTTAAGAAATACTCCATAGCTTTTTCTCTATTACCTTCATCCTCAATCATTTTTCCAAGCTTATAATAAAGATTTGTATTTCCTTTTTCTATACTTTTATTATATAATTTAAAAGCTTTTTCTTTATCTTCATCTACTTCAAAACCCCAGTAATACATATCCCCTAAACTTTCAATACAGTTTTTATCTCCTTTATTAGCTCCCTTAGATAAATAAAAGAATGCCTTTTTATAATCAGTTTCAACATAACTTCCTTCTAAATAAGATTGACCTAAAACATAATAAGAATCCTCAAAGTCATTTTCTGCTGATTCTTCTAACCAGTAATATGCCTTGAAAATATTTTTTCCACAACCTTCACCATTTTTATATAAATAAGATAAAGCATATTGAGCTGGTGCAAATCCATTCTCAGCAGCAGTTTTATACCATTGAAATGCATACTCTAAATTTTTCTCTACATTTTCACCTGAAAAATATATATACCCTAAAGAATATTGAGAAAAGGAATTTCCTTTTAAAGCAGATTTTTTATACCAATATATTGCTCTATCTACATCTCTTGCTCCACCTAATCCTTTTTCATAAAATAAAGCTAAATAAGCTTGTGCATCTTCATTTCCCTCTTCAGCAGATTTTTCAAAAAATTCCCTTGCTTTAAAATAATTCTTTTCTACACCTTTACCTAAATAATGAATCTCACCTTCTAGTAAATAAGCACTTCCTGGCTCATCTTCTTCAGATAATTCTTCTTGAAATGTTTCCTCTAACTCTACATCATCAAGATCAATATCTAAATTAAGGTCAAATTCATCACTGTCCATACTATATATAATTTCATCTTCTATTTCTTCCTCTTTACTAAAAATCTTCTTATATAAATACTTATTAAAAACTGCTTTCTCTCCTTCATTTAATTTATCATAAAAGAGAGAATAATCTTCTTCTCCACAATTTATAACTAACCAAACTAATACTTCATATAAAGTAGGGAATTTATCCTCTAAACTTATATTCTGAGATGATTTTTTCAACTTTGAATTTATATCTTTAAGGTAGCTAATATCATCAATAAAATTTGATAAAGTACACATAACCTCATAAGGAATTATCTCATCATTTGCAAGAACTTTAATGCTATCTGAAATATAAGCATCTCTATGATAAAACAAACTATTTTTTACACAGATTATAGTTAAAATGTCTTGTAATAAGCTTATTATCTTTTTATATGATTTTTCTAGATCCTCTTCCTCTTCAATTTCTTGAATTTTTGTATATAACTCTCTGAATTCTAGTTTTAAAAAGCCATAGTCTAATCTATATCTCATTCTCCCCTCACTAATTGGATTTCTAAGATTAATACTATTGTATTATTAAAATTTTGATATTATTAATACAATAAAAACTATACCTTAATTATCTTTATAATTATAAAAAAATGCTCTATTAATTAAACTTTAGATTTAATTTCCAAAGTCTAATTAATAAAGCTATTTCAAAGTATTATTTATTCATATTTTCTATTAACTCATTACTAACTTCATAACCAAGGTCCATATACGCTAATAGACATGCTCCCAAATCAGGTGACAAAATAGGATCTATTAATTTAACATTATATTTCATTAAATTTTCTCTTATTGGTTCTAAAATAAGTTTTCCAGATTTAAATACTCCTCCTGTATATGATACAAGAACTTTTTCATCTCCATAGTTTTTTAGTAAAACCTTAACCATTTCAGCAAGCTCTTTTCCAGCTTCTTTAAATATTAAACTGGCTTCTTCATCTCCTTCTAAAGCAGCTAGAGAACAAAGTTTGGAAAGCTTTGCTATTTCTCCTCTATCACATTTAATTCTATCATTTACATATGAAATTATTTCATAATCATCTTTTAAAGAAAGCTCTTTTATAAATATATTGTACAAACATCCTTTTTTAGCTCTTCCATCGACTTCTTTACTAAATAATTGTAATGCTTTTTTTCCTATCCAATAAGCTGAACCTTCATCTCCAATAGCTGGTCCAAAGCCACCTACTCTTATTAACTCTTTATCTTTTAATGCTAATGCTATTGATCCTGTTCCTGATACTATATTTATTCCATCTTGTCCTTTAAGTGCCCCTGCAATTGCTACTTGTACATCATTTCCTAAAATATAATTTACACCTTCAAAAGCTTTTTTAACTACTTCCTCTATTTTTATACGAACTTCTTCTACCCTTCCATAACCTGCTAATCCTATAAAACTTTGAGCTATATCACCTTTAGATATGTTAGCTACTTTTAGAACTTTCTCTAACCCTTCTTTTAAAAGAATTTCTAATTTTTCAAAACCTATTTGGTTATAGTGGCAAGTTCCCATTGTAGTCTTATGTATAACATTACCTTTTTCATTAATTAAAGTAAAAGAGGTTTTTGTTCCTCCTCCATCTATACCTAAAAAATACATAGTTTTATACTCCATACTATTCATATAGCTTAAAATTAAACTTTTGCCATGGTTCAATAAAATCTAAAATAAATAATTCATCTTCTTTTATATGGGCAACCACATTAGACTTACCACTATTAACCATATCTTTTAAAGCTATTTGTAATTCTCCTGCATAATGACCATATTCACTACTTTCAATAACTACATCACCCTTTTTAATTATTTCAGGAGCATTAAATAATTCAAATTTATGACCCTTATATTTTACTCTGCTTTGTGTTGATCTAATTAGATTATCTGAGAAATCTCCTCTATTAAAGTGTTTTTCTTCAAATAAAATTTTTTTCTCTACTTCTGGAGTCTTTTCATTTAAAATTATATCAAATGTTACCATATCTCTTCTTATAGATGCTAAACTTTTTAATTCAGCCTCTGTTGGATAACAATTTGATATTATAATATCATCTATGTTTCCTAATGCTATCAAATGTTTAGCCTGAACATCTATTGGTAAATTTCTATGAATTTCTAAAGTCGGTAATCCATCCGTTACTGGCCAAGGTCCAAATGTTTCTTCATTTTGACTTGTTACAAATGCAGCTGTACGTAAGCCATATTTTTTAAATCTTTCTGTACATTTAATAAAATGATTAAAATTTAATCCACTATATCTATGTGGATAAAAATTATGACACGCTATTAAATTTTCCTTATTTGGCTTATAATCCATTATTGTATCTATATAGTTTGTGTTATTACTCATATTAATTTCTATTTTTAAACCTTCATCATTATAAGTCATTAAAGACTCTTCTGAACCTGTATATCCTGCATCTAACCTTAGCCCATCTGCACCAATCTCTTTAAAAAAAGTTAAATCCTTATAACTAACACCTAATTCATCAAAAACTCTTGGACTTACATCTACAATTATTTCAAATCCCTTTGTTTTTGCATATTCATTTATTCCTTTAAATTTTTTAATTATATTTTCTTTTGTATCATTAACTGAAAGTAAACATGAGAAAATTCTACTAAACCCATATTTGCTTGCTTTATCTATATAATCATATATTTCTTTTTCACTAGTTTTTTCTGGATAAATTGATATTCCTAGTTTCCTCATTTCCTTCACCTCTAACTAATAGTTTTGTTTATAAACAAAGTGGTGAAATTATTCACCACTTTGTTATTTAATATTTTAAGCTTCTGCAGTTTCTTCTATTTTTAATTTTTTATCATACATCTTAACAAATGGATAGTATATAACTACTGCTATTACTATGCATAATATGTTTAATACTGATGCTCTCCAATCTCCACCTGTTGCAAGGAATGCTCCTACTGGTCCAGGCAATGTCCAAGGTGCAGTAACTACAACCCTTGATACCAAGTTCATACTCATTGCAAACCAAGCTAAAGTTCCTGTTACTAATGGAGTAATTATAAATGGTATTATTAATGTTGGATTTAATACTATTGGAGCACCAAATATAATTGGTTCATTTATATTAAATATTCCTGGAATTAAAGCTGCTCTTCCTAATTGCTTACCATAAGCTGATTTAGCAAATAAAGCTAAACATATAACTAGTCCTATAGTAGCACCTGATCCACCAACCCATATAAACCATTGGAAGAAAGGTTCTGCTGCTATTGCTGGTAATATAGTTTCTCCTGATGCTGCAGCTGCTGTATTTTGATCTAATAATTGTAACCATAATGGTCTTGCTATTGATCCAACTATTGATACACCATGAATACCAAATGACCAGAAGAAAGTAACTAATATTATTAATATCCAAACACTTGGTAATGTATCTGTAGCTGATAATAATGGTGATATTATTTTACCTATAAATCCATGCCAATCAAAACTTGCATAGTAAGAAATTGATGCCATAACGATAACTACTATTGCTGTTGGTGTTAATGCTTCAAATGATCTTGCAACTGAAGCTGGAACTTGTTCTGGCATTTTAATTCTAAAATTCTTAACAGTTGTAAACCTTAGTACTTCTACGGCAAAGATTGCTGTTAATATACCAACAAACATACCTCCTCCGCCAAGGTTAGCCATTGGCATCATCCAACCTGCTCCTTCAACACTTTGAGGTACTATTGTTAATAAGAAAGATATAGCTGCAAGGATACCTCCTGTAACTCCATCTAATTTATATGATTTAGCTAAACTATACCCAATTCCCCAAGTTGCATATAAAGTCATTATATACATTGTCATACGATATGGTAGCATTATTGTTCCTGCATTAGATTTTAAAAACTGAGTTAAAGCCCAATCTTGTGGTAGTGGTGGTATTCCTATTATTATAAATAGAGATCCTACAATAATTAAAGGTAATGTTGCAATAATTCCATCACGCACAGCACGTAAATGACGTTGCTCTGCTAGTTTTGCCATTGGAGTAGATAACTTCGTATCAAGGAAGTTAGCGAATTTTTCCATCATTCTTATTCATCCCCTCTTGTTTACTTATTTATAAAATAATTTGTATAATTGCAAACTGCTTTCTTGTAATTTTATTACATTCCAGCTAGTTCTTTAACTTGTTTAAGTAATTTTGGTCCACCTAATGGACTATATGCTTGTGGTTGAATTAATGCGCATGGTACATTTGCATTTTCTGCGAATTCTTTTAAATAATCAAATCGATGTCTAACTTGAGGTGCTACCATTGCAACATCATATCCATTTTTAACTTCTTCTTCAAACTCTTGAGTACTTACTGCTAATACTTCCATGTCTATTCCGTTTTTTTCTGCTTCTTTTTTTAAAGCATTTACAGCTATTGCACTTGACATTCCTTGTGAGCATACAAATAATACTTTCATAATTTAAATCCTCCTAAATTAATAACTTATTTAATAAAAATTCAACCTTTTGTAATCATTTTCACTTTATATACTAATTATAAGTGTTATCGCTCTAAAAATCAATATATTTTTTCAATTTTATCATTATTTTTTTGAAATAAAATTTCAAACACTTTTACATATATGTTCCTAGATACATCCAAAAATAACTTATAACTCCAAATGATAAAGCAAATATACCATAAGTCATCCAAAACTTTTTACAAAACCCTCTCTTAGTTTCTATAAAAAATCTAGAATATGGAACTGCAAAACTTGTTATTGTTGCATTACCTAATACAACTCCTAACTCTTTACTAATTCCAAATAATGATAATATAAATGGCACTATTATAGATCCTAAAACAGCTGCTGCAACTAAAAGTAATGCACTTTTAAATCCAAAAGTAGGTATGTCATAATCTGTTTTTCTTGCACTTAATTCACTTACAGGTGACTTATATACATTTTTGTTAGCAATACTTGATCCATTATTGTTTTTTCTAGCTTTATTTTTTTTACTCATAAACTTACCTCCTAATTGGACTAGGTGTAATATTTCCTAATATAACTTTATTTGTAGCTCCAGTTGCTGATGGTACATTAGAAAAACTTTCATTTAATGTTTCATTACCTAAGATAACAAAGGCTATAGCTTCCTTGGCGTCTGAGGAAAAACCCAGTTCATCCTGTGTTACTATTTTAATATTAGGTAATTCTTCCTTTATATATTTTAAAAGTGTTTTATTATGAGCTCCTCCACCTCCTATAACTATTTTTTTTAAATTAACTTTTGATAATATAAACTTTTTATAATTTTCGCTTATTGATTTTGCTGTAAACATAGTTACTGTAGCTAAAATATCTTCTGATTTTAACATTTTATATTTTTCTAAAATCTCATCAACGTATTTTTGCCCGAATTCCTCTCTGCCTGTACTTTTGGGAGGTTTAGATAAAATATATGGATGACTCATTAAATCTATTAACATAGTGTTATTCACCATTCCCTTTGAAGCGAATTTCCCATCCTCATCATAGCTTGCCCCAAATAATCTTTGGCATACATCATCTATAATCATATTTCCAGGACCTGTATCAAATGCAAATACATCATTAATGTTACCTGTGTTAGGGATAACGGTTACATTGCCTATACCACCTATATTTTGAAGTGCTATGCTTTCTTCTCTACTTCCATATAAAACAAACTCACTAAAAGGAACTAAAGGAGCTCCTTCTCCTCCTGCTGCCATATCCATAACTCTAAAATTAGAAATTACCTTAACCCCTGTTTCATAAGCTATTATTGCTGGCTCTCCTATTTGCATTGTTGAAGGAATTAAACTTCCTCTTTTTTTGGGTATATGATATATAGTTTGTCCATGAGTCGCTATAAAATCTAAGTTTTCTAAAGAAAATTTAGCCTTCTTACATACTTCCTTAACTGCATTACTAAATAAATATCCTAACTTGAAATTTAAACTACATATTAAATCAACACTAGATTTTTCTTCGTGACATGATAATTTTATTTCTTCTTTAATATCTCTTGGAATATCAAGTGTAATAAATTCCATTAATTTTATTTTTGTATCTATTCCATAATCTATTATTTCAACTAAAGCTGCATCTACTCCATCTAATGAAGTTCCAGACATTAATCCTACACTATACATAAGCCCCTCCTCTTAATATATTACATAAAACACCACTAAGTATATTAACTTTTAGTGGTGTTTTAAATATTATTACATACTAGCTATTTTTTTGTGTAATTTAATTATATGCTCAATTAAAGTTTTAGCTTCTATTGCTGTCATTAAATGGTCTTGTGCATGTACAAATAATACTGAAACCTCTGTTTTTTCTCCTCTTGCTTCTGCTTGTATTATATCAGTTTGTACCTTATGTGCTTCTGCTAATGAAACATCTGCTTCCTTTAATAACTCTTCCGCTTTATCAAATTCTCCCTTTTCGGCTGCCATTAAAGCTTCATAAGCTAATCCCTTTGCTGTTCCTCCATGATTTATTATTTCAAATATTATCATTTCCATATTTTCTTTCATGATTAATTCCTCCTAAATTCTTTAAATAAAAATTTAATTTATCTTTTCTAGTGCTTTAGATATATTATTTTCATTCTCTTCTAGTAATTTTATACTTTCTTCTCTATTTAAATTTGTTAAAGCCATAAATATTGCCACTCTAACATCCCTACCACTTTTTTCAAAAATTTCTGTAGCAATTTCTCTACTAACTCCTGTACAATTAATAATTATATTTTTACTTCTTTCAACTAATTTTTCATTTGTAGGTCTTACATCTATCATAAGATTTCCATAAACTTTCCCAAGTTTTATCATTGTTCCAGTTGATATCATATTTAATATTAATTTTTGTGCTGTTCCTGATTTCATTCTGGTAGATCCTGTTACAACTTCAGCTCCTACAATAACCTCTACTGGTAATTTAGCAACCTTTGATATTTCTGCATTTTGTACGCAACATATAGATCCTGTCCCTGCTCCAATTTCATTTGCATATTCCAAGCCACCTATAACATAAGGAGTTCTACCTGAAGCAGCTAGTCCTATTACAATATCATTTTCATTTAAATTTATATCTTTTAAATCATCAACAGCAAGTTCCTTTGAATCTTCCGCCCCTTCTTTTGCTTTAAATATAGCACTTTGTCCCCCAGCCATTATTCCTTGAACTAATTCAAAATCTACCCCGTAAGTAGGTGGACATTCAGATGCATCTAAAACTCCGAGTCTTCCTGAAGTTCCTGCACCTATATAAATTAGCCTTCCTCCATTTTTTATTCTCTTATAAGTTTCATCTACAATTAAAGCAATATTAGGTAATACTTTTTCTACTGCTATAGCTACCTTCTTATCTTCTTCATTTATAACTTTCAGCATGTCTATTGTACTAAGCTTATCTATATTTTTGCTATTATCATTAATTTTTTCAGTATCTAATCTAGTTAAATTGATTTTCATGCTGTACCTCCCACCTAATTTATACGATCTGTTAAGTTATATGAACATTGCTCTTCTCAACCCAAGGAAATACAATAGGTTTGCAAGACTAAATAATACCCCCTTCGAAAAGGAGAGAAGAACAATGAGCAAAACTAATATAAAATGCCCACGCTGTAATTCTGATAAACTATATAAGTTTGGTATGAATAAGCAGGCTAAACAAAAGTATCAATGTAAGCAGTGTAAGCGCCAATTCGTCCTAGGCGACGGTGACGGACGTCCTAAACTAAATAATCCTAAATGTCCTAGATGCGGTAAGGGAACTTACTTACATCATGCATATAAACATTACAATCGCTATAAGTGCAATAACAAGAAGTGTAATCACATAATAGTAAAACATCACACCACCAATATTGATACAGCTTCTAGTGAATTAGTTAGTGGTTCCCTTTCAATGAAAGGAATGCGTTTTCCGCTACATGTAATACTAACTGCATTAACACTATATTTTTTAAATAATTCATCAACAAGAGCCATTTCTCAATTCTTGATGATTAACTCTGGAATTAAAGTATCTCATGTCACGATAGCCAGTTGGACTAATAAATTTGCACCTTTCTTTAAACAAAAGGCTGATAAATTTAAAGCTAGTTTAAACTTACAATCTGACGATTGGCACGCTGATGAAACAGTAGTATTTATTAATGGTGAAAGATACTACCTTTGGTTAGCTATTGATTCAGAAACTAGATTTATTTTAGCATTTCATTTAACTAAATCTAGAAGTTCTGATTCAGCATACGCATTGGTAAATGAAGCTAAAAAATTTGGTGAACCAGCTAATTTTATAACTGATAGATTACCTTCATATAATGAAGCCGTGGCTACGCTATTGCCCAATACAACTCATATTCCTGTAGCTCCAATGTCTAGTGATACAAATAATAATTTAATTGAATCATTTAATAAAACATTTAAAGCCTGGTATAAAACCAAGAAAGGATTCAACTCTTTTCAAAAAGCTAATAACCTTATATATTTATTTATCTTTCACTATAACTTTATTAGACCACATGGATCATTAAATAACTGTACTCCAGCAGAAGTTGCCGGCTTCGCCAGCGATAGCTTTGCTAAAAACTCTTGGTTTTCAGCATCTTAATTAAATTTAATACCTTTGATTAACCTGCAAAAAATCAATGCTATTGTAGGCTTATTTGCCATACAATAAAACATTCAAACTTATATAATTTTCAAAGAGCAAGTAATTCTATGAAAAATCAAGCTATTTTTTCATATCAACTTAACAGATTCAATTTATAATTTTATTATACACTTTTTGAATTTTATTTCAATATTTTTTTATTTTATTTGTAACTTTATTTCTGTAAACAGTAACATGATTTTCTTCTACCTTATAAAAGTATTTACAATTAATCTAATATATATTTAATTTTTAAAATATATTAGACTACATAAAAATAATTTTTGATAATAATACAAAAAGAGGATTCAAATTTTTGAATCCTCTTTTTTAACTAATATTAAATTAATTCTTATATATAAATATCTCTATATGTATTTTTTTAATTCTGACTCAAAGTCATCTGCTGTATTCCTCATACTTTCATATAAACCTCCATCCATAGAAGGAATATTATACTTTTCTATATATCTTTTAATATCTTTCATAAAATCTAAATATCCACTTAAACTATTAGGCATACTTGCTTTAGAATATCCTTTACCACTTAAACCATATTCTTCAGGATTCATAAACTCCTCATAAGCAAAACTTAATCTTAACATCCCACGTCTTTGTTCTGGTGTTGCATTTTCTAATTGTTTTCTCCAGGTTCTATAAACTTCGGTATTTTTTAATGAAAATTTAGGCTAACTTAGATGTTTCATACACAATAATATATATAGAAAATAAAAAATAGGATATGTACCAACTTAATTTTGATACATATCCCTTTATAAATAAAATATTATTTCAATTGTTGAATCATTTCCCTTGTATCTATAAGATGTTCTTCCATAGTATAGAAATCTTCTCTAGCAATACCTAAGAATAATATATCTGTTAATGTTAAAGCAGCTATTCTTGATGATATAGCGCCTAATCTCAATTCTTTTTCTTCATTTGGTAAATATAAAACTATATCTCCAAGCTTAGATAAAGTATTTTTATTATACTTTGTTATTGCAATTGTTTTAGCCCCATTTTCCTTTGCTTTTTTTATACCTAAATTAACTTCTTTAGACTCCCCACCATAGCTTATTCCTAAAGCAACATCACCTGATCCTATGTGTACTGATGATGCTAATTGAATATGTGGATCATTTTGATATACAACTTGTTTATTTATTCTTAAAAGTTTGTATTGAAAATCTATAGCCACTAATCCTGATGCACCTATTCCAAATAAATATATATTTTTTGCATTACATAAAATATCTATAGCACTACTTATTTTTTCTATATTTATTAAATTTAAAGTTTCTTTTATAGTGTTAGTATTAGATTTTCCTATTTTTTTTACTATGGCCTCTGTTGATTCATCTGGCTCTATTGTAATATCTATTTCTTTTTCATTTTCTCCACTATTTCTAGCTAAATCTACCTTTAAAGCTGTAAATCCCTTATACCCTAAACTCTTAGAAAATCTAACTACAGCTGCTGGAGATATATTTGCATTCTTTGCTAACTCTTGAGCTGATAAACTTACTACTTTTTTACTATTATTTAATATATACTCAGCCAATTTTTTTTCAGTATTAGTAAAACTATTAAATCCCTCTTTTATCTTAAATATACAGCTCATAACATTCCCCTTTGTTCCTAAAAATTTTCATTTTTTATAATTTGTAAATAATTATTAATATATATTAATAAAATTTTAATTCCATTTTAACATATCAAATAAAATTAACACAATTCTCTTTTATTATATTTTTAAAATTTAGGATCATATATAAATTTATAATAAATATTGTTATTGTCAATTTTAATCCTTTCATAACTATTTTCATCTAGTCTGTTAAAGAAAATTATATATTTATCATATTTACCATGAAAATAACCACTTACATATTTATCTATAGTATCATAATCTAAATTATCTACATAAGCTTCACTTCTTGATTTAAGTATTTTTCCCCTAAAATCATCTAGTTTAGAACCTTTAAATTTAAAATTTTTATCTATATTTTCAATAGAAGCTTTATACGTAACATCTGCAAAAGTAAAAGCTCCTACTGATGAATATTCCTTTAAACGTGCTGGTTGAATATTAATGCTTAAATCAACATTAATACCTTCATTTTCACTAAAATATTGCATAGCTTCAACATTATCTAATCTACTTAACAATTTTTTTATCTCTTCATTTTCTGAGCTCTCAGTTAATACATCATTTATAAATTTTGTATTTTTTAAATCTATAGAATTCTCGCTAGAAAATGCTTTAACTACTTTCAAACCTTCTAAGTAGTTTTTTGAAATTGCATTATTTCTTCCTTCTAAATCAACTATTTCATAATTATTATCAATATTTATATCTTTAGGTAAAATAATTTTATTTTCTAAAGATTCTCCAGCCTTAGGAATATAGCTATTATAATTTATCCCTTGTTCTGTTTCTGATACTTCTTTTTTTATCCCACACCCTACAATATTTAAACTTAGTAACCCTATTATAATTAAACCTAATATTTTTTTACTCATATAATTATATCCTTTACCCCTCTCACATTCCTGTTATATATAAAAAATTATATCATGTTATTACTAAATATTTACCTGTTATTTTCTGTAAATTTTATTAAATTTTTAAATAACTTTCTAAAATATTAAATAAAATATAAAAGCTATGAATTTTAAAGAATAAATTCATAGCTTTTATATTTCTAAAGTACCTTTGATAAAAAATCTATAGTTCTAGAATTTTTAGGATTATTAAATATTTCTTCTGGAGTTCCTTCTTCAACTATAACTCCTCCATCCATAAATAAAATTCTATCTCCAACTTCCTTTGCAAATCCCATTTCATGAGTTACAACTACCATAGTCATTCCCTCTTTAGCTAAACCCTTCATAACATTTAAAACTTCTCCAACCATTTCAGGATCTAAAGCTGAAGTAGGTTCATCAAACAACATAACATCTGGTTCCATTGCTAAAGCTCTTGCTATTGCTATTCTTTGCTTTTGTCCTCCTGATAATGATGCTGGGTAAGCAGTAGCTTTACTAGATAGTCCAACTCTTTCCAAAAGATCATATGCTTTTTTTTCTGCATCTACCTTTGAAGATTTCTTAACCTTTAGTGGAGCCATAGTTAAATTTTCTAATACTGTTTTATGAGGAAATAAATTAAATTGTTGAAATACCATGCCCATTTTTTCTCTTATTTTATTTATATTAGCTTTCTTATTTGTAATACTCTTTTCTTCAAATATAATTTCACCATCAGTAGGTTGTTCTAATAGATTTAAGCATCTTAAAAATGTACTTTTTCCAGAGCCTGAAGGCCCAATTACAACAACAACTTCACCTTTTTTAATATGCTCACTAACACCTTTTAAAACTTCATTTTTTCCAAAACTCTTGTGTAAATCATTAACGTGAATCACTTACCTTCAACCTCCTTTCTATATAACTCATTAATCTTCCTAATGAGAAAGTCATAATAAAATAAAATACTGCTGCTATTATAAGTGGCTCAAATCCCAAATAAGTAGCTCCTGTTACAACCTTTGCTGAGAACATAAGCTCTCCAACTCCAATAACAGATGCCATTGAGGATTCCTTAATTATAGTAACAAACTCATTACCTATTGCAGGTAAAATATTTCTAATTGCTTGAGGGATAACAACTAATCTCATAGCCATAGCTTGTGTCATACCTAAACTTCTTGCTGCTTCTAATTGTCCCTTATCCACAGCCTCTATACCAGCTCTTACTATTTCTGAAACATATGCAGCTGAATTTAATGAAATTGCAATTATTGCTGATGCAAAGGCACTTATATCTATATCAAAAATCATTTTTGATCCTGAATAAACCATAAGAATTTGTAATAGCATAGGAGTACCCCTTACTATTTCTATATAAATAGATGCTATTATTTTTAAAGGCTTAAATTTTCCAATATGAATATTTGAGCTCTTCATAAAGAATAAAACTGATCCAAATAAAACTCCGAATAAAACTGTTATAAATGATATTACTAACGTTATCTTTGCACCATCTATAAATACTGGTAAATATTTAGATACAAAACTAAAATCTAAATTCAAAATTGTAACCCCCTTTTTTTATTTAAAAATACCTAACGTATTCTAACTCATAGGTTAATTTTTTTCTGCCTGTTCTGCTGATAAATTATTTGCATCTATAATAAATTTATCTAATTCTCCACTATCTGTAAGTCTCTTTATAGTGTTGTTTACTGATTCAACTAACTTAGGAGAACCTTTTTTAATTCCTACTGCATTTCCACCACTTTCTTCTTCAAATTTAATATCTCCAAGAACTAAGTCTGAATTTGATTTTATAGCCATCTCAGCTACTGGAACCTCAACAATTAACGCATCAACCTTTCCTGTTTTAAGCTCTAATATTAAGTTATTTACATTTGAAAGTTGTTTAAGATCAACATTTTTAATTTTGTCTTGTGCTAATTTAGATTGTGTAGAACCCAATTGAGCACCTATTTTTTTTCCTTCTAAATCTTCTATTTTCTTATACTTGTTCTTGTCCTCTCCTCTAACGACTACTCCATGATGTGAAGTATAGTATATATCTGAAAAATCTATAACCTTTTTTCTTTCTTCATCAGGATTCATTCCTGAAATAACCATATCTATTTTATCTGCTGGAAGGGCTGTAACTAAAGAATCAAATTCCATTTCCTTTATTTCTAATTTAACTCCAATATCCTTTGCTATTTCTTTTGCTAAGTCAATATCAAAACCAACTACAGTATCCTTTCCATCTATCATTGCATGGAATTCATAAGGTGCATAATCTGCACTTAAACCAACTACAAGTTTTCCATTTTCCTTTATGACATCAAGCATGTCCTTTTCAGCTTTATTAGAATCTCCTTTATTTCCACATCCTATTAATCCTACAGCCATAACACTTACCATTGCAGCTCCTAATATTTTCTTTAATATTCCTTTTTTCATTTTTAATATCCCCCTCTTAATAGTTCTATATAAAATTAACTTCTTTCAATTACTGTAGCATAATTATACATTATATCTTTATATTTATGCAATACTTTTTTATAAAAAATTTTTTCTATTTTTTATATTTACAACTTAATATTCATTTTTAAATTATAATCTCTTGATACTTATATTAAATAAACATCTCTATAATAATCTGATTTAACATAATATATTGCTAGTTTTTATTGAAACATTTAATATTCCCTTTAAAAACTCCATACTAATTAATATTCATTAAAAATGTATATATATTTATAATTATGCATTGACATATAATTATGCACATTGCATATTTTCTGAAATTAATGTATTTTTTCATACATAGGCTACTTTTTTTAACTTTAATCATATACTGTTTATTGAATATAAAATGTATTAGGAGTGGTAATATTGAGTAACTTAAAAGAAAGACATCTTTTTCCTGGGGCTAATACCTCTAGAGGCTTTTATTCATGTTTCGACTATATAATAAATAAAGAAACTGCAAATAGAGTTTTTTGTATAAAGGGTGGTCCTGGAACTGGTAAATCCCACTTAATGAAAGAAATAGGTAAATACTTTCAAAATAAAGGATATACAATTGAATATCATCATTGTTCTTCAGATGATGCTTCTTTAGATGCTGTAGTTATAAAAGATTTAAAAATAGCTTTAATGGACGGTACAGCACCTCATATAGTAGATCCTGTTTATCCTATAGCTATTGATGAAGTTTTAAACATGGGTGATGCAATGAATCAAGATATTATTTCTAAAAATAAACAAGAAATAATTGAACTTAGTAAAATAATAAGCAGCAAATTTAAAAGAGCTTATAGTTTTTTTGCAGCTGCAAAATCTATACATGAAGACTGGTGTAAGTTAAATGCTGAAGCTATGGACTCATATAAAATAGACACAATAACCGAAAGTTTAAAAGAAGAGATTTTTATAAATCAAAAAACTGGGTATGGTGATGAAAGGCATATATTTGGAACTTCCTTTACTCCTAACGGAATCATTACTTTTGTAAAAGATCTTTCATCTGAATTTAATAATAAGTTTGTTTTAAAAGGTGGTCCTGGATTTGGTAAGAGTCATATTCTTAAGGCAATAGGTAAGACTGCTCAAAAAAAGGGTTATTTTGTAGAGTATCTACATGATCCATTCATTCCTGATAGAATCGAACATGTTTTTATTCCTGAATTATCAACTTGTATTCTTACAGAAAATGAAATTAGTCAAACTGCTTTCTCTGGTAAAGTATATAATATAGAAGACTTCTGCAAAGCAAATGTTTTAGCTAAAAATAAATCAGATATAGAATACGATAGTAAGGTTTTCTATGACTTAATAAAAAAAGGTTTATCTTATTTAACTGAAGCTCATGCTCTTCATGATGATTTAGAAAAATTCTATATTGATGCTATAGATTTCGACGTTTGTAATACTATTTATGATAATGTAATTTCAAAAATTGAAAAATATGAATAATTAATCATACTTAATAAGCTTATTATTTATAAATAGAAATAATAAGCTTATTAAGTATTACAAATTATTTAATTATAACCAGATTTTTTTAAAATTCTTTTATTTTTTATTGAATTCTTTTTAATTTAATTATATTATGTATAAGTATTTTAATTTTATTCGACAAAGGAGATTAAAAAATGATTTTTAAAAGAAAAAAGAACATAGAAATATCAGCATCTAATTATAATTTAAATAAAATTTTACTCGAAAAAATTAGTGAAAGAAAACTTTTATCCTGTGATGATTTTTATGATAAAAGTTTGATTGAAACATTAAATATTTTATTAAATTCATATTATGATAATACCTCTGTTATGTGCATTAATGATATAGTAAAAAATATAATGGAAATTGATTCTATAGATAATATGTTATCTAATTCCTCTAGTCAAAAAGATATAATTCAATCTATTGTAGCAAGCAGCGAAGAACTTGCATCTACTACTGAACATGTAGCATTATCTATTGAAAATGTCTCACAACATTCCACTGATGTTAAAAATGAAGCTATAGATAGTATGGAATCAATTAATAATATAATTGACTATATAATAAACTCTTCATCAAATGTTTTTAAAATAAAAGAAAATATTAATTTAGTTGCAAAAAAAGTTAATGATATAAATGAAATAGTTAGAATAATAAAACAAATAGCTAATCAAACTTCTTTACTTTCTCTAAATGCATCAATTGAAGCTGCTAGAGCTGGAAAAAGTGGTAAAGGCTTTACTGTTGTAGCAAATGAAATTAAAAATTTAGCTGAATACACAAAAAAATCAGTAGAAACAATATCAGATGATATTTTAGAGTTAAGTAATAGCACCAACGAAACTTTAGGACATACAAACGTTACTATAGAAGATCTTAATTCTGGAATTAACAAAATGGAATCAATACCTATATATATGAATAACATAATTGAATCTATAAAAGAAATTGATGAAGAATTTTGTAATATATCTGCAATATCTGAAGAACAAAGTGCAACTACAAGTATGATAGCAGATAAATTAACTAATATTGCTGAATTCCAAATTACTTTAGATAATATGTGTAAAGATGTAGCAGATAAAATTAATAAAACTAGTGATTACTCTAATAATATTAGAATGAAACAAATTGATAGTAATAATTTAACTTTATCAGAAAAATTAGATACTTATGTAGTTGATCATCTTCTTTGGAGATGGAAAATATATAATATGATTTTAGGATTGGAAGACATAAATGAAAATAATGCATCTAATTATAAAGACTGTGCCCTTGGTAAATGGTTTTATAACGAAACAGATCCTAACATAACTAAAACTTTTTCCTTTAGAAAATTGGAAGGTGTACATATAGAATTACATAAAGAAGCTAGTAATGCAGTTAAATGTTATAGACAAAAAAATATTGATGGCTGTTATACTCATTTAAATAATATGACAGGTATTTCCAGCACAATAATACATTTAATAAATGATTTAAAAGAACATATTGTTTAAGTAAATAATTATACATAATATTTATCAATACATATAAAAATAAGGTTGGATTGGCTATTGCCATCCAACCTTACTACATAAATTCTTTTCTTAACCTTATATAAAATTATTTATACACTCTATATTACCTTAATATATTAACTTATTTTCTTTTTATAGTTACTGCTCCAGTCATTGATAGTAATGATTCTATTACTAAGGCTAATGCTGGATTTTGTCCATCTGTATTTGATAAGAATGAATTATTCCCATTATTTCCACTACTATTATAACTATTTAACTTTAGTTCATATAACCTGTTGAACAATTATATAATTTCATAATTGTTTAAATTTCACTTCAATTTCCTAACAGTTTCTTCAAGGAAGTTTACTACGAAAAACATAACTATTAAACTTGACTCTAAAATAACTAGTACAGAAGATATAATTTCTACTGTTCTAAATTTCTAAAAAAAACAAAGTGTTAATTGTAAAGTTATCTCTAAATCCTCAATTCCTGTTTTCCAAGTTAATAATGAAAAATATTGTGCTTTAATAACAAATAAAGTAGGATCTTTGGCAGGAGTACAAGAAATAAAACTTAAACCTTATAATTCATAAAAATATATTATTAAATAGAATAAAAAAGTATTATTTCACATTACTAAACATGAAATAATACTTTTTAAATTATTAAATAAATTTTATTTATTTTTAACTTTAACTACAGATAATCTATGTAAAGCTCTTGTACACATAATATATTTTATTAAATCATTTGTGTTTTCATCAAAGTCTACTACTATAACTCCATCAAATTCAAGACCTTTAGCAAAATATGAAGGAACAATTACCTTTCCCCCTCTATATACTACGTCTTCGCTATCAAAAGCAAGAATATTTATTTTAGATTTTAAATCCTTTGCTATTTTGTTTAATTCTTCTTTATCCTTAGTTATTACAGCAACATTATCAAAATTCTCTTCTTGATAATCCTCTAATAAATTTAATAGAACATCTATTAAACCTTCTTTATCTTCTGCTGGTACTGAAGTTTCTAAAACATCAAATTCACCTTTTCTAACAAATGGAACAATTGCATTTTCATCTAAAATTTTATTAGCATAGTCCATTATTTGGAATGTTGATCTATAACTCTTATTTAATTCAAAAAGATTAACAAAACCTCCAAATAAATCTTTTAATCTAAGCATTGCTGGAACTTCTTCTGCCTTTATAAGTCTTTGATTAGCATCTCCAACTATAGTATAACTCTTACATCCTGTTAACTCTTTAAGCACTAGGAACTGTAAATAATTATAATCTTGAGCTTCATCCACAACTATATGTTTTATCTCATTTCTAACCTTTTTACCATCAAGCTTAACCATTAAATATAATATAGCTGGTAAATCTAAATATGATAAAACATTTTTATTTACAAGTTCTTTATAGATGTCTACTATACTATCATTTTCTATCCATGCATCTAATCTTAGCCTAGCATTCATAACTTCTCTAACTACTTCTCTTATAGCTATTCTTCTTTGGAACTCTATGTTATTTTCTTCTATAAGTAACTGTTCTGGAGTTAAACTTGCTAACTTTTCTTTAGCATCTTTATTTATCTCCCTTACCTTTTCATCTCTCTTATCTTTTATTTTAGAAATTAAAATCCTCTTTATCTTTTGTCCTCTTCTAAATAAAGGCATATATTTATAATGTTTATTAAATAACTCTTCAATTTCTTCTAATCCAACTATTTCTTCTCCAAAAAATTTAACTGCTTCTGGTTTAAAATATTGATTTTCAAAAATTCCAATATTAAAATCTAAGAATTCTATAAACTCTTTTGAAGATTTATATTTTATCTCTTCTATAGCTTCTTCATTATTTTTAAGCACTTCTTCTAAATATGCAGTTAATCCTACAACTGGTTCTTCTAATCCTATTTCTTTATATGCAAATGATAAAAATGTTTCATTCCTAACTGCTGTTTCTCCAAGAGTTGGTAACACTTCTGATATATAATCCATAAATATATCATTTGGTCCTAATATAAGTACCTTATCTGTAAGCTGTTCTCTATAATTATATAGAAGATATGCTATTCTATGTAATGCTATAGTAGTTTTACCTGAACCTGCTACACCATTTACAACAACAATTTTGTTTCTTTCAGCTCTTATTATTTCATCTTGCTCCTTTTGTATAGTCATAACTATATCTCTAAGCTTTTCCCCTGAGTTTGAAGAAAGTACCATTTGCAAAATTTCATCTTGAACATTTACATCAGAGTCAAAATATCCTTCTAACTTTGCTTTTTTAACCATAAGTTGTCTTCTTCCTAATATATCAACAGATATTTCTCCTACAGGTGATTTATAACTTGTTTTACCTAACATTCCTTTATAGAATAATGATGCCACTGGAGCTCTCCAGTCAACTATTTTAGGTTCGTAACTTCCTTCTGGTGTTAATCCATATCTTCCTATATAAGCTGTCTCTGCTACACCTTCATCTGTAAATATAATTTTTCCAAAGTAAGGTGACTCTTTAAGCTTTGTAAACTCTGATAATTTTCTATCTATAGTCCTATATGCTTCTTCTTTAACATATCTTTCATGATCAAAATACTCTATTAACTTATCTTCATCATCTTTATATTCTTCAACAAACTTCTTTCTATAATCAAGAATATAATCAACTATACCCTTTCTTTTATCAATATAATTTAATATTTCAGCATTTAAAACTTCTAAAGTTTCTTCTAAATTTTGTTCTTCTTTTAAAAATTCTATTCTATCCAATAGATATTTCTCCTTTTTACAAATAAATTTTTAATAAACAATAGACAATGGCTGTCTTTAACCTCCATTGTCCATTTATCTTTAATTTACTATTATTATTCTATATCTCTTTATTACTCTTTTGCAATTTCTATTCCTTATCCATATCTAAAACTACATCAATCACATTTCCTAAATCTGAATCTTCTTCCTTTTTACCTTTAGTAGCTCTAAGTTCTGGATATTTTCCAAATACAAATTCCATAAATTCATCACCAAATATAGTTTCTTTTTCTAGTAGATATTCTGAGATCTCATCTAATAAATCTCTATTATCATTTAATAATTTTCTTGCATTTTTATGGCAATTTCTTATTATACTCAAAATCTCTTCATCTATTAAAGTAGAAGTTTGATCACTACATTCTCTTACAGCTCTACCATCTAGGTATCTATTTTGTACTGACTCTAAAGCCATCATATCAAATCTCTCACTCATACCGTATATAGTAACTATACTCTTAGCTGTTTTAGTAGCTCTCTCTATATCATTTGATGCCCCTGTTGAAATTAAATTAAATACCTCTTCCTCAGCAGCTCTACCACCTAACATTACTGTTATTTGATTTATAAGTTCATCTCTAGAAACTAAGTATTTCTCCTCTTCTGGTAATTGCATAGTATATCCTAGTGCACCCATTGTTCTTGGAACTATTGTTATTTTATGAACAGGATCTGTTCCTTCTAGCATAGCTGCAACTAAAGCGTGACCAACTTCATGGAATGCCACAATTCTCTTTTCAAGAGGTGAAAGTATTCTATCCTTCTTTTCTTTACCTGCAATTATAACTTCTACAGCTTCTTGTAAATCTTCTTGAAGCACAGTATCTCTACCTTGTTTAACTGCTCTTAACGCTGCTTCGTTTACCATATTAGCAAGATCTGCTCCTACTGCTCCTGGAGTTCCCTTTGCTATTTCTTCTAAGTTTACACTTTCATCAAGCTTTACATCTTTAGAGTGAACATCTAATATAGCTATTCTCCCCTTTAAATCTGGTCTATCAACTATAACTCTTCTATCAAATCTACCTGGTCTTAAAAGAGCTTTATCTAATATTTCTGGTCTATTAGTTGCCGCTAAAATAACTATACCTTTAGATGAATCAAATCCATCCATTTGAGTTAATAATTGATTTAATGTTTGCTCTCTTTCATCATTAGATTGAAGTTGTGAATCTCTACTTTTTCCTATAGAATCAATTTCATCTATAAATATTATACAAGGAGCATTTTTTTCTGCTTCTTGGAATAAATCCCTTACCTTTGCAGCTCCCATTCCAGCAAACATTTCTACAAAGTTTGAACCTGATATTGAGAAGAAAGGTACATGAGCTTCTCCTGCTACAGCCTTTGCAAGTAATGTTTTACCTGTTCCTGGAGGACCAACAAGTAAGGCTCCCTTAGGCAATTTTGCTCCAATTTCCTTATACTTTTCTGCATGGTTTAAGTAATCAATAATTTCTTTCAATGATTCTTTTGCCTCATCTTGACCTGCCACATCATTAAAAGTTATTTTAATATCATTTTCTCTATAAATTTTCGCATTACTTTTTCCAAGTCCCATCATAGGACCACCCATACCCATTTTTTTACTCATTTTTCCCATTACAAATTTAAATAGGAAAAATAGAAAAAGGGTTGGAAGTATATAAATCATAATAAAATCTACAATAAAATTATTCTCTACCGGCTTTGACCTAAAATCCACTCCTGCATCATTAAGAGTCTTAACAAGCTCTGGATCATTAACATTTCCTGTATATAATATTTTTTTTCCGAATTTTTTGCCTTCATTTTCTTTGGGAATTATTTGAATTTCACTTGAGGATAAAACTACTTCTTGAACTTCTTTATTTTCAATCATAGTTAAAAATTTATTATAACTTATCTCCTCTGTTGTCATCATATTCTTAGTTGAACTAAATGCATATATAAATAAGAATGCTGCAACTACATACCAAATAGTCTGTTGCCTTTTTTTATCTTTATTATCATCTGTATTTTTATTCATAACACTTATTCTCCATTTACTTTATATTACCTATATCTTTAATTGGATATAATCTAAAGTTTACTAAACCTACTATATCTTTCTTATCTATACAAGTTTCTTTCCACCTTCTTGAATCTAATGATATAGGTCGATTATCTCCTAAAAAGAAATATTTATCTTCTGGAACTGTATAGCTTCCAATATATTCATCTTCAAACTTTACATAGTTCTCTTCTAAATACTCTCCATTTACATATACTTTTCCATTGTTTATTGACACATAATCTCCAGGTAATCCTATTAACCTTTTTACCATATACTCATTATTTTCATTTGAAAAAAATACTACTATGTCTCCCCGCTTTAAAGAATCTAGATTGTATAACTTATTAACTAATAAAACATCTCCTACATTTAATGTTGGGACCATAGATGAGGTGGGTATTTGAGCTTTAAATATTAAAAACTTATTTATTAATAGTGCTACTATTAATGATAACCCAATTATCTTAAAATAATCTGTTAAATTACTTGATTTTTTTCCTTTTTCTGACTTTTCTTTTGATTTTGATTTTAAAAGTTCTTGGAATTTTTCAAGCATTACAAGTTTTTTTTCCTTTCTTAAATAAACTTATTTAACTCTACCTATTTGATCAAATGGATATACTTTTAATTGAGCTTTACCTTTTATTTCACTTCCATCTATATAAGGATTAATCCAGTATCTTGAGTCTTTTGACCAAAGTCTATTATCTCCTAAAAAGAAATACTTACCCTCTGGAACTTTATACTCTCCATTAAATTTATCATGTGCTCCTATATAATCTTCTGATAATTTTTCCCCATTAACAAAAACTTCACCTTCAACTATTTTAACTTCATCTCCTGGAAGTCCTATTAGTCTTTTTATTAAATCTTCTTGCAATTCTTCAGAGTGAAAAACTACAATATCTCCTCTTTTTAACTTATCTAAATTATACACTCTTGTTACAAATAGTCTATCGTCTACATTTAATGTTGGCACCATTGATTCTGAAGGTATATAAGCCTTAAATACAACATATTTATTTATAGCTAATGCTAATATAACTGCTACAATTATAGGTATTCCCCATTCATAGAAAAAACCTCTACTTTTATTTTTATCACTACTATTTTCCATTATTCGTCCCACATACCTTTCATCATATTTTTAATTTTATCTCTTCTATTCTTTGTTAAAATAGGATCTACAATATATATATCCCCTTTTTTTATTAATACGTCACCTTCATTAAAGTTTCCTTTAACTAAGTCTTTATTTATATTTATTATATTTTCAGCTTCTGTTTCTAAAACTACGTAATTTTCTTCTATTCTATCTATAATGAAACTATCCATACTCTCTTGACATTAACTGTCTATCACCTCTCTATTAATTTCTTATCTTATAGTATAACATAATTACCCTAATTATTGACCAATATAAATAGCTATATTTATTAAAATTTATTTAAGATATAGCTATCTTGTTTAATGTAATTATTATTATACTAAAAAAAATAGATACTATGTGTATCTATTTTACACATAGTATCTAGCAATATATCTTTTAAAGTTAAATTTCAGAATCTATTAAATCTTTATAGCTTTGTCTTTTTGATACTATTCTTCCTTCTCCGTCTTTTACAAATACTACTGCTGGTCTTAAATTTTTATTATAATTATTTGACATAGAAAAACCATAAGCTCCTGTTGACATTATTCCTAATATATCTCCACTATAAACAAAAGGAAGCTTAATATCCTTTATCAAAATATCTCCTGACTCACAGCATTTTCCTGCTATAGTTACTACTTCTTCATCTGATTCTGTTATTTTATTTGCTAAAACAGCTTCGTATTTAGCTTGATATAAGGCAGGTCTTATATTATCAGTCATACCTCCGTCTACAGCTACATACTTTCTTATCCCAGGAACTTCTTTTATTGAACCTATTGTATATAATGTAGTTCCTGCATTAGCAACTATTGATCTACCTGGTTCTATTGTTAAAATAGGTTTATCTAAATTTAATTCATTACATACTTTATCTACCCTATCTAATATTACCTTGCAGTATTCACTTGTTTTTTTAGGCTTATCCCCTTCTGAATAATATATTCCAAAGCCTCCACCTAAATCTAATTCTGAAATTATATGTCCTGTTTCTTGTCTTATATTATCTATAAATTTAAGCATTATTTCTGCTGCATCACCAAAAGGTTCTGTATCAAATATCTGAGATCCTATATGACAATGTAACCCAACTAATGCTATATTATCAAAGGCTAAAGCTGACTTTACAGCATTTAATATATTATCTCCAATAGGTGCAAAACCAAACTTTGAATCTATCTGACCCGTCTTTATATAATCATGTGTATGTGCTTCAATTCCTGGAGTTAATCTTAAATACACCTTTTGTATTTTTTTATATTTTTCTGCTATTTCATTTACCTTCTCTAACTCCCATAAGTTATCAATAATAAATCTTCCTGCTCCTAATTTAACTCCCATTTCTATTTCTTCTAATGTTTTATTGTTACCATGAAAATAAATATTATCTAATGGATACTCTGCTTTATATGCTGTATATAGTTCTCCACCTGATACTACATCTAAGTAAAGTCCTTCTTCATTTATTAATTTACACATTTCTACTGTTAAAAAAGCTTTTCCAGCATATGCTACCCTATTTCCATTTTCCTTACATTTAAAACTTTTAATATATTCTCTGCAATTATCCCTTATAAGTTTTTCATCTATTACATACAATGGCGTACCATAATTTTTAACTAACTCACTAGCTTTCATACCACCTATACATAATTCATTTTCTTTAATTTCCATTGCCCCAAATAATTTCATACTTTACCTCCATGTTTTAATAAAATAAAAAACCATCACTTCTTTAGTGATGGTAGATTTTCATAATATAAATGGTAGCTATTAAATTATGGTAGTAATTTCCTTTAATCTAATCATAATCTTGCAAACTAATGCCTTTTGTAGCTCTCCACTTACGTGACAGTGATGCATATATTTTATACATCCCCAGAAATAAATTCTTGCTTTTATTTATTTCTTCGGCTATTAACCCTTTCATTATGCTTCTTCGTTTGCCAACTCTTCATAATTACTATTATTAACAGCTCCTCTACCTAATAATCTTAATTCAACTATAAAAAACCTTAATTTATATATTCTCAATTAAATTATTAATTAATTAAACATATATAAAGTTCATTAATATTATTATACACATTTTATGAGATTATGCCATATATTTTTCAGAATTTTTTAAATTTACTTTTAATTTGATTTATCCTCTATATTTATCCATAAGATTACTCATTATATCTCCTGTAACTGGTGGAGTATATGTTATTGCATTTGCACCTGCCTCTATAGTTTCCATTATAGTTTCTTCTGTAGGTCCTCCTGTAGCTATTATTGGAAAATCCGGAAATTCAGCTCTTATCTCCCTAACTATCCTAGCTGTATTCTTTCCTCCTGATACATTAAGAATAGTAGCCCCTGATTCTATTCTTTCCCTTATATTTTCACACTCTGAAACTACTGTTACTATAACAGGTATATCTATAGTTTCTCTTATTTTCTTAACTATACTATTTGCTGTAGGTGCATTTACAACTACCCCCATTGCACCTTTAAATTCTGCATCTAATGCAAGGTTTACAACCCTCTTCCCTTGAGTTATTCCTCCACCAACTCCACAAAATATTGGTACATCGGCAGCCATAACTAAAGCTTGAGTTATAAGTGGCTGAGGAGTAAATGGATAAACAGCAATTATTGCATCTGCATTTGTGTTTCTTATTATTGCAACATCTGTAGTAAATAATAAAGATTTTATTCTTTTACCAAATATCTTTATGCCACTACATTCTCTAATACAAGTTGGAACTTCAATAACATGACTTCGTAAAGTACCTTTTATTTCTGGAACTAGTTTTACCTTTTTAACCCCCACTTTTTTTATTCCTCCTATTAATTTTTTATTATATATTCTCACATTTATCTTTTCGTTAATTTTTTATTTTATTATATTATACTCTTTTATATTTAAATTTAAAGGAGTAAAAATTTTTTTATTGTTTACACTATATTTTTGTGACTTTTACCTTAATTCTACTATATAATTATATTACGTAAACTTTAATTAATAATACATAGTTTCGAGGTGATTTTAGTAATGTCAATAAAGAAAAAACTTTATCCCCCCTATACTGTATTAATAATAATGTATGTTTTCTTTATTATTTTTGCTTTTGCAGTTAACTCTCCAAAAGAAATTTTATCTGGATTAAAAAATATTTTATTTACACCAGATATTTTAATAACAGATTACATTGAAATCGGTGGTATAGGGGCAACATTTGTAAATGCAGCGCTTACAAGCTTAGCTTCTATAGCAATTTTAGTTCTCATAGGTATAAAACCTAATGGTTCTACTATTATGGCTTTATATCTTATGACTGGATTCTCATTCTTCGGGAAAAATATACTAAATATTTGGCCAATTATGATTGGTGTTTATTTATTTTCTAAATATCAAAAGGAACCTTTCTTAAACTATACCCTTGTTGCTTTACTTGCAACTACTTTAGCTCCAACAGTGAGTCAATTAAGCTTTACAGGACATTTTTCTCAATTTGGTGGAATACTCCTTGGCTATGGCTTAGGAATTTTTACAGGATTTATACTTTCGCCTATTGCTTCTCACTGTATAAAATCTCATAATGGATATAATTTATATAATATAGGTTTTGCTGGTGGACTTTTAGCCACTCTTTTAATGTCAATTTTAAGAAGCATTGGAATAAATTTTGACACTAGACTTATATGGCATACTGGCTCTAATAAAATTTTCTCTATATTTTTATTTATAATTTCTATATATTTAATTATTGTAGGATTAATCTATGGTAATAATAATAAAAATAAATTAATTTCAATTAGTAAACAACCTGGTAGATTAATTAGTGATTTTTATATTCTTTTTGGTGAAACTTCTTATATTAATATGGGAATTTTAGGTATAGCTTCTACAGTATTTGTTCTTTTAATAAAGGGTGATTTAAATGGACCTACAATGGCTGCTATTTTTACTATAATGGGCTTTGGATGTTTTGGTAAACACTTAAGAAATATTACACCAATTATAATTGGAGCATCTATTGCTTCTTTATTACATATTTCACCTATAAATTCACCAAACTTAATATTATCAATATTATTTTCAACTGCACTTGCTCCTATATCAGGTAAATTCGGTTGGAAATTTGGAATACTTGCAGGATTTTTACACTTAAATATAGTTACTAATATAGGCTATCTTCATGGTGGTTTAAATTTATATAATAATGGATTGGCAGCTGGATTCGTAGCAATGATATTAATACCATTAATTACAACATTCAAGGAGGAAAAATAATAGAATGAAGTTTAAATTAGAAAAAAACTTGAGAATAGTAAGTGAACTTATAACCTATTTTCATAAATTAGGTACTGATGATGTTCACTTAGATATAAAATCTGAGGATGATAAATCTTATTTTTACATATCAGGAGAAGTTTTAAATCTTCCCCAAGAAGAACTCAATAATTTAAATTTAATTTTAAATACTCAAAGGCAACATGAAATTGAACATTATTATTGGAATTTAGGTGGCGAAAGCGAATTAGATTGTGAATTATCCTTGATTGGAATGATGGTTGATGATGTTATTATAACTTATGAGAATAATATTTTAACTTTAAAAATCTTACGTAAAGAAAGTTAACTAAAATTACAAAAAAAATAGTAGAGAGATTTAAATCCTTCTAGAGAGAATAGATAATTCTGTGTAATTATCATTTTTATTATTTTAATATTACTGGAAATTTTCATTTCCAGTAATATTTTTTTATATTTAAGAAATACTAATAATGTTTCTTATTACCTTTTTTAGTATTTCAAAAAAATCTAATAGTATGCATATAATTTATAAAAAGTACAAGCTTTTAAGCTAATTCATCTTTTAATTGATCTTCAAATATTATTGATAGCTCTGCTAACGTAGCACCCCAATTATGTATAGGCTGAGTCCATTTTTCTAGTATCTCCATCGTTGCTAAGTAAACACACTTATTTAAAGATTCATCAGTTGGGAATATGACTCTAACTTTAGTGAATTTACGTATTTGACGATTAAAACCTTCTAAGATATTTGTAGTATAAATCATCTTTCTTATAGTTGGAGAGAAGTCGAAAAATGTTGAAAGGTTACTCCAATTATTATACCAGGAATCTATTACTATTCCATATTTATCTCCCCATCTCTCCTTTAAATTATCTAGCTGTGCTAACGCAAGTTCCTCTGTTGTAGCCTTATAAACCTCCTTCAAATCTTTCATAAATGCTTTTTTATCTTTTGAAGCTATGTATTTTATTGAATTTCTTATTTGATGAACAATACATGTTTGAATATTTACTGATGGAAATACTGTTTTTATAGCTTGTGGAAGCCCTTTTAATCCATCCATACAAGCAATTAAAATTTCTTTTACACCTCTATTTTTTAAATCATTGCAAATTCCTAACCAGAATTTAGCACCTTCAGCTTCATCAACCCATATACCTAAAATATCTTTATATCCTTCCATAGTGTATCCTAAGCATATATAGACAGCCTTGTTAACTATCTTTCCATTACTTCTAACTTTAAAGTACATAGCATCTAAATAAACTATTGGATATATTTTATCTAATGCTCTATTTTGCCATTCGGCGGCGCTAGCAAGCACTTTATCAGTTATTTTAGATACCATCGATGGTGATATAGTTATTCCATATAAGTCTTCAATTTCAGCCTGAATATCAGATGTTGACATACCTTTAGCATATAAAGATATAATCTTTTTATCTAACTCAGTACACACAGTTTCATATTTTTTTATAATTTGTGGCTCAAATTCAGCATTTCTATCACGGGGTACGTCTAGGTCGACGTCACCGAAGGAACTTCTTAAATTTTTGCGACTATAACCATTCCTGTAGTTCTTCTTAGTTTGATCAACTGCTTCTACACGTTCATATTTATTTCTTCCTAGATGTTCTTCCATTTCACCTTCTAATATATTTTCAAGAACATCTTTAACTAATCTTTGTATTAATCCGTTTTTACCCATCACATCATCGATTGTTTTACATCTTTTAATTTCCTCGTTGTAATCAAAGTTGGTATCAATTTTTCTTGTCATAATAATTCCTCCTAATTTATATAGTATATTATTCCAAAACTTCCAACTGTTAATACAAAAAAACAGTAGATAGTTTTGTTTTTACACAAAACTATCTACTGTCTCTCCTTCTACTATTTTTTATTAATAATTTATATTATTTAATACCTTACTTACAACCTTACTTCCTATCTTATCTTCCTTCATCTCATCTAATGCTGTTTCTAATTTACACCAAGCCATTGCCTCTACCTCTGTAGATTTAATAATATCTCCTGATTCGTACTTAGCCATAAAAGTTAACATTAGAATTTCTTTATCTTTAACAAAATCAGAACCCAAATATTGGATGTTAGATATATCTAAACCTGATTCTTCTTTTACTTCTCTATAAACTGTTTCTTCTACTGTCTCATTATGTGAAACATATCCAGATAATAATACCTTTGAATTTTTAAATATATAACTTTGCTTTAAAAGTAATATTTCATCATTCTTTATTACCGCAACCATTATGCAAGGTTTTGGAGTATCAAAAAACATAATATCATCATATTTACAATATGGTACTCCACCTTCATCAAAGCTATACTTTTCTTCTAATTCTCTTCCACATAAAGGACAAAATTTAAATCTCATTTATTCACCCCAAGTTTCGTTTCTTATTTTTATATCTTTAATATTAATCTTTACTCTATTATAATACAATTTCAACAATATTGTTTATTATTATCCCATCTTTATGAACTTTACAATTATAAGCAAAAATATCTACGCCATTTTTATCTGCTAGCCTTAATGCTTCCCCGAAATCAGGATCCGTCATATCATTTGGTGAAAACTTATTTACATTTTCTAACTGTATTAAAAACAATATCCCAGCTTTATATCCTTCTCTTTTAGCTTCTATTAATTCTAATATATGTCTAGCTCCTCTTTCCGTTGGTGCATCTGGAAACCTTGCATATCCATCCTCCTCCAAAGTAACACCTTTTACTTCTAAAAAATATTCTTCTTCCTGATCCTCTGTAGATAACTTAAAATCAAATCTACTTTTGCCAAAAGTTTTTTCTTTTAATATATTACAATACTTTTTAAGCTTTTCTATTTTCCCTTCAGATAAAGCCTCGAAAACAACTTTATTAGGTATTTGTGAATCTATACTTATTAAATTATTTCCTTTAATAACAGCAACTAAATCATATTTAGTTTTTCTATTAGGATTCAATTCTTCTCTTAAAAATACAGTAGCACCTTCAATTAATAATTCTCTACATCTACCTGTGTTAGGAACATGTACCGTTATATGTTCTCCATTTAAGATAACTTCTGCATTAAACCTATTAGGTCTCTTTACAAAAATTGCTTCATATATATTTTTATTATATTTCATACTTCTCTCCTTTAGCTTGTCATTTTTTCTTAGTTTTCCACATTATCTATTAATTATTGCATGTCCCACTTTTTTTCTACATAAAGTTATCCACAGACAAAATGCATTACTACCTTGTTTTATCTATATTACCATTAATATCTTAACATTATCCACAGATTTTATCCACATTATTGTGTATTTTGTGTATAACTTAAATAAGTTATACACAACTTGTACTCTTTTCAAAATTATACCACTACATATATCTATATATTTCGTCAAAAGTCACTATGTAGTTACAAACACACATTCCCCCCTTATATGTTGTGTCAATACCTTTTTTAAAAGTTGTCAACAGTTTTTCGAAGTTGTCCACATTTTGTGGATAACTTTTAACATTCTCAACATATTTTTCTCCATATTTCATCTTTTTTTTATAAAAACAATATATATTGTGGATAACTAATAGACTTCTTAATTTTTTCTTAAGGTATTTTATTATTTCCTTAAACAATTATTTAGTCTCTTGTAATAATTTAACTACTTCCATATACTAATAACATAGAGGATTCATTATAAATTTATTTAAAATATTTTATTTTTTTGGGGGTGATATTACTAATGAATAAAAAAATGTTTTTAGATATCTTACGAACAGGTTTAAGTGATTTTCCAACAGGTGTTCTTGGAGATATCTTATATGAATACAAAGACTACTTTGATGTTGGAATAGCAGATGGGAAAACTGAAGAAGAAATAATTTCTGAACTAGGTAGTCCTTACGATATAATTGACAAATATAGAAAAGGGCACTTAAAAGAATATAATCCTATTAAAGATTCTTCTAATAATTATGAAAACCATGATTTTATAGATGCGGAATATTCAAGTTCTACTGAAAATACTCATTATGATAATTTAAATTATGAAAATACACAAACTTTTAATACTGAAGATACAACTAGTTATTCTGATGAATCTAATTCACAAACTAAAAGTAAATCTAATGGTAGAAATTCAAATAATATCATAATAACTTTAATTATCTTACTTTTAGGTGGAATATTCTTCGGACCTTTATTTTTAGGATTAACACTTGGTGGCTTAGGAGCACTTGTAGGAATGCTTGCAGGCAGTTTTGCTTTAAGTCTTGCTGGTATAGGAATTTTATTTGGTAAGGTTGTTTCAAATACTATAGGAATAATAGTATTTCCTTCTTTTATATTAGATTTTCCTAATTCTGTTTTAATTTTAATGGTTATAGGCTGTATCTTATCATTTATATTATTGATTTTAATAGCTTATTATTTAATTAAATGGTGCTTTAGATTATTATCTAAACTTATAGAGTTGATAACTTCAAAAGTAAAGGGGGAAAACTAATGGCTAAGCAAAAACTAATAAGTACTAAAATGAAAGTTTTCATGCTATGTCTTTTTGCTGGTTCAATTATTTCTTTTTCAGCAGCAGGAGTTCTCTTATACAATAGTGACTTTACTTTAGCTAATTATTTCGACGTGAATGATTGGAATTTAAATTTCTTTTCAAATTCTAGTAGACTTCAAGGACATGAAAGCTATTTAACTAATCAAGACTTAAACGAAATAGAAAATTTATCTATAGATTTTAATGGATACAATGTATATTTTGAAACTTATGAAGGTAATACTCTGGATTTGTATCTATATGATAATTTTAATAGAAGTTCAAATTCTCGTAATGCAACTTCTTCTAATACAGTTGAATCACCATTTTCTATTTCTCGTGAGGGAAATAAATTAACAGTAAAACCTAATACTAATATATTAACAGAGCTCGCTTCTCACTATGAATTTATGATAAAAATACCATATTCATATAATAAGGGTCTTAGTATAAATTCTTCATCTGGAGAAATGAAATTAGATAATTTAAAACTTTCCAATATGAATTTAAAAGCAATTAACTCTACTATAAATTTAAATAGTGTTTCTTGTGAAAGTGCTAATATTTCATTAACAAATGGAAATATACATGGTGATTCTTTTTCTAGTAAAAACCTTATTGCTAGCACTGTAAATGGAAATTTATACTTTTCACCATTATCAGGTGAAGTTAAGTTAACTACTGTAAATGGAAATATACATTCAACTATAACTTCTTATCTTACTAATCTTGATATTAATACTACATCAGGATATGTTAACTTAAATATTCCTGATGAAGGTGATTTTAGTTTTAATTATTCAACAATGAATGGTGAATTTTTATCTGAGTTAAATAATCCTAATGGATCTTATTTAGATATTCCTACAAAGGTTCAAGGAAGCACTGATTTCTCTACTGGTAATGGTACTAATAAAATTAATGTAAAAACCGTTAGTGGAAATTTTAAGATCTATAATTAAAAAAAAGGCTATAAATCTTTAAGATTTATAGCCTTTCGTATATTCAAATATTAAATTTCTATTTATTATCTTGTTGAAAGTTTATTTTTATTTCTAAAATAATGAGTTATATATTGAACTATTATTACAAAAGGACCTATCATAGCTGTTGCTAATGACCATATATATTTAGACTGACCTTTTTCTTCTGCCATTTTAAATGATACAAAAACCGCCGATGCTATTACTAATATAAAAACTATACTATTCATATTATTCTCCTTTTTAACTTTTTATAAAAGTTATTTTTCTGCTTAATTAAATTCTACATAAAATACTTACGTTTTTCAAGAACTAATATTCATTTAAATTTTGAATTTTTTATAAATATTTAATAAAAAAGACCTAATCAAATAAGATTAGATCTTCTATTAATTATATTATTCACTTATTGTTGGTAAAGCACTTAAATTATTTGATTCATCCTGATCTGGTAAACTTCTTAAATATTCTTCACCTTTTTTAGATACTCCAATAGCTACACCTTGTATATTACCAGACTTAGCCATTTGTACACCTTCTTCTTTAGAAATTCTTTCTCCATTAGAAAGTTCATATCCTATAACTTCTCCTGAATGTTTTATTAAAGCTGTTATTGATTTAGCATCACTATTTGGTGTTGGAACTTCTTTATTGATGTTAATTGGTAGTCCACCCATCATTCCATCATTTTGATTATTCATAAATAACACCTCCTATAAGTTATAGTGTTATTTTATCCAATAATTAATCTTTAATTCAAAATTTTAATAATCAAGCTGTGGAAATCCCTTTCCTTTAACCTCTTCAATATGCCCAATTGTTATAAAAGCTTCATTATCTACTGTATCAATGAACTCTTTTAAAGTTGCTAAATCCTTCTTTTCAAGTACTGTATATATAATATCTCTATCTTCTCCTGTAAATGCTCCTGCACCTCTTAAGCGAGTACATCCTCTTTTTAATGTATTCATTATGTAATTTGATATTTCGTCATTCTTATCACTTACTATAGTTATTTGCTTTTTAGCATTAAACATAGCTATAAGCTTGTCTATCATAGGTCCATTAACTAATACACATAATAATGCATAGAAACCTGTATCTGATCCAAAAGTTAAACCTGCAACTAATGTTACCAAAAAATCTACCATTAGTAATGAAATACCAATATTAAAAGTTGTATATTTGTTTAATATCTTTGCAATGATATCAGTACCACCTGTAGAGGCATTTGCATTAAATACTATTGCCATACCTATTGCTACTAAAATAGTACCAAAAATTGATGCTAACATTAAATCCTCTGTTATAGGATGTGGATTCCCAAACTTCTCCATAAACCATATTATTGCTGATAATCCAAAACTAGCATATATAGTTTTTATCCCAAACTCTGGTCCAATTACTAAAAAAGCTATTATATACAAAACAGCATTTCCTACAAATAACATACCACCTATAGACATGGTTGGAACGAAGTGATTAATTATTAAAGCTATTCCTGATAATCCTCCTGCAGCTAAATTATTTGGAGCATAAAAATACACAAGTGCTATTGCAACTAATATAACTCCAAAAGTTATTATTCCATAGTCTTTTAATTCTTTTAAAAATCTTTCCTTATTCATTTGTAACACTCTCCTAATAATTAATAAGTGTATCTCCATTAATACTAATCTAATCCAAAGTTAAATCACAATTAATAGAATAACAAAGATTTACTACTTTTAATAGTGGAAATTTATAAAAAAATACTGAGCTTATAAAAATAAGCCCAGTATTTCTCATTATCTCCAAACCTCATCTATTATTCCATCTATCTTTTCTTTTGCTCTTTCTATAGCTTGAAGTTTTTCTTCTTCTGTAAAACCAGTTCCATCTACTAATAATTCTTCAAATCTTTTTATTCCCATAGCTTTAGCTATATCTTCGATGTAATTTAGTCCCTTATTCATTACGATTCTTAGCATCCAAGGAATATGTGCTCCTGAAGATTGAATATATACCATTCCTCTAGGTTTATCATTTAATAAGCCCTCTATTTTATTTTCTTTTATACTTATTGTTTTTCCATCCATAACTATACAGTCAATATACTCCTTTAATGGAGCAGGAAAAGATAGACTCCACATAGGAGCTGCTATAACATACATGTCAGCTTCTTTAAACTGATCTGTTAATTTTACAATTTTATGTACTTCCTCTTGTTGTTCTTTATTTAGCTTATTAAAATCTTCCTTTTTAATCATGCAATTTCTTTTTTCAAAATATTCATATTCAAGTCTTGGTATATGACAATCATAGAGATTTAGCTCTTCAAGCTTAAAATCACTATACTTTTCTAAAAATTTATTTACAAATTCTCTACCTACTGTTCTACTTACTGAAATTTCTTCTGGTTTTGAATTTACAGTTATATATAATAACTTCTTCATCTATATCACCTCTACTAAGTATTTCCTTAGTAGTATTTGATATTTTAATTAATATTATTTATTTAATAACTCTTTAACATAATTAGGTAACATAAATGAACCTACATGTAAATCAGTATTATAATACTTTGTCTCAAGCCCTAAACTAGTCCACCTTTCTGCATCAAAGTCCTTTATAGGATGTAATTCTTTAGATGCAAAACAGAACATCCAGTGCCCAGATGGGTAAGTCGGCATGTGATATTGGTATGCTTCGCATATATTAAATAAAGATTTTAATTTATTAAATGATCTTATCATTTCTCTTTGATTATTAGGATAATAAGGACTTTCGCATTGATTTATTAAAATCCCCTTTTCAGTTAATGCTTTAAAGCAATCACTATAAAATTCAGTTGTAAACAACCCTTCTCCTGGTCCTATTGGATCAGTTGAATCTACTATTATTAAATCATATAAATTTTCTTTATCCTTTATAAATTTTATCCCATCTTTAAATAATAAATTTACTCTTTTATCATCTAATTTATTAGCTGTAAATGGTAAAAATTCTTTTGATGCCTTTACAACATCTTCATCTATTTCAACCATATCTATATTTTCTATAGTTTCATATCTAGTTAATTCTCTTACTGTACCACCATCTCCAGCACCAATAACTAATACATTTTTTATTTCTGGATTAGTAGCCATTGCTACGTGAGTTATCATTTCATGATAAATAAATTCATCTTTTTCAGTAACCATTGTCCAGTTATCAATTACAAGTACTCTACCAAATTCATAAGTGTCTAAAACATCTATTTTTTGAAATGGACTTTGATTTGAATACAAGTGCCTTTTAACTTTCATTGAAAAATTTACATTTTCTGTTTGGTTTTCAGTGTACCATAATTCCATATTCATATATTAAACCTCCATCTTATAGTCAATTTCAATATGATCATAAGCACCATTTGCAAATGTCTTTACTTTATCTACTAGCCCTCTAGCTACTTCTGTTGATTCGCTTCTTTCTGCTTTTAAAACTTCCTCAAGATATCTAAATCCAAACCATGGATTAACAGAATCTCCACAAGTAAATAAATCTACTGATGCATAACCATATTCAGGCCATGTATGAATAGTAAGATGTGATTCCTGGATTATTACAGCACCGCTGACTCCCCAGGGATTAAATTTGTGAAAACAACTTGTTACTATTGTAGCATTTGCTTCAATAGCTGCCTGCTTCATATATTCCTCAATAATTGCATGATCTTTTAAGATCTCCTTATCACAGTTGTAATACTCCACTAAAATGTGTCTACCTAATTGTTCAATTTTCATAAAAAAATCCCTCCATAAATATAAATTTCTAATTCCATCCAATAGATAAATACTTAACTAACAAAAATGCCTCACTCATGTAACCTCCTATTTTTTATTTAAAAGTTTAGTATATATAAACTTAAAGTTAATATATACTAACTATAATTAGTTTATCATTGAATTTTTTCATTGTCAATATTATGAAAATTAAATTTTCATGTCCATTTTTCAATAAAAAAAGTCCTTTAGTAAATATACTAAAAGACTTTTTTTGTTAATAAATTTATTAAGCTGTTTTAAATTTATCTGCAGCAATTATAGCTTGATCTGCACTCCAGAAAATCATATTTTTTCCTATTTTATCATAAATTCCAGATCTAGACATAGTCTTCTTAACTTGTGGTTGAAGACCACATAACATAAGAGTACAATTTCTTTCTTCTAAATCATAACGAAGTTCCTCTAAAGCTTGTACACCTGATGTATCAATTAATGGAACCCCTCTCATTGATAAAATTAATACTGTATTATCTTTTATTTCTGAAAGCTCTGTTTTAAATTTTTCTACTGTTGCAAAAAATAATGGACCTGTAAAATATGCAACTTTTATATTACTTAAATTTTTATTTAAATCTATATCATCACTTAATCTATCTTCATCAACTTCATTTATAGAAATATCCATATTTGAAATTTTAACTATGAATAATAAGCTTGAGAATATTACGCCTATTAAAATAGCTTGAGTTAAGTCAAATATTACTGTAGCTATCATTGTTATTAAAAACTTAGAAATAGCACTTTTAAATTTCTTTGAGAACATATATTTAATATTTTCCCATTCATTCATTCTCCAAGCGGTAACCATTAAAACTCCAGCTAAACCTGCCAATGGTATTTGGGACATTATTGGCGCAAGTATAAACATTGATACTAAAAGGAACATAGCATGGAATACACTAACTAATCTAGTTTTTCCACCTGATTTAATTGCAACGCTTGTACGAGCAATTGCTGCTGTTGCAGGCACTCCACCAAAGAAAGGAATTATTAGATTTCCTACACCTTGTGCAATTAATTCTCTATTAGAATCAAATTTTTCTCCCTTCATTTTTTTACCTACTTCTCCACAAAGTAAGCTTTCTATCATTGCAAGGGCTGCTATACTTATTGATGGAACTATTAATCCCTTTATAGTTTCTAAATTTATAGCTCCTATAGTTAATCTATCATCAAGAAATAATGTCTTTGGAATATTACCAATAACTTCTACTGGAAATTTAAAAATAAGATTTATACCTAATGCAATTATTAATCCAACCAATGACGAAGGCACTATAGCATTCCACTTTTTAGGCCATACTATCATAGTTATTACTACTAATCCACCAAGTAAAACTGCATACCAGTTTGGGGTTAAAGGTCCTTGCAAAAAGCCTATTACTTTTCCTGCCGCTGACTCTGCACCCTTAGTAGATACTCCAAAAAAATTATCCAATTGTCCTATTGCTATTATTAAAGCAATACCTGATGTAAATCCAGTAACAACTGGTGATGGTATGTACGAAACTATTTTTCCAAATTTAAATATACCTGCTATAATCAATATAATTCCTGCTATAGCTCCTGCAATCCATACACCATTTAATCCATATTTTTGAAAAAGCAAAAGTAAAATAGCACTCATTGCTCCTGTTGGTCCAGATATTTGGAAAGATGCCCCTGATAAGGCGCCTATAACTAAACCACCTATTATTGCTGTAATAAGTCCTGCTGCAGCTGTAGCACCACAACTAACACCAAAGGCTAATGCTAGAGGTAATGCTACTGCTGTAACAGTTATTCCAGCCATTAAATCACGCTTTAAACTAACAAGATTATAGCCTTTAAATTCATTAACAAGGTCATTTTTATAATCTTTTAACATTGTGTCACTCCATTTCTTTAATTTAACACTTTCTTTAATTTTTTGCATATTAGTCCATTAAAATGCATTCTAATTTTAAGACTTTAAATTAAGAAATACAAGTGGTGTATTTTTGTATTAATAGCTATAAAGCTATATATAACTACTAATTAAACGTTTTAATTCCTTTAATACTCTTTTTTCTCAATTATTTTCATTTTAGTAAATTTTCTTCCATAAATTGTATTGCTTTTATAAGCTTATAATTACTATTATTATCTAATTAATTTTTTAGTTATAGCACCTATTCCAATCCCCATCATTGCAACCCCTACTAACATTTCTATATTAGTAGTCATAAAATTACTAGGTGTAGGTTGCGCATTATTAAATCCGACTCCCGCAAACATTCCAACACTTAAATTAATAGCTTCATTTAAATATTCAACAAGCTCTGATAAATTAAAATTATTAGTTATAGTATAAAAATTCACTAATTGTCCATCTATATCAATTCCAAGAATTAAATAAATAACTGCAAAAATTAAAATTATTACTAATGATGAGTATACTGCATATAAAGGTCTTTCTCCATATCCACAAGTAACCCAAGATAAAAATGAAATTATTTTAGGTATAGGCTTTAAGGTTTTAAATTGCATTCTTTGTGCTAAAAAATAATACTCTCCGAAATTATTTTTTAGTTGATTCTCCTTAAACTTGTTGGCTAAAGTTTCATAAACCATATAAAGACCTTCATATTCACTTCTATCTTTTTTCCTAGGCTTTATACTATCAATAAATGTCTTTTCATCCATTTTACTTTTATATTTATCTCTAAACTCTAAATCCTCTATATAAGTATTCATTATTTTGGCACCTGTTAAATCAACATCTGCCATTATAGTCATTTTAAATTCAGAATTTATAATTATAGAACTTGTCATATCACTTAAATTAAAATTTGAATTAGTAATTTTACAATTTTCAAATATTGAAAAACTCATTATACAATTAAGAAATTTTCCATATATATTACAATCCTTAAAATCACATGAAAAATTATCATTTTTATTTAATGATGGAATACTATCACTTTCTTCCTTAAAAAAACTACAATTTTCAAAAGCTACCCCACCACTGCTAAATTCACATTTTATAAAATAACAACCTATAAATCTACAGTCTTTAAATTTTATGTTCTCAAATATGCAGTTTTTAAAAGTAGAACAAACTATATCCTTATTTGATATTTCCTTAAAATTTTCCTCACCCTTTATGTGATGTTCCCCAAAAATTTTATCATCAAAATCTTTATAACTATATTCCTTGTCAGGAGTATATGTATTAGATATAGTTTTACTTTCCCTCATTTTTTTAAATAACTTGCTATTATTTTTAAGTCTTTTATGCAACTGTTTCTTTGTTGCAACCCTCTCTTCTTTGAAGTTTATGTAAGCCAAATATCTCACCTCTTGTATCTACTAATAAACTTTAGTATTCCACAACAGCTTACTTTTATTATTTTTTCTTTAAATCCGCACATTAAAAAATAATCCTTTTTATATAGCAATGTTATTTATAATTTTATTTAGCCCCCTTGATCTATTGTTATCCCCCTTTTTATTTAGCATTTTGCTTTAAATATTTTTCAACTTCTTTTTTGTAAAGTTCCCTTAATTTAAAGTTCTAAGATATCTACAATTTAATTACAATACATTAATTTTATCCTTCAAAGCATTTTCATTAGCTTTATAAAGTTCTCTGTTCCCCAAAAAATGAAATTAATAATACAATCAAATTAGCATAAGAAATAAACTAGAAATTCTAACATCTTATCTAAGCTATCTGTTTTTTATATTTATTTTTTTCAGATATAAATATTACTACTTTTAATAGCTTTAGATACCTTATCCCTACACTAATTTAATACACCATTTGATTTATATTATCAATAATTTATACGAAAATGATATTTTTTTCTACAAAAATGATTATTAAAGTTCCTTTTTTTTGTCGATAATGTATATTTAGGCATATATTATACAAAGTAATTGCAAAAGTAATGTTTAAATATATAATATAATTAAAAACATAAAATAAATTATAATTAATATTTATTAACAAGGAGTATCTACTATGTATAGCATAGCTATTTGTGAAGATAATTCAATTCAATTAGATTCTTTAAACAATATACTAAAAAAATTTTCAATTGATGAAAATATTAAGATTAATATTGATATGTTTTCTACGGGTGAAGACCTATTGGAACATGGTTTTAATAGTTATGATATTATAATTTTAGATATTAAAATGGGAAACTTAACTGGTATAGAAGTTGCAAAAATAATTAGAGAAGTAAATAAATCAATAAAAATTATATTTTTAACTGCATTAGAAAGTCATTGGTCAGATGGATATACAGTAAATGCTTTCAGATATATATTAAAGCCTTTAAATGCTGATTCATTTTATAATGAAATAAAAGAATTAATAAATGAATTAAATAAAAGTAAAATTTTCATTCCTATAGACTCAAATGGTACTATAAAAAAAATATCAATATCTGATATTCTATATTTAGAGATTTTAGATAGAAAAGTGCTTATTCATACTAACTCTGATATATATACAAGTACTAATAAATTAAAATATTGGAATGATATGCTTTCTCCATTAGGCTTTTCTAACCCACATAATAGTTTTTTAGTTAATTTAAATTATGTTAAGGAACTAAATAAAAATAATGTGGTACTTTGTAATGGTGATACTATATATGCTTCTCAAAGAAAATTTAAAAGTTTTAAGAAAGACTTTATGAACTTCTTATCAAGGTTATAAATAATTGTTACACTATTTATATTCTTTTAAAGTAACACTACTATGATACAAAAAAAGTTAAAAATAAAATACTTTTCTCTCATTTTAATATGTATGTTAATTATAATATTTCTATCATTTAGATATATAACTACAATAAAATCAATTTATAAAAATAATTTAAAAGAATTAGCCTCTACATCAATTGAATTCAAAAAAAATAGCCTAAAAGAAATAGTCAATAAAACAGTTCAAGAAATAGATATTGAACGAGATTATATTATAAAAGATAGTATTAAAATATTAGATAGTATAAGTATTGATGAAAATTTATTAAATTTTGATAATATAACTTTAGTAACTTCTAAAATTCTTAAAGTTAATCCTGAAATGAATATATTTATTTGGGACAACATTTCTAATAAATTAATATATACTTCTGACTCTAAACTAAATACTGATACAATTTTAACAGAAAATGATTTTTTAACTTATATAAATACCTATAAGCTAAATAGATATAAATTAATAAATGATAGTAAAATCATAGCATTTTGTATTTCCGATAAGTCTATAGAAGAAAAGGTGCAAGAAATAATAAAAGATAGAATTCGTAAGATAGATTTAAATAATAATTCTTATATATGGATTAATAAAATACTTAATTATGAAGGTGGAGACAATTATGCAATAAGATTAGTACATCCTAACCTTATTGAAACTGAAGGCGAAATGTTATCTACTAATACTCCAGATATAAAAAATAACCTACCTTATTTAACAGAATTAGAAGGTATAAAAGCTAATGGCGAAGTATTTCATGACTATTATTTTAAGAAAAAAAATTGTACTTGTATTTCTCATAAATTATCATATGGTAAGTTATATCCTAAATATAATTGGATTATATGCTCTGGAGATTATCTAGATGACTTAGAAGATTTAATAAATAAAGAAACCGTGAAATTTAAAAAAGATATGATTTTACAAATAAGTATAACAATTCTTGTAGGTATCCTATGCTTTATTACCTCTGGAATAATAGGCTTTTTATTATTAAATTTAATAAATATACATGAGTTTGCACTAATGAAACAAAAAAATGATATTACAAATCAGCATTATAATATATTAGAACGTAAGTATGATAAAACTAATGAAATTATTCATGATATGAAAAATCATATGAGTTCTATAAAAGCATTAGCTGAACTTGATAATATTTCAAAAGTGGTAGAATACATAGAAAGTATTAATAATGATATAGGAAAATTATCTAATATTGTAATAACAAATAATAAAATAATAGATATTATTTTAAATGAAAAAATTTATTTAATAAAAAAACACAATATTAATTTTAAATATGAAGTTCAACCTTTTAATTTAGATTTTATCCAAAACAAAGATATATGTACTATAATAGGTAATTTGTTAGATAATTCTATAGAAAGTTGTATAAATAGTAAAAATAAAGATATATTTCTAAAGATCCACTGTTTTAATGAAAACTTTATTGTTATGAAAGTTACTAATAGTTGTGATAAAAAACCTATTATAATAAATAATAAATTAGCTACTATAAAAGAAGGAATCGATCACCACGGATATGGTATTAAAAATATTGAAAAATCTTTAAAAAAATATTTTGGAACTATGATTTGGGACTATGATGCTATAAATAATACATTCATGGTTACATTAACTATACCAGTTCCATCTAAACAAAAAGATTTTTCTATATTTTGATAAATCATTTATATTTAGTTCTAATTACAACTTTTAAATATTATATATAGATTCTATAAAAACCCTCTGTTTTTTAACAGAGGGTTTTCAGTATATTAAAAATCTATTATTCAGATATAACACTAAGTCCTATTACTCACGGATATTTTTCAATATTTTTTATTAATATTAAACTTTTACTATAAAATAAACAATTTTTCAGTAATAATTTTGAATTAATTTGTAGTTTTTTTTAGTTAAATTAAATTTATATTTAAATATTGATTTTTTACCATTTTTTATTATATAATTATATTAATTATTATAATAAAAGGGGGATAATAATGTTAAAATTACAAAAACCAATATTTGTATTAATGTTTAGCTTATTTTTATTATTTTTTAAAGGAAACATTACTAATGCAGAAGATTTTAAAGTTTCTTCAGGTAACAAAGAGCAAACCACACTTCTATCAATTTCCGTAAATGGGGTTGATTCTAAAACAAATAAGGAAATTCTATTTATACCTTTTGTGGATTTAAGTGTACAACCAGGCGGTACATTAAAATATTCTAGAGTTATAGAAATTATTCAAGAATCCGTAAATGAAATAGCTGGGTATAATAAATTTAAGGTTGAAGGATTTTCAGATAATGTTGAGTTAAGAGAAGGCTTTAGTGAAACGTACATAAAATTAAAAAATAATGAAGATATTCATTTACCTAAAATTGATGGATTAAACAATGATGAGGTTTATGCAATAAATGGCGATGTAATAATTTCTGAATATCCTAAGCTTGAGATTCCATCTGATTTAGAATATGACATTAAAGTGGTATATTCAGCTTTTTTCTATGAAAAATTAGAAGATGGTGGTTATAAAAGGTTAAGTTTCTTCCATGAAGAGGATTTAGAAGGATTTACTACCGATTCAAAACTTGACTCAAAACAACTACAATATTTAGCACAAAAAGCCTTAGATAATCGTTTTGGAATAAATCAATATAAAATAACATCTAGAAGAATAGCTGTTGCTAGAAATATGACTCAAAGCATTTATAATAATTACCAAGGTGAAATTTTATCTGGTTTTGAAACTAACGACCAATTTACTTACACAATAAAACCTCAAATAAAAGACCCTAAAGTTAGCGAGTATCTAACTTGTATAAATGATAATTTTTATGTTGAAAAAGTTAATTCAGAAAATAATGAAGAAACTACTATTAATCCGGATTTTAATGAAAATAACTATACTATAGATACAAGCACTTCAGAATTGAGTCTGTCAATATTTTTGTGTAAACTTTAGAAAATTTAGTTTTATTTTAAAGGTTGGAAAGGTTAATACAACATCCAACCTTTATTTTTCTTTAATTGATAAATTTTACATAATAATCTGCACTTTAATAAGAGTTAGACTAAATATTTTTTAGAACAACTGGTCGTCTAAACGACCTTCGAAGAAGATTGATAGTTGAGCTAAAATTTGAGCCCATCCTCGTATTGATTGGGTCCATTTCTTTGTTATATCAACGGTAGCAAGGTATAAAATCTTCATTAATGATTCATCATTCGGAAATATAGATTTAGTTTTAGTAACTTTTCTCAGTTGACGATTATAACTTTCCATTGCATTAGTTGTATATATTATTTTTCTAATCTCTGGTGGATATTTAAAGAATGTTGATAACTCATTCCAGTTATTTCTCCAAGACCTTACTGCTATTAAGTATTTTTCTCCCCATTTTTCTTCTAATCTATCTAATTCCGCTAATGCGACCTCCTCAGTAGAAGCGGTGTAAACTAGTTTTAAATCTGCATTGAAAGCTTTTAAATCCTTATAAGATAAGTATTTACTTGAATTTCTTATTTGATGAATAATACATCTTTGAATTTCAGTGTTCGGATAAACAGCTCTAATGGCTTCGTTAAACCCTACTAACCCATCAACTGAAGCAATTAGTATATCTTTTACGCCTCTATTTTTTAACTCATTCAGAACAAGCAACCAATATTTTGATGACTCTGATGCTCCTATCCATATACCAAGAACATCTTTTTTTCCTTCAATATTTACTCCAATCGCAGCGTAGGCTGCTTTCGAAACAACGGTGTTATCTTTTCTCACTTTAAAGTGAATAGCATCCATAAATACTATAGGATATACTGTTTCCAACGGACGGCTTTGCCATTCTCTAATCATTGGAATTACTTTATCTGTTATATTAGAAACTAATGTTGGTGATATGTCCATTCCGTATATTTCATTTACTTGTGATGCTATATCTCTTGTAGTCATTCCCTTAGCATACATCCCAATTATTGAGCTTTCTAAATGTGAAACATCAGTTTGATGTTTTTTTACTATTTCAGGCTCAAAAGAACCTTCTCTATCTCTTGGAACATCTAAGTCGAAGTAGCCAAGATTGGATTTCATAGTTTTTCGGCTCTTGCCATTACGGCTATTAGTTGTGTTTTTATTTTGGTAATCATGTTTCTCATATCCAAGATGATTATCTAATTCGGCTTCCAGCATTTGCTGAAGCATTCCTCCAAATAAGTCTTTTAAAACATTTTGAATATCTTCAGCTGTTTTAATATTTGGATCCTTTGCTAATATTTTTATTAATTCTTTCTTTGAAAATGACATAGTCTGTGTTCCCTCCATAATTGATAATTTATTATATCATTTTCTGAAGTTTACACAGACTATTTTACACTCTCTCAGAATTTAATACTATGGTTAATTCTTCTGTTGAACCTGAAATAAACTCAGAAGTTAAACCATTAAATATTTTAAATGAAAATACTTTTGAATCTAATTATGATTATGAATTTATAAATTTTTTAAATGAATTTCATAGATTTATAAATTCTTCATATTACGAACTTGTTCCGTCAGTTCAATATAATACTAGTAATTTATTTTTCAATGAGATTTAAATAATTCAATATACGTATTTAAATCTTTTAAACAATTCAAAATTCTATTATAAAATATACTATACGTAAAATACCGTAATTTAACTATTAAATTACGGTATTTTTTATACTCCAAACTAATAATTATATTTTTAATAAGTTCTAACTTATATTATCATAAAGGTAAGTCTCTTTTTGACAAAATAATTATACCTAATCCATATAATAATATGCTTATACAAAGTAATGATAATATAATTTATGGTCTCATTCCTGATCCACCTTGAACTGATATAGTTTCACCTGTAATATAGCTAGAATCATCACTTGCTAAAAATACACATACCCTTCCTATATCTTTAGTGGCATCTCCAAACCTTCCTAATGGAATACTTTTAACATTTGCAGCATACATTTCTGGATATTCTTGTTTCCATTTTTCTAGTCCTGGTGTCATGGCTAATGGACAAACTACATTTACATTTATTCCATATTCCCCCCACTCTGTTGCTGCAACTCTAGATAAACCTCTAATTCCTTCCTTTGCGGCTGCATAAGAAGATTGTCCTGGTCTTCCTGAGATTCCTGCGCCTGATGCAAAATTTATTACTTTCCCTGGACCTTCTTTTAGATATGGAAATGAATATTTCATATAGTTAAATGTAGCATATAACCCCGAATAAATTGCAAGATCAAAATCTTCTTTACTATGATCTACTAGTAATACTCCTGATTTTGATACTTGTGCATTATTTACTAATATATCTAATTTACCGAAGGTTTTTATTGTTTCATTTACAACATTTTTTACAGCTTCTTCATCCGATCCATCCCCAACTACAGGTAAAACTTTTATATTATACTGCTTTTCTAATTTTCCCTTTGCCTCTTCTAATGTAGATAAAGTTCTCCCTGTTATAACTATGTTTGCACCTTCATTTGCAAAAGCAGATGCTACTCCATATCCAATTCCTTTTCCTCCACCAGTTACAATTGCAACTTTTCCTTTTAATTTACTCATTTTAAATCCTCCTAATATTATTTATTAATATATAGTCAGCTCTTAATAAGTTTCCATATAGTATATTATTTTATTCCTTAAAATTCTGTGCAAATATCAATAAACCATTCCCCTTTTAATATCTACTAAATCCTATATATTAAAAATAATTTTCACCTATGGAAAATTGCCCAACAACTACATTTTGCTTATTTTTTACTAATGCTTTATCATATTTATTTTCAAAAAGCACCTTTATTGCTTCCATTACTGTATAATCATCTATTAGTATCGGTAGTTCTTTATCCCTATACATCTTTTCATAATATTCTTTTCTATCATCTGATATCGGTTGTACTACTTCAGATAACTTTGTAAAACTTAGATATGATGAAAAGTTTTTTATTCCAAACAAATCCTTAACAAATTCATTTTTAACATTGAACACCATATCCTTTGCTGTGCCATATTGAACTATTTTACCTTTATCCAAAACTACTACTTTTGTTCCAAGTTTTAATGCCTCTTCTATATCATGAGTTACAAATATTATTGTTTTCTTTAATTCCTTATGAATTTTTTTAATTTCTTCTTGTAAGCTTTTTCTTGTTATTTCGTCTACAGCACCAAAAGGTTCGTCCATAAGAATAATATCAGGATTAGATGCAAGAGCTCTAGCTACACCTATTCTTTGCTTTTGCCCACCACTTAGCTCTCTTGGATATTTTTTCAAATAATCCTCACTAATTCCTACTATATTTATTAATTCTCTAACCCTCTTGTCTACCTCTTCTTTTGATGTCTTCTTTATATTTAATACATAAGCTATATTATCCCCTATACTCATATGTGGAAACAGTCCTATTTGTTGAATTACATATCCTATGTTTCTTCTTAATTCTATAATATCCCATTGACTTATTTCCTTTCCCTCAACTATTACATTTCCTTCATCAGCTTTTATAATTCCATTAATTAGTTTAAGCAAAGTAGTTTTTCCGCAGCCAGATTTTCCTACTAAAGTGACAAACTCACCACTTTCTATAGTAAAACTTAAATCATCTATTATTACTCTGCCTTTTTCATATGACTTCTTTATATTTTTAAACCTTATGACTTCCATACTGGCACCACCTTTTACTTATAATAGTCCCTTTCTCTTTAAGAATTCTCTAGCCACAGCTTTAGGTTCTTTTCCTTCTTTATCAACTTCATAATTTAAATCAATCATTTCTTCATTATTTATTTCATTATCTAGTTTTCTAAGAATAGATTCCAATTCAGGATATTTATCTAAAATTTCTTGTCTTATTAAAGTAGCCCCATAATATGATGGGAAAAATCCTTTATCATCATGTAATAATTTAAGATCATACTCCTTTATAAGAGCATCTGTTGAAAATGCATTTATAACATCAACTTTATCCTTACTTATAGCTTCATATTTTAAACCTATATCAATGTCCTTTTTATTTTTAAATTTAAATCCATAAATTTTTTCTAAACCTTTATATCCGTCTTCTCTTTCATAAAAGTCATATTCAGAACCTATAGCTAACTCGCTACTTATATTGGCTAAATCTGAAAAACTCTCTACTTCAAGCTTTTTTGCTAGCTCCTTCTTCAAAGCAAGTGTAAATGTATTATTAAATCCATAAGTTCCAAGCCAATTTATATTATATTCTTTCATATAATCTTCTTTAACTGACTTATATAACTCATCTTTATCTTCAATTATATCTTTCTTTAAAACAAATAATCTTGCTGTTCCCGTATATTCTGGATAAATATCTATTTCTCCTTTAAGCATTGCTGGATGAATATTAGATGTTCCTCCACCTATACCAAACTTTCTTTCAACATTAATATCTGTATTTTCTTCTATTAACTGACTTATCATCTCCGCTAAAATATAACCTTCTGTTTGCGGTTTAGATGCAACAACAACCTTACTACCTGTAGTTGTAAATTCTAGTATTCCAATTATTATGCATATACTAGCAAATATAGCTGTTCCAATTATTAAATTCTTTTTACTAACTTTATTCTTATCTCTAATTCCATTGACTCTATTACTAACCTTAATATCTAATTTTCCAATAAGAAAATCTGATAATACAGAAAGTATAGCTACAAGCAAACTCCCTGCTATAGTCATAGCTGGATTATTAGTAGTAATCCCTCTCCATATTGCAACGCCAAGTCCTCCTGCCCCTATAAATGAAGCTATTCCTCCAAGAGCTATAGTCATTACTACCATAGTCCTAAATCCTGTAATAATTACCGGAAGAGCCAATGGAACTTTTACCTTCCATAATAACTGACTTTTAGTACTTCCCATTGCAATTGCTGATTCTACTATTTGAGCATCTACTTCATTAATACCTGCATAAGTATTTTTTATAATAGGCATTAATCCGTATATAACAAGAGCAATTAATGCTGTTACATTTCCAATTCCACTTATTGCAACTAAAAAACCAAATAAAGCAATAGACGGTATTGTATATAAGAAATTAACTGTACCTAATACAATATCCGCTATTTTTTTACTTTTAGTTATATAAATACCTATAGCCATACCAAGTATGGTAATAATAATTATAGCTATAAAAGACAAAACTATATGTTGAATTAATAGTTCTAAAAAAAAGTCAAACCTCTCTTTATATAAATTAAAAACCTCAAAAATAATATTCACTAATTACCTCCTTTTGCATCCTATTTATTTTTAATATGTATATTATTATTTTCTTTATAAATTTACTTTTTCATTAGCTTTCCCATTTTAAATAATATTATTTTTTTAAATTAATATATAAAAAAATAACATTATAATATTTATTATAATGTTATTTTCTCATATTAAAAAGATAATCCAGGATTTATTTTCCAAAAATTAATTTATTTGCGCTTTTTTATGTAGGAAGTGATATATTCCTAAAACTAATATTGAAACAATCAATAGTCCTAAAAATAACCAATTTTTATTTAATTCATATATGTATGCGGATGCAATTGGCCCTATAGCATATCCTATAGATTCTGATGCTCCTACCACACCAAATACTATACCTTTTATATTTTCATTTTCTCCAAATTCTGAAAGTAAACTTTGAAGAGATGCATTTAAAAAAGTTGCTCCTAAAAAATAAACTATAATAATAGCTGCAAATAAAATCTTAGTTCTTATTAAATATAAAGTAAATAAAGTTAAATTCATAACTATAAAAGATAAATATAATTGCTTTTTATTTCCTATCTTATCGCTAACCCACCCTGCTAAAGGTGCCCCAAAGCCAAAAATAAATAAGTAAAGAGAAATTATTATTGAAATATACCCAACTGATGCTCCCAACACCTCTTTTCCATAGAAAGGGAATATGGAAACTACACATCCATATATAAAATCCCCAAGCATAGCAATAAAGCTTAATAATACAATTTTGTAGCCAAGTTTATATTTTTTTATATCATTAATTATTAATTTAATTCCTTTTTTATTGCTCTTTTTATTACTACCTGAAATATTAGATTTTTTAATTCTAAAAATTATAAACAGGAATGTTAATAATATACCAATAGATGTTATGTAAAAGACTGTATTATAATTACCAAACTTAGATATGATAAAACCTGCTATAGCAGCTCCAATTCCTCCACCAAGAGTAAAAACTGCCGATGCAAATCCAGTACACTCTCCTCTTTTACTTTCATCTAAAGACCTTGCCAATATAGAAACAGTAGCTGGTGCTGCCATTCCTAAAATAGCTCCTTGTAATACATATACCCCACTAACTAATAATTGAGTATTAAAAAATACATATCCCATAGGTATAAACGCCATTAATCCTACAGCTATTATAAGTAATAATTTATCTCCTATTTTGTCTGACACAAATCCAAAAGGAATCTGAGCTAATGCCTTACTAACTCCATATAAAGACATAACTACACCTATCATAGTAGTCGCTATACCTATGGAATTAAAAAATAAAGGTATTGCAGGTATCATAAAGCTATAACTAATTCCAAAAATTAATCTATAAATGCAAAACTGTAATAATTCCCTTTTCTTAAATAAAACAAACTCCTTAATATTCATTTTACTTACTCCTTGAAATTGAAATGTAATAATATTATTCTCTTAAATTCAAAATAAAATCCCCTAAACCTTATTAAGTCTAGGAGATTTTTTATCATTTAATCAAAAAACTCTTTGTTAATAACTTCTATAGCATCTGCTGCATCTATTTCTACGTCAAATTTACCACTTGCATTTTTACCAGCAACTCTAATTATATACTTTCCATTTTTAGGTGTAGTAAATTCTATATTTTCATCACTATTTGTTTCATCTTTTTTAGCTAATATATTATAATCAGAATCTTTTTATCGATCTGTTAAGTTATATGAACATTGCTCTTCTCAACCCAAGGAAATACAATAGGTTTGCAATACTAAATAATATTCCCCTAGAAAAGGAGAAAAGAACAATGAACAAAGCTAATATAAAATGTCCTGGCTGCCATTCTAATAAACTATATAAATTTGGTTTAGATAAGCAGGCTAATCAAAAATATCAATGTAAAAAGTGTAAACGTCAATTTGCTCCTGACTCCGTCAGCAATCCGATAAAATCTAAATACCCTAGATGTCCTAAATGTAATAAAGCTACATTCCTTCATCATGAATATAAGCACTACAATCGCTATAAATGTGGTAATAAGAAATGTAATCACATAATAGTTAAACATCATACTACAAATATTGATATAGCCTCTAATGAATTGATTACGGGCTCCCTTTCTATGAAAGGAATGCGTTTTCCACTACATGTAATATTAACTGCATTAACACTATATTTTTTAAATAATTCATCAACAAGGGCTATTTCTCAATTATTGATGATTAACTCTGGAATTAAGGTATCTCATGTTACGATAGCGAGTTGGACTAATAAATTTGCACCTTTCTTTAAACAAAAGGCTGATAAATTTAAAGCTAGTTTAAACCTACAATCTGACGATTGGCACGCTGATGAAACAGTAGTATTTATTAATAGTGAAAGATACTACCTTTGGTTAGCTATTGATTCAGAAACTAGATTTATTTTAGCATTTCATTTAACTAAATCCAGAAGTTCTGATTCAGCGTACATATTGGTAAATGAAGCTAAAAAATTTGGTGAACCAGTTAGTTTTATAACTGATAGATTACCTTCATATAATGAAGCCGTGGCTACGCTATTGCCCAATACAACTCATATTCCTGTAGCTCCAATGTCTAGTGATATAAATAATAATTTAATTGAATCATTTAATAAAACATTTAAAGCCTGGTATAAAACCAAGAAAGGATTCAACTCTTTTCAGAAAGCTAATAACCTTATATATTTATTTATCTTTCACTATAACTTTATTAGACCACATGGATCATTAAATAACTGTACTCCAGCAGAAGTTGCCGGCTTCGCCAGCGATAGCTTTGCTAAAAACTCTTGGTTTTCAGCATCTTAATTAAATTTAATACCTTTGATTAACCTGCAAAAAATCAATGCTATTGTAGGCTTATTTGCCATACAATAAAACATTCAAACTTATATAATTTTCAAAGACCAAGTAATTCTATGAAAAATCAAGCTATTTTTTCATAACTACTTAACAAATTCTTTTTATAATTAAATATGGGTATTAACTTTAATTATAATTAAAAATTCATTCTCTATCTTTAGCTATATTGTTAAACTTTATAACAATATTGTTTTTTGTAAATATTATAAAATTATATATTATTTTACTTATTAGCTCGTAATTTTTATTAACCTTATTTTTTATTAATACAGAAATATTTTTATTACAACAAAGTACATAATTATATATTTACCTTTAGTGGCTATATATAATTTTTATTTCTGTTAAATTATGGTATAATGTAATAAATAATTTGTTTAAAAAGTATATTAAAGTAAAGAAATTTATTTAGAAATAAATTTAAAGAGGTATCTATTATGAAAAAATGCTTTGTTATAAATTTAAATGAGAAACCAAATAACTCTCAAGAGATTTGTGAATATATATCAAAATATTGTAATAAGCAAAACCAATATTTTGAATTTACAAGTAGAAAAACTCCTATATCCTTTTATTTAGAAAATACATTATATCGAGTTAAATTAGGCAAATCATTTAAAAATTTTTATTATCGTTGGATTCTTTATTGTAATGAGGTATAATTATATAATTTTATAAAGAATAAAAATAGCCCTGATAAAACTCAGGGCTATAAATACTAATTGCTTTTACATCTCTACTTTCATTAACCAATCATTTACTTTATAAAATATCTCATAATCTCTATTTTCAAGTTGTTCCATTTTATAATATTCTTTAGATTTCAAAATATCATTTATATTTTTAACTAATTTTTTTAATTTCTCAACTACACTTATAATATCTTGATATTTAGCTTTATCTACCACTTCAAACATATTTTCCAATTCTTTTATATATTCTTCTGGAATAGGCTCAACATCTGCTAAACTTCCCCATTGCTTGTCATAATAAATAATACTATTTGCCTCTGAAATTATTTTATTAATCTTCGTTACAAAACCTTTATTAACTAAATCAGTATATATTTTAACTGATTCATCCATAGACTTTATATCTGCCGGTTTTATTTCTGAATCAACTAATCTATATTCATATGAATAACCAGTTTCATCAGTTATATTTTCAAACTTTAATGTACCAACTACTTCTATTGGTACTTCTGTAAACTCTATATTCTCTCCTTGTTTAGGATAAACAGCCATTGTATTAATCAGTTTATTTGTATTAGGTACACAATAAACGCAATTATGATAAGGTAAATTCATTAAATATATCATAGATTTATCTAATGGTGAACTATTTGCCATAAATCCTATTATCTTTATTTTTTTCCCATCTAACTTACGTAAATCTTTGATTTCAACTGTGTCTTTAAATCTTATTCTTTTTATATCACTTGAACTTTCATTGCTGAAATCTTTTAATGTCATCTTAGAACATCCAACTAATAAAATAAGTGCACTTACTATTAGCAAAATAAGTTTTTTCATTATTTATTATCCTCCCCTTTAGTTAAAACATAAGTATATATTAAAGTGGAAACTATTATTATAATTATATATACTAATGTTATATAAAACTCTTGAGGATACTTTTTAGATACATCTAGGATAATTCCTAGCTTAGATGATATATTATTTGCAATACTTAACACCCAACTATTTATTATTACAGAGATTCCTATACTTATAACTATTAACATAACTATTTGAGAAATTATATAAGTAAATATCTTGCCTTTTTTCATTCCTAGAAATTTAAGTATTTCTATATCCTTTTTAGAATTAACTAGCATGAAAAAACTCATTACACAAGTTAAAATTACAGCTAATACTACTATTATGCCACATAATAACAAAGCAACTTGCTTACTCATATCTATATTACCAACTAAACTCCTTAATACTTTAGTTGTATTTATAGCTTGTACCTTCAAATCTTCTTTCAAACTAATTTCTATATCATTTGCTATGGCTAAATTTCCTGTTTTTATTAAGAGAGCTGTGTATCCCATATGATGTTCATGTTTCTCTCCATCTATGTGTTCATGTTCGTCATCATGTTCATCTTGATGCTCATCCTTATCTTCCTCTTCATGATGATGATCTTTATGAGCATTCCAAACACTTCCTACTGTTGTAAAACATGTATTATCATATGATGTATTAGTTTTTTTCAGTATTCCAGTAACTGTATAAGGTGAATTATGATGCTCCTCTGCCATTTCACTTGTGCCATGTGATGTTATTAACTTATCTCCTATTGAAAGATTATATCTTTCTGCAATATTACTTCCTATAACAATATCAAAATCCTTTGAAAATATATTTCCTTTTTCAAAATTATAATTATCTAATAAATCTATTGTTGTCCCAATTACTCTATTACCTTTATAAGAGTCAGCCATTGCTAAAGGTACTATTTTATTTACTTTATATTTTTTAGATATTTCATCTAAATAATCTTTATCTATTTGTCCAAGAGGATCATCTGAGAAAAATAAACTAGACATTATTAATTGAGTTTTACTACCCTTAGCCCCTATTATTATGTCATATTTTTTATCTGCTTGATAAAATCCCTCTTCTATCTGAGAGCTAATATTAATAGCTAACTTACTTATAGACACTGCTATACATACCGCTATACTAAACAAAATACTTATTGTTTTCTTATTAGTTAAAGATTTTATAGAATACCTAATCATTACTTAGCACCTCCTAGATCTACTTTAATAAAGTCTTCATAATAAATAACTTCATCAAAATTTTCTATTAAGCGCTCATCATGAGTTACCACTAATAAACTGCTTTTAGTTTTCTTTTGTAATTCAATAATAAGCTTAATAATATCATTAGCTAATCCTTGATTTAGTGAAGCAGTTGGTTCATCACATAAAATTATGTCTCCCCCTTGCAATAATGCTCTTGCAATACATACTCTTTGTTTTTCTCCTCCTGATAGAGTACGTACTTTTTGTTTTAATTTATTTGTTAATCCAACAAGTTTTATAGCTTTTTCTATTGCTATTTTTGTAGGTTTAATTTCATTAATAATATTTAAGTTATCATAGACTGTAAAGTTATCAAATAAATTAAATTCTTGAGATACATAACTAATATTATTCCTTCTATACTCTTGTAATTTTTCATAAGATAAATCTTCTAATTTATAACTATAATTTTTAGTATTAACTTGAATACTTCCATTGTCAGCTTTTATATTTCCACTTAACAAATTTAGTAATGTTGATTTACCGCAACCTGAAGGCCCTAATATTATATATGATTTATTATCTTCAAATACTATATCATTAAAACTTATAATTTCATTTCCAAAATTCTTATAAACAGCTTTTATTTTTATCATTACTTTAACTCCTTTTAAATTGTTTTTTATTAATATCAAAATACAATTTAAAAGCGATTTACCTATCTAGCCGGACTTTTAAGGAAACTAATGTTGGTTGTATTATAATTTGCTTAACTTTAAGATTACATAAAAATAAAATTAATAAACATAAAAACATTATAGGTGAAACTATATCAATGGGATTTTTAGTTTGATCCATTGCTTTTACAATATGCTTTATTTGTAAGCATATATCACATCTATCATGATTACATTCATGATTAGCTTTAGCAATAAGATATGCTAAATTTATACAAAAATTAAGTATTATAACTAATGATACTACTACTATTAATCCTCTAATATCCTTGTTTTTACTATTAAAACCTCTTATTTTATTAGGAGTTTTCCGTCTATTAATTAAATTAAGCATATTTACACCTTTCCTTGTCTTTATAACCACATTTTATAAAGGAATTAGCTTTTTGTCAATATTTTCCTTAAATCTTGCAATTAAATTTCTTTCCTTTTTTATAAAAACATTATTTTTATAGTTTTATTTAATAATATATATAAAATTATTTACTCAACTTGCTATTACCAATAATTATATTCAATTTTGTATATGTGTTTATAAAAAATATTATGACTTTATCCTAATAAAAATGTAATATTATCATAATGTTTGGCTTAATTTTTAATAAAATATTAGACTATAAACCTAATTTAAGTATTGAAATTAATAAAAATGGATTAGTAAACTCACTAATCCATTTTTATTATATATTCTTTAAACTTATCTTTTTTTAGATGCTATTTCTATACCTAAAAGTGCTATAAATGTTATTATAAGGGGAAGATAAAAATTAACAACTCTAGTAAGTAATACTGCACTATTTAATACTCCTATAGGATAAATTTTAGAAAAAAGACTTATATAATTATTTTCACTTATTCCTGCTGCTCCTGGCATGGGAATAAAAGAGGATGCTAAATACACAATACTTTGTATAATAAACATACTTATAAAAGATGTACCTTTTTCATTTAATGCTAAATATACCACATATGGAATACTAAATAATCCAACTACTTGTATAGTTGTAATAGATAAACACTTTAAAAATAAAATTGGCTGTTTCTTTAAAAACTCAGCACATTCATTATATTTCTTTAAACTAGATTTTAAAGAATAAATAATTTTTTCTTTTTTAATTTCACTAATAAAAAAGAGTTTATTTACTAAAAAGCATATAAAACCGTACACCTTTTCTGAAAAACTCTTCGAAAAAATACTTATCCATATACTTATAACTATTAAAATATTAATGAAGAACCCTAAAACTGCAAGAAATTTTATAAAACTAGTAATTTGTATATTAGTCATACTAGCCCATATGAGAGAAGTGCCTCCAAGTATTAATGTAACTGTTTGAAAACATGCTAACTCTACTAATAAAACAAGAGTACCATGAGATAAATTTATTCCATCCCTTTTCATCTTATAAAGCTGCATTGGTTGACCACCTGTAGAAGATGGTGTTATTGAACTATAAAAAAATCCTGTAATAGCATATTTAATAGAATTAAGGAAAGATATATTATAATTCATTGAATTTAAAAGCAAATTAATATTAAATGCTTCACAAAATATAAATAAAATTATTAGCGAAGTTGCACATATTATAATAATTGGATTTGCCGAAGCTATAACTTCAGCGATTTTACTAAAATCCTGATTCTTAAATATAGTTAAATAAATAAAAAAAGTTATAACAATGAGTACAAGCAAATATAATGATGTCTTCTTTTTATTTATATATTGACTCATAGTACTCACCTAAGCTTTTAAACTTATAACCTTTCTTAATTAAAATAGGAATTGTTTTTCTTAATGCCTCAATAGTTCTTTCTGGTGCTTTTTTTTCTCCTCTACCATCATGCAAACAAAGTATTAAATTCCCTTTATCTATTTTATTAATAATTTTTCTGCTTATTTCCTCAACTGTAGTATTAGCCTTCCAATCTTGTGCCATTGCTCCCCATAAAATTAATTTTAATTTCAATTTTTTAATCATATATAATGTAAAAATATTTAAATGCCCCCAAGGTGGTCTATATCCTAAAATCCTAACATTCATTTCTTCCATAACCTTAACAGATTCAGATAAATCTCTAGAAGTGTACTTCCATCCTCTATAAATTGAATTTTCATGACTACAAGAATGTACTCCAATATCGTGCCCTTCTAGTTTCATTCGTTTTATTAAATTAATATTTTCTTTTGCAAAATCCGTTACTACAAAAAAACTTGCTTTAATATTGAATTCTTTTAATAAATCTAATAATTCCGGCGTATATTCACTACTAGGTCCATCATCAAAAGTTAAGAAAACTACCTTTTCTTTTCCCATTTTATATGACTTTATATACCAATAAATTTTTAAAATCATAGTAGGTAAAATACTATAACTAATAATTATAATTATTAGAATAAGTATCAAATGCATATTAAGCCATCACCCCTTTGTATAGTTCCTTAACTATTATTGAAGTATCTACTTCAATAATTTCTTTTTTTGCTTTAGATATATTGATTGACATTTTATTTAAAGTTTCCTCTGTAGTTAATAAATTTTCAAGCTCTCTCAAATAATCTTCTGAATTTCCCCATGCTATTTTACCAATTTCTTTTTCTTCAATAAAAGCTGCATTTTTCTTCTCTTGCTCTAAAAAAGGATTAATAACAAATAGTGGGGTTTGGCTATGAATAGCTTCAAATAAAGTAATTCCTCCAGCTTTAGTTATAATTAAATCGGCTTCTTTCATATATTCATTTACCTTTTCAGTGTATCCTACAACATTTATTGATCTAAAATTTTCTTTTAAATATTTGAAGGCTTTTTTATTCTTTCCTGTGATAATTGTTATTTCAACATTAGATATACTACTTAATTTACCAATGAATCTATCTATATCAGGTAGTAATCCAAGTCCTCCTCCCATTATTAATACTTTTTTATTATTATTTATAACTAATTTATCTCCTATGTTTTTAAAATCTCTTCTAACTGGGATACCTGTTACAAAAATATTTGATTTATTTATTCCGTTTCTCAACAAATGTTCTTTTATATCACTTGTTGGTACAAAATAATTGTCAACATAAGAAGATTGCCATTCCTTATGTGTACTAATATCCGTAATACAAGTAATTAATGGTATAGAAGAGCTTGTTTTTTCCTTGTATTCAGAAATAATTTTGGCACATAAAGGTAAAGTACATATTATAAAGTTAGGTTTATTTTCTAAAATAAGATTATTTACATCTTCATGTATCTTATTTCCTAATGGTGTAACATCTACTTCAACCTGTTCAGAAAATCTATATATCATATTATATATACCATGGCACTTGTTTATCATCATCTCAAATCCTTTATATAAAAAATGATGTGCAATAGGAAATAAATATTCTAACAAATCTACAATAACTACTTTATTATTTTTATCTATATCTTCAAATTCTTCGGCAATTGCTTTAGCTACTGAATTATGACCCATTCCAAACTTTCCAGTAAGAATTAAAATATTCATTTTTTATCCTCCTTCTACTTATCTTGTTTAAAGTCTACAATAAAAAATTTAAATAATACTTACTTTAATCTTAATAATCCTTAATATTTTTTTAACAATTACTTAACATTAAATTCACACAACATGTAATCATTAGAAATAATAAAGTATTTAAATTTCTAAATTAGTTTTTTCATAAATTATTAATTATATCCACATTATTATATGACTAATTAGTTATACTAGTAGTTATTTGAATCTAAATTCTATGTTTCAAAAATAAAAAACGTTATAGTAAACTTTTCAATTTACTATAACGTTTCTATTAAATATATCAACTTACCTTTAAGATGAGCCAATCTTTGTAATCTCATAGAAGTAAAAGTAGCTTTACCAAGAATATATATCTATATTATTTGTAAAGCTACTTTAATTGAAAATATTAATTTTACTTATGTTTAAAGCTTAATTCAAATTATCGTAATTTCAATTTTCCTTTATTCATTTCTTTAGCATATTTGTATATACGTAAAATATAATACATAACAAAAATAAAGCCATATATGAATAAATCATATAATTTACCCTTTTGAAGTTTTAGAATAAAAAGAATAACAAAATAATCCATACCATATATATAATTTCTTAAATAATAAAAAAATGAGTTTGCTAACAAACTCACTTTTCAAAATCTACTTTATATCTAGGGTTATAGTATCTTATAATAAAATTCAATATTATTGTAATTAAACAATCCCTCTTTTTTATAAGCTGTTATATCTGTCAAAATTACTATAAATACATAAAAATTCTATTTATTTGAAATTCTGATTTGTAACTTTAAATATTCATCCCATGTCTCATGCCAAGATGAATACTTTTCATCCTTACGATGATCAATTAAATTAGTATTTTTTGATAAATAGTCACCAATATAATTAGTTACCTTTTTAGCTCCAAAGAAATTCAAGTGATCTCCAGTATCATATGTATCTTTTGACCAATCTATTCCAAGCTTATCATTTTTTAAGTTCAAATCTATTAAAGGTAATTTATTCTCTTTTGAAAAAGCCTCAATACTATTATGCTTCTCATAAGTCCAATTTACAGGTGTAGGAGAAGTATATAAAATCAATTGAATATTTTTTTCATTACAAAGTTCAACGATTTTATTTAAATAGTACATTGGTACTTTTTTAATTTTTTCAACAGAATCTGTTTCTTTTATATAAGGACCTTTTACATATGCATTTACTTTTATACTATAATTAGATCCTTTCAATATATTTCCATCTGGTTTCTTTAGCTTCTTATCATCATTTTCTTGATTAATAAAGCTAATATCCTTCCATCTGTTGTGATAATTGTATATTTCAAAGTTATTTTTCACAATATTTTCAAATATCCTATTTGCCTCTACATACATCCCAAAAGTTGTGTAGGCAGCATTAGTTTCAAGTAAAACTACCTTTGGAATCTGATTTTCCAGAGCTTTTTCTAATGAATAGTATACTTCTTGCATAGTTTGTCCTGGTACTCCCAAGTTATAACCTGTAAATCCATGTTTATTCCATATTTCTATTGGAGAAACGCTTGTATAAGCTTCACTATCTCCAATAACTAAATAATCGATAGTGTTTTTTTCCTCAATCCCAATACCTTCTTTAGTAGTTTTTTTTACAAAAAAAGCTGAAAAAACACTTAATATAATAAGAAATATACCTATAAATGCAATCGGTTTTATGATTTTATTAAAGCGCATATGCTATACCTCCTAAAATCCTGCATAAATTAATTCTGCTGGAAGATATCCTTCACCGTAAGCTCCAAAAACAATTACTATTAATAAAACAGTATAGTAAAAACTCCAACGGAAGAAAATATTCCAACTAGCTATTTTTTCACGAATTGAGATTCCCTTTTCATTAAGAATTCCCACAGCAAGTACAGCAATAAATGCAAGCAGAACTACAATAAAATCTTTATATGAAATTCCTAAATTTAATATTGATCCATCTACTAAAGTATTCAATGAAAATTTAGTAAAAATAGATCCAAACATTACTAAACCCGCTTTTATTCCATTAGCTCTAAAAAATAGCTCTCCAGTAAAAATAATGGCAAGCATTTTCACCGATTGCAAACATCTATAAAAAATATTATCTTTACTTATTTTTAAAGATGAAATAATTTTCTTATTTAATGGTTCTGCTACTTTACCAAGTAAAATCAGTACAAAATAATACATACCAAAGAAAATATAACTCCATCTATCTCCATGCCATAGTCCATTGCAAAGCCATACTGTAAATAATGGAATCATTGTAGGAATAATCTGTCCAATATGCTTTCCAAATTTCTTCCTTGTTTTTTTTCCAAGTTTTTTAATAAATTTAGTTAGTGATATTGGATAAAATATATAATCCTTAAACCATGTTCCAAGAGTTATATGCCAACGCTGCCAAAATTCAGCAGCTGTTTTTGAGAAAAATGGTTGACGGAAATTTTCAGGAATTTTTACTCCAAACATTTCTCCAACACCAATTGTCATATCAATAGTTCCAGAAAAGTTCATGTACAACTGAAATGTATAACATATTGCTGCAAGTATTACTATAATACCTCCATATTGGTTATAATTATCAAATACAGTTTTTACAAGTATATTCAGTCTATCTGCTATAACAATATTTTTAAATACTCCCCATACAACTCTCTGAATTCCAAAAGTTACATTTTTATATTTAAGTGATTCTCCACGGTATAAATCTTCTGCTGTATCAGAATATCTACAAATTGAACCTTCCATTATTATTGGAAAAAATGACATAAATAATGCCAACCTAGGCAAGTTTCTATCTGCTTGAATTTTATCTTGATAAACATCTACTATATAAGATACAGCTTGTAATGTATAAAATGAAATTCCAAGTGGTAAAGCAAACTTCCACTCAGGTAATAATCTTGGTGCTGATAATGCCTTAAGAATTGGATTTATATTACTAATCATAAAATTGGAATATTTTAAAAATACTAATATACCAATATTAAATAATATACCAAACAATAAAATCATACGTTGTCTCTTTTTATATGATTTTTTTAATGTTGCAACATTATCTGCACTCTTTTCTTTTTTGGAATAATTTCTTTTACACCACGAAAGCCAAAGACCAATACCATAAATGGAAAGTGTAGATATTATCAAATACACTATAAGTTTTCTACTCATCAAAATGAAAAAAGCATAACTTGCAAGTAATAAAACTGTCCATCTATAACGCTTTGGCATAATACTATATGCTAGTAAAACAAGTGGCAAAAAAACAATAAGGTACATAAGCGAAACGTAATTCATTTTTTAATCTTCCTTTTGTAATCTTTGAATCATACTCCACATTGCTTTTGCTGAATTAAAATTTGTAGGAATTAAATCTACAGGTTTTATTTCAATTTCAAAAGCATCCTCTAACTCTGTGACTAAAGATAAAATAGATAATGAATCAAGACATCCATTGTCAATAAGTTTATCTTCTGTCTCATAATTAATATCTGGATCAATATTCTCTAAAATTTCAAGTAATTCTTTCATATAACATACCACTCTTTCTTAATTATTTTTATATTGTATATAATTTAATGTATCAGTAGGAAAATTATTTCTTGCCAAACTAAGTCCACTGTTTTTAGAGTACAAAAATACTTGTGGAAGCTCACGGCTTAGAAATAAAGATATACCTTCAGATACAGAATACGCACCTACCATTTTGAATATTAGCTTGTCCCCCAGTTGAAGATTAACAAATGGATATTTCTTTACAAGCACATCATTCATTGTGCAAAGAGAACCACAAATAGTCCATTCTTTTGTATCTCCATCTTTTTGCTCACTCCAATGAATTATAGGAGGTTTTTTCATTGCTAACATTTGACCAAAATAATTAATGTGATGAATTCCTCCATCAACTATACAATAGTTCTGCTTCTTATTTGATTTCATATCAACTATACTTGTAACATAAGTACCACAAGAAGCTGCAATAAATCTTCCAACTTCTAACACAATTTTTCCACTAAAATTCATACTACTAATTTTATTAGCAAGAGCATTAAGGATTTCTTCCTCACAGTTTTCTTCTTCTTGGAAGTAATAAACTGGAAGACCAGGACCATATTCTAATCTTTTAGCTGAAAATCCATAACAATTTTCTAAAACACTACAAAAATCATCTAGCATACTAAGCTCTTTCTCCATTTTAGCAGCTGATTTTTTCTGTGTACCTGAGAAAAACTGTATTCCTTCAATTTCTATATACGGATATGAATCTCTATCTGAAATAATTTGACGAATATCTTCTTCATCCATTCCAAACTGATTACCAATAGTTAAACGAAGTAAAGCTCGAACAGATAAATTATGCTTTTGAACATATTCTTTAATTATTTTCCATTGTAGTAATGACTCAACAGTATAAATAACTTTATTACCATAGTTTAAAAGAGCATATTCAACATCTTCAGCATTTTTATATACACCAGACATAATTACCTTATCCATAGGTACATCTGCTCTTTCACAAATATGAAATTCACCTGGAGAGCAAACCTCAAAACTATCAATTACCTTTTCCATAGACTTAATCAAAAAAGGATTTGCTTTCATTGCATAGCATAATTCAACATCTGAACCCAATACAGATTTTATTTTTTTAATTCTATCAACTAAAACATCTGTATCAAAAACATAAAAAGGTGTCTTATATTCAGATATAGCATCCTTTAAAAAATTGTTACACATCTCTTACTTTAACCTCCCATAATCCCTAAGTTTTTTTCTATCTATCTTACCATTTTGAGTCATAGGAAGCTCCTCCATTGAATAAAATGTTTTTGGTATCATGTGAATCGGTAAAGATTCACGCATTTTCTTCTGTATTTCTTTTTTTTCCATACTTCCTACATAAAAGGCAATAATTTTATTTTTATCACTATCAAAAATACAACATGCTCTATCAATATCAGGATACCCATTTAATGTTGCTTCTATTTCCTCTAACTCAATACGATGTCCCATATATTTTATCTGAAAATCTTTACGCCCAGCAAAACAAAGATCTCCATCATTATTATAAACTGCAAGATCCCCTGTTCTATATATAATTTCCATATATTCTGTGTTCAACGGATTTTGTACAAAGGCCTTACTAGTTTGCGCTTCATTATTGTAATATCCTAAGGCAACTGCTGTACCAGACACACATATTTCTCCAATTTTTTCCTTTTCAGTTATTTCTTCATTGTTTTCACTAATTAAAAATACTTTTTCATTTGGAAATGCTTTTCCTATTGGCAATATTTCATTAGGTTCAAAATCCCTATCAACACGATAATATGTGCAATTACAAGTTATTTCAGTTGGACCATATAAATTAACAAAATTTGCTTTTGGTAATGCTTCTCGCCAAAGTTTTAAATGTTTTATTGGCATTACTTCACCACTAAATAATATTTTGTTTACACTTGTTGGAATTTTATATGTTAATCCTCTTAACTGAGTTATCAAACATAATGCAGATACTGCCCATATCATTGTTGTAACTTTTTCATCACATATATAGTCAAGCAATTTAGTAATAACTGAGAAAAATTGTTTAGGTATTATTACCATTGTAGCTCCAACCTTTAGTGTTGAATATATATCCTTTACTGATACATCAAAATCAAATGGTGCCTGATTTCCGATTATATCATCATGTGTGATTTGGAACATATCCGGAAAATACTCCATAAAATCTATTACACTTCTATGGCTTACTAAAACTCCCTTTGGAACTCCAGTAGATCCTGAAGTAAAATTACAATAAAGAGGATCTATATCTAATGCTGATTCTCTTATATTTCTAAGTTTTTCTTCATTTATTTCAGTTTCTATAATTTTATTATACTCAAGTAACTTACCAGAAAATTCTACCTTTTTAATAGTATCAATAAATTCATTATGAGTTATAATATATTTTGCTTTTGTTATTTCTAAAATTTGCTTAATACGGGGTTCTGGTTGATCAGGATTAATAAAAACATAGAAGCATCCAGCAGATATTATACCCATAAATGCATTTAATGCCTCAACACTTTTATGCATAAATACAATAACTGGTTTTCTTGGAAGTTGGTATTCTAATAATGCACTTCCAATATGTTTAGCATTCTCAAGTAATTTAATATATGAACAGCTACTTTCAGCATCCTTTACGGCAATCTTATCAGGATACTTTTCAGCTGAACATTCTAGATATTCTAATACATTTTTCATTATTGTTCTCCTTTCTAGCTATGTACTGAGAGGATATATTGTTTACTAGATAAAAATTTCATTGTACATCATTAGTAAAATTCATCTAAAAGTACTTAATTTATATTGAGTAAACTATTAATTTAATATAGTTTATAATATCAATATAAACTTACCTTATTCTTTATTAAACCTTAAGATTTGTAAAGAAATCGACTTTATCCTTTATTTAACCTTAAGATTCGTAAAGAAAACATCCTCTCTCTTTAATCTGAATAAGTTCTTTTAACCTTTTTATTAAATTTTAGGAAGAGTAATAAGAAATTGTGTCTTATATGGTAAAATTGGATTCTGAACAAGACAAATCTTACCACCATGCTTTTCTACTATTTCTCTTGCAATTGCAAGTCCTAATCCAGTACCTTGTTTACTTGACCTTGATTCATCTCCAATAACAAATGGATTAAACAATGTTTTAGCAATTTCCTCACTTATTCCAAATCCATTATCACCTAACATAATTTGAACATTATTTACCTCATTGCATAGAGAAAAATATAAGGACGTTCCTGGTGGATTATATTTTATTGAATTTCCTATAATATTATCTATTACTCGTTTCATATGTGATGGGTCAAATTTATAATATATTGAATTATCAGGAATATCTACCTCAAGAATATATCCAGCAAATTCAAGCTCTTGATATTTATCAGCTAACAGCTCTTTGCAAAATTCACAGATATCCTCTTCCTGAATCTTTAATGAAAAATCAGGATGTTCTAGCTTACTGTATTCGCTAAAAGTATCTATTAACTCTGAAAGTGTCTCTGCCTTTTTACATATAGTGTTTAAATATCTTTCACGTTCATTTTCTGGTACTAGCCCATCTCTAACAGCTCTTGAGTATCCTTGAATAACAGTAATTGGTGTTTTTAAATCATGAGATATATCTGCAAGCATCTTTTGTCTACATTTATCAAGCCTCTCTCTTTCTGTTTCACTTTCATCAAGTCTTTCAGCAAGAGCACTAAAATTATCTGCTATCTCCACAAACTCATTTGGACCTGAATAATCTTGAAGATACGTGTTTTTTTTATTCATATATTCAAGAATTGCTGTATTAAGAGGATCTAATAAACCTTTTGTTCTTTTACTTAACCAAATCATAGACAATATTATCATCAAAATATATGCAAGAATAAATGATATCCAACTGCTTGCCCAAATTAAAATAAGCTGATCATATTTTTTATAATCCATTGATTTCACCATAAAAACTGCATAACGTAACTCTCCTGACTCAGTTCTAAACTTCATCTTCCTAACATCAAAATTATTATATTTCCCCATATAAATTTGTAATTTTTTTTCTGTAAATATTTTTCCACGTGGAAATAAATTCCCCTCTGTTACATATAAATTTTCATCAATCACTCCATAAGCATTAGAATAGGAATCTCTAGGTACAACATCATCAAAACGCATGATTAATCTCTTTATTCCTCCTGCAGTTTGATATTGAGATACAGAATAAAAATGTTCATCTTCTATATTTCGAATACAATCTAATTCATCTAATGAAAAAGTAAAAAACTTATTTTTAGCAGTAGAATATATTTTCTTTCCTTTTTCATTAAATACAGTCATTTCAAAGTTTTTTCCAAGATATTTGTAAAGTGGAATATTATTATAATGCTCCTTTTGGAAATTTTTAATTTCCTTTGTTAATTTCATAAATTTAGGTTCATAATATAAATTCGTAGTGTACAATGTGGTCATACCATAAAGCAAGGCTGCTACAGCTAAAAATGCTACTATAAATATAATTTGATTTTTAGCAAGTAGCGAAAAAAAACTACCAGTTTTTCGTTTTTTATTACGGATTCTCAAATTTATATCCCAAGCCTCTTATAGTCTTAATATACCTAGGATTTTTTGGATCATCCTCTAATTTCTCTCGTAACTTTGATATATGCACCATCATCGTATTGTCATCACTTTCAAAAAATTCTCCACAAACACTTTGATAAATTTGTGTCTTCGTAAAAACTCTCCCTGGTGATTTCATTAATTTAACAAGAATTTTAAATTCCATTGGAGCAAGATTGACTGGATGTCCATTCTTTTCGACCTTAAATGACTCAATATCTATGCAGATTTCACCTAATGAAACCTTAGAATTTTTCTTTATATCTAAATTATTGCTTCCAAGCTGATAAAAACGACGTAAATTAGAATTTATTCGTGCAATTATTTCTATTGGACTGAATGGCTTTGTCATATAATCATCTGCCCCTATATTAAGCCCAAGAATTTTATCATATTCCTGATTTTTTGCAGATAAAATAATTATAGGAATATTACTATGCTTTCTAATTTCTTCAGTTACATTATACCCATTCATACCAGGCATCATTACATCAATGACAGCTAAATCAATTTTTTGATTTTCTGTAATCTCAAGTGCATCTATACCGTTATCAACAGATACAACATTATATCCTTCACCTGATAGATAAAGTCTCAATAATTCGACAATATCAGGATCATCTTCTGCAATCAATATAGTATAAGCCATATTTATCATCCTTTCTTCTATAGCATAATTATTATAACATTTATTGACAAGTCTTTATATTTATTTAATATAAAGATTTCTTAATAAATACATATTATAGCAAATATTAATCCTAATTATTTAAATCTGTATTTATATAAGTAAAATTTAAATCAATTTATAAAATCCACTTTAATTTTATTACTTAAAAAAATATATAAATTAACGTTTAAAATTACTTACTTTTCATAATTATACCTATTTCCACTTTACATAATAATGGTGTTGTAAAAGAATGTAAAATAGGTTTTAGTTGGACAACATTATTCTTTGGTTTCTTTCCTGAAAATCCATGTTTTTTGCTACTTCTAAAAAAGCATAGTAAGCTCCTAATGTTGTCCAATGATGATCTGTTTTGTAATATATGTACTTATCTTTATGATTTTCTAGTGTCTTATAGGAATCTATAAAATTCATTTTTTCGTTTAACTTATTTTTAAAATCATCAATATAATTTCTTTCACTTATTTTAGGCGCAAATACAGGAATTTTATCATTTAATATCTCTATAGCATTTGGTACTATAGTTATATATTGATTAATACTTTCATATTTTCTAGAAAATTTATTTATAGAGTTAAGAGTTCTTTCTACCCTATTATGATTAGGTTCTTCAAACTCCTCAAGTAGATAATTATCTTTGCCTAAGTAAACTCCTTTAAATTTGTTTCTTCCTAATATTCTATCAGAATTTGTTTTTATACTTATCCATAAATCTCTATTTATAAATTGATCTGTCTTATACCTTTCATATTTTTTAGAAAAACTTCCATTTACTAATCTTTCAATTGTAAATTTAGGTTTTTTAGATAATACTCTATTTTCAGATTCTGAAATTTTTGCATCTCCCTTTAATATATTTAAAACTACTATAACAATTAAAAACTAAGATAAGCATTAAGTAGTAGTATAGTTTATTTTTATATTTCTTATTAATAGCCATACATTTCTCTCCTTCAACTCCTTTAAAATCTAAAGTATAAGAAATGATTATAGCTTTGACTTATTAAATATGCTACTGATACTATTATTACTACAAAATCAATAAACACAGCTGTTATTAATCCTTTAGTTTGTCCTCTTTTTACTATATTATTAAAAATTCTACTTATTATAGGTGTTGAACATAAACATAATATTATAAATAAAATTAAATTTGTATATAAATAGTATAATCCTGTTGTATCTATTACTGGATTTCCTGACATACCAAACATTACACTTATATATTTTAATGCTTGTCTTAAATTTTCACTTCCAAAAAGAACCCAACCAGTCATAACTAAAACCATGGTATAAATATATCTTACAATTCTTGGAGCCCTTTTCAAAAATTCTTTTAATATATTCTTTTCTATTAGTAGTATTACTCCATAATATATACCCCAAACTTACCACTACAATTTCATTCATTATATATATATCGCTGTATTGCTCCATAATATATACCCCAAACTATAAAATTCCAACTTGCACCATGCCATAATCCTGTTAACATCCAAACTACAAATATATTTCTTATGCATTTTAATTTGCTTACCCTATTTCCTCCTAATGGTATGTAGACATATTCTCTAAACCATGAACCTAAAGATATATGCCAACGTCTCCAAAACTCAGATACACTAGATGATATATATGGATAATTAAAATTTTCTATAAAATCAAATCCAAACATTTTCCCAAGGCCTATAGCCATATCAGAATATCCACTAAAATCAAAATATATCTGAAATGTGTAGGCTATTATTCCTATCCAAGAAGTCAATACTGATAACTTATCTATATTTATAGATTGAATAGCTACCCATGTTCCCCCTATATTATTAGCTAGCAAAACCTTCTTACACAGTCCTTTTGTAAACCTTTCCACTCCCAGACCAAATTTATAAACACATTCATGTCTATTATTAATCTGATTTTTTATATCTTTGTATCTTACAATAGGTCCTGCAACTAATTGTGGAAACATAGTTACATATAGTGCAAATGAATTTAAACTTTTCTGCTCCTTAATCTTACCCAAATACACATCTATAACATACGATAATGTCTGAAATGTATAAAATGATATACCTAATGGTATAGGCAACTCACTATATTCAAATTATTTATTATACTAGATTCAATATCCTCTACAGATACATCTACCTTTTTAACACATCCTATAGTAAAAACTATACTATTAACTAATACAACTATAAGTGTCTTCTTACTACTTTTCCTCATTCTATTATTTCCCCCAACTAATTCTATCAATTTGATTTATCTGACAGTTCTTTTAACCATAATGGATAAAAATCTTGTATTAGATGAATTCCATCTGGCTCATAAAATTTTGAATTTTCAATTACTATGTCCCTAGTTTCTATAAAAGTTAGCCCTAATCTATTACACATTTCTTTTAATGCATCATTAAATTCCTCTACTTTACTATATACACTCTTTTTCTATATAACCTTCTGCTGAACCGGCAAAATATCACTTACATATATTTTACTTTTAGGAGATTTCACTTTTAAATTTTCTATTAATTTTTCATAGTTTTGTATAAAACTATAAACGTTACCTCCAAAGTACTCCATATCATTCATTCCATAAGTCATAAATATTTTTCTTGGGTGTAGGTTCTCTAATATATCTATATCATTAATTGCAATATCTGTATTTCTACCTTTATATGCTATAACTGAAGATTTATTTAATATGCCATACTCTACTAAAACCTCTGCCCTTAAATCTCCCATTATCACATAATTTTCAAATACTTTTTTAAAATCTTTATCTTTTACGTCCTTAATTTCATCAATGCTATTTATTTTATTTTCAACTTCTATTACATCCTTAGATTCAAGCTCTTTAATGAATTTTACTACCTCTTCTATTTGTTTTAAATTTTCCTCTCTAGCTATATTTTTATAACTTATGTAACCTTTAATTATTAAAAATATACTTATTAAAAATATCATCGTATATATAATTTTTATTCCATTCCTATTTAATTTTCTAATCATCTTCTAATCCCAGCCTTCTAATCACACCTTTATAATAAATTTAGTCTATATATAAAATCCCCTTTATTCTAACTATAAATTAATTACAACATTATCCACAAATAAATTATAACACTAAGGTTTTTTATAAGATTTTACAATGTAATTACAAGCACATTACAATACTGTCATTTTTATTACTTAATAATATTTTCTTTAGCTTTTTCATTACCTTTCTATATTTCTTCATTGAAAAATCTTGTTATGAAATAATAGCCATCAGAACCTACTCAAATAAATAAAAATATAAAAAAATCACTTACTATATAATATAAAGTAAGTGATTTTTTATTTATAAACTCAATAGATATTTTCAATAGATTTATTAACTTAAAATATGGCTAATTATTATAACAGTCTATTTAATATCTGTTAATTATCTTTATTTTTTCTTTTCGATAATTTAACTCCTGCACTAGTTATAATTATACCTAATAAACCTAACACTGAAGACCCTATTACTCTACCTGTATTAGGTAAGAATAACTTATTTTTTTGAGCCTTAATTTTTTCTCCTTTGAGTTTTTCTTTTTTATTATTTGCTTTTATTTCTTCTGGTGTATCTGATAAAGTTTTTATCTTATTAACTACCATTTCAGTTGGCTCATTATATTTATTATTATTTTTATTTTCTGAATCTAATTCATTTTTACTTAATCTGGTAATTGTGAAGTTTATATTCTTTTCTGAATGGTTTCCAGCTTTATCTACAGCTGTTAATATCAAGTTATACTCACCATCTTTATCTATTGCAGATATTCCATCATATTTTTCTCCATTTAAAATATAGTTTACTATTGCAACTTTATCATCAACATCTATTACTGGATTAACTGACTGATTATAGACTTTTCCATCTTCAACCCCACTTACTAAAAACTCTACTGGAGTTATATCTATTCCAAAGTTAATTTCACTTTCAGAAATATTACCAGCCTTATCTGTAGCTAACACTTTTAAATTATAGGTTCCTTCTTCTTTTATAGGAGTTTCTCCATCATAATCCTTACCATTTAAAGTATATTTTATTGTTGCTACTTCTTCACTACTATTTATTTCTGGTTTTAATTCTTTGTTATATAATTTATCATTCTCTAAATTAGTAAATATTATATTTAATGGTGTTTTATCTATTTCAAAATTAACTTCCTTCTCTAACTTATTTCCTGCTTTATCTAAAATATTTATTTTTAGTGTATGCTTTCCTTCACTTGAAATAGGTGATTTCCCATTATATTCTTCTCCATCTAATAAGTAAGTTACTTTAACATCCTTATCAGAGGTTACTTTCGGAAGTATATCTTTATTATATAATCCATCATCTGTTATTCCATCCACAACTATTTTAGGTAGATCTTTATCTACCTTAACCTTAAATTTTTTAATAGTTTCATGTCCTAATAAATCAACTGCCTTTAATGATATAAATTCTCCATCTTTTACTGGTATTTCATAATTAAACTCTCTTCTTGTATTATCATTTCCTATCTCTTCGCCATTTATAACATCTATTTCCATAACATCATTTTTATAAAACTTATATCCTATTGTATTATCTTCTACAGTACCTTTTACTAAAATACTATCCTGATTAGTTATAACAATACCATCTGATTCTATTTCTGGTGATGACAAATTAATATTAGGGGATGTTACATCACAAAATATCTTTGTAGCATAATTATATAACTCATTTCCGTTATCATCTTTAGCATAAATATTTATCTTATTATATCCTTCATTTAAATTAATTTTATGTGCAAAAGTTCCATCTTCATTTATCTGTACTTTTTCTCCATTTAATTTAAATTCCTTTACTGTACCTAAAACTGTTCCTTTTACTACATATTCTTTTACATTACTAATTTCTAATGAACTTTTTTCAAAGTTATCTTCAAAATTTATTCTAGCCTTAGAAGATTCTACTTTTACATTTTTTGATGCTTCCCCTACATTAAAAGCTGTATCATTCATAGCCACTTTAATATTGTTTACAAAGTTAGCTTTTAACTTCACATTACAACTATATATTCCATCATTTTCTTCAACATCAGCTTGTACATCTTTACCGTTAATATTTATATTTACTATTCCTGGAATAATAGCTACATTATCAGAAACTTCCCACTGTAGCTTATAATCTACTTCCTTTAAATCGTCATTTGTTAATATCTTCTCTTCTGAAAGTAAATTAATTGTTGGAGCTGTAACATCTACCTTTACTGGTACAATCAAACTCTGATATTGTGCATTATCATAATCAACTTTTGACTTTATATTTAAATAATATTGTCCCTCTTTAACAGCCTCTTTTTTGCCTGTAGCTGGATTATATAGCTTTCCATCCCAACTTAAATTATTAAATAAATTTGGTGTTTTTCCACTTCCACTTGGTTCACTATACTCTTCCTTTCTTGTATAATTTTCACGTCCGATTACTCCAAGTGATTTCTTGTTTTCATCTAATAAATCAACCTCTGTTACTCTTGAATTTCTTAGATAGTATAAATATGGTGCTATAATATCTCCATTTCCATCATCATTAGGTGATATTGCTATATTTTCAGGATTAATTTGTAGTTTTCCATTTGAATCCCTCTCACTTAATCCAAGCTTATATCCAATCTTACCATTTAAGTTTGTTAATACTCCAGATGGTACTATAAATTTTTGATTATCTTTATCCCAATCCATAGCCTCTATTATTTGTTCCTTTCCCCATTCACCATAGTATCCTATGAAAGGTACAGATAAAGAAGGTTTATCCTTGCTTGTAAATTTTATAAATCCTTCTATAAATCTATCTTCAGAAACAGACTTAGGTATTGTCAAATTAACCTTAACACTTGTCTCCCCATTTGCAGGTACCACAATATTATTTTTATCAAAAGTAACCTTGGCACCTTCTATCTTTATATCATGAGACATTGTTCTTAAATCCTCACTTGTTTCTGTTAAAACTCCACCAAAATTTTCAACCTTGTATTCTATTGGCTCATTATCGTAATTTCTTAATTTTAAAGTAAATTCTTTTTCATTTCCTATTTGCTTTAATGCAACGGTAGGATTATTATGTTCATCCGTTACAACCACTTTATTTTTTAGAGCTTCCTCTATTTGCATTACTCCAGCACCTTGTCTTCTTGGTGAATAAGGTATTTCATCATTGTACTTGTCCATTATTATTTGCGAAGTACTTATTGATGTATTTTTAGCTAATTCTACTAAATCTCTTCCCTTAAGATTTGGATTTTCTTTTTTAAGTCCTTCAACTATTAAAGCTTCACCACCAGCAACATGAGGTGATGCCATTGATGTTCCTGTTTTTATTCCATATCTGCTATCATTTAATGTTGAATATATATTTCCTCCTGGAGCTGATATTTGTGGTTTAAAATCTAAACTAGGAGTTGGTCCCCATGATGAAGATTCAACAAAATCACCAGCCTCACTACTTTCAACTAGAATTTTATTATTTGTAAAATTTGCTTTTATATCTTTATTAATTAATTTCATTAATCTTTTACCATCTGAATTTCTTATAAATACTGATGGTATTTTCACCATAGGACTAGTAGACATACTTACAAAACCTTCTTGTCCATCTTCATTGTATATTATAACCCCTGATGCCCCTGCTGATTGTGCATTTATGGTCTTATCTACAAAAGAAATACTCCCTCTTTTTATTAAAGCTATCTTTCCTTTTAAATCTTTTCCGCTAAAATCATTTTCATTCCCTAGTCCACAATCAACTATTTCATATTCTTCTGATGTATTAACGTTATTTTTCTCATCTGATATCATAAAAGGAATATTATAAGTTTCATCTTTACTTGTAATTTTTATTGATGTTAATGGCATTTTATTATTTTGATAATTCGCTACTGTAAGTGCATCCTTAGCTGTACCTGGCGCTCCAACTAATCCAGTATCTTTAATATCTGGAACTTTATATGGTGCTGTTGAATATTGAGAATTCCCAGCTGCAACAACAACTACAATCCCTGCATCTACAGCCTTCTTAACAGCTATCTGCTCTGGATCATTTTCTTGTTGAAATCCTGCTGAAGAGCCTAAGCTCATATTAATAATATCTGCACCTTGATTGACAGACTCTTCAATAGCTGCCACTATATCGTCTTCTGAAGCCCCATTTCTATTTGGATTATTTGAAAAAACTTTCATAGCTAATAACTGAGCTTCTGGTGCTACCCCTTTTATTGCTTCATTCTTATCAACTTCCTCATCATTTCCATTAGCTGCTACAATTCCAGCAACATGCATTCCATGCATACTAACTTTAGGATGGGTATCTATTATATTGTCATTATCATCAGCAAAATTATATCCATAGGGTATCTTTTCTGTATAATATTTGCCTGGTCCTTCTTTAACATTTTCCTCTTTTAGTTTAATATTTGAATGATCTGATATTTTCATATCTTTGTGATTAGGATCTATTCCAGAGTCTATTATTGAAACAACCATTCCCTCTCCTTTTAATCCTAAATCACTCCAAACATTTTTTGCTTGTGTTAATTCCTTTGCTGATGTCATAGCTGGGTAATATTTCTTAACAACCTTTACTCTTTTTACACCATCAAGTTTCTTTAATTCTTCTATGTCTTTCATCTTTGTGTCAATACTAAAACCATTTATTAATGTACCAAAACTCTCATTAACTTGTTCACCCGTAATTTCCTCTGCTTCTTTTTTAACATCCTTCTGATTTTCTTTAACTTCTTGAACATTCTCTTTTGATGGTCTTTTTTCCCCCTGTTCTTTAGCTTTCTCTATTGCTGCTGGTTCTTCAAGTTCTACTATAACTCTAACCACCTCATAAGGATTCTCATACTTAAAATAAAGATCATCCCTTGCAACCTTATCTAAATTTTTAATGGTTACTTTGTTTAAGCTTTTTTCAAGCTCATCCGCTAGTACAGTATTATAAGAATTATTGGGCATCATAACTGTTAAAATAACTAAAGCACTCAAAGTGGATGATAAGTATCTTCTACTTTGTTTTCCTATTTTTTTCATTAAAAATTCCCCCTTTATTACCATCTTCTTATTTTCACCACTTAAATTAAAATATAATTCCTTTAATTTAAGTTTTTATTATATAAATTTATTAACTTAAGATATATTTAGTTGCCCCCCTAAACTCTTAAACTAATAAAATTAACCCAGTTTTATCATGTTAAAAAATTTAATATTTTCTATTTTTTGTATATTTTAAATATTATTAATAAATTATACATTATTTTGATTTAAATTTCAAAATTTTTTTCATATAAATTTCATATTTTTTTCACATAAACTTAGTTTTTCCATATTAAGGTTTTATAAATATTTTTAATATCAATATTTAAAATTATGAATAAAAAAAATAGACATTAAAATTATAAATTTAATGTCTATTTTTATCAGACTGCTGACAAAGTGTCAGCAGTCTTTAATTTTATACAAATATGTAATATAATTTAAAATATATTAATTTATTACATAGGGGTTTTGGTGATGATAAACGAAAGAAGACAAGCGCAAAATGAAATGGAAGTGGTTATGCTAGAACAATTAGTTCCGAAAGACCATTTATTAAGAAAAATTGATAAATACATAGATTTTTCATTTATTAGAGAGTTAACTAATGATTTGTATTGCCATACAAATGGTCGACCAGCTGTTGATCCAGTAGTACTATTTAAAATGTTATTTATAGGATATCTTTATGGCATCCGCTCCGAAAGGCAACTAGTTAAAGACATAGAAGTAAACTTAGCATATAGATGGTTTTTAGGTTATTCAATTACTGAAAAAATTCCAGATTCATCTACAATAAGTCAAAATAGAATTAGAAGATTTAAAGGTACTGATATTCCACAAAAAATATTTGATAATATAGTTCTTCAAGCTATGGAAAAAGGATTAGTTGGTGGTAAGATTCTTTACTCTGATTCAACACATATAAAAGCTAATGCTAATAAGCGTAAGTTTGAAAAAATTGAAGTACAAGTAACACCTAAAGAGTATATAGAACAACTAGATATTGATGTGAATTTAGATAGAGAAAATCATAATAAAAAACCTTTAAAACCAAGAAAAGAAAAAGAAGAAACAAAGCAAATTAAGAAAAGTACTACAGATCCTGATAGTGGATATATGATGAGAGATAATAAACCAGAAGGATTCTTTTATTTAGATCATAGAACTGTAGATAGTAAAAATAATATTATTATGGATGTACATGTTACCCCTGGTAATGTCAGCGATAGCGAGCCAATACTAAATAGAATAGATAGAATTAAAGAAGTATTTAGTATAAAGCCAAAATATCTTGGTTTAGATGCAGGATATTCAAGTAATCCTATTTTCAAGGGGATTGTAGATAGAGATATAACACCAGTAGTTGCATATAGACGTTCTCCTCATAAAAAAGGAATGTATACTAAGAATAAATATATTTATGACTATGATAAAGATATCTATATTTGCCCCAATAATGTTGCGTTAATATATAAAACTACGACTCGCGAAGGCTATAGAGAATATAGATGTTTTGAAGAAATTTGTATGTATTGCCCTCATAAAGATAAGTGTCTTGGAGAAAAAGCTAAATATAAAACAATTAGACGACATGTTTGGGAAAATCATAAAGATGATAATAAGAACTTTCTTAAAACTGAAAAAGGAAAGGGAATTTACAATAGAAGAAAAGAAACAGTTGAGCGAAGCTTCGCAGATTCAAAAAATTTGCATGGGCTTCGCTATGCTCGCTTCCGCGGACGCGAAAAAGTATCCGAGCAATGCCTACTAACTGCAGCAGTGCAGAATATGAAAAAGATAGCAACAAGACTATCTTTGCTACTTTTAGATTTTATTCGTATTATTTTGGATGATATTTTAAATATAAGTTTTATTCATAATTAATAATAGAAAAACCCTCTGTTTTTTAACAGAGGTTTTTCAACAAACTGAAAAAATAGACATTAAAATTATAAATTTAATGTCTATTTTTATATATTTTTTATTTTATTGTATCTATAATACTTATGTTTTTAACATAATATTTCTATTGCTAAACTACGATTTTAGTCTTATATCAATATCTTGGACATAAAAAATCAAACTTTTTATGTTGTATTTTCAGCTAATAATTCACATTTATTTGGAGTCATATAATTAATAGATGAGCGTAGACTTTTTGTTATACTACAATAATTAATCTATATTTAATTAACATTAAGTAAATATATCATTTATCTAGTTAGTACGCACACACATTCCACATGACTTGTATGTGGGAACATATCTACTGGCTGAACAAATTCTGTTTTAAAACCTTGTTCTTCTAGTATTTTTAAATCCCTTGCTAATGTACTTGGATCACATGATACGTATACCATTCTTTGTGGTTTTGCTTTCCCTATAGCTTCTAGTAATTTTATATCGCAACCTTTTCTTGGGGGATCTACTACTATTACTTCTGGTTTTATTCCTTTTGATATAAGTTCTGGAATTACTTCTTCTGACTTACCTACAAAGAATTCAGCATTTCCTACTGAGTTAAGCTTAGCATTTTCTCTAGCATTTACTATTGCTGGTTCTACAATTTCAACTCCATATACTTTTTTAGCCTTTTGAGATAAAAATAATGTTATTGTACCTGTACCACAATATGCATCAAATACTATTTCATCACCTGTTAAACCTGCATATTCTAAAGCTTTTCCATATAGTACTTCTGTTTGAACAGGGTTAACTTGAAAGAATGATAATGGTGATATATTAAACTTAAAATCTCCTATATAATCTGTAATTACATCATTTCCCCATAATGTTACACACTTTTCCCCTAGTATAACATTAGTTTCTTTTGGATTAACGTTTTGAACTATACTCTTTATTCCATTTATATTTTCACTTATTAATTTTACAAATTCATTAATATATGGAACCTTATCTTTTAAAGTGACTAAAACAACCATTACTTCATTGGTTTTAAAACCTCTTCGAATCATTATATGTCTAAGTAATCCTTTTGGATTAAATTTACCATCTATAGTAGCAGGAGATATTTCATAATCTTCTATCCATTTTCTAGTTAAATCTACAACTTTATCTGCTATTTCATCTTGAATTAGACAAGTTTCTAAATCTATTATATTATGGCTTCTTGGAGCATAAAATCCTATAGAAAGTTTTCCATTAACTAAGCCAATTGGCAGTTGAACTTTATTTCTATATCTTATAGGATTTTCCATTCCTAATGGATATTTAACTAATTCCTTAGATAATCCCCCTATTTTATGTACACAATCTTTAACTCTATCCCATTTAAAGTCTAATTGTCTTGTATAATCCATATGTTGAACAGAGCAACCACCACACCTTTTATAATAATTGCATTTTGGTTTAACTCTGTCATTAGAAGTTTCTAAAACCTCTAATAATTTACCATATGCAAAGTTCTTTTTAACTTTAACAATTAAAGCCCTAACTTTTTCTCCAGTTATTGCTCCTTCTATGAAAATTGGGTATCCATCTACTTTTGCAATTCCTTCTCCTTCATATCCTTGTGAAATTATATCTAAAGTATATTCTTTATTTTTCTCTAGCAAAATAATCACCTAACTCTTCCTTATTATTTACCGTAATTCGTAATTACGATTATAACATAACACTAAATAAATTCGAAAGAAATTTTAGTATAATTCAACACCTATGGTAATATATTAATATTACTATTTTAAATCCTGTTAATATTTATAAACTCTAAATGACTTAATATCCTTCTATAAATGTCTCACAATTAGTTTCATCTAAAGTTCTAGCTCTAGAGCCAGATACCAAGACATTCTCAGCCTTACATAATCCATTAGTATTATGATAACAATTTGAAGCATCACAATATATCTCTTTTCTTAATCCTTGAGTATTATCGGAAAAAATTTGTTTTACCCCATTAAATATACCTATATTATTTAAAGTATTAAAAGTATTTTTAATACTTCCTTCTTTAAAAGTATTACAACAAGTTTCATTACTACTATGAGCATATTTTCCTGATACATTTATATAATCAGCATTACAGATTCCTGAATGGTTATATTTACACTTTGATGATTTACAATTCAAATTTGACATAGCAATTCACCATCCTTTATCCTTTTCTAAGTATTATTTTCTTAATTGCCACAATTTATACAAATATATCAAAGTTTTCTTATTATATAAGATAAATTTGATTTTAGGTAAAAAAAAAGCACCCTAAGGTGCACATACAGAATTGATTGCCATTTAATTCCATATTAATAGTATATCTATTTCTTTCGATACTATACATTATATCCTAAAAATAAGAAATATAAATGTTAATTTTTTGTTAACTTTTCTTATTTTTACGATTTTTATACTATTTTTATACTATTTTTATATCCTTTTTATACTTTTTTCATTTTAATTGATAATATTTATCAATTAAAATTTAACCCTTAATTTAGAAAATTTAATAATTAGTAATAACTAACACTTTATCGTTTAAATATTATAAACCTTAAGCTTTGTAAATAAATCCTAACTCGTAAATTTTGTATTTTACAAGGTATTAAATTTATCTACAAAGTTAAAAAATATAATTTCTTAATTTTATTTTTTATACTTTTTTTACGTAAAAAAAGAAGCCCTAGGGCTTCTTTATTAATAACATATTATTCTACTATGCTTATCTTTAATAGGTTAGTAGATCCTACAGTGTGAACTGGAACTCCAGCAGCTACTACTACAGTATCTCCAGCAGCAACATATCCGTTTTCCTTAGCTATTTCAACTGATCTTTCCATCATGTGATCTGTTGATTGCATTTTTTCTCCAACTATTGGGTTAACTCCGAAACAGATAGCTAATTTCTTAGCAACTTTTTCATCTGGAGTTACAGCAACTATTGGACAATCTGGTCTACATTGAGATAATCTCTTTGCAGTTGCTCCACTTTGAGTTGATGAAATTATAGCTGAAGCTTTTAATTCGCTAGCAGCGTTTGCAGCAGCTCTTGAAATAACTCCACCGATAGCTGGTATATGAGACTTAGCATTTGAAACTGCAACTTTGTAGCTTAATTGCTTTTCTGCTTCTGCAGCAATCTTAGCCATAGTTTCTACAGCTTCTACTGGCCAATCTCCGTTTGCTGATTCTCCTGATAACATTATTGCATCTGTACCATCATAGATAGCGTTAGCTACGTCTGAAACTTCTGCTCTTGTTGGTCTTGGATTTCTAATCATTGAATCTAACATTTGAGTTGCAGTTACAACTGGCTTTCCTGCTATGTTACATTTTTCAATTATCATCTTTTGAACAGCTGGTAATTTTTCCATTGGAATTTCAACACCTAGATCTCCTCTAGCTACCATTATTCCATCTGAAGCTTCAATTATTGAATCTATATTATCAACACCTTCTTGGTTTTCTATCTTTGATAATATTTGAATGTGTTCTCCACCGTTTTCTGCTAATATCTTTCTTATAGTTTCAACGTCTGAAGCTTTTCTTATGAATGATGCAGCAACTAAGTTAACACCAATTTCACAACCAAATTTAAGATCTGCTATATCTTTTTCAGTTAAAGCTGGTAATTTTATTGAAACTCCTGGTACATTAACTCCCTTATGAGTTCCTACAAATCCAGTGTTTTTAACAACACAGTGGATTTTATTTCCTTCTATTGACTTAACTTCTAATCCTACTAAACCATCATCTATTAAGATTACATTTCCTGGTTTAACATCGTTAGCTAATCCTTCATATGTTACTGAACATTTAGTTGCATCTCCTATAACATCTCCACCAGCATAAACTGTAAATTCTGCACCTGCTTGTAATTCTATTTTTTTAGGTTCGAATTTTCCAGTTCTTATTTCTGGTCCTTTAGTATCTAGCATTACAGCTATTTCTCTGTTATATTTCTTAGCTAATTCTTTTACTAAAAGAATTCTTGCCTTATGTTCTTCATGATCTCCATGTGAAAAGTTATGTCTTGAAGCGTTCATTCCTGCTTCAATTATCTTTGATAATATTTCTGGTTTTTCACTAGCTGGACCTATTGTACAGATCATTTTAGTTTTTCTCATGTAATACACTCCTTTGGTTGTTTAAATATAATTTATAAAAATTTTATTACTTGCTGTATAAAATTGCTACTAATTAGTAAATAGCAGCACCATTATAACTTTTATTGATTGATTTCTTCAGCTGTTTTAAATAGCTTTTCATCAAATGTTCTGTCTAAAGCTAAAGCTTCATCTATATCTTGATCTATTATTTCGTTATTTCTAATACCTATAACTCTTGAAGTTCCACCATTTAAAAGTACTTCTATAGCTTTTGCACCCATTCTTGATGCTAAAACTCTATCTGCAGCGCTTGGGCTTCCACCTCTTTGAATATGACCTAATACTGTAGCTCTTGTTTCAATTCCTGTAACACCTTCTACGTATTCAGCTAATTCTTGTGCTCCGCCTACACCTTCAGCTAATAATACTAAGCTATGTATTTTTCCTTTTTGTTTTCCTTCTAGAATTACCTTACATAATTCTTCTTTTGTATATCCTTTTTCAGGAGTAATTATGTATTCAGCTCCACCTGCAAGACCAGCATATAAAGCTAAATCTCCACAATCTCTTCCCATAACTTCAACTATTGAAACTCTTTCGTGAGAAGTTGAAGTATCTCTAATTTTATCTATAGCATCAATAACTGTATTTAATGCAGTATCAAATCCTATTGTATAATCTGTATAAGTTAAATCATTATCTATAGTTCCTGGTAATCCTATAGTCTTAATGCCTAGCTTTGATAAAAGCTTAGCTCCCATGAAAGATCCATCTCCACCTATTACAACTAAAGCATCTACGCCATAAGCTTGTAATATCTTAGTAGCTTTAACTCTTACTTCCTCTTGTTTAAATTCTAAACATCTTGCAGTTCTTAATATAGTACCACCTCTGTGGATAATATCTGAAACTGATGATCTATCCATATTGAATAATTCACCATTAATTAATCCACTGTAACCTCTTTGAACACCCATTACCTCTAAACCATTGTGTAATGCTGATCTTACAACTGCTCTTATTGCAGCGTTCATGCCAGGGGCATCCCCACCGCTAGTTAAAATAGCTATCTTTTTCATGTAAACTCCTCCTTAACACCACCGGGACAAAGGTTGTCCCACTTTCTATGAAATAATCCATTTTTTATTCTAATGTTCTTGTAACTCTAGTATGCTGTTAAAGTTTTTATTTTTTTCTCTTACCACCATATATTATTTTACTTGCTATAGGAATTTAATGCAACTAAAATAAATTAATTATTGACGAATTTTTCTCTATCTCTAATTCTTTTCTATAGATATTATAACCTACTTATTATTAATTTATATCTTAAATATAAATTTTTCAGAAATTAATTGTTGTAAAATTTTTCATTTACTTATTTGTTAATTATTTTGTTGAAAAATCCCCTTTATTGTATATTTTTTATAGTACTATAAGTTAAATAATGGTTTTTTATCTAATTAGAATATAAAAATAAGATGGATATATTATTTTTATATTACCCATCTTACTTTAAATCTATTATTATATTTATTCTATTATTTTTACGTTTTCTTCACCAATTAATTTCCTTAAATAATCAGTTGCATCGGATTCCATATTAATCCATAAATTTCTAGACATTCTATACTTTTTTCTATCATTAGACGTAAAAATAAATACAGCAGTATCACCTTTATATTCTTTGGGCATCATTTCTTTTAATGTTTTTATTAATTCTTTCCCTGTATTAATATTCTCAGTCCTTATATAAATTTTTTCTGAATTTACTTTTTCTAAAGGATTTATTGATTCACATATAAGCTTTGGAAGTTCATCTTCTTTTATGCTTACTCTTCCCTTAATTGCCACTAAACTATCTGGTTTTATTAATTCTCTTACTTTATCTAAAGTCTTAGGAAATACTATTACTTCAATCATTCCAGATAAATCTTCTAATTTTAAAAATGCCATCATAGTATTATTTCTAGTAATTTTTTGATTTACTTCTGAGATAATACCACCAAGAATTACTCTTTCTTCATCATGAATAATATCTTCTATAATTTCTTCATTATTATAGGTTTCTTGCATTATTTCATAAGATTTAAATATTTTTTCTATACTTGTACTTGTTTGCATTTTTAAACTTTGAAAATATTCATCTAATGGATGACCTGATAAATAAAGACCTGTCATTTCTTTTTCCATTGCTAGCATATGCTTTTTTGCAAATTCTTTTATATTTGGATAATTTATTTCTGGTGATTTTAATGTTTCTTCTGATAATCCAAATAAACTCATTTGTCCATCAATATTTCTCTTTTTTTCATTTGAAACACTATCCATTATTTTTTCATAAACTGCTAACAGCTTTGATCTAAATATTTTAAATTCATCAAATGCTCCAGCTTTAATTAAGCTTTCTACAGCCCTTTTATTTATTGCTGATAAATCTATTTTATTTATAAAATCAACTAGTGACTCAAAATTTCCTTTTTTATCTCTTGAATAGACAACATTTTCAACAACATTTAAACCTACATTTCTTATAGCTGCTAATCCGAATCTTATCTTATCCCCTTTAACGGTAAATTTAGAATAACTTTCATTTATATTAGGAGGAAGTACCTGAATTCCTAAACTCTCTGCAAAATTTATATAATGAGCTACTTTTTCGCTTGTTCCCATTACTGAATTAAGCATTGCAGCTATTGTTTCTACAGGATAATACTTCATCAAATAAGCTGTTTGGTATCCTATTACTGCATAAGCCGCCGCATGACTCTTATTAAATGCATAACTAGCAAAATCCATCATAGAATCAAAAATTTTATTTGCAGATTCTTCTGATATACCGTTTCTTAAACATCCAGGAACTTCTAAATTCCCATTTTCATCAGTAATTCCATAAATAAAGTTCTTTCTTTCTTCTTCCATAACTTTATGCTTTTTCTTTGACATTGCTCTTCTTACAAGGTCACTTCTTCCCATAGAATAACCTGCAAGTTTTCTAACAATCTCCATTACCTGTTCTTGATAAACCATTACTCCATAAGTAACATTTAATATCTCTTCTAACTGTGGAACTTCATATTGAACCTTTTCTGGATTTTTTTTGCACTCTACATATTTTGGTATTTCTGCCATAGGACCTGGTCTATATAATGATATACCGGCTATTATATCTTCTAAAGAATCTGGCTTTAGTTCCTTCATAAATGAAGTCATTCCTGCTGATTCTAATTGGAATACTCCTGCCGTTTTGCCTTCACCTAACATTTTATAAACTTCTTTATCTTCAAAATCTATTTTATCTAGGTCTATATCTATTCCTCTATTATACTTTATCATTTTAACAGCATCACTCATTACTGTTAAAGTCCTTAACCCTAAAAAGTCCATTTTTAGTAATCCAAGTTCTTCTAATGTTGTCATATCAAATTGAGCTACTATTGATTCATCATTTTTTTGTAGTGGAACATACTCTACTAGTGGTTTAGATGCTATAACAACTCCTGCAGCATGGGTTGATGAATGTCTAGGCAATCCTTCTAACTTTTTACTTACATCTATTAAAGTTTTAACTCTTTCTTCATTATTATAAGCTTCTTTTAATTCTGGATTTAACTCAAGTGCCTTTTCTATAGTTATTCCTATCATAGTAGGAATCATTTTAGCTATTCTATCAACTTCTGAATATGCATAGTTCATGGCTCTACCTACATCTCTTATGCAAGCCCTTGGTGCCATAGTTCCAAAGGTTATTATTTGAGATACATTGTTTACTCCATATTTTCCTACAACATAATCTATAACTTCCTGTCTTCTCTCATAACAGAAATCTGAATCTATATCTGGCATACTTACTCTTTCTGGATTTAAAAAACGTTCAAAAAGTAAACTATATTTTATAGGATCTATCTTTGTTATTCCTAAAGTAAATGCTACAATTGAGCCTGCTGCTGATCCTCTTCCTGGTCCTGTTGGAATTCCATTATCGTTTGAATACTTTATAAAATCCCATGTAATTAAAAAATAATCTACATACCCCATTTGATGTATTACTGATAGTTCATACTCTAATCTTTCAATATATCCACAAGCTTCCTCATTATTTTTAGAAAAATCCACAATTTCTTCAACATTCAGTGGTTTATTTAAGAAATGCTTAAATACATCATACCTTTCAATAAGACCTAAGTAACAAGTTTCTCTTAAATATTCATAAGGTTCCCTGTCTTCTGGTACTGGAAACTTAGGAAGCTTTGAAACATGAAATTCATAATCAAAATTACACTCTTCTGCAATTTTAGTTGTATTTTCAAGTGCCTCCTTAACGTGAGAGAACATATCCCACATTTCCTCTTTAGACTTTAAGTAAAACTGATTTGATGGATACTTTCTTCTATTTGGATCATCTACTGTTTTTCCAGTTTGAATACACATTAATATATCATGAGCTTCTGAATCTTCTTTATTTATGTAATGAACATCATTAGTGGCTACAAGAGGAATATCAAGTTCTTTTGCTAATCTTATATTTTCCTCCATAACCTTTTTTTGCTCTTCCATACCATGATTTTGAATTTCTAAATAAAATCCCTCTTTAAATATATCTTTATATAAAAGAGCTACTTCCTTTGCCTTCTCGTAATTGTCTTTTAAGTGCCATGATTGAACTTCTCCACCTAAACATGCACTTAAAGCAATTAATCCCTCACTATGATTTCTTAAAAACTCATGATCTACCCTAGGTTTATAGTAAAACCCTCTAATTGAAGCTTCAGATACTATCTCCATAAGGTTTTCGTATCCTTTTTCATTTTTTACTAAAAGAACTAGGTGATGTGTACTATTTTCCTTGTCATTGATTTTAATATCCATTGACTTAGCTGCAACATAAACTTCACATCCTAATATAGGTTTTATTCCTTGTTCCCTTGCTTCTTTATAAAAAGCAACACACCCATACATAACTCCATGATCTGTTATGGCTATACTATCCATCCCTAGCTCTTTAGCCTTACTTATTATCTTTTTTATTTTTCCTGAACTATCTAATAAACTATACTCTGAATGGAGATGAAGATGGGTAAAATTTTTTTCCATTCTATCACCTCATTTATTAATTAATAAGTTCCTGATCTAACCTCTTCGGCTATTTTTTCTATTTTTCTTAATCTGTGATTTACTCCAGATTTACCTACTGGAGGATCTAACATTTCTCCTAATTCTTTTAAGGACTCATCTGGATAGCTAAGTCTAAGCTCTGCTATTTCTCTTAAATTTTTAGGTAACCTTTGAAGACCTATTTCCTTTTGTATAAGTTTTATACTTTCAACTTGCCTAACTGCTGCATTTACTGTCTTGCTTAGATTGGCTGTCTCACAATTTACAAGTCTATTAACATTATTTCTCATTTCCTTCATTATTCTGATATTTTCAAGTTCTAATAAAGATGTATGAGCTCCTAATATACTTAAAAGATTTGATATTTGCTCTCCTTCTTTAATGTAAATTATATGACTATTTTTTCTTTGTATAACTTTTGACTTTAATCCAAAAGTATTTATTAACTTACACAAGTCATTAGCATATTCCTCACTATGAGTAACAAATTCTAAGTGATATGTTTTTTCTGGATTACTAATACTTCCTCCACCTATAAATGCTCCTCTTACATATGCTCTTTTTAGCTCATCAGTTTTAACCATTTCTTCATCAATTCTATAATCTAAAGTTAAAACTCCATCTACTTCTTTAAGTATTCCAGTATCTCTAAGTAAATCTCTAACACCCATAGCTTCCTCTATTAATACCATGTAGATATTATTCTTTTTAAGAGAATTACTCTTTTTAACCATTAACTTCGAATGTATATCAAAATGCTCCTTTAATAGGCTAAAAATATGTCTTGCTGATGCTGGATTTTCAGTTGTTATTCTAAAAGCTAAACCTAATCCACTAAAGGATATAGTTCCACTTACCTTCATTATTGCCGATATCTCTGCTAAAGCAGTCTCTTTTGTTAACTCCGAGTATCTGCAAATTTCTCCTTTAACTTTTGATGAAAATGACATAAACTTCTTCTCCTTATTATAGTAAACTCTTCCACATGTTCCGTAGAAGATTTGTTATTATCTGTATCTATTCTTTATCAACTTATTATATCATAAAAAATATAAATTTTTATCTGTAAAATATAGATATAAAAAAAGAACTGATTTTAAAAATAAAACCAGTTCTTGCTTACAAATTAATAACTATTTAAGTATATCTACAGTATTTGATGATGCTGCTTTTTTAGCTGGCAGTATACTTGATGCTGTTCCAACTAAAATAGAAATCGCTATTGCAATTGAAGCTGTATATAAACTAGGCGTAATCACGAGCTTCATAAATGCTGATATAATATTTGCAATTATAATCCCTAATATATATCCTATTAATCCACCTGTTAATGTTATTACTACACCTTCTATTAAAAACTCTCTTCTTATATCTTTCTTTTTGGCTCCTAAAGCTCTCTTTATTCCTATCTCTATTGTTCTTTCAGATACAGATGTATATATCATATTCATTACACCTATACCTGCTATAAATAAAGATATCCCAGCCACTGCTGCTATAAATAAAGTTATTGTATTTAATACTCCACCCATCAATTTTATTATTCCACTAGTATCCATAACGGTATATTTCCCCTTACTTCTATTAGTACCAACTTGATTTAAAGTATTTTCAATGCTTTTTATGCTCTTCTTTACATCAGCATCTTTATTTAAAGTAATTTTCAGTCCTACTATTGTTTTGCTTTTACCAAAATACTTATCATAAGTTCCCTCAGGAATTTGTATATCTCCTGATGAATTGAAGAAACTAAATTCTTCATCTGGCGCCTTTTTCATTATACCTACAATTTCAAATGTAAGACCTTTAACTGTAGCTACTCCACCTAAAAGATCTTCAATTTTACCAACTTTATCTGTTATTAAACTTTCAGAAATAACTATAACTCTTTTCTTAGATTCACTATCACTTTTAGTTAAGTTTCGTCCTAATATATCTTTAAAGTCTCCGTCTTTAACTTTTTTAGCTAATCCTTGAAATTCTTTATTTCTTACATCTACAGAAATAAACTCTCCAAACTTATTATCATCATAATTAAAATCTACTTTTTCTATTCCTTCAAGTTGAGCTACAGAAGTTTTATCTGAATTAGTAAATATATTTCCACTTATTTTCATAGCATTACTAGGATCTTCATTTGTTAAAGATGCTTCTAATACAACTTTTCCTTCATCTTCTCCTGTAAACTCTTTTATAGTCTTAGTTTTATATCCTTCTCCTAAAGCTACTATAGCTATAACTGCCGCAATACCTATAATGATACCAAGCATAGTTAGAAAGGAACGCTTCTTATTTCTATTTAGATTTCTTAAGGCTGAAAATATTAATACTCTAAATTTCATTATATATCCTCTCCCTCCTTAAGTTCTCCGTCAAATATTCTAACCATTCTATCTGCTTTTTTAGCTACATTTATATCGTGGGTAATTAAAATAATTGTGATACCACTTTTATTTAGATCTTTAAATATGTTCATAATCTCTTCTGAAGTATGACTATCTAAAGCTCCAGTTGGTTCATCTGCTATTATAATCTCTGGATTGTTTACTAATGATCTTGCAATTGATATTCTCTGTTGCTGACCACCAGATAACTGAGTTGGATACTTATTTATTTTATCTTCAAGCTTTACCTTTTCTAATAACGCTCTAACTCTTTTACCTGTTTCTCTTAATGTACATCCTTTATAAAGCATTGGAAGTTCTATGTTTTCTTTTATAGTTAACCTTTTTATAAGGTTAAAATCTTGAAATACAAATCCTATTTTTTCATTCCTAAAAGATGTTAATTTATCGTCTGATAATGACCTTACATCCCTATTATTTAATAAGTAATTACCTTCAAAGCTATTATCTAATAATCCTAAGATTTTTATCATAGTAGATTTACCTGATCCTGAAGGTCCCATTATAGCTAAAAATTCACCCTTTTCAACTTTAAGATTTATATCCTTTAGAGCATGTAACTTTTCCTCACCTGAGATATAATACTTATTTATTCCCTTCAGTTGTATCATAATTATTTATCCTCCTTAAAAAGCTCTGAAGGATTTTTCATTAGCTTGTCTCCTGCAACAACATTGCCATCAATTAAACTATAATTGTTGCCTTTTAATTCAGCTTTTATTTCTACTTTTTCAAATGGTTCTTCCTTGTCATCTAATTTTAATTTAGCTATATAAAGTTTAGAATCCTCTTCATAAACATATTCTTTTGGAATTTGTATTTTTTCTCCATTAAGTTTTATTTCAACACTAAATCCAATTCTTATTGCCTTTTCTGGCTTAACATAAAAATTATAGGATGTACCTTTTCCATCTGCTGATACTGTTGGAAGTTCATCTATAGATATAATCTTTCCTTTTACTATATCTCCATTACTTACAACTTTAATTTGAACTTCATTATCAACTTTTAAACTTTCTACATCAAACTCAGAAACTTCTGCTTTAATTAATGGTTCTTTAGATACTATTCTTATATATTCAACGGTTGGATCTGTTAAACCTTTTTCGTTTATATATACAATACCATTTATATCAGCTTTAACTTCTTTATTTTGCTTTGATGCTAATGATTCCTTTTGTAATTTTAAATCCCCAGAAGAATCCTTTAAAGTTGCTATTGTAGCCTCTTCAGCCTCTAATTTAGCTTGAGCAGCTTGAATACTTTGAGTAAGTTCTGTAGCTTTTACTTCTAATTCAGGTGTCATTTCTTTTGATTTTATACCCTTTAATTCGTTTTCATATTTTGCTATTTCATTTGAAATTTCAGCCTTTTTGCTTTTACTTCTATTTATTTTTTCATTAGCTGAAGCAATTTGCCTATCTACTCCTTTTACTTCTTCTAAAATAGCCTGATTAGAATATGTAAAAAGTAAATCACCTTCTGAAATTTCTTGCTTATCAGAAACGTTTAAACCCTCTATATCTCCTAAAGTTCTATCAGCCATTATTTTTTGTTCCTTACTTATAACACTAACACCTTTAAAACTTAATCCTTCATTGCCTGTAATTTCAAATTGCTCTGTAGTATTTTCTTCTACTGAACTACCATTACTTTGGTTTTGTGCCTTTACCCAAAATCCTAAGGCTACAACAATAGCTATAATAACGATAGATCCAATACTAATAAGTATTAACCTCTTTTTTGACTTTATCTTACTTCCTTTCACTTGTGCACCTCTTTTAACTATATTTTTAAAAAGCCTATATTTATAAGATTTAGTAATTAATAAACTACTAAACAAATAAATATAGACTATACTTTTTCTCTTATTCAGCTAAATTATTTTCAAATCCGTATAAAGCTCTTTTCTTATAAACAAATATAGCCATTAATACTGGTAAAATTAATCCAACTATTAAACCTATAATATTAACACCTTGAGTTATAGCTCCAAAAATTTTATCTAATACTTGAACTGCAAAATACAGATATATTCCTATAGCTTTTTTTCTTAATATTAAAATCAATCCTATTATTGCTAATACCATAAATATAAAACTAATTATAATTGATATTTGTCCACCATCTGGAATAGGATCATTTCCCATAGATTTTAATTGTGCATTAATTGCATCTTTAAATAAAAGCCCTAAACCTAAAAATAAAATTCCAAATCCAGAAAGTACAAATTGTATAATAGCAACTGTTAATATACCAGCCCCAACTTTATTATTTTTTTCATTCTCCATAAAATATTACTCCTTCCCCTTAATCACTCTCTTTGAATTAATCAGGTTTAATGATAATTTTTTAACATAAAAATATCAATAGCTTGTACACGAAAAGGATATAATTATACATGAAAAGAATATTCAACTATAATACTATTTTTAGTATTATACATTCGTCCTGCAAAGTTAATGTTATGTCTCCTTTATTTCTTTTAACTATTTTTTTTACATTAAACAACCCATAGCCTCTACCTTTACCTTTTCTAGAAAAGCCCTTTTTAAAAAACTGTTCTATTTCTGTAATATTCACATCTTCAATTGGGTTTTTAATTTCAATAATGCTTTTTAAATTATCTTCACTTTTATCTAACTTAACTTCTATATACTTATTTTCTAAGGCTTTAACAGCTTCAATAGAGTTATTTAATAAATTACTTAAAACAATATTTAATTCCCAGTCTTCTAATAATATATTAAAATCTCTATTTATCTTATAATCTAGCTTTATGCCTAAACTATTACATTCTAATAATTTATTATATATAATTGCCTTCACAATAATATTTTTTATGTATAAAATTCCTGTTATCTCATTTCCAGCTCTTATTTTACCAATATACTTTTCTACTTTATCTTTAATAATATCTTTATTATCTTCAACCTCAATAATTGAATATAAAGTGTTCAAATGATTTTTATATTCATGCTCATTTAACCTTATATTTTCTATAAGTTCTTCTAACACCAAATTAGAGTAAGAATTAATTTCAACATTCTTTTTTTCAGTTAATAGCAAATATGACGCCTTATAATAATGAATACTTATTATAAGTAAAATACTAGTTATAATGCTGAACTCTATAATCATATGGTTAATTTTTAAGCTAGAGCTATTAAATATTTTAAATATAATAAAGTATAAAAACACATACATTATTTTAAAAAGAACACAACTTAAAAGTGCTAAAATAACATTCTTTAATATATTATTAAAAATATTTTTATTAATTAAATTATTATATAGAAGTAGTGAAATTAGTATCTCTAAAAAAATTACTACTATATTCATATATTTATTTTACCTTTTCATATATATTATTCTTATATTTATAACCTAATTTTGCTATCTCACTACAATTAGTAAAATATATGTTCCAAAGCTTTGGATAAACTTTCTCTATCTTTTCTATGTAGTTTAAGTTTATAGCATATGATTTATGTGACTGTACTATATATTCAGAATCTATTTCTTTAATCAAATTGTTTAACCCTCTTACCTTTACATCATATTTATCTTTAATTGTATATATTGTACATTTTCTTAAGTAATATTCTATAAATATTATATCTTTATGATATATTTTTACCGATATTAATGGAGATATATTAAAAAAAGTATATTTATTATGCATTTTTTCACTTACACTTTGTGCCTCTAAAAAAGTATTTATTATCTTCTTAATTTCTTCTTTCCTATAAGGCTTAATAATAAAATCGTAACAATGAATATTCTTAAATGCATCTATCATCTTGCCTGATTCTATAGTGATAAATACTATAGGAGTTAACTTATATTTATTATTACACCTTATTTTCTCGGCTAACTCTATTCCTGTTCTTCCCTGTAAGTTGACGTCAAACATAAATAAATCTATATTTTCTATATTAGTAATTTCTAATGCAGTTTCTAAAGATGGAGCTAAATAGATTGTAATACTTTTAAATTCTTCCTCTATTATTTTTTTTAATGCTTCTCTTTGATCCTTCATGTCTTCTACTATTAATATATTCATATTACACCCCATTTTTAAATTGTATTACCCCTCTCATATATTAAATATATCATATATTTTCATAATTTTTCTATATGTTATTAAGATATATATTTTTATTACTTATTAAAAGATAGATCTTATTTATGTCTAAGAAAAAAGTTAAAAGTAAGTTCTATGCCATAAAAGAAGGTAATGGAGTTTGTCATTTAATAATTAATACTTAGGGTAAATGTTCTAAATTAGTTCTTGGATATAATTTCATATATAAAAGTTTTAAAACTAGAGAAGAAGCTGAAAAATTATAATTTTTCAAATTTTAATACCTTATAAATGGCTTAAAATCGTTAATTTTAATTTCTTCGTGAAAATTACTTTTAGCATAATAACTAATCATAAATAAAAAAATATGGTATAATATAAATTAGTTTATTTTTTAATTTGAAGAACAATTTTTTATTATGAGCTAGTTTGATTTTAAACTAGTCAATAAATAGGGCTTTGACAATTGGTTTAATACTGGATTAAATGTTTTATAATATAAAAATTAGGGAGGAGTTAATTTGGTACAAGGTTGTATTTATGATTTGAGGACTGTATTAATGTTAGGGTTACCTATATGGATTATTATACGAATAGCTACATTAATTGTAAAAAAGAAATCAGGTGAAAAAATTTCTGTTGGTAAAGAGATTATTACTAATATATTTGTAATCTATTGTTTATTATTAATAGGTGTTACATTGTTTCCAATTGAAATAATGTTTGGAGATGGGCTTAGTGAATTAAGGTCAATATACACATTTAAACAACGCTTAGGAATCAATATAATTCCATTAAGAGACTATATTTATGGAATTATTAGGTTGCGTGATAGCGATATAGGATATTTTTTCTTTATTAGGAGTATAGTAGGAAATATAATTTTATTAGTACCGTTTATTGGATATCTATTAATGTATAAGAAGAAACTTAGAACTGCAAAAAATGTAATTGTTACATCCTTTTTAATTTCATTTTCTATAGAAATTTTACAACTAATAGAGAATATCACATATTTAAGTGGCATGTCAGTAAGGACAGTAAATATTGATGATTTGATTTTAAATACGCTTGGAGGAATATTAGCATACTATTTCTTTAAATTCATATACAAAAGCAAATTAAGAGTATATCTTAATATGGAGTAATATTATTAAGCTGATAAACACATTCCAATTTTGTTATTAGATGAGGTTTAATAAAATTGTTATTTTATAGTTAATACGTTACAATGTTATCAATAAGATTTGATGAACAATTTTAAATTATTGCAAAAAAGCCAAGGCTCTATAGCCTTGACTTTATTTTTTTGCACTAAAGTTAAATTTAGCGAAGTTTTTTTACGTGTTTAAATTATGAATAACAATTTTTAAAATACATAATTTAATTAATAAAATAATATTTAAGTTAGTATCAATTAGATTTTCTAGGATTAAGATTATTCACCATTAAGAACTCTCTTTAGAGCTGCATCTATAGTATCAATATCTTTTGGATATTGTAGATACAAGGATGATGATTCTGCAACAGCAGCACCTAATGGGCTTTGAACTGATTGCTTTACGTGTGGATCAGAAATAGAATCAATATAATCTTGCTGAAGTTGTTTAGCTTCTTTTATTAACTTATAGTATTCTTCTTCAGTTAAACCTTGTTCATGGATAAATTTATTACTATAATCTTTTCCTTTTATAGTTAGGATAATCTCATAATTAGTTAAACCAGCTTCAAATTTAGGAACTTTGGCTATATAGTGAATCATTCTTGTTTCTTGTGGATTTACTGAAGTAGCTTCATCAAAATTAGAGCCATCGATATTCTCTATAAGAGAAAAACTAGAATATTCTTTATCTTTAATTTTTATTTTTGCGGTTATTGCATCCTTTGACATTTTAGCTTCATTACTCGTATTAAATATATTAAGAACTACATCAATATAATTAATATCATTATTTACTGAATCATTAAATAATGGGTTTTGAGTAATAATTGAAGGATTTATTTCTGGGGATACAATATATTCACAAAGTCCAGGGACTTTATTAGCTCCTCCAGCCATAATAAACTGCTCAGGAGCGTCATTGGCTTTGCTTGCGTTACTATTCTTTTTTACATCTGAGGAAGTGTCCTTATCCTCTTGTTTGCTTTCTACTGTATTTTCAGCAGAGGAAGATGCAGTTTTTACACTTTCTTTTACCGAACTTTGAACATTGCTTGTACTTGATTTAGAAGAAGTATCTTCTCCTGCTGAATTATTTTTCTGTCTGCATGCCACAAGTGACATAGATAATAATAATAGTAATAATAATTTTAAAAATAACTTTTTATTCATCTCATATCTCCTCAAAAATATATATTTTAATTCTATTAAAAATACCCAATATATTTATATTAAAACAATATTTTGAAAAAAGCTATAAAAATTAGTTTATCTAGAAGGATTGAAGATAAATTATCTTAAGGATAAGTAATAAAAAAAGATGTCTTCGTTGTCATCTTAAGTTATTATTATAGGTACATCAGCATCATTGATTGTGATTAACAACGGATAGAAAAAATGATTGAAATTTCTATGTTTTTAAAACTACTCAGCTTACCACCAAGGATAGTGCCGTTAGATAGTGTTTAATTGTTTTCTCTTAAAAATAAAGAGTATATAGTTATAACACTACGTACTCTTTTAAAATTTTGTCTATTTACTTTATATTTTGCTTATTCTTTTCTTCTTTTTCCTTTATCCTTTGAGATAAATACATATATTCAATAATCTTCTTTCTATCATATAAAAGTTTCTTTTCCATTATAGTATCAACTAAAACTTCTGCTAAATGCTCTGAATCATGCTTTACATATTTTTTTTCTATTTTAACTAAAGATGCCTCTACTACCTCTACTCCTAAAGCTTTTAATTCTTTTCTATCTAATTCTACCAATTCTGATTTATCTTCTAAATACTTGTCCTTTACATCTTCAGGAATGCTTTCTCTATTAGCTATAACATAATCAACTATATTTTTTCCTGCATGCTTTTTTAATACTTTTATATGATCCGAAACCTTAAAACCATCTGTTTCTCCAGGTTGAGTCATTATATTAGATATATATATTTTTAATGCACTACTTTTCTTAATTGTATCTGCAATATCCTTTACTAAAAGATTAGGAATTACACTAGTATAAAGACTTCCTGGCCCTAAAACTATAGCATCAGCATCTCTTATTGCTTTTAATGCATCTTCTAATGGCCTAGCGTCTTTTGGATTAATCATTAACTTATCTATTCTAGAATTTTGTTTTATTACTTCTTGAGGTATTTGAGATTCTCCGTCTACCTCATTTCCATTTTCTAATTTTGCTATAAGTTTCATATCATCTAATGTTACAGGTAAAACTTTTCCTGTAACAGCTAATACTGAACTCATTTTTTGTATGGCAGCTTCAAAATTATCGCTTACTCCATCCATTGCTGCTAAAAATAAATTTCCAAAACTTTGATTCTTAAGTCTCCCATCTGGAAATCTATATTGCAATAATTCTTCCATTAATGGTTCTGTATCAGCTAATGCTAAAATACAGTTTCTTATATCTCCTGGTGGTAACATCCCAAGGTCTTCTCTTAAAACACCTGAGCCACCTCCATCATCTGCTACTGTTACTATTGCTGTAATATTAGAAGTATAATATTTAAGTCCTCTAAGCATTGTGGAAAGTCCGGTTCCACCACCTATAACAACTATTTTAGGTCCCTTAACTAGAAGTCTTTTTTCATAAATAAGACTTTCCATCTTCTTACTATCTAAGGATAGCTTTATATATCCCTTATTGCTAAGTGCAATTATAGACTTCATTCCCTCTACTACAGAAATATAAATAACAAATATACCTGTAACATTTAAGAAAATATAAAATAGTTTATAATAAGTATCATATATTCTATGGTTTACTAGCTCTGTAAATCCAAATGCAATTAACAGTATTCCAAAGATTCCAAAGAAAAACCATCGTTTAACTCTTACTCCAGGTTTCAACCAATCTTTTATATTCACAGCTTCTTGGCTCCCTTGTGAACATCTTCTCTAATATCTCTATGTTCTACAGATGCATTATAATTTTTTTCAATTAAGTTTTCATATATTGCATTTGCAATAGCAACTGATCTATGTCTTCCACCTGTACAACCTATTGATATTATAAGCTGTCTCTTTCCTTCCTTTTTATAATTTGGAATTAAGAAATCTAACATATCCGTTGCTTTTTTAACAAAATTGACAGTTTCCTCTTGCTTTAACACATAATCTTTAACAGGTTTATCATTTCCTGAATATGGCTTTAACTCTGGAATATAAAATGGATTTGGTATAAATCTAACATCAAATACTAAGTCTGAATCTACAGGGATTCCATACTTAAACCCAAAACTTAATACTGTAACAGAAAGTTGCTTTTCTGGCTGCTTTGCATCCCCATAATTCTTATTCATTTCTTCTCTTAAATCTCTTATAGCATATTTAGATGTATCTATTATTATATCTGCTCTATCTTTAACTTCTCTTAATTTTTTTCTTTCTTCTGTTATACCTGTAATAACTCTACTTCCTGGAGATAATGGATGACTTCTTCTACTTTCTTTAAATCTTTTAACTAACACTTCATCCGATGCATCTAAAAATAATATTTCATATTTAAACTCTTGATCTTTTAGGTAATTTAGACTTTCAAATAAATCATCAAAGAATATTCCACCTCTAATATCTATTACTAATGCCACTTTATCTATTTTACCCTGACTTTGCACACACGCTTCAGCAAATTTTGGTATCAATTTTGGTGGAAGGTTATCTACACAGAAATATCCCATATCTTCTAAACTTCTTGTAGCTTCTGTTTTACCTGCTCCTGATAATCCTGTAACTATTATAAATCTCATATGTTGCCCTCCCTTGTTTGTATATAATCTATAGCTAAATTATATCACACTTTTAAATCTCGTTCTTGTATTGCTAAAAATAATAATTTACAAAACTCCTTATTTTCTTCTTCTGTTCCAATACTTACTCTTATAAATCCTGGAATACCTAAAAGAAATCCTGGTCTTATAATATATCCATGCTTTAATAAATATTCATGAATTGGCTTATCATCACCTTTTACATTAACTAATATGAAGTTAGCTTCTGACTTTACATACTCAAGTCCCATTTTTTCAAATTGAATACTTAAATATTCTCTTTGATTATAGTTATATTGTTTTACCTTCTCAAGGAAACCCTCATCATTTAAAGCTGCAACCGCTGATTTTTGAGCAAATAAATTTGTATCAAATGCATTTATTACTCTATTTAAATAATCTACAATCTCTTCCCTTGCTATCCCATATCCAAATCGTAAAGATGCTAAACCATATGCCTTTGAAAAAGTCCTTAAAATAATAATATTAGGATACTTTTTTAAAAGTTCTATAGAATTAGGATACTCTGAAGAAATTACATATTCACAATAAGCTTCATCCATAATAATTAAAATATCTTCTGGTATTTTATCTACAATATTATTAAATTCTTTTGCTGTAAACATACTTCCTGTAGGATTATTAGGATTACAAAACCAAATTATTTTAGTTTTATCTGTTATAGCATTTACCATAGCTTCTAAATCTAAATAATTATTTTTCATTGGAATTTTAACTGGTTTTGCACCCATAAGCAAAGTATTACTTTCATATCTTGGAAATGTTAACTCAGGCATTATACTTTCATCGTCTTTATCCAATATAGTTGTACATAATACATTAATTAACGAATCTGATCCTGCCCCACAGAAAATCATATCCTTATTTACATTTAATTTTTCACTTAAAAGCTTTTTAAATTCATAAGAAGATGCATCTGGATACATATTAACATCTGTTAATGTACTTTTTATAGTTTCAATTACTTTAGGTGAACAACCTAAAGGATTTTCATTAGATGCAAGTTTAACAACCTTACTTATTCCAAGTTCTCTTTTAACCTCTTCAATAGGCTTTCCAGCCACATATTTTGCAAGTGATTTAACTTCGTTTCTTACTCTATATTTCATAATAAATTGCCCAATTCTCTTAGGCTCACCCCCTTAATGTAAAGTAATTATTTATTAAATTATAACACCAAAAATATAGCCCAATACCCCCAAATAAACCTACTATAATTAGCTCTTCCCCATAGATTTATTAATACTACAATTATATATTAACTTACTTTAATTTACAATTTACAATTAAATAATTAACATTTAGAACAAGTAATTTAACTTTAAAAAACAATTCTAAAAAATAAAAAATAGGATTTAGTTAAACTAAATCCCATTTCTATACTACAATATTATTAATCTTCACCGATTATTCTAACTTCAGGATGTAATTCTACACCAAATTGTCTTTTTACTTCATTTTGAACATGATGTATTAAATCTAATATATCTTTAGCAGTTGCTCCGCCTTTATTTATTACAAATCCTGAATGTTTTTGAGAAACAGCTGCCCCACCTAAAGAAAAACCTTTTAAACCTGCATCTTCAATTAATTTCCCTGCAAAATATCCTTCAGGTCTTTTAAATGTACTTCCTGCTGACGGATATTCTAATGGTTGCTTAGATTCTCTCTTAAAAGTTAAATCATCAACTTTTTCTTTTATATTATTTCCATTACCTTTTTCTAGTTTAAATGTGGCTGATAAAACTATATATCCTTTTTTCATAATTACTGATGATCTATATCCTAAATCTAATTCATCATGAGTAAGAGTTAATAGATTTCCTTCCGAGTCTATAGCCTCTGCTGACTCTATAACATGAGATATTTCTCCATTATATGCACCTGCATTCATAAAGACAGCTCCACCCACAGTCCCTGGAATTCCACAAGCAAATTCAAATCCAGTTAAAGAATTCTTTAATGCGGCATCTGAAACATCTTTTAACATAGCTCCACACTCTGCTTTAACTCTATTTTCATTAACTTTTATATGCTTAACATTTCCAAGTTTTATAACAACGCCTCTTATTCCGCCATCTCTAACTAATAAATTAGAACCATTTCCCACTACGTAAAAAGGTATATTGTTTTTTCTGCAAACCTTAATTGTTTTTATTACTTGTTCTTTATTATTAGGTATTAATAGTATATCAGCCGGTCCACCTACTCTAAAATGAACATATTCTTTCATAGGGGCATCTATTTTTATACTGTCTTCACTGTAAAAATCTTTAAATAAATCCTTAAAATCCTTATATTGATTCATAACAAACTCCTTAAAAAACGTAGTAATATCTTTTCATAGTATAAATTAAAAATTTGTAATAAACAACCCATTTATATAATTTATTAGCTATTACAATTTTGTAACAGCTATTTTCCAAAATAATCGATTATACTTTGAGCTGATTTTTTATCTATACTTTCAGTTTCTAACAATTCTTCTAATGTAGCATTTTTTATATTTTCAACACTACCAAATTTCATAAGTAAATTTCTTCTTCTTTTCTCTCCCACATTAGGAATATCTTCTAATATAGAATGTAATGTTCTTTTATCTCTAAGACTTCTATGATAAGTAATAGCAAATCTATGTACCTCATCTTGGATTCTTCTTATCATTTGCATTAAATTTGAATGTCTATTAATAATAATTTCATTATTATTAAAAATAATTCCTCTAGTTTGATGTTTATTATCCTTAACAAGTCCACATACAGGTATATTTATGTTTAGTTTTTTTAATACATCTAAAGCTACATTTACCTGACCTTTACCACCATCCATCATTATAAGGTCTGGAAAGCTTGAAAACTTACCTGCTGAAAAGTTCAAACTCCTCTCTTGAATTTTTTTAATTTCTTCAAGTCCATGAGTAAATCTTCTTTCCAGGATTTCTCTCATACTATCATAATCATTAGCACCTTTTACAGATTTTATCCTAAATCTTCTATAATCACTATTTTTCGCTCTTCCTTCTTCAAAAACAACCATAGTACCAACGGAATCAACACCTTGTATATTCGATATATCATATGCTTCTATCCTAAAAGGTGCTTCATCTAAGGATAAAGATTCTTGTAATTCTAATAATGAAATCCTATTTATTTCTTTCTCTTGTAAAAACTTATCTTTAAATTTCTCTAAAGTTACTTTACCATTATTTTTAACCATCTCAAGCATATCTTTCTTTTGTCCCTTTTGAGGTATCTTAATCCATACTTTTGACCCTCTCTTTATAGTTAAAAACTCTTCTATTAAATCTAAATCTTCTATTTGTGGAACAAATATTGTTTTAGGAATTTTGGCAGTACCTCCATAAAAAGAAGTTATAAATTCACCTAAAATTTCTCCCATATTATCATTTGATGTATTTTCAAATATAAAATGCTCTCTACCAGTAATCTTACCGTCTCTAGAAAAGAAAACTTGTATACAACTATCTTTTTCATCTTGGAAAATATTGATAAAATCTTCATCCCCTTCCATTGTTTTAAATATCTTTTGCTTTTCTGCAATGGCCTCTATAGCTGAAATTTTATCTCTAAATTCTGCTGCTTTTTCAAATTCTAAATTCATAGATGCTTTTTCCATGCTAGATTTTAAATTAGATACTATGGTTTTATCTTTACCTTTAAGTATATCCATAATATCATTAATCATTTCTAGATATTTTTCTTTACTTACATGTCCTGCGCATGGTCCTAAGCATTTTTTTATGTGATAATTGAGACATGGTCTAACCTTTTCTCCATCTTCTTTGATTGAAAGTTTACATGTTCTAAGTGGAAATAATTTATTTATTAAATTTATAGTTTCATACACTGCAGTTCCATTAGTATATGGACCAAAATACTTACTTCCATCCTTTGCATATTTTCTTGTTACAAATACTCTAGGATAGTCATCATTTATAGTTATTTTTATAAATGGATAGAATTTATCATCCTTTAATACAATATTGTATTTAGGACTATATTTTTTAATTAAATTACATTCTAAAATTAATGCTTCCATTTCAGTATCTGTAATTATATATTCAAACTCAGCTATATTCTTTACCATAACTCTAACCTTTTCAGAATGGTTTTTAGAGTTTTGAAAATAGCTTTTTACTCTATTCTTTAATATTTTTGCCTTACCTACATAAATAATTTCACCTAAATTATTTTTCATTATATATACACCAGGTTTTTCTGGTAAATTTTTTAAATGGTACTCAAAATCAAACATTTTATCACCAATCCCTTAGGTTTATCCACAGTTTATAAAGTACATTTTATCATATTTGTGGATTAATACAATAAGGGCTTTGCAAATTTACAAAGCCCTTATTGTATTAACAATTTAATTTCCTATTTTTTAAAATGGAGAATCAAAATCTTCAAACTTTGGAAATTTTTCATCCTCTTCTTCAACTTTTATTTCACCCTTAAAATCCCATGGTATATTCAATGAACTCCAATGGATTCCCCCTCTATATTCAGGTATAAATGGTTTTGTTACTTTATAAAAAATTAACGCTTCCTTTTCACCTTTAATATAGTATCCATGAGCACATCCTTTTGGAATATACACAAGTTCTTTATTGCTCTCATTTAAGTTTACCATAGCATATTTACCAAAAGTTTTTGAGTGCTTTCTTAAGTCTACTATTACATCTTGTATTTCTCCTTTTATACATGTTACCAGCTTATCATGTGCTTCAGGAGGACTTTGAAAGTGCATCCCTCTTACAGCACCAGGTTTTGCAATGGCATAATATTCTTCCTTGAATTCCGTACTTAATCCATAAATGTTAAATTGAATATCATTAAACACTTTTATAAGGTCACATGTATTATTCATTGATATAGATGGTGTAATTACAAAACATCCCTCAACTTCTAATGGCTTTACTCTAAACATTCTCTTTCCCCTCTTATCCTCAAAAGTTTACTATTTATAATTTTTCCCTGAAAATTCAAAAGAAATTCCTACTCTTAATATATGATTTTGTAAAATAAAAGTGTTTAACTTTTAAAAATAGAGTGCTAAGAAAACTTAACACTCCATAAATATATTCTTTAATAATTATTCACCTAAAACAGCCATTCTAACTACCTTAGATGCTATTTCTGCTGCTGTTCCTGCACCATTTTCCCCATTTTCAACTATTACTGCTACTGCAATTTTAGGATCATCTAATGGTGCTGCTGTTATGAACCATCCATGTGGAACTGCATCTGTACCATCTGGTAATTTATAATCTGCTGTACCCGTTTTAGCTCCAGCATTTGTTCCATCAAAAGCTGGCCATCTATATATATTATTTGATACTAGATATCCCATATATGATTTAACTGTTTCTGCTGTATCTTTTGATATTACATTATCTTTTAAAACTTTATTTGAAATTTCTCTAATTAAATTACCATCTTTATCAACTATTTTATTAACTAACTTAGGTTGCATCAATACTCCATCATTAGCTACTGTTGCCGCCATTATAGCCATTTGCATAGGTGTTACTACAACACTTCCTTGACCAATACCACTTTGTGCTATATTCCCTTCTTCATAAGATTCTAAAGTAGGGAACTCACTTACTGATATTGAAACACCTTCTGCTGGTATTCTTGAATTAAATCCAAATTTTTCTGCAGTAGCTTTTAATTTATCATTTCCTAGCTCCATTGCTAATGTCCCAAAAACAACATTACTTGAAACTCTATAGGCTGTTCTTAAATCAATATTTCCATGAGCTTGATACATATAGTTATTTAATGTTGAACCATCTGCAAATGTTATTTTACCAGTATCATTAAAAATTCTTCCTGTTACAGAAGGATTATTTTCTATTGCACTTGATAATGTTATTGTTTTAAAAACTGATCCTGGTGGATAAACACCATTTACAGCTCTATTTATAAGTTTATTATCTGTATTTGCTCCTGAATTAGCATCATTTATTACTTGCTCTAAATTTGCTGGATCATATGTTGGTTTTGAAACCATAGCTAATATTTCTCCTGTTTTAGGGTTTAAAGCTACAACTGACCCTTTCATATCTCCTAATGCATCGTATGCTACTTTTTGAATGTTATAATCTAATGTAGTTACTAATCCATTTCCTACCTTCTTATCTTCTTCTTTATCCCTTTCAGAAAAGGCTTTCTTCAAGTCAAAATCCTTAAATAAGTTTCTAAATCCAGTTGTAAAAGTATTATATGTTGAAAGTTCACTATCAAATTCTTCTTCTAACCCTGTAAGTCCATATCTTTCATCAACATATCCTAAAGCATGAACATAAAGATCACCCTGCAAATACTCTCTCTTTTGCGTTAAAGTATCTTGACGCTCACTTTTTGTTAAGGGATTTCCTTGCCTATCATAGATAGTTCCTCTTAAAACTTCATTTCTTTTTGCCCATAATCTTACATTTTTAGGATCTTCCGCAATATCAGGACCTTTGAATAATTGAAAGTAGGCCATATATGATATTAATCCTATAAAGCAAAAAAGGAACACCACCATAACATTTCTAACACTTTTTGCTAAATCATTCATATATTATGCCTCCTCAGAAATCTTTTGCAATATACCTAGAGTAAAGAATATTGTTATCATTGAACTACCACCATAACTAATAAGTGGTAATGTTATTCCTGTAAGAGGAATTACTTTAAAAATTCCACCAATAATAACTAATGTTTGACATGCTATCATTGTACTAAACCCTACTGCTGATAATTGACTAAATTTCTCATTTGTAACAAATGCAGCTCTTATACCTCTATAGAATAATAAGAAATATATTATCATAATTCCAACTGCAAATATCATACCAAGTTCTTCACAAACAACTGCAAATATAAAATCACTTGTATTTACAGGTATAAATTCTGGATATCCCTTACCAAGCCCTACACCAAATAGTCCGCCTGATGATATAGCATATAATCCTTGTACTATTTGCATACCTTGATCATTAGCATATTTCCAAGGATCTAACCAAATCATTACTCTGTTTCTTACGTGTCCAAACATTTTATAAGCTCCAACTGCACCTATTGCTGATAACCCTAAACAAGTAAATACATATTTTTTCTTTGATGTTGCTATATATAACATAGTCACTGAGATACCAAAGAAAATTAATGCTGATCCTAAATCTGTTTGAAGTACCATACAAGCTAATGAGTACATAGCTATTAATGCTGGTTCTATTAATTGTTTAAACTCTTCTTTTAAATTTTTCTTGCTTTCATACTTCATTAATGCCGCTGCCAAATATAATACTAATGCTATCTTCCCAAATTCAGATGGTTGGAATCCAAAGCCAGCAACATACACCCAGTTTTTAGCTCCATATATTTCTTTTCCTAATATTAGAGCCATAGGCATTAATACTAAGGTTAATATCATATATATTCTTTTATATTTTGCAAAACTCTTTAAGTCTGGTAATATAACTACTATTGCAATATATGAAATTATTCCTAAAACAACCCATATAAGTTGTTTCATTGCTTCTGATGGATTTATTCTATATATTACTGCTATCCCAACTACAGCTAAAATACTTGAGAAAATCAACATAAATTTATCTCCATCAGGATAAAACTTTCTTATTACATAATGGGAGTATCCTATTATTAAACATAATATAACTCCCATTCCAAGTGCTTTGTAATCAAATGGTTTCTTTAACAAGGCAAGATTAGTAAAAAGAAGTAAACATAGTAGATAGATTAGCTTAAGAACTCTCTTTTCTAACTTTAAAGTACTTTTCATAACTTCACCTCTATTTTTTATCTGATCTTATAACCTTAAAAATTGCACTTCCTATTTTTATTTTGTCATTTGGCTTTAATTTAAAGCTTCCATTTATTTTCTCCTCATTTACAAAAACTCCATTTGTACTATTTAAATCTTCAATAAATACTTCATTATTTTTAACTATAAGTTTAGCATGATTTCCAGAAACATAAGGTTCTGACAATTGTATAGTGTTATCTTCTCTTCTTCCTATAGTTAGTGGAGCTCTTAATAGCAATAAGGTTCCTTCTTCGAGATTTGGATTATCTCCTGATCTCAAGACCTCTATACCATAATTTTTCTTACCTGAAGCTTGTTTCCTTTTTCCACCACTTTTAACGTCTTTGTACATGATCTTTAATGCATAGTAAATTATAAAATATAATATAATAATAAATACTATACCAAAGACAAAAGTCATCAGTCTTGAAAAACTCATCTCTTCACCTCTAAATTAATATATTATTACCATTATATATTAAAACTTCTAGAATAAAATAACAAGTATTAAGTAATTATCTTAACATCTTCTTAAGATATTTGCCTGTATATGAATTTTCTAAAGTGCTTATTTTTTCTGGAGTTCCAACTCCTACTATAGTTCCTCCCTTATCTCCACCTTCCGGACCAAGATCTATAATATAATCAGCGCACTTTATCATATCTAAATTATGTTCAATAACTACTACAGTATTTCCTCCTTCAACTAATCTTTGAAGAATTTCTACTAATCTATTTACATCATCTATATGCAATCCTGTTGTTGGTTCATCTAGAATATATAATGTCTTTCCTGTACTTCTTTTTGATAATTCGAATGCTAGTTTAATTCTTTGTGCTTCACCACCAGATAACTGTGTTGATGGTTGACCTAATCTTATATATCCAAGTCCTACATCATTTAATGTCTCAAGCTTATTTTTTATTCTTGGAATATTTTCAAAGAATTTTAATGCTTCTTCTACTGTCATATTTAAAACATCATCTATAGATTTTCCTTTATATTTAACTTCTAAAGTTTCTCTATTGTATCTCTTTCCTTTACATACCTCACAAGGTACATATACATCTGATAAAAACTGCATTTCTATTTTAATTATTCCATCACCTGAACAAGCCTCACATCTTCCGCCTTTAACATTAAAGCTAAATCTACCTGGTTTATAACCTCTCATTTTAGCTTCAGGTGTCGTTGAAAATAATTCTCTTATTATGTCAAAAGTTCCTGTATAAGTTGCTGGATTTGATCTTGGAGTTCTTCCTATAGGACTTTGATCTATATCTATGATTTTATCTATAAATTCTGCACCTTTAATCTCTTTATGTGCTCCTACTGGATTTTTGCTTCTATTTACAATTCTATTTAATCCTTTATAAAGTATTTCATTTACTAAAGTACTTTTTCCTGAACCAGAAACTCCAGTAATCATAGTTAAAGTTCCAAGTGGTATATCTACATTTACATTTTTTAAATTATTTTCTTTAGCACCTTTTATACTTATCTTATTACCATTTCCTTTTCTTCTTTTCTCTGGAATCTTAACCTCTTTTTTTCCCGTTAAATATTGACCAGTTATAGAATCATCACAATTTTTAATTACATCTATTGGTCCAGCAGCAACTATTTCACCACCATGCTCACCAGCTCTTGGCCCTATATCTACTATATAATCTGCTTCCTTTATAGTATCATCATCATGTTCAACAACAATAACAGTATTTCCTACATCTCTTAGGTTTTTTAAAGTTTTAATTAATCTATCATTATCCCTTTGATGCAATCCTATACTAGGTTCATCAAGTATATATAACACTCCCATAAGAGCTGATCCAATTTGAGTTGCAAGTCTTATTCTTTGTGACTCTCCTCCAGATAATGTTCCCGAATTTCTTGATAAATTTAAATAATCTAATCCTACATCTATTAAAAAGTTTAACCTGCTACTTATTTCCTTAATTATTTGATCACTTATAATTTTATCTTTTTCTGAAAACTCAAGAGAATCTAAGTACTCAAGCTCTTCTCTAATAGGCATTTTAACAAATTCATAAATATTTTTACTTCCAACCTTTATTGCTAAAGCTTCTTTTCTTAATCTTGCTCCTTTACATTTAGGACAATAACTATTACTCATATATTGCTCTATGTCAGCTTTAATTATATCTGAATTTGTTTCTCTATATCTTCGCTTTAAAGAGTTAATTTCACCTTCATAAGCATAGGAATATTGAGCTTTTACTCCTTCTTTAGTATAAATAACATTTAATTTTTTTCCTTTTGTTCCATAAAGAATTAAGTCAATATGTTCTTTTGGCATTTCTTTTACTGGTCTACTTAAATCTATATCATATTCTTCACTTAAAGCTTTTAATATAGCAAATGTCCAAGAATCATCTTTTAATCTTCCGTCTCCCCAAGTAGCTATTGCACCTTCTAAAATACTTAATTCTTTATTTGGTATTATTAAATTTTCATCTAATTCTATTAAACTTCCAAGACCATCACAATAATCACATTTTCCAAAAGGTGAGTTAAATGAAAATAATCTTGGCTCTATTTCATCTATACTTAATCCGCATTCTGGACAAGCAAACTTTTCACTAAATAAAATATCTTCTCCACCTATTACATTTATAACTACTAATCCTTCTGCAAGTTTAAGCGCTGTCTCTATAGAGTCACTTAATCTTCCTTCTATACCTTCTTTAAGAATTATTCTGTCTACTACGGCTTCAATATTGTGTTTTTTATTTTTATCTAAGGAAATTTCCTCTTCTGTTAGATCATATATTTCCCCATCTACTCTAGCTCTTACAAAACCATTTTTCTTTATATTTTCTAAAACTTTCTCATGAGTCCCTTTTTTCCCCCTAATTATTGGAGCTAAAACTTGAATCTTAGTTTTATCTCCAAGAGTAACTACTCCATCCACAATTTGATCAACAGATTGTTTAGAAATTTCTATATTACATTTTGGACAATACGGCACTCCCACTCTTGCATATAGTAATCTTAAATAATCATATATTTCTGTTACTGTTCCAACTGTTGAACGTGGATTTTTACTTGTAGTTTTTTGATCTATTGATATAGCTGGTGATAAACCCTCTATATATTCAACATCTGGTTTATCCATTTGACCTAAGAATTGTCTTGCATAGGAAGATAAAGACTCTACATATCTTCTTTGACCTTCTGCGTAAAGAGTATCAAAAGCTAAAGAAGACTTTCCTGAGCCAGATAGCCCAGTAAATACTATTAATTTATCTCTTGGTATCTCTAGAGAAACATTTTTTAAGTTATGAACCTTAGCTCCTTTTATAATAATTTTATCTTTCATTATGTTAATGCCCCTTTTCTCATTTATAATCTTAGTTTTTACTTATTCATTTCAAAATAATCTCGAACAAACATTCTTTATTACATTGTAAATTTCTTTATATTTATTGTCAATTATACCTTGTTAATAAAAATTATTACTTAAAATATTATAAGAATAAAAAAAGATAATTTATATTTATAAAATAAATTATCTTTTTATCTACAAAAACTATTAATATTAATTTATAATCTAAAGATTCTATTTTGAAACCTTTAATGTCTTCTTATAGACTAAGCTATTTTCATAAAAAAATGTAAACCAAACCAAATTAATCATGGCTAATAAATACATATATTCATGTGACCAAAATGCTCTTAACCCAATTAAAGAAAATAATCCGAGTAATCCTACATATTTGTATTTGTTATAGTCCATAATTTAGCATCCCCTCTCATTACCATATTTACCTATATTATACCATACTATTTTTATATTCGTATTTATATTCAGGTCTTCCAATATTACCATAAGTTATGGTAGAAGATACCTTTCCTACTTCCTCCAAATACTCCATATATTTTTTTATAGTTACATTACTTATACCTAATTCACTAGCAATTTCCCTTATTGTCCATATAGTACCTATGTTTTCCTCTAAAAAGTCAGTTAATTTTTTAAGCGTCTTTTCATTTAATCCTTTTGGTAAATCTAAAGTAATCTCAACTTTTGATAAATTATCAATTTGCTTTTGTTTTATACCAGTACATTCTTTTAATAAATTATCTTTTGCTAAAAACTTATTAATAGCTTCCTGAAATCTATCAAATTCAAATGGTTTTATTAAGTAATCAACTACACCATAAGCAAAGGCACATTTTATTTTTTCCACCTTATTAGTAGCTGTTATCATTATTACATCTACTAATATTCCTTCAGCTCTAATTGCTTTTAATATTTCAATTCCATTTTCCTTTGGTAAATACACATCTAATAAAATAAGATCTATGGATTTGCTTTTTAATATTTTAATAGCCTTATCCTTTTCTGATACTACATCTTCTACTAAAAAGCCCTTTATAGATTCAACATACTTTCTATTTATTAGAGCTACCATAGGATCATCTTCAATTATCATTACTTTTTTCATAACCCTCTCCTTTGTTAATTTCAATAATAAATATTTTAGTATCTTTAATTTCATCTATTTTGATATTACCACTATATAGTTCCACCCTACTCTTTATTAATGATAAACCAAAACCACGTCCTTTTCCCTTAGATGATACTCCTTGCATGAATAAACTATTTTTTATATCTTCATTAATTGGAACTCCATTATCTTTTACTTTAATAAATATTTTTTCATTATTCTCCTTTATGGAAATATCTACTTTCATATCTTCTCTTTTACTTGAAAGACAAGCTTCAAAAGCATTTTCTAATAAATTTCCTATTATTGTTATTAAATCATAGGATTCAATTTGTTTATGTTTTTCATATAAATTAGATTCATTATCTATTTCAAAGTTTATATTTCTTTCATTTGCTACTAATTGCCTACTAACTAATAAACCTTTTATATAATTATCTTCTATATTTATAAATTTCCCATCAACTGATTCTTGAGATTCCTGAGTATTTATAATATATTTTCTTGCTTCATCGTATTCCTCTATTTTTATAAGACCTAAAATTACATGTAATTTATTTTTAAATTCATGCACAGTAGCTCTTAAATTCCGAATAATTTCATCTACCCCTGTTATTTCCTTAGCTATTTTATTTATTTCATTTCTATCTATAATAGTAATTATTGAACCTAAATATCCTTGTACTCCAATCATAGGATAAATTGATAAAAATACTTTTTCTCCACCTATTATAAATTCCTTCATCTCTATAACTTCTCTTTTTTTTATATAAGGTAATATTTTCCCAAAAATTTTTTCTTCATCAAAATCTTTTAATAAATAATAACATGCATTATTCACTTCTATTATTTTATCCCTATTATCTAATGCTATTATTCCTTCTTTTATATTATTTAATATGATTTCCTTTTGGGTATATAGTCTAGCTATTTCTTCTGGTTCCATTCCAAATATTTTATTTTTTATCTTTTTAGCAAACCAATTTGCTAAAAGCAAGTTAACTATTAATGAAATTACAAATAAAACAATAAATACTACTATAATATTTTTCATTAATCCTTTTATTTCCGTTTCATATTTTCCTACCATTACAAATCCAACTTGCTGGCCATCATAAAATATTGGTTCAAAATATCTTAAGGTTTTACCCATAGATCCAGTCATACTTGAATAATAACCAATCCCTTTTTCTAAAACATCCTTTTTATCTGGATTTTTAAATATCTCTCCTATTTGTCTTTCATCTAAATGAGAATATTTTTCCCCAGTTATATCTGCTACTACTATTATGTCTATATTCCCATTTACTTCTATTAACTCTTTTGTAAATCGTTGAATAGCATAGTCATTTTCCCTATTCTTAAGTTTTTCTTTTATAAACGGTGTTTTACTTATATAAATAGCTGATGTGTACAAGTCACTTTTTATATTTTTATTTAAAGTCTTTATTTTATCATCTATAAATAACGTTTGTAAAATCATTACTTGAATTAATGCTATAATTGTTGCTAAGATCATATTTTGTTGTTTGAAACTTAGTTTAAACTTCATACTCTCTCCTCACAAATTTTAACTTTCTTTAAAAATAAAATATATCACATTTTATAATTAAAGAAAATTCCTAGAATTATATTAAAATTCTAGGAATTTTTTATTATGCTATTTCGTTTTTTGAATTTCCCGTCTCTATTATATCATTTAAATTATCATAAGATATACTAATCATATTTCTTAAAGCTTCATCTGTATATGAACCCATGTGTGGAGTTACTAAAGCTTTAGGGTACATTCCTATTAATTTTTCAACTGAAGCGTTATTTATAGTTTGTCCAGTTAAATTATTAAAGAATATACCTGATTCACCTTCTATAACATCCGTTCCAAAACCGCCTAGTTTTCCTGATTCTAATGCTCTTGTTATAGCATCTAAATCTTGAACTTCTCCTCTTGCTGTATTTATTAATATAGCCCCATCTTTCATTTTAGCTATAAATTCATCATCTATCATATGATAATTTTGACCTTTTATATATGGTGTATGAACTGCTATTACATCTGATTCTGCTAACACTTCATCTAAACTCTTAAACTCAACAACTTCTTTAGCTACATCACTTTGAAATACATCATATCCAATAACATTTGCGCCTAATCCCTTAAATAATTTAGCTGTTGTTAATCCAATTCTACCTAATGCAAGAACCCCAACAGTACAATTTCTTATTTCTTTACTAAACATTTGTGAATCAACTACAAAGTTCTTATCTTTTGTTCTATTAGTTGTATAAGCTGTATTTCTTACTAGCATCATTGCTAATGTTACTGCTAATTCTGATATAGCATTTGGTGAATACCCTGGGACTCTAGCAACTTTTAAATCTAAATCTTTTGTTGCTTCTAAATCCACATGATCAAATCCAACAGTTCTTGTTAAAACTGTTTTTAATCCATGTAACTTTAATAGTTCTAAGTTTTGTCTATCAGCTTTACAATTACCTCTAACCATTATTGCTTCGGCACCTAAAGCTTCCTTAACATTTTCATGATCTAAATTTTTATTAACTAATACTAACTGATATCCATATTTATTTAATTTATGAAAAAATGGTACTTCAGTATCTCTAACTCCATAACAAACTAATTTAATTGACATATTAAGGACCTCCTACTAAGCAAATAATCCAATATTTTTAACTATTTCTAACACAACTATCCACAATGGCATACATACAACTGCAAATAATGTGGATAATAATGAACAGTTTGATGATAATATGGCTTCTTTATCAAAGCTTATTGCATAAGCTGCTGCAACAGTAGCTGTTGGTGTTGCTAACATTATCACAGTAGTAGCTGCACCTTCAAATGAAACTGGTAATATTCCTGTTTTGCTTAATACAACTAGTAATACTAAATTTATAACTGGTACTAACATTATCTTTATAACGCTGTATATCCAAGTATCTTTTTGTCCTACAGCTTTTTTAACTGGTACTTCTGCTAGAGTAGCCCCTATTGATAACCATGCTAAAGGTGAACATAATTTATCTAAATAAGTTAATGGCTTATATAACCATGGTAAAGTTTGATCTATTCTTAAAAATGCATAGTTTACTATACCATCTTTTGTAGCAATTCCTACTTGAGGTAATGATTTTTGGAATATCCAAATAAATAAACCTAAAAACGTAGCTATTATAACTGGGTTTAAGAACATTTCTTTTAAGTTCTTTTTAAATGTTTCTTTTTCTATTTTCATACCTGACATTTTTATGTATCCATATGAATATAAGAATACTCTATATGCTATATTAAATATTGATGAATACATAGCTCCAGTAGCTCCGTAAACAGCCTTAACTATTGGAACTCCAAAGAAAGTTGTTGAACCAAATATTGTAAGAACTCTTAATACGTCTTGCTTGTCCCCTTTTACTCTTGAGTATATTAACTTAGTTAATACTATAAGTAAAATATAAACAGCAAATCCCCATATCATTATATTTAAACCTTCATTTAATTCTTTTTCATTTATATCTTTCATAAATGATGTAAATGCTAAAGCTGGAATTGCAACTGTTAAAACTACTTTGGTAAGTATTTTAGATGCTGCATTATTCATTATATCTTTTTTTCTTAAATAAAAGCCTAATAATATTATTGATATTGATGAGAATATAGCTCCCATAATGGCATTATCAGTTAATGTTTTCTTAATAATTTCTAAAAAGTTCATTTTACTTTCCTCCTAATTTTTTTCTTTAAGTTACTAAATAAAATAAGTTCGAGTTTTTTCAACATTACTTTACAACATTGTTAAAAAAACAACAATCTTTTTAAAGTTTATAAAGAGTTATTTAACTTATTTAAGTAATATTAAACAAAAAAAATTAGGAATTATTTAGTTTATCGATATTATTGATATTATCCAATTATCTTCAAAGTAATTATCTTGATATATATATTTGTTTATATAAGCATCATCTCTTGAATATTCTTTTATTACATCAAAAACCTGATACTCATCTTCTATAGTTATATTATTTCCGCTCATTATTGAAAATGAAATTCTCTTATAATACTGTAGATTCTTATATTCTGTTAAAATATTCACTATTCCTCTTCCAAGCCCCTCTTCTTTTCCCGTTTTAGTTATATAATAATCTATTATTCCTTCAGTATTTATATTAGAATAACTATGAATTATAGTTTTAGACAGTACATAACTCAAAAAACTAAAATCATTAGAGGAACTCTTTACATTAGCCACTGCACAAATCTTACTTAAATTTTTGATAAAATTTTCATTTCTATTATTTACAATAGAAATTAGCTTTTTACCTTTTCCTTTTATCTCTTTTATTCCATTTAAAAGTATTTCTTCATGATCTTTTGTTTTTATATTTGATAATACTACAACTAAATCATATCCTCTTATATATTCACTACAAAATTTTAACTTTTCTAAATTAAAATCAAACATATTTAACACTTGAATATTTAAATTATTTATATATATTTCTTTTCTTTTTATATAACTAACCACATCATTTGATTTTAATACTATTGGGTATAACTCTTTAATTTCACCCTTATCTAATAAATCATTTTCTATGTCCCCTAATAAAATAACTATAATCTTAGCATCTATACTCATACAGTAACTCCTAAAATTCTATATTATATAACTATAGTAATTTGATTTTTTAAATTTATCAATTTTATTCTTTATTTATTTAGAAAAAGTTGAATTTAATAAATTAAATTCAACTTTAAATAGATACCATATATTAAATTACTTTTTTAGTTTTTCAATTATATCTCTAAGTTCTGCTGCTCTTTCAAATTGAAGATTTTTTGCAGCTTCCATCATTTCTTCTGTATATTTCTTAATTAATTTCTTTTTATCTTTAGGGTTTGTATTTTCTACACTTTCAATTTCGTAACTTTCTTGAGTTTCAGCTACTGTTGTAGCTTCTATCACATCTCTAACCTCTTTTATAATAGTCTTTGGTACAATTCCATGTTTATCATTGTATTCCATTTGTACCTTTCTTCTTCTGTTAGTTTCTTTAATAGCTTTATTCATAGATTTAGTTATATTATCTGCATACATGATAACTTTACTTTCTGAATTTCTCGCTGCTCTACCAATAGTTTGTATTAATGATGTTTCTGAACGTAAGAAACCTTCTTTGTCAGCATCTAATATTGCCACTAATGCCACTTCTGGAATATCTAATCCTTCTCTTAATAGATTTATACCAACTAATACATCAAATTCCCCTAATCTTAAGCTCCTAATAATTTTCATTCTTTCTATAGTATCTATATCAGAATGCATATAAGTTGTCTTAACACCTAATTCTGTTAAATACTTAGTTAAGTCCTCTGCCATTCTTTTTGTAAGAGTTGTTATTAATGTTCTAAACCCTCTTTCAGTATTTTTTATTATTTCTGAATATAAATTATCTATTTGTCCTTCAACAGGTCTTATTTCTATAACTGGATCTAAAAGACCTGTTGGTCTTATTATTTGTTCTGCAATAGTAGTTGAATTATCTAATTCATATTGTGATGGTGTTGCACTTACAAATACAATTTGATTTATTTTATTTTCAAATTCTTCAAATTTCAACGGCCTATTATCATAGGCACAAGGCAATCTAAAACCAAAATCAACTAATGTATTTTTTCTTGACCTGTCACCTGCATACATTGCTCTACACTGTGGTAATGTAACATGGCTTTCGTCTATAAACATTAAGAAATCTTCTGGAAAATAATCTAAAAGTGTTTGAGGTGGAGTTCCTGGTGCTCTACCATCAAGTATTCTAGAATAGTTTTCTATACCACTACAATATCCCATTTCTCGTATCATTTCTATATCATAATTAGTTCTTTGTCTTAATCTTTGAGCTTCTAATAATTTTTCCTGTCCATTAAGCTCCTTAAGCCTTTCTTCTAGTTCATCTTCTATCTTATTTATAGCTTTTTCTAAAACTTCTTGAGAAGTAGCAAAGTGAGAAGCTGGTGAAATAGAAACATGCTTTCTTTCTCCTAATATCTTACCTGTTAATACATCAAACTCTCTGATTCTCTCTATCTCATCTCCAAAAAATTCAATTCTAATACCTTTATTAGAAGATGATGCTGGAATAATATCTAAAGAATCACCTCTTACTCTAAAGGTCCCTCTTGCAAAATCTATATCGTTTCTTTCATATTGAATTTCTATAAGTTTCTTTATTATTTCATCTCTTTCTTTTTCCATTCCAACCCTTAAAGATATAGTTAGTTTTTTATATTCATCAGGGTTACCTAATCCATAAATGCATGATACGGATGCTACTATAATAACGTCTCTTCTTTCTAGTAATGCTGATGTAGCTGAATGCCTAAGTTTATCTATTTCATCATTAATTGAAGCATCTTTCTCTATAAATGTATCTGTTTGCGGTACATATGCTTCTGGTTGATAATAATCATAATATGATACAAAATATTCTACTATATTATTAGGAAAAAATTCTTTAAATTCAGAACATAACTGAGCTGCAAGGGTTTTATTATGTGCTAATATTAATGTAGGTTTTTGTACCTTTTCTATTATATTTGCCATAGTATATGTTTTTCCTGACCCTGTTACTCCAAGTAAAGTTTGACCTCTATTTCCATCATTAATAGATTCAACTAACTTTTCAATTGCTTTTGGTTGATCTCCCATTGGTTTAAATTTTGATTCTATCTTAAATTCTGGCATATTATCACCTCCATTGTCTAATATTTAAGTTTACTACTAAAATTATTTAATTATATTTTATATGTTATTTTTACCTTCTTCAACTTAATTTAATCTAAGCTATTATATATAAAAAAGAGAAAACACTAATGCTTTCTCTTTAAATCATCTAATATTTTTTTAAAATCATCATTATTAATATCTAATGCATCTTCTCTTTTCACCATTTTAGGAACTAGAAGTATTCCAATTTTCTTGTTTCTAGGTTTTATCTTTCGCTCTAATATTTCCCCGGAAGTACTTTTCACCACTAAACTGATATCATAAATACTATCTCTTACTGTCTCAAATATTTCTACCTCTGAAAAAACTTTATTATCATTTATCTTAATAATTTTATCCCCTCTTCTTATACCAGCTTCATATGCTGGTGATGTAGGTGATACTTCTAAAATAGCTATTCCCTCTTCATCACTTACATAAATGTAAGATCCTTTTTCTTCAAGTTTATTTAATGTTTTAATCATAAATTCGTGACCTAAAGGAGCATATATAACAACTATTATCTGCCCTATTACACCTAAATTAGCAATTTGAGATATTATAACTAATGAAATACCATAAATTAATATTCCAATACCTGAATATAAAGTTTTTTTCTTTTTTTCTTTAGTGAAAGTAACTGAATTATATCCTATAACTCCATATAGAGGAATTGCTGAAACAACCATTGTTAATAATAGCTTAGATGTTTCTAACTTATTAATTATAGGCCACCATCCCGGCGTTTGAATTGTACTTGTTATTGTCTCGCTTGGTACTGTTCCTGAAAGCGCTATAAAAATAGCTACTGGCAATGCCCAATATCTATTAAAAGCAAAACCACCTACTATTTTCCCATTTCTATTGGAAAATACCGGTAATGCTCCTCTTCCTCCATCAAATATTACTAGAAATCCTTCTACAATATGTAAAACTCCTACAAAACTCATTAATGAAACTATATTTACATTTATATATGATTGCATGTTTAATTTTGTTGATACTAAAGTAAAAATTATACTTAAAAGCCCTAATATAGCTCCTGAATATGAAAAACAAACAAATCTCTTTTTTACAAAAAGTAATAATAATGAAAACATAAATATTAATTCAATTCCTGAATTTTTGTTGAATACTATCCCTAATGTACTTAGTATAACACTTCCTACAGCTCCAGCAATAATTCCTAATACTATTTGCGAAAGTGTAAGTTCTAGGGGAGAGTTTAAACTCTCCCCTATTGTCATTTTTTGCATCATTGATATTCTTTTATTTTTTGTATAAAAAACTAATCCTAATACTACTAGTATAAGTAAATGTGATGGCTCAACTATCGCATATGATACTGTTCTTAATGTATATAATAGTAATTCCATTTTGAGCCTCCTACTTTATCTTTTCTTTTATTACCTCTAATGCCTTATCAAATTGTGGATCATTATTTCTATCATAAGGCTGTTTTAATAACTCTTCTGATATTTTAACCTCAATATCTGGTTTTATTCCAACCTTGTGTATATTCTCTCCATTAGGAGTATAATACTTAGAAGTTGTAACCTTTAATCCACCTTTTCCGTTTTTAAATTCTACAAGTTGCTGTACTACACCTTTTCCAAAACTATTTTCTCCAACAGTAGTAGCAACTCCATAATCTCTTAATGCACCTGTAACTACTTCAGAAGCCGAAGCACTTCCACCATTTATTAATACTACTAATGGCATTCCTTCTGCTTCTCCTCCTATAGACTTAGATTCACTTTTATTATCATATTTATCTATAGTATAAGTTACTGTTTCTCCTTTTGGTATAAATTGTGATGCAATCTTAACTGATTCACCTAAAAATCCACCTGGATTACCTCTTAAATCTAGAATTAATCCCTTCATACCTTTTTCTTTTAATTCAACAAGTTTCTTTTTAAAAGCTTCTGAAACATCTTCATCAAAAGAAACTATTTGAATATAACCTACTGAATCATCAATCATTTCACCTTTAACTGCAATTGTTTTAACTACTTCTCTTACTATATTTACATCAAAAGGCTCTCCACTTTCTCTGGATAATGTCAATTTAACAGCTTTTCCTTCTTCACCTTTAATCATTGCAATTGTTTTTTCAACATTTGATTCACTAACATCTTTATCATCTACTTTAAGTATTACATCTCCAGTTTTTAACCCAGCCTTTTCTGCTGGTGAACCTTCTATAGGTGCTACAACAGTTACTTTTCCATCCTTAACTCCTAATTGAGCACCAATTCCAACAAAATGACCTTCACTTTGTTCCATAAATGATTTATATTCATCTGAATTCATAAATACCGTATAAGGATCTTTTAAAGATATTGTCATTCCCTTAATTGCAGCTTCTAATAGTTTATTATCATCTATTTCTCCATCGTATTTTGATAAAAGAGCATTTCTAACCTGAAAAAGCAGATTATACTTACTAATATCTTGAATATCCTTTAAATCTTCTGTTACCTCACTGTTTATTCCTCTTAAAGTAAATCCATTAAATGCAAATCTGTTTCCTAAGTAAAAAAATCCAAGATTCGAAGCAATAAAAGCAATTACCAAACTAATTATAACAATTACTCTCTTGCCACCTTTTTTCTTTTCATCTCTTTTATTAAAATCCTCCATTATTGACTACTTCCTTTCTAAACTTCTTTTATACCCCTTTTCTATACCCTTTATTTCCCATTATTAACCTTTGTTATTATACGTCTAAGAACTTTCTTAAAGCTACAAAACTACCAATTGCACCTACTACTATACCACCACCTAAGAATAACCATATAAGTGTTGTAAACACGAATGTTGGTGGTACTAAAGTTACTAAGAACATATTAGATACTATATATCCATATGTAAACTTATATCCAAAGAATAGTACTACACTTGAAAGCAATGAACCTATAGACCCTATTATTATACCCTCTATTATAAATGGCCATCTAATAAACCAATCTGTAGCTCCTACAAATTTCATTATTCCAACTTCTCTTCTTCTTGAGTAAACTGCTATTTTTATAGTATTTGTTATTAAGAATACTGAAACACCAGCAAAAATTCCAAATAAAACTAACCCTATTGCTTGGAAGCCTTTAACCACTGAACTAATCTTATTAATTAAATCTCGTTGGTTTTCTATACTTTCTACTCCTGTCATACTTTTAACTGCATCCCCTACAGATTCAGCATAATCTGGATCTTGCAATTTAACTATAAAAGAACTAGGTAACGGATTGTTTTGTAAATCATATCCTTGTAATAACCCTTCATTATTTGATAGGCTTTCCTTAAAATTTAAGAAAGCTTCATCTTTTGATTCATAAATTACATCTTTTATTCCTTGTTGTTCATTTAACTTAACTTCTATTTCTCTTTGATCTACTAGTTTAATATCATCTTTTAAAAATACTTTTATTTCTACTTTTGATGCTACATCTTCAATTGCCTTATTGAAATTTAATGCTAATAATGTAAATGTACCAAATACGAAAAATGTTATTAGCACTGTAATCATAGCTGCTACACTTATTCCTCTGTTTCTTTTAAGGCTTTTAAGTGCATCTATTATGAAATATTTTATAGTATTAATTTTCATCTTCGTACATCCCCCTCTTTTCGTCTCTTGTTATACAGCCTTTTTCTATAGCGATAACTCTCTTCTTCATGCTATCTACTATATCTTTTGCATGAGTTGCCATTAATATAGTTGTACCAGCTCTATTTATATCATCTAACAATTCCATAATTTCTTTAGCTGTTTCTGGATCCAAATTTCCTGTTGGTTCATCACAAATAAGCACTGATGGATTATTAACAATAGCTCTTGCTAAAGAAACTCTTTGTTGCTCTCCACCTGACAGCTCATTAGGGAACATTTTATATTTATGTGAAAGACCTACTAATGATAACACCATTGGAACTCTTTTTCTAATTTCCTTTGGAGTAGCTTCTACAACTCTCATTGCGAAAGCAACATTTTCATATACGTTTAAAGTTGGTATAAGTCTAAAGTCTTGGAAAACCATTCCTATCTTTCTTCTATAATATGGAGTTTGTCTTCTGGTTATACTTGCAAGTTCTTTTCCTGCAACTGTTATCTCTCCCATAGTAGGATCAACTTCTTTAAGCAACATTTTTATAAATGTTGATTTACCAGCTCCTGAAGGTCCAACTAAAAAAACAAATTCTCCAGTTCCTATATTTATATTTACATCCGATAATGCCTTAACATTATTATCATATAGCTTTGACACATTTTTAAATTCTATCATACTAACACCTCTCATCAGCGCATTTTTTCTTTTTTTGTAAAAACCTATAGAGTTATTATAGCATAACAATTATGTATAAAAAATGTTTTTTGTTGTTTTATGTTACTTATATCGCTATTTTACTACATTTCTTACCAAATTTCTTAAGAAAAATTTAATAATCTGCGAATCCTTTACCTAAAGCCTCTGTTGATTCGTTTACTGTTACAAAAGCTTCTGGGTTATTTTCTTTTATAAATTTTTTTAGTGTTATGAATTGCTTTGTTGTTAATACTGTATAGATAATAGTTGTATCAACTTTAGTATACCCACCTTTTCCTGTTAAAATAGTGCAGCCTCTATCAATTTCATTTGTTATAAAATCAACTACTAATTTTTCTTTACGAGTTACTACAAAAACTTGCTTAACAGGATTAAATCCATCTATAAATTTATCTACTAAGTTTCCTATTAATATTGCACTTAATAATCCAAATAAACCTTTTTCAATGCCAAATACATATATAGCTAAAAGTGTTACTGTACAATCTGATAAAAGCAACCCTTGTCCTATAGGCACTCCTAAATACTTATTTATTATTTTGGCAATAATGCTTGTTCCACCTGTTGATGCCCCTTGATGAAATACTATGGCAGTTCCCATAGCTATACACGCTGATCCAAATATACTTGATAAAATCAAATTATCAGTTATAGCTACTGGATGTAAAAATCTTTCAGCTAACCACATAAATACTGATAACATAACAGTTGCATATATACTTTTTGTACCAAATGATCTGTCTATTAAAAAGAAAGCCATTGCAAATAATATAATATTAAATATAAATGTTAATATACTAGGCTCAATTTTTATAATAAAATTTAAAGCTAATGCTAACCCTGAAATTCCTCCTGCTGCAACTCCATTAGGAAAGAAGAAATACTCTAAGCTAAATGCTACTATTCCTACTCCTAAAGTTGATAATAAATATTCCTTTACTTTTTCCATTTAATTGCCCCCCTTTTTATCTTAATATTTCTATATTTCTTTAAATCCTTCTCCCATTACTTCATGAACTTCTCCTACACTAATAAAAGCTTTTTTATCTACCTCTGTTATATACTGTTTTAGTTTTATAAACTCTTTTCTTTCTAAAACTGCATAAAGAACCTCAGTATCCTTACCAGTAAATCCACCTACACCTTTAAGAAAAGTACATCCTCTTTCAAGTTCTTCCATAATAAACCTACTTATTTTTTGATTTTCTGTACTTATAATTGTCACTTCTTTACATAGGTGGAATCCTGCTATTACATTATCTATAGCAATTCCATTAATAATTACTGCAAGCAATGCATATAACCCTATATTAATACCAAATGTTATTGCTCCTAATGAAGTAACTATAAAATCTACTATAAGTAATGATTTGCCTATATCGATATGAAAAAACTTATTTAGTATTTTAGCAATAGTATCTGTTCCTCCTGTTCCTGAATCCATATGAAAAACTAATGACATACCTAAAGCAGTTATAATAGTTCCAAAAATAGTGGCTATTATTAAGTCATTAGTAATTGCTTGTGGATTTAAAAATGTTTCTATAAATGACATAATAATAGACAAGCTTAAACTTGCATATATAGTTTTAACTCCAAAATTTCTTCCTAAAAACATAAACCCTACTGCATATAATATTAAATCCATTATTAATACTAATGGTCCTGTAGATATAAAGGGAATATAATGATTAATAACAATAGCTAAACCTGTTAATCCACCTGCGGCTATTTTATTTGGTATAAAAAAGTACTCTAAAGCAACAGCTACTAATAATACTCCCAATGTAATTATTGAGAATTCTTTTAACTTCATTTTCATAGAAATCCCTCCATTTTATAATTTAAAGGAAGTTTTTGTTTTATCTTCCCTCATATAGTTGCTTTTTATCCAACTATTTTTCAGAATATATTTAATAATGTTAATAATACCATAAAATACCTATAGTATTCTATTACTAAATAAATATTAAAGCCGCAGCTTTTATACTGCGGCCATGATGGTAAATATAGCTATTTTAAATATTATTAATTTTCATTAATAATTAATTATAACAATTTTTTATTTTTACTGCTTTTTTTACTTTATCAACTATATTAGTAGTAGTTAAACCATAAGCTTTTAGTAATTCATCTGGTTTACCACTTTCTCCAAATACATCTTTAACCCCTATTCTAAATACTGAAACTGGACATTCTTCTGATATTGCTTCTAAAACTGCTGAACCTAGCCCTGCAACTATGTTATGCTCCTCTACTGTAACTATTGCTCCAGTTTCTTTTGCTGCATTTATTAAAATTTCTTTATCTATAGGTTTTAAAGTATGAATATTAATTACTCTAGCATTTATATTTTCTTTCAAAAGCTCTTCTTTTGCTTCTAATGCCAAATCCACCATTATTCCTGTTGCAACTATAGTTACATCATTACCATCTGATAATCTTACACCTTTTCCTATTTTAAATTCATATGTTTCCGGATTATTTATAACATTAACTGGAGCTCTTCCTAATCTTACATAGCAAGGTCCATTATATTCAGCTATAGCTTTAATTGCTGCCTCTGTTTCTACAGCATCTGCTGGACATATTACTGTCATATTAGGAATACTTCTCATTATAGCTAAATCTTCTATGGCTTGATGAGATGCTCCATCTTCTCCCACTGTTAACCCTGCATGTGTAGCACAAATTTTAACATTTAATTTTGGATAGCAAATAGAGTTTCTTATTTGCTCAAAAGCTCTTCCTGATGCAAACATTGCAAAAGTACTTACAAATGGTATTTTTCCACAAGTTGAAAGACCTGCAGCAACTCCCATCATATTAGCCTCAGCAATTCCCATATTAAAAAATCTTTCAGGACAAGTAGCCTTAAAATCTGCAGTCTTTGTAGATTTTGAAAGATCTGCATCTAAAACTACTACATTTTTGTTAGTATTAGCTAATTTAGCTAAAGCCTTTCCATAAGCTTCTCTTGTTGCAATCTTTTTACTCATTATCTAACACCTCCGATTTCTGCTAATGCCTGATTACATTGTTCCTTGTTTGGAGTTGTTCCATGCCATGATGCTTCATTTTCCATAAATGAAACGCCTTTGCCTTTAATTGTTTTACAAATTACTGCTGTTGGCATTTCCTTGCACTGCTTTGCACTTTCTATAGCTTTTAATATTTCTTCCATACTATGTCCATCAATTACAATAGTATTCCAACCAAATGCCTCAAATTTTTTATCTATTGGAGATGGATTCATAACTTCTTCAACATTTCCATCAATCTGTAACCCATTAAAATCTATAAATGCAGTTAAATTATCTAATTTATAATGAGCTGCTGCCATAGAAGCCTCCCAAACTTGCCCTTCTTCTAATTCCCCATCGCCTAAAAGAGTATATACTCTATATGATTTATTATCAATTTTACCAGCCAAAGCCATACCTATTGCTGCTGATATACCTTGACCTAATGACCCAGTGGACATATCTACTCCTGGTAAACATTTCATACTTGGATGCCCTTGAAGCCTTGATCCAAATTTTCTCAATGTCTTAAGCTCTTCTACTTCAAAATAACCCCTTCTTGCTAAAGCGCTATATAAAACTGGTGCCGCATGTCCTTTTGATAATACAAATCTATCTCTATTTTCATCATTCGGATTCTTTGCGTCTATGTTCATTTCCCCAAAAAACAATGCTGTTACTATATCTGCAGATGATAATGATCCACCTGGATGACCTGAGCATGACTCTGTTAACATTGTTACTATATCTCCACGTATTAATTGAGCTATTGACTTCAATTCTGAAATATTATTTTTCATATTTATCCTCCTGAGATATTTATCATATTTATTTAAGTATATATTGTCCTCTTTTTTATAAAATTATTTTATCATAGGTTTTTTATTTTGTATATACTATTTAATATGTCTTATATCACTTATTTAAATATAGTATACTCTTTTTTTGTTTATTGAGAACATTTTTTAACTAAAAAAATATTTTAATTTAATATAGTGTATATTATTAAGTTCTGCTTATATAAAATTCATTGTAAAATTCTATTTAATATTGTATTAAAATAATATTTTCTCCACACACGAAACTACAAAAATATATAGATAACTAATATAATTGTAAATAAACCTAAATACTACAAATAATCAATACACTTTATTTAATTAATTTTTAATATCTAATAAATATCAAAAATAAAAGAGACTTTATTTTTAAAAGTCTCTTTTTTACATATAAATATTCTTTTTTATCTATGTCAGACTTAAACTAATAAGTAATGATTTGTTTACTTTCTTCATATCTACATCAGTCATATGACCTATTTTTTCTTTAAGTCTTCTTTTATCTAAAGTTCTAATTTGTTCTAAAAGAACAACGGAATCCCTGTTTAATCCATACTCTTCTGATGAAATCTCAACATGTGTTGGTAATTTAGCCTTATTAATCTGTGAAGTTATAGCTGCTACTATAACTGTAGGACTATATTTATTACCAATATCATTTTGAACTATTATAACCGGCCTGATTCCCCCTTGTTCTGAACCAATAACTGGACTTAAATCCGCATAAAAAATATCCCCTCTTTTTACTACCATAGTCGTCATTAGAAAATATCACACTCCACAAAGCCACTTCTCGTACTCATTAATATTTGCAATTTCGCACTCGAAAGGAAGTTGTGAAAGCTCTAAATTAATCTGGGCCATTTCTTCATAGCCATTTTTCATTAATTGTAGAAATTCCACTTCATATTGTTTTTTATTATATTCTATTACTCTTGATCTAATATATTTCCTATTTTTTTTAGTTTTTCTAATATTTTTTATAAAATTTAGACTTTTAACATTTTTTGACATAATCCGCCTCCAGGTAGTAAAAATCTATGTATAAATAAATTATATTACAAATTATGTCATAATGTCAAAATATATATTTTCCTATTTTTACAAATATATACTAAACTCTATATTTTCTTATCTTTTTAAATAACAAACCCTTTAAAAATTGTTATTTTTTTATAGTAACCTATGTACTTAAACGTATAGTAACTTTCTTAAAATAGTGCTAATTACTCTTAACTTTCGAAGTTGGCTTTAAATTAATTTTATCTTTTTTAAATTTACTCGCATAACTTGTCTTAGGTTTATCTTTTTCTAACAAAATATTATAAATTCAAAATTTCCAAGCTATAAAACAGATCCATCAATCTCTTTTAATTTTTTAAAGTCTCTATAAATTATTCTAACTCTATCTTTTCCATCTTTATCGTAAATTACAGCACCAAGTGGAATTCTCTCATTTTTATCTATATATATTCTAATTTTGTTCAAATGATCGTTTTCAAAAAATAACTCTGATGTAAAAGTAATATATTGAGTTTCTCCCCACTCTTCTTGTCCTTCTTCAATACTTCCCTCTTCTATAGGAAAAGATAATAGATTACTCATTAGAGCAATGGTATGAAGTTTATCCATATCTTCTTCCATTGTATATTCTTTATTTGCTATATTATCTTTTATTGTAATACTTCCATCTCTATATATTTTTACTCTATCTTGACCAAAATCTATTCTTGATCCTTTATCTTTACTATAATACAATATAGTATCTTCTGATTCTTCACCTCGAGTATTTTTAACTGTATATTCTACATTTACAGAATAATACGGAGTATCTCGCAGTTTTCCAATTATTTCCTCATTTGTTGGTTCAGCCGTTAATCTAAATATTACAACTAAAATAATAGATATAAATGGTATGCATAATAAAAGTACTAGTAATATCTTTTTTTTCATAAATCCTCCTAAAGCTATCAGTCTTCTTTATTACTAATATTAACTCTAAAAAGATTTTATTCTAATTTTACTAATCTATTTTTAAAATACTTTCCATAACTTTTGGAATTTCATCTATAACTTTAGTTGCTACTGTTGAGTATTCATGTTCTCCTGCTCTTTCTCCAGCTAAGCCATGAATATATGCTCCTAATATTGCAGAATCAAATATAGAATGCTTTTGTGCTATTAATGAAGTTATTATACCAGTTAAGCAATCCCCCATTCCTCCAGAAGCCATTTTACTATTCCCAGTCTTATTAATATAAACAAAATTACCATCTGTAATTACAGTATTATACCCTTTTAATAATAAGACCACATTATTTTTCTTGGCATACCTCTTTGCTATTTCTATTCTATTACTTTCAACTTCTTTAATAGACTTTCCTATAAGTCTTGCCATTTCACCAGGATGGGGAGTAATAACTGCTCTTCCATTTAAATCATTTAATAACTCTCTATTTTCAGATAATATATTTATTCCTTCTGCATCTATAACTATTGGTATTTTTGTATTATAAATAATATTTTCTAGAGATTTCAAAGCTTCTTTTGATCCTTTGAGACCTGGTCCAAATGCAATTGCATCTAAATCATTTAAAATATTTTTTACTTCAACTTCATCACTAATATCCAATGTCATAGCTTCTACTAACTTAGTACTTAAAATATCTTGGACATATTTTGAAGAAATTAGAGTTGTTAAACCAGTCCCAGTCTTTACACAAGATTCTGTTGTTATATAAGCCGCTCCTGTATATCCCCTTTCTCCTGCAAATATGGCAACTTTTCCATAAGTGCCTTTATGCCCATATAAGCTTCGTTTATTTAATCTATTTGAATACTCACTTTTACTTAGGGTTACTATCTTTTCATTATGCATATCTTTAACAACTTTTGGTATTTCTATAGAAATCACCTCTAAATCCCCCAAATATTCTAAAGCATTATACTCAATAAATCCCTTTTTAATAGCTTCGAATGTATATGTAATATCAGCTCTTATGGCTTCACCCATCTCTTTGCCAGTATCTCCATTTAGCCCTGAAGGAACATCTACAGATACTTTAAAAGCTTTACAATTATTTATTGCTTTAATTATATTAATATAAAAATCATTAAGATTTCTATTAAGGCCCACACCAAAAATACAATCTACAATAATATCAAATTTATTTAACATATCATCTAAAATGTTAATATCTTTATTAGTTTTTATATACTTTATTGAACATTCCATATTTTTTAATATATTTAGATTAATGTTAAAATCATTTGTATATTTACTTTTTTCATTAACTATAATAATTTCTACACACTTATCTTGTAAAATTAACTTTCTTGCTATTGCTAATCCGTCACCACCATTATTTCCTACCCCACAAATAACAAGAAATTTATCTGCCTTCCCTTTAATTTTATTTATAATTTTCTCAGCTGCATTCTCCATCAGTACTATACTTGGAATTCCAATATTACTTATAGTATATCCATCTAATTTTTTACATTTATCAACAGATAATATATACATCTATATTTCCTCCAATATAGCAAAAGCAATAGCTGAGGTATTATTATGAGATATTGTTATATTTAGTCTAAAAGAGTTCACTCCTAGTATTTTTACTATATTTTCATTTAAAGTAGCTATTGGTTTTCCAAGCTCGTCTCTCAAAATTTCAATATCCTTAAGTGAAAAACCCCTTATTCCTGTTCCGATCGCCTTACTTATTGCTTCTTTAGCTGCAAAATTTCCAGCCATAACTTCTGCTCTCATATTTTTACTTTGAAAAAGTTTAATTTCTTTCTCTGTAAATATTTTTTCTAAAAAATTTTTAGTTTTATTTACAGCCCTTTCAATTCTCTCTATTTCAATAATATCAGTACCTATCCCTATAATCATACAATCACCTCTTATTTATTTTACTATTAATAAACTATATTTTCCATTAAACAGGCTAATTTAATCATATGCCATTATAAGGATTATAAACTTTTTAATTATACTGTAAATTAATGTACTAACACTCTATCAAAATCATAAATATACTCATCTACATATTCTCCCAATACATCTACTAAATGTACTGGTGAAACTTGATTTTCATATAATAAGTTTAATAGTAGATTAACTTTATTCTCATCATTTGATATAAGTCTAATATCATCTCTTTCGATATTGACTACTTGTCCATCTTTGATATCTTGTCTTTCAACTTCAATTCCAAAAGCTTGACAGCCTCTAAACTGACTTCTTAACAACCTATAGAAATATTTATGTTCTTTGTTATCTTCTGTCCTAATACTAAATAAGCTATTAACAATATTCATATCCTCTCCTCCTTAATAACCCTATTTTTAAAAATTAATAATTGCCTCAATAAAACAATATCATACCTAAGCTTAAAACTATGTCAAACATTGTTTCTAATTCAGCTAAAATATTTTTCTATTTTCCTACATATTTTTTTCTCTTTCAACTTTTATTTGACATAATATCACATATTTGTAATATTTTTACTAGAATTTATATCATTACTTGTCGAATAGTAAATAAAAGTCGATAAATTGCACATACTCTAATATTAATAGACACAAAAAAACTTTTTAGTATTTATTGATATTGTTAATAATTAGTCATATAATTAATTTATAAATAATCGATATTAATTAATACTAATTACAAGAGGAAGGTGCATTAAATGAAATCCTTAGAAATAAAAAAAGATATCCACTGGGTTGGAGCTTTAGATCCAAATTTAAGAATATTTGATATTATTATGTATACTCCTTATGGAACAACTTATAATTCATATGTAGTTAAAGGTAGTGAAAAAACAGCAGTTTTTGAAACTGTTAAGGTAGAATTCTTTGAGGAATACATTTCTAGATTAAAAGATCTTGGTATTGATACTAAGAAAATAGACTATATAGTTGTAGATCATACTGAGCCAGATCATGCCGGTTCTGTTGCTAAACTATTAGAATTATCACCAAATGCTAAAGTTGTTGGTTCAAGTGTAGCAATTAGATTTATGAAGAAAATCGCTAATACTGAATTTGAATATATTACTGTTGGAGATGGAGATACTTTAAGCTTAGGAAATAAGACTTTACAATTTATTTCTGCTCCATTTTTACATTGGCCAGATTCAATGTACACTTATATCCCTGAAGATGAGATTTTAATCACATGTGATTCTTTCGGTTCTCACTATTCTTCTCCTTCTATAATTAATAGCAAAGTAGAGAATGAAGAACATTATATGGATGCTTTAAAATATTATTATGATTGTATTTTTGGACCATATAAACCTTATGTTTTAAAAGCAATAGATAAAATTAAAGATTTAAATATAGAAACAATCTGTCCTGGCCATGGCCCTGTCCTTGTAGAAAATCCTATGAAAATAGTGGAACTTTACAAAGAGTGGAGTACTCCTGCACCAGAAAGAGCTGATGGAAAGAAATTAGTTACTATTCCTTACGTGTCAGCTTATGGCTATACTGAGGAATTAGCTAAACAAATAGCTAAAGGTATTGAAGCTGCTGGAGATATTGAGGTTAGATTATTTAATGTTACTTATAGTGAACTAGGTGACATTCTAGGAAGTATAGGTGAATCCGATGGTTTATTATTTGGTTCTCCTACAATAGTTGGTGAATTATTAGAACCTATTCGTGATATACTTTCAAAATTAAACCCTGTAGTTCATTGTGGAAAACTTGCAGCTGCATTTGGTTCATATGGTTGGAGTGGTGAAGCCATTCCTAGAATTGAAACTAGACTTAAAGAGCTAAATATGAAAATCTATGGACCTAGTCTTAAAATTAATTTTAAAGCTAGCGAATCTGAACTTGAAAAAGCTTATAATTTTGGATTAAGCTTTGGAGAAACTCTTTTAGGCAAGAAGGAATTCGTTCCTTTATCTAATGAAAATCAAAATATAAATTGTGTTTCTTGTGGAGATGGAAAACCTAAACTTTGGAAATGTGTAATTTGTGGTGAAATATTTGAAGCTGAAGTTGTTCCTGAACTTTGTCCTGTTTGTGGTGCTGGAAGTGATCAATTTATAGAAGTAGAAAGACAAGAACCTATGGTTTCTATAGATAAAGATGAAAATTATGTAATTATAGGAAATGGTGCTGCCGGTTTCTACGCTGCAAAGGCTATTAGAGAAAGAAATGCTAAAGGAAATATAACTCTTATATCTAATGAAAGTGAACATTCATATATAAGAACCCAGCTTTCAGATTTAATCTCAGAAGATAGTGATGATCAATTCTATATTGTCGCTTCAAATTGGTACAAGGAAAATAATATAACAGAACTTCTTGGAGTAAATGTTGCTAGTATAGATAATAAAAATAAGACTATTATATTAGATAATAATAAGGAAATTTCTTACGATAAACTCGTTTTAGCTAATGGTAGTTATAACTTTATTCCTAATACAAAAGTTAAATTAGAAGATTCATCCCAATTAGAAATCGACTCTTTTAACTTTAATAAAATAAAGGGAATTCATACTATTAAGACACTAAAAGATGTTGAAATTATAAAGAGTGAATTATCGAATACTAAAAACGTTATAATTATTGGTGGCGGACTTTTAGGTTTAGAAGCTGCATGGGAAATTCAAAAACGTAACATAAATGTTAAAGTAGTGGAATTATCCCATAGAATTCTTCCACGTCAATTAGATAATGAAGGTTCTAAGATATTTAATACTATAGTTAATAATACTTCTGTTGAAGTTTTACTTGGAGAATCTATAGATTATATAGAAGCTAATGAAGAAGGAATAAAATCTATAATATTAAAGAGCGGTAAAACACTAAGTTGTGATATGATTATCTACTCAGTAGGAGTTAGAGCAAATACAGCTTTAGCTAAATCTATAGGAATTGAGTGTAATAAAGGAGTGCTAGTAAATAGTAATATGGAAACAAATATACCTGATATATTTGCTTGTGGAGATGTTGCTGAATACGAAGGACATTATTATGCTAATTGGCCAGCCGCTATAGAAATGGGTAAGGTTGCTGGTGCTAATGCTGCCTCTGATTCTATAGAATTCCAAAAATTTGTTTCTTCAACAGTGTTTGTTGCAATGGAAACTGAAGTATTTTCTGCTGGAACTATAGATTTTAATGATGAAACTTTAGAAAAAATTAGTTCTGTTAACAAAAATAAAAATAACTATGTAAGCTTATTCTTCAAGGATAACAAACTTGTTGGTGGTATTCTTATAGGTGATATATCATCTTCAGTAAAAATAATACTTGGAATCCAAAATGGTGAATCTAAAATTAGTGTTCTTTCCAAAGGAATAATTAATTGATATAGCATAAAGGAGCTGTTTGAAAACAGCTCCTTTATATTATATAAAGTTATAAATAATCCTTAACTATTTTTATTGTATATATTTTCTTATTTTAAAGATTTCAATTTGTTTATTATATTACATAATTAAAGAATTTCTTCTGTTGAATCCTCTTCCTTTTCCCATTTCCTACCACCAACAAATTTAAAATCTTCTCCTACTACTTCTGCTATATATTTTTTATTTCCATCCTTATCTTCATAACTTCCTGTTCTTAATCTTCCACTTAAGCTTATATAACTTCCTTTTTTCATATATTTACATACAACTTCAGCCTTCCTTCCCCATAATGTAACTGGAATTAAATCTGCCTTTCTTGTTCCATCTTGTGATTTAAAGTTTCTATCTACTGCAATTATAAATCTAGTAAATAGCTTTTCGTTATTTTCTAATGTCTTAAGTTCAGGGTCTCTTATTAATTTTCCTAGTAATACAATTTTATTCATTTTTTCTACCTCCTGAATATTTTATCTTTGATTATATCCAATTAGTATTTTTCTATTCAAATAATATAAAGTGTATTATAATTAAGTTGTAAATATAAAACTTAGGAGGTATGAGAATGGCAATATTAGTTTGTGGTGGTGCTGGTTATATAGGTAGTCATATGGTTGCTGAACTTTTAGAAAATGGTCAAGAAGTTGTAGTTTTAGATAATCTTGCCAAAGGTCATAAAGACGCTTTATTAGGCGGAAAATTATACGTAGGTGACTTAAGAGACAGAAAAATATTAGATAAGGTATTTACAGAAAATAAAATCGATGCAGTTATAGATTTTGCAGCTGATTCTTTAGTTGGAGAAAGTATGACTGAGCCTTTGAAATATTTTAATAATAATGTGTACGGTACAATATCCTTATTGGAAGCTATGAGAGATTATAATGTTAAATACATAGTATTCTCTTCAACAGCAGCTACTTATGGAGAACCTGATGAAATTCCTATTTTAGAAAACAGTAAAACTATTCCTACAAATCCTTATGGAGAATCTAAATTATTGGTAGAAAAGATTCTTAGATGGGCAGACCATGCTTATGGTATTAAATATACAGCTTTAAGATATTTTAACGCAGCTGGCGCACATATTAGTGGCAAAATAGGAGAAGATCACTCTCCTGAATCACACCTTATTCCAATAATATTAAGCGTGGCTCTTGGTAACAGAGATAAAATTATGATGTATGGTGATGATTATCCAACTGCTGATGGAACATGTGTAAGAGATTATATTCATGTTTCTGACCTAGCTTCAGCTCATTCATTAGCATTAAGGAGATTAATGAACGGTGGAGATAGTGCAATTTATAATCTTGGTAATGGAGCTGGATTCTCTGTAAAAGAGGTTGTTGAAATAGCTAGAAAAGTAACTGGACATCCAATCCCTGCTGAAGTTGCTCCTAGAAGAGCTGGAGATCCTGCAGTTTTAATAGCTTCTTCTGAAAAAGCTGTTAAAGAATTAAATTGGAAACCAAAATATAATTCACTTGAAAATATAATAGAAACTGCATGGAATTGGCATAAAAATCATAAAAATGGATATATTAAATAATATATAATAATTATTTTATTATATAAAACTCCACAAAATTTTCTAACAATAAATAAGGATAGAAGTTAAACTTCTATCCTTATTTTATTCTTCACTTTGTTTTTTCCTTAATGCTAATACAGAATTTATTTCAGCTCCAAGTATTAATATCATAGAAGTAATGTACAACCATGTCATTAAGACAAATACAGCTCCTAAGCTTCCATAAAACCTCGAATAATTTGCTATATTATTTATATAGTATGAAAATCCTAGAGAAACTCCAATCCATCCTAATGTGCTTATTATAGCTCCTGGAAAAACTTCTCTCCACTTTCTTTTAGTAGCAGGTGTATATCTATATATACATGCAAATATCCAGGTCATTATAAATACTATTATTACATAACGAGTTAAATTCCATAGCGTTTCTATGATATCCTTAAATGGTAGTACTGATATTAAATAGTCTCCTATTACATCTCCAAATACTAACATTGCTAATGTTAAAATTATTATAAGTGCTAATGTAAATGTAAAAAATATTGCTACGATAACTCTTTTAAAAAACGATCTATCTTCTTCCATGTTGTAAGCTTTATTTATCCCCTTAATTACAGCTCTAAACCCTGATGAAGCTGACCATATTGTAATAGCTATAGATGCCCCTAATAAACCTGTATATTGAGTATCTACCACTTCAATTACTATTTTTGATACAAGTTCAAAAACACTAGAAGGTAAAATACTTCTTAATCCATCTAAAACCTCCATGGAGTTCAAATTACTAAACCCTATTAAAGTCATTAAAAAGATTAAAAACGGGAAAAATGATAAGATTAAGTAATATGCTAATTGCGATGCTAAGGCAAAAATATCATCATTTTTAACTTTAACAATAAAATATATTAAAAAATCTAATGTAGATCTCTTTTTCCCAGGTTCTTCGTTTTTCATTAAATCACCTATCTTTATTTAATTTATATTCTATACTATTATATAACAAATTTATTATATTATAATTATTATTCATTAAAATTTCTACTACCAAATTCTATTTTAATCCTTTTCCAACTTTTTATCCATTTTTATTAAATTATTTCGTCTTAAACTACTTTACCTTTATTTAATATATACCCTATAGTATAATTTATATTATTTAGAATTATTTTTCTATGAAAGGGTGTTTAAATATGATTTATACTTTAGAAAACGACTCCATAAAAATTACAGCTAGTACATTTGGTGGAGAATTAAACTCTATTACAAGTAAAAAAGATAATACTGAATTTCTATGGAATGGAGATGCTAAGTATTGGAAATATCACGCTCCAATCTTATTTCCAATAGTAGGTAAGGTTAAAGATGGAAAATATAAAGTTGATGGAGAAACCTTCGAGCTACCTCAACATGGTCTTGCAAGAACTCGTGAATTTAATATGATAGAAAAAGATGAAAATCATATAATCTTTGAACTTACTTGGTCTGAAGATACATTAAAAGTTTATCCATATAAATTCTCATTAAAAATAACTTATACACTTGTAGATAACGGTGTTGTAACTACTTATACAGTTAATAACATAGATAATAAAACAATTTACTTCTCTATTGGTGCACATCCAGCCTTTATGTGTCCAATAGATTCTAATGAAAAATTTGATGACTATTATTTTGAATTTAATAAAAAAGAAACTTCATCAACAATGCAATTAGATCCTTTAACAGGTTATCTTATACATGATAAAAAGGAATATTTAAAGGATACTAATGTAATACCTTTAAGTTTTGAAATATTTAAAAAGGATGCGTTAATATTCGATGATTTAAAATCGAATATAATAACATTAAAATCTAAAAATCACAACAAAACTTTATCTATGGATTTTACAGGGTTCCCATATATGGCATTATGGACTAAATCAACAGGAGCACCATTTGTTTGTATAGAACCTTGGTATGGACACTCTGATTTTAATGATTTTAATGGGGAATTAAAAGATAAACCAGGAATAGAAAAGTTAAATATTAATGAAATATTTAATTCAAACTACACAATTTATATAAAATAAAATATACAACATATAAAGGAGATTACTAATATTCTATAAGCAATCTCCTTCTTTCTAATTTATCTTTTTAACATCCCATTCACTTGGTAATAAAGCTCTATATTTATTTGTAAAATACCTATCATCTATTAATAAAAGACTACCTTCATCCTCTTCTGTTCTAATTACTCTACCTGCTGCTTGGAGCACCTTATTTATCCCTGGATAAACATAGGCATAATCAAACCCGTTTTCTTCATAGTAATCCTTTATTATATCTCCTTCTTTAGATATTTTAGGAAAACCTACACCAACTACTATACTTCCTATAAGCATATCTCCTGGCAAGTCAATTCCTTCTGAAAATATTCCACCTACAACACAAAATGCTATTATTTTATTCTTTTCTCTAAAGTTATTAATAAATTTCTCTCTATCTTCTTCCGATAAGGTATCCCCCTGACAAACTGTACCTTCCTCTCCATAAAGCTCTACATATCTATTATATACTTTATTTAAATATGAGTATGATGGTAAAAAAGCCATATAATTACCCTGTATTTTATTAATAAAATCTCTAATAAGTCTACAGACATTATCTATATTCTTTTCTCTCATACTATATCTCATATTTAATGGATATGCATAAGTTTTAAATTTTTCAGAATCAAAAGGTGATGGTAACTTCATTCTATAACTATCTTCATTTCCACCAAGCAAGTCTATATAATAAGTTAATGGCGTTAAAGTTGCTGAAAATATTATTGTAGAATAGCTTTGTCTTACTATCATAGATAAGTTTTTAGAAGGATTTACACAAAATAATTTTACCTTAACTTCACTCTTATCTAATTCAACTATTGTAACATACTCATTTGAATATAGTTCTGAAATAGAAACAAAGCTTCTAATATCAAAATATAAATCTAATACTTCATTATAATTAGCTGTACCTATAGATGTAATTAGATATTCGTCACCTTCCTTTAAAACTATTCTTAAAAGTTTATATAAATCTCTAAACTCTTCTTTTTGATACATACTATTTTCTTCTAACTCTTGTACTTGCTTTCTTATCTTTATAAATTCCTTATTTACAGAAGACAAAGCCTTATAGAACTTAGGAGAAGTACCCTTTATTAATTTACTTACTTCCAAAATCCTACTTTTATATAATTCAGCACTAAACATTTCTCTAGCTCTATCAACTAAGTTATGACCTTCATCAACTAATATAATATTATTCTTAATATCATCTTCGAAAAATCTTTTTAATCGTACTCTTGGATCAAAGGCATAATTATAATCACAAATTACTCCATCACACCAAGAACTTAAATCTAACGATAATTCAAAAGGACAAATATCGTATTTTCTTGCATACCTTTCTACTACATCCCTTGTAAATTTATTTTCATTTGAAAGCATCTCATATATAATATCATTTACTTTGCTAAAATAATTAACTGCATATTTACATTCATCAGGATTACATGATACTTTTTCTTGGAAACAAATTTTCTCCTTTGAAGTTAAAGTTATACTTCTAAAGTTTAAACCCTTGCCTTTTAATTTATTAAAAGCTTCTTCTGCTACAGTCCTTGTAATTGTCTTTGCTGTTAAATATATTATCCTACTTCCCATCCCATTTCCTAGAGCTTTTACAGCAGGAAATATCGTTGACATAGTCTTCCCTATTCCAGTTGGTGCTTGTGCATAAAGAACACCTTTTTCTTTTATAGTATTATAGCAGTTAACCGCTAATTCCCTTTGACCTTTTCTATAAAACTGAAATGGAAAGTCTAACTTATAAATAGATTTATCTCGTTCTAATTGAAGGTTACCTTTAATTTTAATCCATCTACTATATTCGTTTACAATATAATCTACAAACTCTATTAGCTCCTCTAAAATAAATTTCTTATCAAAACTCTTAACTTCATTTGTCTCTATATTATAATAACTAAGCCTTATTGATATTTTACTTAAATTATTTTGCATTAAATATATATATGAATAAAACTTAGCTTGTGCCCAATGTAATTCATTATAATCTTCATCTATAAAAGTTAAATTTTTCATTGTTGATTTAATTTCTTCTATTATAACTTTATTATCTTCTATTATTATTCCATCTGCTCTACCTTCTACTTTTAATAAAGCATCTTCTATATTAAAAGTATATTCTAGCCTTACTTCCTTTTTATAATTTGAATATATCTTTTCATTACTTAACTGTAATTTTTGATGGGCTAATGTTCCTTCTAAAGCTCTACTTTTTCCTGTATATCTATCATCTAAGTGTCCTTTTCTTAATATATATTCTATTATTCCTCTAACCGATTCCCTAATTACTATCTTATCTTCCATAGCTAAACCTTATCTTTCTCATCATATATTAATATTATAACCAATACCTAAATACAAAACTATAAAATCTACAAAGTCTACCTAAAGTTCATTTATTTCTTACACATTTTCTCTGCAAGTAGAAGCTATTGCATTAGAACTTTAGTTTTATTCCTTAAACTAAAATACTTAACTTTAAATTTATTATTAAATTACAAAGAATTTATATATCCATATTAGTTACTAAAGAATAAAAAAAATAACACAGAATCCTCTGTGTCATCTAAAAAATTATTCTGAATGATATTCATTTACTATTTTTTGAACTAGTTTTTTAATTGCACTTGCTTGTGCTATTAATGACATTACTATTACAAAGGTTCTTATGCTATTTTCATCTTTTTCATTTAGATCTAATTCTGAAATTATTTCATTTAGCTTTTCTTCATCTATAGCTGATGTAGCTAAAAACTCCTTAAAACTTTCACTTTGCGTTTCTGCAAAAATTTTATAAGCTCGTTCCCATGATATTATGTCATCAGACCTATCATTTATCTCATTAAATGCAAGACTAAATACTTTTTTTATTTCTTCAGTAGTTAATACAGGTCTCATATAGCTTAAAAGAACTAATTGTACTAAATGAATTTTTGTATATCCTCTTTTTTTACCATCTTCTGGTTTAGTTATAACTTCACTTTTTATGTAATTTTGCACTATATTGTTTGTATATTTATCCTCTGTAAATTTATCATTTAAAAAATCTATAACTTGGGATAGAAAGAGGTCATACTTTGGTAGATCATCATAAGAAACCATATTATTAGTTGACATTTCTTCTGCCATGTCTGTTATATAACTAGTATCAATTTTTTTTACCATTACTTATCCACCTCTCGCTTTGGCATTAAATATTCTTAAAATATATTATATAGTAAATATAAACTTATTACAAGTTAATTTGGTCTGTTTTATTTTCAATAAATACCTCTTTCTAAAAATATTTTACCCATATATTCATTTACTAATTCTACTTCCTTATACTTATTATACCACTCTGCTAAAATTTAATCATCTTTTATTCGACATAAAATATTTTATTACAACAATTTATTTTTTTACATTTTTTTCTTGTTATGTAAGTTAAATTTTCAATTTTTTAGCTGTTTTATTTATAAATCATTAAACAATCCTAGAGTACAAGCCATTTATAGGACTATGTATTTTTTGGAAATTTTTTTAAACCCTATTGACATTTCTAATATATGGTAGTATATTTTATTTATGAAGTTTGCATATATAAAAAATTTGTAAATTTTAAATAAACTTATCATTTTAATATTGACTTTTAATTACATATTTAGTAATATTAAGTTACAAGATGTCGAAACTTGTTTTAAGGAGGAAATATAATGAAATCAACTGGAGTTGTAAGAAGAGTAGATGAATTAGGAAGAATAGTTATTCCTATAGAATTAAGAAGAACATTAGATATCGCTGAAAAGGATGCTTTAGAAATATATGTAGATGGTGAACAAATCATATTAAAGAAATATGAACCAGCTTGTATTTTCTGTGGCGATGCTAGAGACGTGGTTAACTACAAAGGTAAGAACATCTGCGAAAAGTGTTTAACTGAATTAAAAAAATAATTTATTTTTTTAATACATAACTCTTTAACTTAGTTCTTATGTAAATGCCCCCGTTAGTTTAAATTCTAACGGGGGCATTTACTACATATTAGTAGAATATTTATATATTTCTTTTTTAGGTACTCCTCTTTCCTTTGCTACTTTCTTAATAGCTTCTTTTTTATCTATTCCAAGTTCCATAAACTTCAAAATATGTTCTTCTATAGTTAAATCACTCCATAAAGCCTCTTTCTCAGCTTTTATTTCTTCCTCTGATTTTCCTTCTAAAACTAAAACAAACTCTCCTCTAGGTCTATTTTCTACAAAATACTTTATACCTTCTGATATTGTTCCTCTATATATTTCTTCATGTAATTTTGTTAACTCTCTACATATAGCTATCTTCCTATCTCCTAAGTTTTCTTTTAAATATCCTAAAGTATCTAAAAGCCTATGTGGAGCTTCATAAAATATAAGTGTATCTTTAACATTCAAAAGTTCTTCTATTACTGGTTTCCTCTCTTTATTTTCTCTAGGTAAAAAACCTCTAAAAACAAACTTAGTTGTATCTATTCCTGAATATACTAAAGCCGTAGTTATTGCTGTAGCTCCTGGCAAGACTTCAAATTCTATTCCTCTTTCAATACATTTAGTAACAATAACACTTCCCGGATCAGAAATTCCCGGTGTACCAGCATCAGTTACTAATGCAACATTTAAACCATCTTCTAGTTTAGCTATTATATCTTCACTTTTTCCTTGTTCATTATGCTGATGGTAACTAAATAAACTTTTTTTAATGTTAAAGTGGTTTAAAAGTTTTAAACTCTGTCTAGTATCCTCTGCTGCTATTATATCTGCATTCTCTAAAACCTCTAAAGCTCTAAGGGTTATATCTTTTAAATTACCTATAGGTGTAGGTACTAAATATAGTTTTCCTTGTGCCACTACTATCCCTCTCTTCCATATATCTCATTTAATTCTTTCGTATAAGTTCCATCTTCATTATATACACATAAAGGAGCTTCCCATTTTAAAAATGCTCCTCCATCCCTTTGCCCTTCTACTAAAACGATATTTGGAGCCTTTTTAGCATTAGGTTGAACCATTTTAACTCTCTTTGGTTCAATTTTATGCTTTCTCATAAGCTCAAATATATCTATTAATCTTTCCGGTCTATGTACTATATACATACGTCCATTATCCTTTAAAAGCCTTCTAGAGGCTATTATTACATCTTCTAATGTACACATGATTTCATGTCTAGCTATTGCTAGTTTATCATTAGGATTTAAAATTCCTGCATTATTTAACTTATATGGTGGATTTACAGTAAGCACATCAAACTTTCCTAAAGAATCAAGTAATTTTTTATTTTTTAAATCCCCTTGATTAAAAGTAATTATTTCTTCTAAGTTATTATATTTTGCACTTCTCTTTGCCATTTCAACCATTTCTTCTTGAATTTCTAATCCAACTATAGACTTTGGTGAATACTTACCATAAATCAAAAATGGTACAATTCCAGTTCCAGTACATATATCTATAACTCTATGTTTTGTCTTAACATTTGCAAAATCAGATAAAAGAACTGCATCTACTCCAAATCTAAACGCATTCTTCTTTTGGATTAAATAAAGATTTTTCAGTTGTAAATCATCTATTGATTCATCCTCTAGCAATTGTACTCTTTCTTCCATGTTATCATCCTTTATTTTCTTTTTTCTAATTATACCCTAACAAATATTAATTTACAATTAATAGCTTTTAACTTAAATAAACTCCGGCCATTTAAAAGACCGGAGTTTTAAAATCAATTTAATTATTCTATTATTCTTCTAGCTGCATGGAATGAAGTAATTGGAGATACTTTAACGGTATCCCCTGGTTGAGGTGCATGAATATAACTTCCTCCACCTACATAAATACCTACATGGTCACCGCCATACGTAAATACTAAATCACCTGGTTCTAATTCACCTTGAGATACTGCTCTACCTTGTCCTAATTGACTATAAGTAGTTCTTGTTATTTCTATTCCTGCTGCATTTCTATAAACATAACTTGTAAATCCTGAACAGTCAAATGAATCAGGACCTGTTGCTCCCCATACATATGGTCTACCTAATAATCCATAAGCATAACCTACTATACCTGAAGCTGATCCGCTTACAGTAGGGTTGTCCCCTCTATTTGGTGTACTTGGTTTACTAGCTTGAATTTGTGCTTGAGCTTGAGCTTGTGCTTCAGCTTGTGCTTTTAAATCATCAACCTTTATTTTTGCAGCTTCAATAGCCTCATCAATTTCTTCAACTACTATTGGACTCTTAAGTTGATTATCTCTAATACTTCTTAATTGCTCAATAGCACTTTGTATTTCATCTACTGAACTTGATGAATTTAAAACTGCTAATTGTGGTTCAACTAATTTTCTTTCAGCAACTGATAAGAATTCTTCATCAAACTTAGATTGCTCTTCTTTTGCTGAATTAATTAAAACTTCTTGCTCTTTTCTCTTACTTTCAAATTCAACTAAAGCTTTTTCAGTTTCTTCATTAACTTTAACTATTTCGCTATTCTTTTCTTCTAATGAAGCAACTTTAGCATTCATCTTTTCTTGCTTATCTAATATATCTTTTACAACCTTCTTGTCTATGTTAACTAATCTAGTTGTAGAATCTAATTTAGATATGAAATCACTAAAGCTTTCTGCGCTAAATAATATTGATAAGTAGCTACTTTGTCCACCTGACTTATATAACTCTCTTAACCTCTTACCTAGGACTTCTTCCTTTTCCTTCATTTCAATTTTTGATGTTTCAATTTCTTTAGTAGTGTTTTGAATTTCTTCTTTTATAATTTGCATTTCTTTTTTATTATTTTCTACTTTTTCTGCAAGTGGATCTATTTCCATATTCAATTTGTATATTTCGCCTTGAATGCCATTAATCTTATTAGTTATTTCTTCATACTTTTTTTGATTTTCCGTAACTTCTTGGTTTGGTGTCGCAAAGGCAGGCACACCTGAAGTTAATACTAAAACTCCTGCGATAACCGCTGATAATATTTTCTTTCTCATACGTATCCTGGTCCTCAGACCATCCCCCTCTCCTACGTGATATGTTACCATTATAACACTTATGGAAACTTTGGACAATGGTAATTTTTTTTAAAAAGCTGACACTCAGAGGGTGTAAATGTATACATGAGATTTAACCTCTATCTTCTAAACCAATATTTTTTAATATTAAAACCTCCTTAACGCTAATTAAATCCTTGCTTCAGCAGGGATTTAATCTTAATATTATTATAATATAATGTTAATTTTCATTTAAAAATTCTTAATTTTTTCTTAATAAATTCTTATTTTTACCTATCTTCTAAAATACACCTATTTTCATCTATTTTAACCATATAAAAGGAGACATTTTTAAATAAAATATCTCCTTTTATAATTAAAACTTTTTATATTTTTTACTTAGCTTATTTTGAATTAAAGATGCTGTTACCATTATTATTATGAAAACTATCACTATATACTTAGATAGTTCTGCATAAAAATAATCTAAACTACCTAGTAATAATCCAATTACTCCTATACCTATATTAAACATTCCATTAAAACTGATAAATTTTTTAGTATCTGTATAAATTTTCACATCTGACATTAGGCTTTTAATCTTTTTACTACTTAAAATTACTAAACCAATAAGTATAAAACCTATACTTGCCATTATCATTACAATAGTACTTCCTCTCAACTTTAGTACCTCCTCTATGTAATTTTACCTTAATACTAATATATACTAAATTAAAAGATTCATATTTTCAATATTTATATAAAAAATGTATTGACATAAATGATGTAAGTAACTATAATAAATAATGTACTTCGGGGTGTGGCGCAGATGGGAGCGCGCGTGGTTTGGGACCATGAGGTCGCAGGTTCAATCCCTGTCACCCCGACCAAAAAGCTAGGTATTAGATACCTAGCTTTTTTATTCTTTAGGAAATTATATAAATATCTAAATTGTGACTAAATTAATCCTATTCTTAAAACTAAATATATTCTCCTAAAGAATAAAAATAATAGTAACTGCTATACAAATTCTCCTTCCATAAACTTCATAGGAATCACCTAATTGAAAAAACTCATATCTCCAAAATAATGTTAGATATTTTCTTATTTGTTTGAATCATTTTCTATATACTCTTCACCTTCTCTAAATCTTTCATCAATCCCAGCAGCTTTACAAAAAGATAATACAATAGGAATAATAGCAATATAAATACATAATATTAATACTGGCATAACTATCTCTCCTTTTAAATTATAAATTTAAGTAATATTATTTATAAAAATTAAAGATACTAATTATATATTAAAATTCACTTTTATTTGTAACTTTTTCTTGGAGGTATAAAATGAATAAAGAATATACTGATTGGTTTAATGAACTTGTTAAGTCATATTATGATGGTAATTTCGATGAAACTATAAAAAAGATATTATCCAATTCTAATAAAAGTCCTGAGGAAACGTTTTCTGTTATTTCATCCTTATGTGGTTGCAACATTAAATATGATGAAAACTATATCTACAATTTAAAAAAAGCTATTACCAACTATAATGTTCATCAAAAGATTGTTGAGAAATTACAAAATTGCTTTGGAAAATGCTCTGAAAACATAGATGAAATTCCTAAATGTCAACTAGCATGTCCATTTGATGCAATAATTGATAATAAAGAGAATAATACTAAAGTAATAGACAATGAGCGCTGTATAGATTGTGGTCTATGTATAGATGCTTGTGATAATGGTAATTTTATTGATAAAGTAGAATTTTTACCTATAATGGAATTAATAAAAAATAATACTAAAGTAATTGCAGCAGTTGCTCCTGCTATAAGTGGGCAATGGGGTCCCAATACAACAATGGATCAAATGAGAGCTGCTCTTATAAACCTTGGCTTTACTGATATGATTGAAGTAGCTTTTGCTGCCGATATGCTAACAATAAAAGAAGCTGTTGAATTTAATAAACATGTTAAAAGTTCTTCTGATTTAATGATTACCTCATGCTGTTGTCCTATGTGGGTAGGTATACTAAAAAAAGTGTATAAATCATTAGTTAAAGACCTTTCTCCTTCAGTTTCTCCAATGGTTGCTGCTGGAAGAGTTATTAAAAAACTAAATAAAGATGCTAAAGTAGTTTTTATAGGGCCTTGTATAGCTAAAAAAGCAGAAGCTAAAGAAAAAGATTTATCTGATGCAATTGATTTTGTTCTTACATTTCAAGAATTAAAAGAAATTTTTAATGCTTTAGATATTTGCCCATCATCCCTACAAGGAGTCCCTTCAATTGAATACGCTTCTCGTGGAGGAAGATTATACGCACGCACAGGAGGTGTTTCAATTGCAATTTCTGAAGCTGTAGAAGAGCTATATCCTGAAAAGCATAAGTTATTTAAAGCCGTTCAAGCAGAAGGCGTTAAAAACTGCAAAGAGGTTCTCGCTAAAGCTCAAGAAGGTAGTTTAGATGCTAACTTCATCGAAGGTATGGGTTGCATTGGCGGATGTGTAGGTGGTCCTAAGATATTAGTATCTAAAGAAGATGGAAAAAAAGCTGTAGATGATTTTGCATATAATTCATCTATAAAAATTGCAACTCATAGTAATATATTAGATAATATTTTAAATGATTTAAATATAACATCTTTAGATGATTTCAAAAGTCCTGAAAAAATTCATATTTTAGAACGTGATTTCTAAATAATATCCGTTGCCTTTAGCAGCGGTTTTTTCTTATACTATCATACTATTATAAAATGCTATTTCGTTGATTATTTTTTTAAATTTGTTATAATATAAAATTAAAGTATATACTAGGAGTGATTAAATTAATGCAGAACATAAAAGCAGCAATTTTTGATTTAGATGGAACTCTTGTAGATTCTATGTGGGTATGGGAACAAATAGATATAGACTATTTATCAGCTATAGGCCATAAAGTTCCTAATAACCTTAAAGATGAAATAACACACTTAAGTTTTAATGAAACAGCCTTATATTTTAAAAATAGATTTAAACTAGAAAATTCAGTTGAAGAAATAATTAATTCTTGGAATACAATGGCATTAGATTATTATTCAAATAAAATCAAACTAAAAAAAGGTGTATCTGAATATTTAAATAAACTAAAGGATAATAATATAAAAATAGCACTTGCTACAAGTAATTCCACCCCCTTACTAGAGGCCACATTAAGAAATAATGGTATATATCACTATTTCGATGCCATAACAACTACCGATGAAGTAAAAAGAAATAAAGCCTATCCCGATGTATATCTTCTTTCCGCAAATAAACTCAATATATCTCCAAAAGATTGTGTTGTCTTTGAGGATATTGTCCAAGCAATTAACGGCGCAAAACTTGCTGGAATGAAAGTTATAGCAGTATATGATAAAAGTTCAGAAAATCAAAAAGAAGAACTTATGAAACTTTCTGATAAATATATAAATGATTATACTGAACTTATATAAAATAAAAGCATCTTGGATTTTCCTCCAAGATGGAGAGAATAGATAATTCTGTGTAATTATCATTTTTATTATTTTAATATTACTGGAAATTTTCATTTCCAGTAATATTTTTTTATATTTAAGAAATACTAATAATGTTTCTTATTACCTTTTTTAGTATTTCAAAAAAATCTAATAGTATGCATATAATTTATAAAAAGTACAAGCTTTTAAGCTAATTCATCTTTTAATTGATCTTCAAATATTATTGATAGCTCTGCTAACGTAGCACCCCAATTATGTATAGGCTGAGTCCATTTTTCTAGTATCTCCATCGTTGCTAAGTAAACACACTTATTTAAAGATTCATCAGTTGGGAATATGACTCTAACTTTAGTGAATTTACGTATTTGACGATTAAAACCTTCTAAGATATTTGTAGTATAAATCATCTTTCTTATAGTTGGAGAGAAGTCGAAAAATGTTGAAAGGTTACTCCAATTATTATACCAGGAATCTATTACTATTCCATATTTATCTCCCCATCTCTCCTTTAAATTATCTAGCTGTGCTAACGCAAGTTCCTCTGTTGTAGCCTTATAAACCTCCTTCAAATCTTTCATAAATGCTTTTTTATCTTTTGAAGCTATGTATTTTATTGAATTTCTTATTTGATGAACAATACATGTTTGAATATTTACTGATGGAAATACTGTTTTTATAGCTTGTGGAAGCCCTTTTAATCCATCCATACAAGCAATTAAAATTTCTTTTACACCTCTATTTTTTAAATCATTGCAAATTCCTAACCAGAATTTAGCACCTTCAGCTTCATCAACCCATATACCTAAAATATCTTTATATCCTTCCATAGTGTATCCTAAGCATATATAGACAGCCTTGTTAACTATCTTTCCATTACTTCTAACTTTAAAGTACATAGCATCTAAATAAACTATTGGATATATTTTATCTAATGCTCTATTTTGCCATTCGGCGGCGCTAGCAAGCACTTTATCAGTTATTTTAGATACCATCGATGGTGATATAGTTATTCCATATAAGTCTTCAATTTCAGCCTGAATATCAGATGTTGACATACCTTTAGCATATAAAGATATAATCTTTTTATATAACTCAGTACACACAGTTTCATATTTTTTTATAATTTGTGGCTCAAATTCAGCATTTCTATCACGGGGTACGTCTAGGTCGACGTCACCGAAGGAACTTCTTAAATTTTTGCGACTATAACCATTCCTGTAGTTCTTCTTAGTTTGATCAACTACTTCTACACGTTCATATTTATTTCTTCCTAGATGTTCTTCCATTTCACCTTCTAATATATTTTCAAGAACATCTTTAACTAATCTTTGTATTAATCCGTTTTTACCCATCACATCATCGATTGTTTTACATCTTTTAATTTCCTCGTTGTAATCAAAGTTGGTATCAATTTTTCTTGTCATAATAATTCCTCCTAATTTATATAGTATATTATTCCAAAACTTCCAACTGTTAATACAAAAAAACAGTAGATAGTTTTGTTTTTACACAAAACTATCTACTGTCTCCCAAGATGCTTTTATTTTAATTAATTTATATTAAATAATTAAATTCCTTATATAGATAAAATTAATTTCTAGTAACTCCATACTTTGCTTCTAACTCTTTAACAACGTCTAAATACTTTCTTTGTTGTCTTTCTTGAATTAATTTATTTACTATTTGTGATTTTACATTTTCAAAATCTACAGTTTTTTCTTCTGATCTATCTTCAACCTTTATTAAATGATATCCAAATTGAGTTTGTACTGGTTCACTTACAACTCCTATTTCTAATTTGAATGCAGCATCTTCAAATTCTGGCACCATCATTCCTCTACCAAACGCTCCTAAGCTACCACCTTGTTCTTTTGATGGACAACTTGAATATTTGCTAGCAGCTTCTTCAAAAGTAACTTCTCCTGATTCAATTTCTTTTCTTACATTTTCGCAAGTTTCCTTTGAATCAACTAATATATGCTTAGCTGATACTGTAGGTTGTTCTACAAACATATTTTTATTTTCATTGTAAAAATCTAAAGCTTCCTTATCAGTAACTGTTATTTCTGATAACACTTTATTCATTGTTACTTGAGTTAATAATTCTCTTTCAACATTTTTTAAATTAGCTTTAAATTCTTCAGTAGTATTAAGATTTAATTCTTCTCCTAGATTAGCCATTAATTCAAAAGCTATAACTTGTTCTAATAATTGTTTCATAGCCTCTTCAGTTTGAAAATATGCCCTTTTATCCTCTGGATATCTCATAACTAAACTTTGTAAATCTGACATCTTAACTTCTTTGCCTGCTACTGTTGCTAAAATTTTATCTTGCATTTATAAAAATCTCCTTTATTGTTTATAGTTATATCTCTTATTATATCAGAATTAGAAGTATTGTATATTATATTTAACATAATTTTTTACATTGCTCCTAATAATTATTATTGATAATAATTATCCATAGTATTATAATTAAATAAAAAGGTTAGTAGGAGGTTACAATGATAGAATTAGGTAAATTAGCACCAGATTTTACTCTTATAGGCTCTGATGGCAATGAACATAGTCTAAGTGATTATAGAGGCAAAAAGGTAATATTATATTTCTACCCTAAAGACAATACTCCTGGTTGCTCTACAGAAGCTTGTGACTTTAGAGATAATAACAATGAGATTAACAATCTTAATGCCATAGTAATTGGAATAAGTAAGGATTCTCTATCCTCACATAATAAATTCATAGAAAAGTTCCATTTACCTTTTATTTTATTAAGTGATGAAGAAAAGGCTGTGTGTGCCCTTTATGATGTAATAAAAGAAAAAAATATGTATGGTAAAAAAGTACTCGGAATTGAACGAAGTACTTTTATAATTAATGAAGAAGGAATTCTTATTAAAGAATTTAGAAAAGTTAAAGTTAAAGGCCATGTTGAGGCTGTAATAGAAGAATTACGCTTATAAAGTTTAACTTTACAAAAGAGTATGATTAAATTATTATCATACTCTTTTTAATTTTATCTTAATTTTTTCATGCATATGATTTCCCAAAAGCTTGCCTAATAGAAAACTACGAAAGGAGTATTTTATTTTTTACCCTTTAGGATAATATACTTAATTTTAAAATCATCATTTAATTTCATAAAGAATAAAAAAGTGGCTTTCGCCACGCTCCCTTCGGGAATTTAATTTTAAGTACCTTAAGAAGCATAGAACCGATATCTGTTCTATGCTATATTTTTCCTATTAATTAATACTTTATTCCATATACTCCAGTATACTCTTTAGGCCTCATTACTCCTCCGCACTTTTCACATGAAAAGCATGGTGGTTCATCAACATTGCTTTGATCCATTTCATCAAAATATTCAACTACTTCTTTAGGAATATTTTCTTTAGCTCCGCAAATAGTACAAATATATAATATTTCCTCTGTTTTCATCTTACTTCCTCCAACTAAGTTGTTTTCGGAATTATTTTACCACTTAATATACGTTTAGTAATAGCATAATTTTCTATAGCCTTTTCTAATTTTTCTTCATTCTCTTCTATAATCTTAATTCTCAGCCGTTCCCTCATGGACCCATATTTAGGATATACAATATCATGAAATCTCATTTTATTACCACAGTTAGGACATTTACACGGATTTACACCACTTATTGCCAGTATTCTATTCTCCCAAGTTGCTATAGATCTTCTTATACTTAATATCTTTTCATCTATCATTTTTATAAAATTAAATTTTCCTTTGCTTCTTCTAGAATAAATTCCAAAGTATCTTATCATTTTAAAATTTTTCTCTGGAATATGTCTTATTATTCTTTTTATGAACTCATATACATGTACAGTTTCAACTATGACCTTATTATCTTCATGTCTAGTATATTTATAAGTCACATTTTCACCATCATATTTAAGAATCCTTGATTCCGCTATCGCAGGACGTCCCACATATCTCCCTACATATTTTGCTGCTGTCTTCGCTGATTTTATCTCAGTTTTAGCATGAACATAAAAACCTTTATCTTTCTCTTTATATAGTTTATTTTTTAGTAATTTAATTTCTTTTGTATTTCCATTTATATAAGTTATTTCATCTAACAAAACCTTTTGCCATCTTTTTCTTAATGATTCATAAGATATGTGCCTTATATGCCTCCATTCTGTTATATTTCCTCTCCCTCCTTCTGTAACCATCATATGTACATGAGGATTCCACTTTAAATCTCTTCCAAATGTATGTATTACAGTTACTATACCTGGTGTGAATTCCTCCTTTCTATTTAAACTATGCATCCAACTCGTAACAGCTCTCGCTGCGCACTTCGGCAATATCTTAAGTCTTTGTCTATCCAGTCCAAAGAATTCTCTTAATTCTTTTGGTATAGTAAAAACTATATGTCTATGCCTAACATTTATTAAATTTCCCAACATATTATCAATCCAATTATCCGTATAAATCTTTCCACATGAAGTACAAAATCTACTTTTACATGTAAATCCGATTCTCTTTGTAGTATTACAATTATTACACTTCAATTCAATAAATCCATACTTTGTATCTTTACACTTTAAAACTTTTTCTACTTCCTTTTTAACATTAGGTCTAATCTTATTTTTATATAACTTTTCAAACTCTTTCCAATGGTCTTCTAATATTCTTTTTATCTTACCTTTTTTCATCTGTTAAACCTCTAATTTATAATTAATTAATCTAACATATTTGAAGGCTAAAAGCTAGATAATATCTAACTTTCAGCCTTCAAAATTTTTATACTTTCCTGTACATTAAAAAAGTGGCTTTCGCCACGCTCCCTTCGGGAATTTAATTTTAAGTACCTTAAAAAGCATAGAACCGATATCTGTTCTATGCTATATTTTTCCTATTAATTAATACTTTATTCCATATACTCCAGTATACTCTTTAGGCCTCATTACTCCTCCGCACTTTTCACATGAAAAGCATGGTGGTTCATCAACATTGCTTTGATCCATTTCATCAAAATATTCAACTACTTCTTTAGGAATATTTTCTTTAGCTCCGCAAATAGTACAAATATATAATATTTCCTCTGTTTTCATTTTACTTCCTCCAACTAAGTTGTTTTCGGAATTATTTTACCACTTAATATACGTTTAGTAATAGCATAATTTTCTATAGCCTTTTCTAATTTTTCTTCATTCTCTTCTATAATCTTAATTCTCAGCCGTTCCCTCATGGACCCATATTTAGGATATACAATATCATGAAATCTCATTTTATTACCACAGTTAGGACATTTACACGGATTTACACCACTTATTGCCAGTATTCTATTCTCCCAAGTTGCTATAGATCTTCTTATACTTAATATCTTTTCATCTATCATTTTTATAAAATTAAATTTTCCTTTGCTTCTTCTAGAATAAATTCCAAAGTATCTTATCATTTTAAAATTTTTCTCTGGAATATGTCTTATTATTCTTTTTATGAACTCATATACATGTACAGTTTCAACTATGACCTTATTATCTTCATGTCTAGTATATTTATAAGTCACATTTTCACCATCATATTTAAGAATCCTTGATTCCGCTATCGCAGGACGTCCCACATATCTCCCTACATATTTTGCTGCTGTCTTCGCTGATTTTATCTCAGTTTTAGCATGAACATAAAAACCTTTATCTTTCTCTTTATATAGTTTATTTTTTAGTAATTTAATTTCTTTTGTATTTCCATTTATATAAGTTATTTCATCTAACAAAACCTTTTGCCATCTTTTTCTTAATGATTCATAAGATATGTGCCTTATATGCCTCCATTCTGTTATATTTCCTCTCCCTCCTTCTGTAACCATCATATGTACATGAGGATTCCACTTCAAATCTCTTCCAAATGTATGTATTACAGTTACTATACCTGGTGTGAATTCCTCCTTTCTATTTAAACTATGCATCCAACTCGTAACAGCTCTCGCTGCGCACTTCGGCAATATCTTAAGTCTTTGTCTATCCAGTCCAAAAAATTCTCTTAATTCTTTTGGTATAGTAAAAACTATATGTCTATGCCTAACATTTATTAAATTTCCCAACATATTATCAATCCAATTATCCGTATAAATCTTTCCACATGAAGTACAAAATCTACTTTTACATGTAAATCCGATTCTCTTTGTAGTATTACAATTATTACACTTCAATTCAATAAATCCATACTTTGTATCTTTACACTTTAAAACTTTTTCTACTTCCTTTTTAACATTAGGTCTAATCTTATTTTTATATAACTTTTCAAACTCTTTCCAATGGTCTTCTAATATTCTTTTTATTTTACCTTTTTTCATCTGTTAAACCTCTAATTTATAATTAATTAATTTAACATATTTGAAGGCTAAAAGCTAGATAATATCTAACTTTCAGCCTGCAAAATTTTTATACTTTCCTGTACATTAAAAAAAGCATTAGCTTATGCTAATGCTTTCCTGGTGGCTCGACCAGGAATCGAACCAGGGACACGAGGATTTTCAGTCCTCTGCTCTACCGACTGAGCTATCGAGCCATATTAACCTGGCAATGTTCTACTCTCCCACACAGTCTCCCGTGCAGTACCATCGACGCTGTAGAGCTTAACTTTCCTGTTCGGAATGGGAAGGAGTGTTTCCTCTACGCCATCATCACCAGATGGTGTGAGACCCTAAATCTTTAATTTAGATGTCGAACCCACTCAGCTATGCTGAGCTTCCTTTTCAACAATTAAATCTCAGTTTAGTTCTTACTTCACTTTTTCAGAGAATGTTCTCTGAAAATTGCACATGAATGAGAGCCAAAATCTTTGATTTCGTTTCTCGAATTCACTCAGCTCTGCTGAGTTTCATCTTATTGTTTTGGTCAAGCCCTCGACCTATTAGTATCAGTCAGCTAAATATGTTACCACACTTACACCTCTGACCTATCAACCTTGTGTTCTTCAAGGGGTCTTACTAGCTTATGCTATGGGAAATCTCATCTTGAGGGGGGCTTCACGCTTAGATGCTTTCAGCGTTTATCCCTTCCCGACTTAGCTACCCAGCCATGCTCCTGGCGGAACAACTGGTGCACCAGAGGTCAGTCCATCCCGGTCCTCTCGTACTAAGGACAGCTCCTCTCAAATTTCCTACGCCCGCGACGGATAGGGACCGAACTGTCTCACGACGTTCTGAACCCAGCTCGCGTGCCGCTTTAATGGGCGAACAGCCCAACCCTTGGGACCTACTACAGCCCCAGGATGCGACGAGCCGACATCGAGGTGCCAAACCTCCCCGTCGATGTGGACTCTTGGGGGAGATCAGCCTGTTATCCCCGAGGTAGCTTTTATCCGTTGAGCGATGGCCCTCCCACGAGGTACCACCGGATCACTAAGCCCGACTTTCGTCCCTGCTCCACTTGTGGGTGTCGCAGTCAGGCTCCCTTCTGCCTTTGCACTCTTCGAACGATTTCCGACCGTTCTGAGGGAACCTTTGGGCGCCTCCGTTACTTTTTAGGAGGCGACCGCCCCAGTCAAACTGCCCACCTAACAATGTCCCGTCACCAGATTCATGGCGTCCGGTTAGAACCCCAATACTGTCAGGGTGGTATCCCAAGGTTGACTCCACCAAGGCTGACGCCCTAGTTTCCAAGTCTCCCACCTATCCTGTACAGACAATATCGGAATTCAATGCTAAGCTACAGTAAAGCTCTACGGGGTCTTTCCGTCCAATCGCGGGTAGCGAGCATCTTCACTCGCACTACAACTTCGCCGGATTTGCAGTTGAGACAGTGCCCAAGTCATTACGCCATTCGTGCGGGTCAGAACTTACCTGACAAGGAATTTCGCTACCTTAGGACCGTTATAGTTACGGCCGCCGTTTACTGGGGCTTAAGTTCACACCTTCGCTTGCGCTAAGTGTTCCCCTTAACCTTCCAGCACCGGGCAGGCGTCAGCCCCTATACATCAGCTTGCGCTTTAGCAGAGACCTGTGTTTTTGCTAAACAGTTGCTTGGGCCTATTCTCTGCGGCCTACTCTCGTAGGCACCCCTTCTCGCTAACTTACGGGGTCAATTTGCCTAGTTCCTTAACTGCAATTCTTCCGCTGGTCTTAGGATTCTCTCCTCATCTACCTGTGTCGGTTTGCGGTACGGGCACTACTTCTCTCTCTAGATGCTTTTCTTGGAAGCATGGAATCAGATACTTCAGCCTAATGGCCTTCCCCATCACGCCTCAGGATTGTTGAAACGGATTTGCCTATTTCAACTCCCTAAACGCTTAGACTAGCATTTCCAATCGCTAGCACATCCTATCCTTCTCCGTCACACCATCGATAATAACGATTGTAGTGGTATCGGAATATCAACCGATTGTCCATCGCCTACGCCTATCGGCCTCGGCTTAGGTCCCGACTAACCCTGGGCGGACGAGCCTTCCCCAGGAAACCTTAGATTTTCGACCTGTGAGATTCTCACTCACATCTCGCTACTAATGCCAACATTCTCACTCGTAATCAGTCCACCGCTCCTTACGGTACGACTTCAGCCCGATTACGACGCTCCTCTACCGCTCATCTTACGATGAGCCCGTAGCTTCGGTGGTAAGTTTGAGCCCCGGACATTTTCGGCGCAGGATCTCTCGACTAGTGAGCTATTACGCACTCTTTCAATGAGTGGCTGCTTCTAAGCCAACATCCTAGTTGTCTTAGAAATCCCACATCCTTTTCCACTTAACTTACACTTTGGGACCTTAGCTGACGATCTGGGCTTTTTCCCTTTTGACCACGGATCTTATCATTCGTAGTCTGACTGCCGGACTAATAGTATATGGCATTCGGAGTTTGATAAGGTTCGGTAAGCGATACGCCCCCTAGCCCATTCAGTGCTCTACCTCCATTACTCATATCCGACGCTAGCCCTAAAGCTATTTCGAGGAGAACCAGCTATCTCCGAGTTCGATTGGAATTTCTCCGCTATCCACAGCTCATCCCATGCTTTTTCAACAGCAACGTGGTTCGGTCCTCCACGGGGTTTTACCCCCGCTTCAACCTGGCCATGGATAGGTCACCCGGTTTCGGGTCTACGGCATGCAACTACTCGCCCTATTAAGACTCGGTTTCCCTTCGGCTCCGTACCTTAAGTACTTAACCTTGCTACATACCGTAACTCGTTGGCTCGTTCTACAAAAAGCACGTCATCACACTCATATGGTGCTCTGACCGGTTGTAGGCACACGGTTTCAGGTTCTATTTCACTCCCCTCCCGGGGTTCTTTTCACCTTTCCCTCACGGTACTGCTTCACTATCGGTCATCAGGTAGTATTTAGCCTTGGGAGGTGGTCCTCCCTGCTTCCCACAAGGTTTCACGTGTCTCGTGGTACTCTGGATCAGAACTCTAAACCTTTTTGTTTTACCTACGTGGCTATTACACTCTATGGCCTAACTTTCCAGTTATTTTCGGTTACAAATTAGTTTATTTTATGTTCTGTCCGCAACCCCAGAGATAAATCTCTGGTTTGGGCTCTTTCCCTTTCGCTCGCCGCTACTTAGAAAATCGATTTTTCTTTCTCTTCCTCCAGGTACTTAGATGTTTCAGTTCCCTGGGTTTACCTTCCTGCAACTATTTATTCATTACAGGATACATGGGGTTTCCCATGTGAGTTTCCTCATTCGGAGATCTCCGGATCACTGGCTATGTGCGCCTACCCGAAGCTTTTCGCAGCTTATCACGTCCTTCATCGGCTCCTGATGCCAAGGCATTCACCATGCGCCCTTTGTAGCTTGACCTATACGGTTCTCTTTTACAAAGAGTTAATTTACTTTCACAAAGAATATTATTCTTGGCTTGTTGTCACTTCTCAATTAACTTTCGTTAATCTGAAACTCCTGTTCACATACGCTTTCAGGAGTAAGTTCGAATAACTAAATCATAAATTTAGATTCTCACTTAAGTTGTTTTTAATTCATGTGCAATTTTCAAAGAACAAAAATTTTGAAGGCTTTTGGTCCTTCAAAATTGAACAGAAGTTAAGATACCATATCTTTTGAGTTATTACTAGTTAATCATCTTGTTAACTAGATTTCTCCATAGAAAGGAGGTGATCCAGCCGCAGGTTCTCCTACGGCTACCTTGTTACGACTTCACCCCAATCGCTGACCCTACCTTAGGTCGCTGCCTCCTTGCGGTTAGCTCACGAACTTTGGGTATTGCCAACTCTCATGGTGTGACGGGCGGTGTGTACAAGGCCCGGGAACGTATTCACCGCGACATGCTGATTCGCGATTACTAGCAACTCCAGCTTCATGTAGGCGAGTTTCAGCCTACAATCCGAACTGAGACAAGTTTTATAGTTTAGCTCCACCTCGCGGTATTGCATCTCGTTGTACTTGCCATTGTAGCACGTGTGTAGCCCTAGACATAAGGGGCATGATGATTTGACGTCATCCCCACCTTCCTCCCGGTTAACCCGGGCAGTCTCGCTAGAGTGCTCAACTAAATGGTAGCAACTAACAATAAGGGTTGCGCTCGTTGCGGGACTTAACCCAACATCTCACGACACGAGCTGACGACAACCATGCACCACCTGTCATCCTGTCCCCGAAGGGACTTCCTCGATTAAGAGTAATGCAGGAGATGTCAAGTCTAGGTAAGGTTCTTCGCGTTGCTTCGAATTAAACCACATGCTCCGCTGCTTGTGCGGGCCCCCGTCAATTCCTTTGAGTTTTAATCTTGCGACCGTACTCCCCAGGCGGGATACTTAATGTGTTAACGGCGGCACGGAAGGAGTTGATACCTCCCACACCTAGTATCCATCGTTTACGGCGTGGACTACCAGGGTATCTAATCCTGTTTGCTCCCCACGCTTTCGAGCCTCAGCGTCAGTTACAGTCCAGAGAGTCGCCTTCGCCACTGGTGTTCTTCCTAATCTCTACGCATTTCACCGCTACACTAGGAATTCCACTCTCCTCTCCTGCACTCTAGACTTCCAGTTTGAAATGCAGCCCCCAGGTTGAGCCCGGGTATTTCACATCTCACTTAAAAGTCCGCCTACGCTCCCTTTACGCCCAGTAAATCCGGACAACGCTCGCCACCTACGTATTACCGCGGCTGCTGGCACGTAGTTAGCCGTGGCTTCCTCCTCAGGTACCGTCATTATCGTCCCTGAAGACAGAGCTTTACGATCCGAAAACCTTCATCACTCACGCGGCGTTGCTGCATCAGGGTTTCCCCCATTGTGCAATATTCCCCACTGCTGCCTCCCGTAGGAGTCTGGGCCGTGTCTCAGTCCCAATGTGGCCGATCACCCTCTCAGGTCGGCTACGCATCGTCGCCTTGGTGAGCCGTTACCTCACCAACTAGCTAATGCGCCGCGGGCCCATCTTGTAGCGGATTACTCCTTTAATTGCTGCTCCATGCGAAGCTGCAATGTTATGCGGTATTAATCTCCCTTTCGGGAGGCTATTCCCCTCTACAAGGCAGGTTGCCCACGTGTTACTCACCCGTCCGCCGCTAGGTTTGTTTCCGAAGAAACTCCCCTCGCTCGACTTGCATGTGTTAGGCACGCCGCCAGCGTTCGTCCTGAGCCAGGATCAAACTCTCACTAAAAAGTTTAATCTGTTGCTCAAATTACTTTGAGTCTTTTAAGACTCTCAAAAGAATTGCTGGTTATTACTTAACTTTTTCTGTTCAATTTTCAAAGACCATTTCCCTCATCGCCCTCAAGCGACTCGTTTATCTTATCACTCTTAAAAATTCTTGTCAACAACTTTTTTAAAGTCATTTTTCAAATCTACTAAAAGCGACTCGTTTATCTTATCATCAACTTCATTTACTGTCAACACTTTGTTTTTCGTGTTGTTTTCGCTGACAACGTATTAAATATTATCATATTCTTTTATTATTATACCTAATAAATTCTTTTTTATTCATAATTAACATAAATTTGCTATTGTTTGCTTAAAATATATAGATATTTCTATTACTGATATTCTAGGTAACGTTTGTGCCTAAATTTGTATAATTTTGGTGAATTATTATGAATATAACTTATATTAAACTCAAAATCTGCTTATTATATTGATATAATTCAATGAAAATCCTTTATCTATACTTATGTTATAATTATTTCGAGGTGATAATATGAAAAAAATTTTAGATAATGACTGGCAAGAATTATTAGAAAGTGAATTTCAAAAAGAATATTATCAAGATTTAAGAAAATTTCTAATTTATGAATATAAAACAAAAACCATATATCCTAATATGTATGATATATTTAACGCATTAAAGTTTACTTCCTATAAAGATGTTAAAGTTGTTATTATAGGTCAAGATCCTTATCACGGACCTAATCAAGCTCATGGTCTTAGCTTTTCTGTTAATAAAGGTATTAAAACTCCTCCTTCACTACTAAATATTTATAAAGAGCTTAATTCTGATTTAGGATGCTACATACCTAATAACGGTTATCTGAAAAAATGGGCTGATCAAGGTATTTTACTTATAAATACTGTACTTACAGTAAGAGCACATGAAGCAAATTCACATAAAAATATGGGATGGGAAATATTTACTGATAAAATCATAAGTCTACTTAATGGAAAAGATGACCCAATAGTTTTTATTCTCTGGGGAAATCCTGCTATAAAAAAATCTTTATTAATAACAAATAAAAATCATTTTATACTAAAGTCTCCTCATCCAAGTCCACTATCGGCTTCTAGAGGTTTTTTTGGAAGTAGACCATTTTCTAAAACAAATGAAATTTTAAAATTTATTGGAAAATCTCCCATTGACTGGCAAATAGAAAATATATAAACAATATAAAAAGGTATGAAATCTTCTAAACTTCATACCTTTTTATATTAAATAATAAATCATAATTCACCTTTATTTTTATTTATTTTGTAATTCTATATAATTTCCTTCCTATGCATTCCTTTTAGCTTGTGAGATAAAAAGCGAATACCTGAAACTACTATTCCAATTACTCCTCCTGCAGCAAATCCTAAAATAACATTTCCAATTAATGATCCTACAAAAGTTCCAATGCCTACTCCAATAGCAATACATTTTGCTAAATAATCATACTCTTCATCTGACAAACTTAATTTTTCTAACATTTTAATCACGCCCCTAAAGAATTTAATACTTTGTAATTTAATAATAAATGAAATATCTTAATTATTCCTTAAGCAAACCTTAAAATTGCCTAAATTGATTTTCAACTCTATAACATCATATTATACCATTTCAAAAACCTTGTAAAGGGTTATTTGATACTTTTTAATATTATTTTCACTATCGTTTCGCTTAATTATATTATACTTAAATATTATAAAAATGCTATTACAATATTCCTACTTATTAGTTACAAAATTCTTACATATTTAATTTTCCCAATAAAAAAACCAACTAATTTAAAATTAGTTGGTTTCCTGGTGGCTCGACCAGGAATCGAACCAGGGACACGAGGATTTTCAGTCCTCTGCTCTACCGACTGAGCTATCGAGCCTTAACAATATTTATTTTATCTAAAATCTATAAAAATGTCAAACATTTTGTTGAAATTAGTTTTAATTTATTATAAAAACTTTGCTATATAAAAACTCTATTACTTAACAATACCACTATCATCATTTTTATTGTTTTTTTGTCTTAATGCCTCAACTGCTCCAAATACAGATAAGTTTTGTCCAATAGCTTCAAATAGCCAAGCTACTATTTCTTGTTCTTCACTAGTCAAGCTTTGTGCTATATCTGCTGCTATAAATGCAGCAACTACAATAAGTTGATCAGAACTTAAGCTAAATAAATCTATCATACTAGTCCCCTAAAATTAAATTATCAATATCATTTATATGCCTTAATAAAATTAAAAGTACTTATTATAGGTAATTTCTCTTCTTCAATATAATATAATATAAAGTATATTACTTTTTACGGAGTGTAATTGTGTGAAATATTTACTTTTCATAGCTTTAATATCAGGCTTAGTAGGAACTTATTTTTACTACGACCATAAACTTGCTTTAACTAGAAAACAACTAATGATAGCTTCTAAAAGAAATAATAAATTAAAATCTAGAGCTACTCCCAAGAAAAATCTTGATATTAAAATCAATTTTTCGAATCCTACTTCAAAAATAGGTCTAACAAACATTAATACCAATTTATATTTAGCACCAATAAATTCTTCACCTATAATTAGAACAATAAAAATTAGAATGGAAGTTCAAATTTTAGATGCTGCTGAAACTAATTCTCAAACTTGGTATTATGTTAATTTACCTATAGATAGTAATATTAATTGTAGAGGATGGCTTAACTCTACTGACTTTTCTATATTATATAGTGACTCTACAAACATTACAAAAACTACTTAACTTAATTACTTATACTTATAAATTAAGGAACTGAAATAGAAAGAGTATCTCCTCTAATTATTTCAGTTCCTTTGTATATTTATATATTTATATATTTATAAAACATGAAAGCAATATATACTACAATAATTAATATAAACGGTATATTAATTATACTATCTTTGTCTTTTATAATTTCTTTTCTTTCTTCTGTTAACACACCTCTTCTAATATTAAGTTCTTCTAATTTTTTTATTATCATATATACAAATGTTGCAAATATTAATGCTATAACTCCATATACTACGAACATAATCATCTTCTCATTAATTGGTAATGCTCTTAATGATAAATCCATGTTTCCTTCTAGTATGGTTGTTGACTGGGGTATGCTATTTAATAATTTAGAAGCAGTTACTGAAGTTCCATTTATTATAAAGTGGATAATTGCTGATGCAAATATACTATTAGTTATTCGTACCACTAAAGCTAAAATAAATCCCAAAACTGTTGTATACAAAAATTGTTGTGGATCTAAATGAAATATTCCAAAAAATAATCCTGTTACCATTGCTGCTAAATACATGTTTTTATTTTCATACCCAGATAAAACTACACCCCTTATTGTACACTCCTCAGTAATTGCAGGTAATAAAGCTACTAAAGATAATAAAATTAAATAAGGTGTTGAGTTTATTTGTGTTATAAAAGCTCCAATTTCATTATTAAAGAAAAATGCTGTTATTATAGAGAAAAAACTCATAATAGGCTGGCATAAAAATGCTAATAGTATTATCAATAAAATATCTTTAAAATATAATTTATTTAACTTCAAAGTATTTTTAACAGATGATTTTGTTAATATTATATATACTGTTGCCGGAACTAAAAATAATAAAATATGATTCATAGCTAAGGCAATTCTTATATCTGTAACTCCTATCTCTTTATAAATAGGCACTAAAATTTTTGGCATAAAAATTTCCAATAATATTATTATTAGAAAATATAAATTAGCTCTAAAAACTTTTTTCATTTAAGTACTTCCTTTCAATAATTTTTAAGGTGATTTTTATGTATATCATTTCTTTAATGTGGGCATACTTAAAAATGAAGCGAATAAGCTTCCACAGTTAATCGCCTCTCCCCCATTTTATTTATATACAGCGATAATCCCTTTTAATACTATTTAGTTTAAAAGGGATTATTTTTCCCTTTTTTATTTTTATTCTAAATTATGCTTTAACATATTTAAAGCGCTTAATACAGCTTCCTCTCTAACTTGTTGTCTATCTCCTTTAAAATTAAACTTTTTTACTTGGGTTTTACCTTTAACATATACTCCTATATAAACTAACCCTACTGGCTTTTCTTTTGTTCCTCCTCCTGGTCCTGCTATACCTGTAGTAACTACAGAAACATCAGTTTTAGCCTCTCTTGCAATCCCTTCTGCCATTTCTCTTGCCGTTTCTTCACTAACAGCACCAAAACTTCTTAAAGTTTCTTCCTTTACTCCCAGCCTTTTCATTTTAGATTCATTTGAGTATGTTACTACACCCTCTTTAAATACTTCAGATATACCTGGATAAGAAATTAATTTTCCTGCTACTAACCCACCTGTACAAGATTCTGCTGTTGAGATAGTTAATTTATTTTTACATAGAATTTTTCCTACTATATATTCTATAGATCTATCATTACCATTATTACTCATAAAGTTCTCCTTTTACATATTATAAATATTGTTTATTTAATTATAATATTATTTTATATAATATTATAGTTTTTATTTTACATTGAAAAGCTACTAGCTTTTATTGCTAGTAGCTAAGTAGTATTATTTTAATTTATTAGCATTAATATAATATTCTCCATTTCCATTAACCCCTTGCTCTTTTATTAAGAAATCTCCATCCCTTAACATGGATGTTATTATATTTATATCTTGCTGACTAGTATTACTTAAAGTTATTGTAAAACTGTCATTCATATCTACTACACCCATATAATCAAAGATGTTACTATATTCGCTAAGATTTAAATTTCCTTGTATATCCATCTTATAATCTGGCATAGTCTTCCTCCTAAATTCATGTTATTTCTATAGCTTAAAATATAATTAATTAATTATATTTTACTCATAATATATTTATTTATTCAGTTCTTTTACATTTTTTTAACTTCTTCAATTATTCTTTTAGATTCAATTTCTGGTACTTCATCATATCTTTGTAAAATACTTGTAAAAGTACCTCTAGCTTGTGTCATTGATCTTAAATCAGTAGCATATTTAGACATTTCCGCTAATGGAATTTCCCCAATTATCTTTTGAAGTTTTCCTTCTAACTCCATACCAATTACTCTACCTCTTTTTTTATTTATATCACCAATAACATCACCCATATATTCGTCAGGTACAAGTATTTCAACATGCATTATAGGTTCTAATAATATAGGCTTTGCTATCTCCAGTCCCTTTTTATAAGCTATTGATGTAGCCATTTTAAATGCCATTTCCGAAGAATCCACTGGATGGTATGATCCATCATATAAAGTGGCTCTTAATCCAATTACAGGATATCCAGCTAGAATTCCTTTTTCTATACAATCTTTTAAACCTTTTTCTACAGCTGGTATAAAATTTCTTGGAACTGCTCCTCCTACAACTTTATCTATAAACTCTAATTCTTCTCCTCCATCATCTCTGCGTTCAAATCTAATTTTTACATCACCATACTGTCCATGTCCACCTGATTGCTTTTTATGTTTTCCTTGCACTTCTGAAAAACCTTTTATTGTTTCTCTATAAGGTATTTTAGGTGTATCTAATATAACATCTGCACCAAATTTATTTTTTAGTTTGCTAGCTATAACTTCTAAATGTGTTTCTCCTAATCCTGAAATTATTGTTTCTGCATTTTCCGTATCCCTATGCATAGTAAAGCTAGGATCTTCCTCTAACAACTTCTGTAATGAATATGATATTTTATCTTCATCACCTTTTGACTTAGGCATTACAGACATAGAAATTATAGGCTTAGGAAAATTCATCTTATCATAAATAATTTTGTTATTTGAATCACACAATGTATCACCTGTGCCTGTGTATTGTAGCTTAGCAACTGCTGCTATATCTCCTGCCATTACCTTATTTGTCTGAACTTGATTTTTACCTTTCAAAAAAAATACATTAGATAATTTTTCTACCTTATCATTATTACTATTTATTACAGAGACTTCATTAGAAAGCTTTCCTGTAATTACTCTAAATATTGATATTTTTCCTACAAAAGGATCAGCTATAGTTTTAAAAACTAATGCTGAAAACGGATTATCTTCTGATAAACTTATGAAAACCTCTTCATCACTTTGTAAGTTAATAGCCTTTTGTGGTATTGCATATTCTGGTGATGGGAAACATTCAACTATATCATCTAATACTGAATCTATTCCTATTACTTTTGTTGCACTTCCACACATTACTGGAGCAATATCTCCATCTGCACATCCTTTTATAAGACCTTTATATATCTCTTCATCACTAAGTTCTCCTTCACTAAAATATTTTTCCAATAATTCTTCATCTGTTTCAGCTACTGCCTCCATAATCATTTGCTTACATTCTTCTACTTTATCTAGTAAATCCTTTGGAATATCTGTAATTTCCACTTTGTGAGTTTTTTCATTGTATATTCTAGCTCTTTTTGAAATAATATTGATTACACCTTTAAAGTCGTCTTCTTTACCTATTGGATATTGTATAGGTACTACACTAATACCAAATTTTTCTTTTAGTTCTCCTAACACCTTATCAAAGCTTGAATTTTCCCTATCTAACTTATTTACAAAAAAAGTTCTTGGTAATTTAATTTTGTCACAATAATCCCATGCTTTTTCAGTTCCAACTTGTACACCTGATGCTCCACATACAACTATAGTAGCAACATCTACTGCTCTCATACCTTGAATTACTTCTCCATAAAAATCAAAATATCCTGGTATATCAACTAAGTTGATTTTAGTATTCTTAAACTCAATTGAAGCTAAAGAAACTGATAAAGATATTCTTCTCCTTCTTTCTTCTTGGTCAAAATCCATAATTGTATTTCCATCTTCAACCTTACCTAGCCTATCACTATTACCTGAGTGAAATAATAACGCCTCTGCTAATGATGTTTTTCCTGAGCCACTATGTCCTATTAATCCAACATTTCTTAAATTATTAATTGTGTAATCTTTCATACTTAACCATAACATCTTTTAATTAAATGTTATGAACTCACCCACCTTTCATTTAAAATCTAGATAAATCTTTAAAATTAGGCTATATATTTTATTTCTATGCTAATGAGTTAAATTTAGTACAAAAAAGAGAGCGTATATACGCTCTCTTTTATTTATCATCAAAATTTACTTTTTCTCTTATTATATATAAAGGTCTTCCATTACTTTCATCAAATATTCTAGCAATATATGAACCTAGTACTCCTAGTGATATTAGTAATATTCCAGCTACTAGGCTTACATATGTTGCTAAGCAAAAAATATCACTAACACCAAATCTAAAAATACTATTATAGATAGCAATTAGAATTTGTAAAAAGAAAATTACTAAGAAGATTACTCCAAAGCCTCCTATTATTTTCATTGGCTTATGAGAAAATGATACTATTCCATCTTCAGCTAACTTTAACATTTTCTTTAATGGATATTTAGTTTCTCCTGCAAATCTTTCCGCTCTTACAAACTCTACATATGTTTGATTAAATCCTAACCAAGAAACCATCCCTCTTACAAATCTATTTTTTTCAGTCATACTATTAAATACATCTACTACTTTTCTGTCCATTAATCTATAGTCTCCAGTATCTCTTGGAATATCTACATCAGACATAATTTGTAAGAATTTATAAAAATATTTTGCAGTCATTAATTTAAAGAAAGTTTCACCTTTTCTTTTCTTTCTTTTAGCATAAACTACCTCATATCCATTTTCCCATTTATCAACCATTTCTAATATTAGCTCAGGCGGATCTTGAAGATCTGCATCAATAACAATTACAGCATCCCCTTTTGCTTCTTTAATTCCTGCGGTTACTGCTATTTGATGTCCAAAATTTCTAGCGAAGTCTATTATTTTTACTGAAGAATCTTTACTTGCAATATCTTTTAACATAGGAAGTGTTCCATCTGTGCTTCCATCATTAACAAATACTAACTCATGTTCATATTTAATATTTGACATAACTTCTGTTAATCTTCTATAACATTCTTCTACTACTTTTTCTTCAAAGTACATAGGTACTACTATTGAAATCATCTTACTCATATTAATCACCTTCATTTATTTTTAAGGCTCTAAAACTCCTCTGCTTTCATAATATCTACCTTTTATTATGATCTCCCCTATTTCATAAGCCTCTTCTAATCTATTCTAACTCTTCTTTATTATTAGGTTCACCTTTTATAACTTTATTATGCTTTTCATTATTTATTACTATAGCATTTCTATTAGTATTTAAAAGATTTCTTCCCATTAATTTATTACAATCTATTTACACAAATATAATACTGTAATAATTATGGCTACTTGTCCACCATCTTTATCTATTACAACTGGGATACCCCCTTTATAATAAACAGAATCCCCTATTTATTGAATGTCCAAATTTTATTTCCCACAAAATTTATAACTGTCGTAATTACTATTGCTAACGCTTGAGATATAGTTGAATTAATTCCAACTCCATTTACAAAAACAAATAAAATTCCATTATTTATAAGCATTGCTACAACATTAACTATTATAAATTTACTAATTGTTGATACATCTTTAGTATTTGATTTAAATACCCATCTATTATTCCATAAGTAACTATTTATCATTCCACAAATATATCCTATTGTATTAGCAACTAAAATATTTACTCCTATAAATTTTAATCCATTAAAAACTATCATTGTAATTAATGTATTAATTACTCCCACCAATCCAAATTTTAAAAATTTCTCCATTTGTTATTCCCTTCTAATATCTATACTTGAAATATTATAAATATATATAATTATTCCTCTAAAGCTTCTTCTATCAAACAATATAACTCATATTTCTTAGAAGTTATATAAACTTGATAAATATTAGATTCTTTATTATTAAATTCAACAATATTATAATAATACATACTTATTAAAATTAATATTCATTTCTATTTTTAATTTTATTTTAATATTTATGTTAATGCTATAAAAAACTATTATGTTTATTATAAGATACCTTAATTTTAGGCAAGCTTCTTTTATTCTATCATACTAAAAGTAATAAATATATTATAATTTAATTACTTTTTACTATAGTTAGTTGTTCTCAAATAAAAAGGAGTATCTCAAAACACTTCTTCTATACTATATAGTACTAAAGTTTTTATAACTACAAATTATTGTAATTATTTTTTATTTTGAGATATCCCTACTATTAAAGGCTAAATTTTTTATTTTATATTATTAGATTGTAATTTATATTTTCAAATTTAATAAATAAAATATTCATATATTATTTGGATATTAATCTTTTCTAAACTTTACTATCTTTTTAAAGTTTTAATTTTTTCTATACCTGATACTGCAAATATTATAAATAGCCAACTTACTATATATGCATATCTACCTTGACTTTCTGTTACTAGATATGATAATCCATAACCACAGAAAATAATGTAAAATAGATTTATAGTTTCATTTTTTATTCTTTTTCTGTTAAATAAACTTAGGTAGGCTAATAACATTATAACAACATATATCCATTGGAATGTTGGCATAATTGGTATATTTCCATTTTCTAAATCTACTATCATTTTTCTATCTTCTTTACTTATGATTGTCCAGAAAACTCCTTCTAAATCACCATTACTCCATTGAGCTCCAAATTTTTTAACATAAAATTTAAACAAATCTAATGGCGGAGTTGTTGTTAATCTCTTCATTATGATTTCTTTTGACATTTTTTCCATCTTTTCGTAATCATAATTACATAATTCAGGAATAGCAGCATCTTCCTCATTCCATCTTCCATTATGTTCTATATTAATACCTTTCAATACATTAGTTATAGCTGGTTCACTTCCTCTCCATAATTGGAATTCAGTTATTCCAGTTGCTCTTAAACTAAAACTTGTTCCAAGTAAAATTATTGCAAAAGATGCTATTATAACTATTGAAGCCTTTATTTTATTTAAAACTTTATCTCCATAGTATATAAATATATACATTATATAAGCTACAAGTGTAACAGCTGCTACCATTCTAAACAAATTACCCAATGATAATAAAATACCTGATAACGCTAAAATCCATAATCCTTTTTCTTTTTTAATAAACTTAATAAATAAGTATATGCTTCCTAAGTAAAATGGAATTGCTATATTTTCAGTACAAAATACCCCTATATATGATATCATTGGTGGAAAAATAGCTGCTATAAAAGCTCCTGTTAATGCATATTTTTCTTTTTCAAATACCTCTTTGCATATCTTATAAATTAAGTATATTGTTAAAACTGATAGGATTAAATTTATCATTTTAATTACTAATATTGAATTTGAAAATGTCTTTATCATAAATGCAAAATATAAAACCATCATAGTTAAATGAGGAAATCTTGCAATATATCCAGATCCATGTAATGACTTAAAATCACCATTTAACACATCTATTCCAGAGTTGTACATAGTCTTAAAATCAGATACAGGTACTGTATTTGCATTTAATAACCATAATAGTCTTAATATAAACCCAATTGCTAAAACATACAAAAGTACATTTCTACTATTAAATTTTTTACTTTTAATAAGTTTGTAAAATATAATGCCGCTTATCCCCAAAAATAATACCTGTATTAACGTAGCCATATTAATTGGAAATTTAAGATATTTAGCTAGTAATATAGCACCAATTACAATTACTAACATTATAACTTTAAGCGCATTTGTTACAAAGCCACTAAAAAGTCTTTTGAAATTTTTCATAACTCTCTCCTCTAATTTATTTTTAATTTTGACAAGCTTCTTCTATTTTATCATAACAAAAGCTATAAATACATTACATATATTATATAATTATCAAATTTTTTTATAAATTATAACTCTAAATATTAATTATATTAAATATAATCTAAAAATATGTATATTTATATACTTTCCTAAAGAATAAAAAAAGATTATGTTAAGACTTATTTAAAATCTTAACATAACCCCATATTTATATGCTTTTTATTACATCATTATATTTGCACCAGGACCTAGTGGAATTTTGAATACAAACCATATTATTAATAATATTGTCCATCCTATTAAGAATGCCAATGAGTACGGTAACATAGTTGTAATCAATGTACCAGCTCCTGCTTCATCATCATATTTTTCTGCAAATGCTACTATTAATGCAAAATAACTCATAAGTGGTGAAATTATATTTGTAGTTGAATCACCTATTCTGTAAGCCATTTGAACTAACGCTGGTGAATATTGCATATTCATTAACATTGGAACAAATATTGGAGCCATTATAGCCCATTTAGCGGAAGCTGATCCCATAAATAAGTTTATAAATGCTGTAATAATTATAAATCCTATTATTAGCGGAATTCCTGTAATTCCTGCTCCTTGTAAGAAGTCTGCCCCCTTAACTGCGATTACTGTTCCTAAATGAGTATAATTAAAGTATTGAACAAATTGAGCAGCAAAGAATACTAAAACTATATATCCTCCCATTGTTGCCATGCTCTTACTCATTAATGAAATAACATCTTTATCATTTCTAACCTTCTTAGATCCTACACCATAAGCTACCCCTGGTATAAAGAAGAATAAAGCTATAACAAGAACTATTGAATCCATAAATGGTGATTTTAATAGTTCTCCTGTTTCCGGATTTCTTAATATTCCTGTTGGACCTGGAAGTAATAATACTACTAATGTAATAAGACAAAGTAAAGCAGCTATACCAGCAAATTTTAACCCTCTTTTTTCTTCTGGTGAAACTTCAGTTAATACTTCTTTTGCATCACCTTTATATTTTCCTAATTTAGGTTCTACTACTTTTTCAGTTATAATTGTTCCTATTATTGTAATAAGAATAGTTGATGCTATTATAAAATACCAGTTATCTGTTACTCCAACAGCCAATTGTGATGGATGTATTTTAGATGCTTCTGATGTAATTCCTGCCAATAAAGCATCTGTTGGTCCTGCTATTAAGTTTGCACTAAACCCCCCAGAAACCCCAGCAAATGCTGCTGCTAAACCTGCTAGTGGATGACGTCCAAAACTTAAGAATATTATAGCCCCTAACGGAACTAAAACAACATAACCTGCATCTGAAGCTATACTTGACATAACTCCGGCAAAAACTACAACTACAGTTATTAATCTTTTAGGAGTGCTTGTTACTAATTTAGTTAATAATGTTCCAATAAGGCCTGTACCTTCTGCAACTCCAACACCTAATAAGGCAACTAAAACTGTTCCTAATGGTGCAAAACTTGTAAAGTTTTTAACTGCTGATGTAAACATATATCTTATTCCATCAGGAGTAAGTAAACTTACTACATTTGCAGTCATTTCTTTAATTTCCATAGTAGATCTATCTAAGCCCGTATATGTTACTGATACACCCATTTTTGCAAATATTGCTGATAAAACCATTATAATTGCACATAAAATTACGAATATAGTACCTGGGTGTGGAAGCTTATTCCCTACTCTCTCAATAGAAGCTAAAATGCCCCTTTGAGCCCTGTCTTTCTTTTCATTGCTCTTCATTCTTATCCCCCTTGTCAAAATAAACTACATACCAAATACATAAATTTTAATAAATATATCTATATATAATTCACTCATTATATATAAATTATATATTGTAAACTAGTTTTTTTCAAGAACTTTATATTTTTTTATTAAAAATTCTTATTCTTTATTATTTATTTGTCAATTTTACGCGGTTTAATATATGTTTTAGTTAATTGATAACGTTATTTGAAATTTTATAACATTTTACGCCTGATTTTTCCGAAAAATTTTAATATTTTTGCATTATTTAGGATAAAATAATACGCAAAGAAGGTGATTATAATAACTATATTTATAATAATATTAGTATCAATTATTTTAATTAACTTAATTTTAGTTTCTACTATAGTAATTTTAGAAAAAAAACGCCCTGAAAAAACAATAGCTTGGATTTTAATTTTATTATTTCTTCCACCTATAGGACTGATATTATATGTTTTTCTAGGACGTAATTGGAAAATAAATACCTTAAATAAAGGTGTTCCTGATAACTTAAAAAAACTTATTTCTTCTATTATATATAGCAACAACGAAACTCTGAAAGATTACCCTTCTTTAATAAAACTTTTAGCTACAAATAGTTACTCTCCACTTTTCATAAATAATGAAATAGAAGTATTTGATGGTGGAATAGAAAAATTTAAAGTTTTAAAAAAAGAACTACTAAAAGCTAAAGATCACATTCATTTAGAGTATTATATTGTTAAAAACGATAAAATTGGTAATGAAATTAAAAATATTCTTATAAAAAAAGCTCATGAAGGTGTTAAAATAAAATTTATAATAGATAGGGTTGGATCTATACGTCTTAAAGCCTCCTATATAAAAGATTTAAGAAATGCTGGAATAGATGTGGTTTTTTATAGCTACGTATTTGCTCCATTACTAAGATTGATAAATACTCAAATTAATTATAGAAATCATAGAAAAATTGTAGTTATAGATGGCACTATTGGATTTATTGGAGGAATTAACATAGGTGATGAATACTTAAATAAAGGTAAACTTGGAGAATGGAGAGATTGCCATATAATGATAAAAGGAGATGCTGTATTAGCACTACAAGGAACGTTTTTAGATGATTATTCATCCATAAAAAAATGTAATAGTGAAAATTTGAACTTATCAAAAGATATAAAGCATTATTTTCCCAAGAGTAACTTTTCAGGGAATGTAATTATGCAAGTAATAAAAAGTGGTCCTAATTCAGAATTTCCTTCTATAATGCAAAGCATAATTAAAATGGTTAGCATGGCTGAGGAATATATTAATATAATGACACCATATTTTATACCCAGTGAAGGTCTTATAGATGCTTTAAGAATATCAGCATTAAGTGGGGTAAAAATAAACTTAATTTTTCCAGAGCAAGCTGATCACTTTACTGTGCACCATGCATCATTAACTTATCTAAGTGAATTGCTCCGTTGTGGTGCTAAAGTTTATTTATATAATAAAAAAGGCTTTATTCACTCTAAGGTAATAATAATAGATGGTAAACTTTGCAATATCGGAACTGCAAATATGGATATTAGAAGTTTTGAATTAAATTATGAAATAAATACCGTTATATACAATAAAGAAATTACTAAAAAGTTTAATAATATATTCTTAAAAGATTTAAAAAACTGTAGAGAATATACTTTAAGAGAATATGAAAACCAAACTATACTCAATAAAATGTTAAACGGCTTATGTAGGCTCTTTTCCTCTATTTTATAGTATAATTATTAAATTCCAAATACATAATATAGTTAATAATTTGCTTACTAAAAAAATAGATTGCTCAAAATATTTTGAGCAATCTATTTTTAAATAGTTAATCTTAATATTATTTTTTCTTTATATTATATTTATTATCATGTATATATCTTATTACAAACCCAACAATTCCTCCACTTGTATCTATAAGTACATCTTTAAATGCCATAGCTCTTCCTGGTATAAAATATTGATGAATTTCATCTGAACATGCATATAAAAATACACCTAAAACAGAATACATTCTTGCCTTGCTTCTATCCATATAAAATCTAAGCACATTATATTCAAGCATAAATAATATTAAATACTCACTAAAGTGAGCAGTCTTTCTTACAATAAAAGTAGCTAATTCTCCTAAATACTCATTAAGATTTATTCCTATAAAAGCAAAAATTTTTAATACTAATTCACTTTGCCTACTAGACACATCTCCTGGTTGATTAGACATAAAAAATATAATGCACATCCATATTATAAGCATAATCCAAGATATAACTTTTCTATTATTCTTCATTTACCTTCTCCTTAGTACTCTATAAAAATACAATATACTATAAATTATACAGTATATTAAAATCTTTTTATATTATAAATTAATCTCTTTCCACTATATATCTGTTTATATATGCTAATGATTGTTCTAGCATATCCTGTCCTTGTTCTAGATCTTGGACATTTCTTTCTAGATTACACATTCTTTGTTCAACTAAAGACATTACTTCCTTTATGTCATTTAATAATTTAGCCTCATAAGATACCTGAGTTCCATCTGAATCAATATACATCATTTCAGGCTCTGATCCACATTCTGTACATTTTGCATAGACAGCCTTTTTATTTACATCTCTAAATATCTTAAATGTCTCATTATTACATTTTGAACAATTTGGTAACATTATAACATCATCACTACTTGTTTCAATATAGTATTTACTTTTACATTGATCACAAGTTAATTGTATCTTCCCATCATCTGCTTGAATACGAAACCTATTTCCACTGCACCCCTCTTTTTGGCATACCATAGTTCTTATCATATACTACCTACTCCTCTCATCCATTTAAGAAATATATAAAATATCCCTTACAAATTTAATATGCATTTTCTATTTAATATATGCTAAATTTAATTATAAAAACAAAAGGATTTAAATACTTACCTGTATTTAAATCCAAATTAAATAAAACCTATGCTAATTATAAACATTGCTCAATTCTTCTATTGACTTTTCTAATTCCTTTATTTGCTTATCTATTTTCTCAGTATTTTTACCAGCCAATAATAATTCCCTTTTTTCTAATTTTAATTCTATCATTTTCTGTTCTAACTCATTTTTATTCCCCACAAAAACACTCCCTATCCCTATTAGGATTTTAACTTAGCATCTTGTTTATATTTATTATTTTATGTATCTAAATTTAAAATGCTAACCTTAAATTAATTAAACCTTCCACATATATAATTATATAGTATACAGCTCTTAAAAACTAATTAAAATTTTAGAAATTTTTTAGTAAATTTCGACATGTTTATTCCTATTTAATTGTATGAAATTAAAAAAAAGTTACGAATTAATTCGTAACTTTTGGTGGAGATAAAGAGATTCGAACTCTTGACCCCTTGCGTGCAAGGCAAGTGCTCTCCCAACTGAGCTATACCCCCAAATATGGTGGACCTTCAGGGACTCGAACCCCGGACCTACCGGTTATGAGCCGGTTGCTCTAACCAACTGAGCTAAAGATCCTCAGTCTACCTGGCAACGTTCTACTCTCCCACACAGTCTCCCATGCAGTACCATCGACGCTGTAGAGCTTAACTTTCCTGTTCGGAATGGGAAGGAGTGTTTCCTCTACGCCATCATCACCAGATTACATTATTATTATAATGTATCAAAAACTATTTGTCAACAGTTTTTTTCAGAGAATATTCTCTGAAAATTGCACATGAATAAGAGCCAAAATCTTTGATTTCGTTTCTCGAATTCACTCAGCTCTGCTGAGTTTCATCATATTGTTTTGGTCAAGCCCTCGACCTATTAGTATCAGTCAGCTAAATATGTTACCACACTTACACCTCTGACCTATCAACCTTGTGTTCTTCAAGGGGTCTTACTAGCTTATGCTATGGGAAATCTCATCTTGAGGGGGGCTTCACGCTTAGATGCTTTCAGCGTTTATCCCTTCCCGACTTAGCTACCCAGCCATGCTCCTGGCGGAACAACTGGTGCACCAGAGGTCAGTCCATCCCGGTCCTCTCGTACTAAGGACAGCTCCTCTCAAATTTCCTACGCCCGCGACGGATAGGGACCGAACTGTCTCACGACGTTCTGAACCCAGCTCGCGTGCCGCTTTAATGGGCGAACAGCCCAACCCTTGGGACCTACTACAGCCCCAGGATGCGACGAGCCGACATCGAGGTGCCAAACCTCCCCGTCGATGTGGACTCTTGGGGGAGATCAGCCTGTTATCCCCGAGGTAGCTTTTATCCGTTGAGCGATGGCCCTCCCACGAGGTACCACCGGATCACTAAGCCCGACTTTCGTCCCTGCTCCACTTGTGGGTGTCGCAGTCAGGCTCCCTTCTGCCTTTGCACTCTTCGAACGATTTCCGACCGTTCTGAGGGAACCTTTGGGCGCCTCCGTTACTTTTTAGGAGGCGACCGCCCCAGTCAAACTGCCCACCTAACAATGTCCCGTCACCAGATTCATGGCGTCCGGTTAGAACCCCAATACTGTCAGGGTGGTATCCCAAGGTTGACTCCACCAAGGCTGACGCCCTAGTTTCCAAGTCTCCCACCTATCCTGTACAGACAATATCGGAATTCAATGCTAAGCTACAGTAAAGCTCTACGGGGTCTTTCCGTCCAATCGCGGGTAGCGAGCATCTTCACTCGCACTACAACTTCGCCGGATTTGCAGTTGAGACAGTGCCCAAGTCATTACGCCATTCGTGCGGGTCAGAACTTACCTGACAAGGAATTTCGCTACCTTAGGACCGTTATAGTTACGGCCGCCGTTTACTGGGGCTTAAGTTCACACCTTCGCTTGCGCTAAGTGTTCCCCTTAACCTTCCAGCACCGGGCAGGCGTCAGCCCCTATACATCAGCTTGCGCTTTAGCAGAGACCTGTGTTTTTGCTAAACAGTTGCTTGGGCCTATTCTCTGCGGCCTACTCTCGTAGGCACCCCTTCTCGCTAACTTACGGGGTCAATTTGCCTAGTTCCTTAACTGCAATTCTTCCGCTGGTCTTAGGATTCTCTCCTCATCTACCTGTGTCGGTTTGCGGTACGGGCACTACTTCTCTCTCTAGATGCTTTTCTTGGAAGCATGGAATCAGATACTTCAGCCTAATGGCCTTCCCCATCACGCCTCAGGATTGTTGAAACGGATTTGCCTATTTCAACTCCCTAAACGCTTAGACTAGCATTTCCAATCGCTAGCACATCCTATCCTTCTCCGTCACACCATCGATAATAACGATTGTAGTGGTATCGGAATATCAACCGATTGTCCATCGCCTACGCCTATCGGCCTCGGCTTAGGTCCCGACTAACCCTGGGCGGACGAGCCTTCCCCAGGAAACCTTAGATTTTCGACCTGTGAGATTCTCACTCACATCTCGCTACTAATGCCAACATTCTCACTCGTAATCAGTCCACCGCTCCTTACGGTACGACTTCAGCCCGATTACGACGCTCCTCTACCGCTCATCTTACGATGAGCCCGTAGCTTCGGTGGTAAGTTTGAGCCCCGGACATTTTCGGCGCAGGATCTCTCGACTAGTGAGCTATTACGCACTCTTTCAATGAGTGGCTGCTTCTAAGCCAACATCCTAGTTGTCTTAGAAATCCCACATCCTTTTCCACTTAACTTACACTTTGGGACCTTAGCTGACGATCTGGGCTTTTTCCCTTTTGACCACGGATCTTATCATTCGTAGTCTGACTGCCGGACTAATAGTATATGGCATTCGGAGTTTGATAAGGTTCGGTAAGCGATACGCCCCCTAGCCCATTCAGTGCTCTACCTCCATTACTCATATCCGACGCTAGCCCTAAAGCTATTTCGAGGAGAACCAGCTATCTCCGAGTTCGATTGGAATTTCTCCGCTATCCACAGCTCATCCCATGCTTTTTCAACAGCAACGTGGTTCGGTCCTCCACGGGGTTTTACCCCCGCTTCAACCTGGCCATGGATAGGTCACCCGGTTTCGGGTCTACGGCATGCAACTACTCGCCCTATTAAGACTCGGTTTCCCTTCGGCTCCGTACCTTAAGTACTTAACCTTGCTACATACCGTAACTCGTTGGCTCGTTCTACAAAAAGCACGTCATCACACTCATATGGTGCTCTGACCGGTTGTAGGCACACGGTTTCAGGTTCTATTTCACTCCCCTCCCGGGGTTCTTTTCACCTTTCCCTCACGGTACTGCTTCACTATCGGTCATCAGGTAGTATTTAGCCTTGGGAGGTGGTCCTCCCTGCTTCCCACAAGGTTTCACGTGTCTCGTGGTACTCTGGATCAGAACTCTAAACCTTTTTGTTTTACCTACGTGGCTATTACACTCTATGGCCTAACTTTCCAGTTATTTTCGGTTACAAATTAGTTTATTTTATGTTCTGTCCGCAACCCCAGAGATAAATCTCTGGTTTGGGCTCTTTCCCTTTCGCTCGCCGCTACTTAGAAAATCGATTTTTCTTTCTCTTCCTCCAGGTACTTAGATGTTTCAGTTCCCTGGGTTTACCTTCCTGCAACTATTTATTCATTACAGGATACATGGGGTTTCCCATGTGAGTTTCCTCATTCGGAGATCTCCGGATCACTGGCTATGTGCGCCTACCCGAAGCTTTTCGCAGCTTATCACGTCCTTCATCGGCTCCTGATGCCAAGGCATTCACCATGCGCCCTTTGTAGCTTGACCTATACGGTTCTCTTTTACAAAGAGTTAATTTACTTTCACAAAGAATATTATTCTTGGCTTGTTGTCACTTCTCAATTAACTTTCGTTAATCTGAAACTCCTGTTCACATATGCTTTCAGGAGTAAGTTCGAATAACTAAATTATAAATTTAGATTCTCACTTAAGTTGTTTTTAATTCATGTGCAATTTTCAAAGAACAAAAATTTTGAAGGCTTTTGGTCCTTCAAAATTGAACAGAAGTTAAGATACCATATCTTTTGAGTTATTACTAGTTAATCATATTGTTAACTAGATTTCTCCATAGAAAGGAGGTGATCCAGCCGCAGGTTCTCCTACGGCTACCTTGTTACGACTTCACCCCAATCGCTGACCCTACCTTAGGTCGCTGCCTCCTTGCGGTTAGCTCACGAACTTTGGGTATTGCCAACTCTCATGGTGTGACGGGCGGTGTGTACAAGGCCCGGGAACGTATTCACCGCGACATGCTGATTCGCGATTACTAGCAACTCCAGCTTCATGTAGGCGAGTTTCAGCCTACAATCCGAACTGAGACAAGTTTTATAGTTTAGCTCCACCTCGCGGTATTGCATCTCGTTGTACTTGCCATTGTAGCACGTGTGTAGCCCTAGACATAAGGGGCATGATGATTTGACGTCATCCCCACCTTCCTCCCGGTTAACCCGGGCAGTCTCGCTAGAGTGCTCAACTAAATGGTAGCAACTAACAATAAGGGTTGCGCTCGTTGCGGGACTTAACCCAACATCTCACGACACGAGCTGACGACAACCATGCACCACCTGTCATCCTGTCCCCGAAGGGACTTCCTCGATTAAGAGTAATGCAGGAGATGTCAAGTCTAGGTAAGGTTCTTCGCGTTGCTTCGAATTAAACCACATGCTCCGCTGCTTGTGCGGGCCCCCGTCAATTCCTTTGAGTTTTAATCTTGCGACCGTACTCCCCAGGCGGGATACTTAATGTGTTAACGGCGGCACGGAAGGAGTTGATACCTCCCACACCTAGTATCCATCGTTTACGGCGTGGACTACCAGGGTATCTAATCCTGTTTGCTCCCCACGCTTTCGAGCCTCAGCGTCAGTTACAGTCCAGAGAGTCGCCTTCGCCACTGGTGTTCTTCCTAATCTCTACGCATTTCACCGCTACACTAGGAATTCCACTCTCCTCTCCTGCACTCTAGACTTCCAGTTTGAAATGCAGCCCCCAGGTTGAGCCCGGGTATTTCACATCTCACTTAAAAGTCCGCCTACGCTCCCTTTACGCCCAGTAAATCCGGACAACGCTCGCCACCTACGTATTACCGCGGCTGCTGGCACGTAGTTAGCCGTGGCTTCCTCCTCAGGTACCGTCATTATCGTCCCTGAAGACAGAGCTTTACGATCCGAAAACCTTCATCACTCACGCGGCGTTGCTGCATCAGGGTTTCCCCCATTGTGCAATATTCCCCACTGCTGCCTCCCGTAGGAGTCTGGGCCGTGTCTCAGTCCCAATGTGGCCGATCACCCTCTCAGGTCGGCTACGCATCGTCGCCTTGGTGAGCCGTTACCTCACCAACTAGCTAATGCGCCGCGGGCCCATCTTGTAGCGGATTACTCCTTTAATTGCTGCTCCATGCGAAGCTGCAATGTTATGCGGTATTAATCTCCCTTTCGGGAGGCTATTCCCCTCTACAAGGCAGGTTGCCCACGTGTTACTCACCCGTCCGCCGCTAGGTTTGTTTCCGAAGAAACTCCCCTCGCTCGACTTGCATGTGTTAGGCACGCCGCCAGCGTTCGTCCTGAGCCAGGATCAAACTCTCACTAAAAAGTTTAATCTGTTGCTCAAATTACTTTGAGTCTTTTAAGACTCTCAAAAGAATTGCTGGTTATTACTTAACTTTTATTCTGTTCAATTTTCAAAGACCATTTTCTTCATCGCCCTCAAGCGACTCACTTATCTTACCATCTATTCAAATCTCTGTCAACATTTTTTTCAAAAACTTTTAAAATAAGTTTAATTAGCTAACTCGACTTGTTTAGTGGATTTATCTGTTCCTCTTGGGAACGAAACTTATGATACTACTTATAAAATATTATGTTTTTCAAATCATTACCCATATTTTCAAATTAATATCTAAATTTATAACTTTTTCTTTTATTTTCTTCATCTCACTACTATTGATACACTTGGAGAAGTGTTCATTTAATTATTAATATAAAACAAGAAATTTTTTAAAGAACTTTATTGTGACTTCTATTTTATCAATAAAAAAGGGAATCTTTCTTAAATAAATTTTATATAATTCATTTAAAACTTAAGATTCCTTTTTTATTTAAAGATTATACATTTTCTAAATTGCTCTTGATTTTTGTATTGTAACAGGATGATTATCTGTTCCCATTATATTTTGATTTTCATCTATTAATGTTCCTTTGTCTGCAATAACCTTGTCCATTTTTACATTTTGTCCTATTACAGTATTTTGCATTATTACACAATTTTCAAGAATAGTTCCTTCTGATATATGAACTCTTCTGCCTATTATACAATTTTTTACCGTTCCTTCTATATATGAACCATTAGCTACAATTGAATTAGTTACATCACTTCTTTTTGTATATTGAGCCGGTGCCTCATCTTGAGATTTCGTATATATAGGTTTATTTTCATAAAATAATTCTTTATTAACTAATTTAGTTAATAAATCCATATTAGTATCAAAATATGCTTTTAATGAATTTATGCATGCTAAATATCCCTTAAATTCAAATGCACCAACTTCTATTTCATCTAAATTAGAACTTATATAATCTTTTATTTTTCTATACATTCCACTCTTTATTGAATCATAAATTATATCAATGAATACCTCAGTTTTCATTATATACATTTCCATACTAATATTGGCGTTACTTTCTCTTCCTATATTCTCTCCAATACTTATTACTCTACTATCTTTATTTATATTTAATACATCACAGTCAATAAACTTTTCATTCCCATCAAATACTTTCTTATATACTATTGTTATATCTTTATTACTATTCTTATGATATTTTATGACTTCAGAGTAATCTATATTACATATCATATATGATGGAGCAATTAAAACATAATCTCTTCTACTTTGCTTTATGAATTCTATATTATCTACAAAATTATGAACATCATCATATTCTGGATCATATTCTCCAAAATTAAATACTCTAAGACCATCCTTCTTTCTATGAAGGTCCCAAGGCCTTCCATTCGTTAAATGATTTATTAATGAACGAGATTTATTTTTAGTAAAAATTCCTATTCCCTCTATTCCTGAATTAGCCATATTTGATAATACAAAATCTATTACTCTATATCTTGCTGCTATCGGGACTGATGCTAAAGTTCTATACCTAACCAACTCACCCATTCTACTTTCGTTTTCATCTAAATTTATAATTCCTAAACAGTTATTCACAAATTTCCCTCCCTAAATTCTAGCCCTTTTATCTTTCCATATTAAATACTTAACAACAATATTCCTTTACTTTCTCTTCTATACTTTTTATATCTAATGAATCTATAGCTACTTCTGTTTTACATGGCATCATTTCACCTGCCGCAATAACTGAAATTTCTTTTCCGTTACCAATTTTATTTCCATCACCTATAATTACATCATTTCCGATTATTGCTTTTTCTATAATTACATTATTTCCGATTTTAACATTTGGCATTATTACTGAGTCTCTAATTATAGTATTTTCTCCTACATGAACACCTTGAGATAATATTGAATTTTCAACTGTTCCATTTAAAATACATCCTTCTGCTATTAAAGATTCCTTTGCTCTGGCCTTTTCTCCTATATACTGTGCTGGGCTAACTGGATTTCTTGAATATATCTTCCAATCATTGTTATATAATCCAAGCCTGTTATCAAGCTTTAACAAATCCATATTAGCTTCCCATAAACTATCAATAGTTCCGACATCTTTCCAATACCCTTTAAATGGATATGCCATCATTTTTCTACCATCATTTAACATCCTAGGGATTATGTTTTTTCCAAAATCATTGCTAGAATCTTTATCTAACTCATCTTCTATTAAATATTTTTTTAATACATCCCACTTAAATATATATATTCCCATAGAAGCATTCGTACTTTTAGGCTTTTTAGGTTTTTCTTCAAATTCATAAATTGAGAAATCTTCCCTTGTATTCATTATTCCGAACCTACTTGCCTCTTTTATAGGAACATCAATAACAGCTATAGTTGAATCTGCATTATTTTTTTTATGGAAGTCTAACATTTTGTCATAATCCATCTTATAAATATGATCACCTGAAAGTATTAATATATATTCCGGATTATATCTATCTACGTATTCTATATTTTGATAAATAGCATTAGCTGTGCCTTTATACCACATACCACCTTTTTCTTCTTGGTATGGAGGTAATATAGATACCCCTCCATCCCTTCTGTCTAAATCCCACGGATCTCCTATCCCTATATGTGAATTTAACTCTAATGGTCTATATTGTGTAAGAACTCCTACTGTATATATCCCTGAATTTGAACAATTACTTAATGGAAAATCTATAATTCTATATTTTCCTCCAAACGGTACTGCTGGCTTTGCTAATTGCTTTGTTAGAACTCCTAATCTTGACCCTTGTCCACCTGCTAAAATCATAGCAACAATCTCTTTTCTTCCCATATTAAACTCCCATCCCCTTCTATGTTTACGCTAAATCCTTTATATTCCCTTATATATAAAAGACAAATTTATATTTAAAAATATTAATTATATTTCAATACCCTAAAGCCATATGCTTCTATATTTATAGTTTTTTCATCATATAACCTTTCAAACCAATTACTATTTTCTAAACTATACTCTTTTATACGAGATTCCCTTATAAGATAATCTACGTTTTTATTATTTGGATTTATAATTACTATTATTTTTTTACCATTATAAGCACGTTCATAAGTCAAAAATTCCCTATTGCTTACTATTGGTATAAATTCTCCCTTTTTTAAAATTTCTTCACTATTTCTTAATTTCCCAAAAGCTTTATAAATAGATAATATTTCTTCATTTACTTTTCCCCACGGATAAGTTCTCCTATTTTCAGGATCTTTTCCACCTTTTAACCCGGCTTCATCACCATAATAAATTAAAGGAACTCCTGGCAATGTCATTTGCATAACTAAAGCTAATTTTAATAAATCTATATTCTCATCAAACATAGTAAGAATTCTTTCAGTATCATGATTTCCTAATAAATTCATACAACTATAAAAATTTTCTCTAGGATAGTTCTCATATAAATTTATTAATCTTTTATTGAAATACTCTGCACCTATATCACCCTTTACAAAGCTTATAATTATATCCCTTAAAGGATAGTTAGTAACTGAGTCTAGCTCATCTCCTGAAAAATATTTTCTTCTTTTAGAATAGCTAACTTTGTTTGATGCATCTTCCCATACCTCACCAATAAGAACGCTCTTATTGTTAATAGACAATAATTTCTCTTTTATCATAGCTATAAATTCGTCTGGTAATTCATCTGCTACATCTAATCTCCATCCACTTGCCCCTAAAGACATCCACTTTGATATTATAGAATTATCATCTTTAATTACATAATTTGTATAATCTTCATTTAACTCTTCAACATTGGGTTGATTATTAAATCCCCACCAACACTCATAACTATCTGGATATTCCCAAAATCTATACCAGTTATAATATCTAGATTCCTTAGACTGATACGCGCCCAAGCTATCATAATTCCCATACTTATTAAAATATTTACTATCTGATCCAGTATGACTAAAAACTCCATCTAGTATTACTTTAATACCTAATTTTTTAGCCTCTTCACATAACTCCTTAAAATCTTCATTAGTTCCAAACATTTGATCTATATTTTCATAATCTCCAGTATCATACTTGTGGTTACTTACAGAATCAAATATAGGATTCATATATATAATAGAAACCCCTAAAGATTTAATGTATTGGAGTTTCTTAATTATGCCCCTTAAATTTCCACCATAAAAATCCCATCTAGCTATATCTCCATCTTTATCTCTTATATACATTGGTTCATCATACCAATTACTATATATAAAACTATTTTTTTTAGGTCTATTAATAAGTCCATTATCATTTCCATTAAAAAATCTATCTACAAATATTTGATATATTAGTCCTTCCTTATACCATTCCGGCACGATTCTTTTCTTATAAACTGTAATTTGATACGGCTTGGGATTCATAATATATAATGATCCCTTACCACCTAACCCTTCTTCATTATTCCCATAATAGAACACTTCATTGTTATATATTATTTTAAAATAGTAGTTTACTAATCCTCTTAACTTGCTTGTGTCAATTTCAATGTTAAAAGTGTATTTTTCAAATTTCTCTTCATCAATTCTTTTCATCAGAAGCTCTAATTCCTCACCATTGAAAAAAATTAAATGAACATAAGAAATTACATATTTATTTGAAATAATACTTAGTGATACATTTCTACCAACCTCAACTGCTCCAAATGGAGCTCTGTATTTTATATCCCATGAATTATGAAAAATTTCTATATCCTCCATAAGCATTCTCCTTCCTTATAGATTTTTATATATGACGTCAGATCCCCAAATATCTACTGCATATTCATTTATAGTTCTATCTGAAGAAAATATTCCTGAATGTGATATATTTGTTCCACATATTTTTTGCCATATATTTTTATCTCTATATAATTTATCTACCTTATCTTGAGCTTTTAAATAATCATTAAAGTCTTTTAAAACAAAAAATTCATCATTATAATTTAACAAGTTTTCATATAATACTCTAAATCTTTCTAAATCACTACTATAAGTACCATTTACTAAGTCATCCATTACTTTTTTTATTCTAATATCATTGTTATAAATATCCCATGAAGAGTAACCACCATTTTTATAGTAATTTAGTACCTCATCTGCTGTTAACCCAAATATTACGATATTATCATTTTTTACTTCATCTTTAATTTCTATATTGGCTCCATCTAAAGTAGCTATTGTAACTGCTCCATTCATCATAAATTTCATATTAGAAGTACCTGATGCTTCCTTAGTTGTTGTAGATATTTGCTCACTTAAATCTGTTGCTGGAATTATTTTTTCTGCTAAGGATACTCTATAGTTATCCATCATAACCACTTTAATCTTATCTTTTACTCTAGAATCATTATTAACTTTATCAGCAATTGAATTTATTAACTCTATTGTATTTTTGGCTAAATAATATCCTGGAGCTGCTTTACCTGCAAAAATAAAGGTTCTTGGTACTATATCCAGGTTAGGATCTTCTAAAATTGAACTATATAAATCCATTATTCTTAAACAATTTAACGTTTGCCTTTTATAAGCATGTATTCTTTTAACATGAACATCAAAAATAGAATTTAGATCTACTATAATTCCTTTTGTTTTATATATTTCTTTAGCTAATTTATTTTTATTATTAGCCTTTATTTGGGCTAAAGAGTCTATAATATTTGAATCATCTAAATACTTTTCAAACAATTCTAAATCTGTTGGGTGTTTAATAAAGCTTGATCCTATTGTAGACTTTAAAAGCTTAGTTAACTCTGGATTTGATTTTAAAAGCCATCTTCTATGTGTTATTCCATTAGTTTTATTATTAAATTTTTTAGGATATAAATAATAGAAATCTGACATTTCTTTTTTCTTTAATATCTCTGTATGAAGCTTAGCTACTCCATTTACACTATGGCTACCTACTATAGCTAAATTAGCCATTCTAACATAGCTATCTCCTATAATAGACATTCGTGATATTTTATCCCATTGTCCAGAATACTTGTTGCATAGTTCATTGCAATATCTCTCATTAATTTCCTCAACTATCATATATATTCTAGGAAGTAATGATTTGAACATGTCTACTGGCCATTTCTCTAATGCTTCTGATAATATAGTATGATTTGTATATGAAACTATATTTTTTGTTATTCTCCATGAAGTTTCCCAAGATAAACCTTCTTCATCTAATAAAATTCTCATAAGTTCTGGAATTGCTAATGTCGGATGTGTGTCATTTATATGAATTGCTATTTTTTCATCTAATTCTAATATATTTCCACCATTTTTCTTAAAATGTCTTATTATACTTTGAATTCCTGCTGATACAAAAAAATACTGTTGTTTTAATCTTAATAACTTCCCTTCATAAAAAGAATCTTCTGGGTATAAAACTAAAGAAATTGCTTCCACAGAATTTTTATACTCCATAGCCTTAATAAATTCTCCTCTACTAAAGGAAGAAAAATCGAATTCATTTGATACAGGTTCTGCACTCCATAACCTTAAAGTATTTACAACATTATTTTCATATCCTACTATAGGTGTATCATAAGGCACAGCTAATACTGGCTCATAATTTACATGAATAAAGTTCAATTTTCCATTTATATTTTCGACTTTTACTTCTCCACCAAACTTTACAATTTCCGATTTATCTGGCTTCTTTATTTCCCAAACATTTTCTGAACTTAACCAATTATCAGGAACTTCTACTTGCTTTCCATCAATTATTTTTTGTTCAAAAAAACCATATTTATACCTTATTCCACAACCATGCCCTGGAATATCTAACGACGCCATTGAATCTAAAAAACATGCTGCTAGTCTTCCTAACCCTCCATTTCCTAGACCTTGATCTTGCTCTATTTCCTCTAAAATTTCTAAGTCTATATTTAATTCTTTTAAAGCCTCCTTACAAGTTTCTCTTATTCCTAAATTCATCAATGAATCTCCTAATAATTTTCCGAGTAAAAACTCCATGGATAAATAATAAACTTGTTTTGACTTTGTGTCTGAATATTTTTTATTTGTATTAATCCATTCCTTTACTATATAATCTCTTATCAAGCTTCCTAAAGCTTGATATTTCTGAATATTTGTTCCCTCATTTAATTCTTTGCCATGTAACTCTAAAAATTTTTCTTTATAGTCACTTATTATTTTTTTCTTAGAAATTGACAATATTATTCCTCCTAAAATAGATAAACTATTATTCGCAGGCCATCAATTCACTGTACATTTTCTTATATTCCTTTGCGGATTTACTCCAACTATTATTAGAATTCATAGCCTGTATTATTAATAATTGCCAACTTTTTCTATTTTTATAAACTTTCAATGCATATTTTGTTATTTTATATAATTCACTATGATTATAATTTTTAAAACCAAATCCTGTTCCCTCATCAGTATGTTCATTGTACGGTTTTATTGTATCTTTAAGCCCTCCTGTTTCTCTAACAATAGGAATAGCTCCATATCTTAAAGCTATTAATTGCCCAAGTCCACAAGGTTCAAATAAAGATGGCATTAAAAACATATCTGAAGCAGCATATATTTTATGAGCTAATGAATTATCAAATAGCATCTTAGCCTTAATCTTTTTATGGTATCTTGCTTCAAATTCTTTAAACTTATTTTCGTAGCATGAATCCCCCGTTCCTAGAATCACCACTTGAACATCTTCCTGTAATAGACCTTCTAGCATATTTACTATTAAATCACAGCCTTTTTGATGTGTTAGTCTAGATACCATCCCTATCATAGGCACTTCACTATTCACAGGTAACCCTAAATGTTCTTGTAAATGCTTTTTATTAAACTTCTTATCTTCAATATTTTTCAGTGAATAATTTTTATAAATTAGCTTGTCCTTAGAAGGGTTATACTCGTCATAATCTATTCCATTAACAATTCCTTGTAGGTAATCACCTCTATACTGTAGTAATCCATGCAGTCCTTCTCCATATTCAGGTGTCTTTATTTCTTCTGCATAGCTTTTACTTACAGTAGTTATTTTATCTGAATAATTAATTGCTCCTTTTAAAAAACTAACTCCACCATTAAACTCTATGCTTCCATCGTTAAATAATCCATAATCATATCCAAATAACTCTGGTAAAATTTCCTTACTAAATGTTCCTGTAAAAAATAAATTATGAACTGAAAATACCGTTTTTATATCTTTATAAAAATCATCTCTCATATACTCTACCTTATGAAGAACTGGAATCATACCTGTCTGCCAATCATTGCAATGTATTAAATCAGGCTTCCAATCTATTTCTTTCATAAAATTAAGTACAGCTCTATTAAAAAATGCAAATTTTTCTCCGTCATCATAATATCCATATAATCCATTTCTTTTAAAATAGTATTCATTATCTATAAAATAATAAATTACACCTCTATATTTATATTCAAATATTCCACAATACTGATTTCTCCAACTTACAGGAACCATAAACCATTTTATAAATTTAAATTTTTTTTTAAAATTTTTATTTATGTCTCTATATTGGGGAATTACAACACGTATATCTACGTCTAATTTACTCAATGCTTGTGGTAAAGCCCCCATAACATCTCCTAATCCACCTGTTTTTATAAATGGATGTGCCTCTGATGCAACCATCAATACCTTCATTTAAATTTTCTCTCCCTTTTCTACCTTTTGTTCTTTCTTATTTTTCCTAATAACATTTCTACTATTATGTTTATTACTACTATTGACTTTATTAAATTCCTTAACTCCTAATACTAATGTAGCCATTGGTGGAATTTTAGTCTTTATTGAATATGGTTGACTATGACTTTCAATCTCCTGCGCTACTAAAATATCATCAATAACTTGCCCAGAACCACCATACTCAGCATTATCTGTATTAAATAATTCTTTATACTCTCCTAAATATGGTACTCCAACTTCAAAATCATAATAAACTACAGGAGTAAAGTTACATATAAATATTAATGTATCCTTATCTTCCTTACCTTTTCTAATAAAAGTTATAATACTTTGATCATCATTATCTGCATCTATCCATTGAAATCCATTTGTATCATAATCAAGTTCCCATAAAGCTTTGTTATTTTTATAAAACTTATTTAATTCTTTAAAATATCCTTGGGTCTTTTTATGCATTTCAAACTCATCAATTAACTTCCATTCTAACTCCTCATATTCTCTCCATTCAATAAATTGACCAAACTCTGACCCCATAAATAAAAGTTTCTTTCCTGGGTGTCCAATCATATATGAGGTAAATAACCTTAAACCAGAAAACTTATTCCAATAATCTCCCCACATCTTATCAACTAAAGATTTTTTACCATGAACTACTTCATCATGGGATATAGGTAATATAAAATTTTCTGAGTAGTTGTACATCATAGAGAAATTTAATTTATTATGATGATGCTTTCTATATATAGGATCTAATTCAACATATTCTAATGAATCATTCATCCATCCCATATTCCATTTAAAATTAAAACCAAGTCCTCCTTCATGAACTGGCTTTGTCACATTAGGCCAAGAGGTTGATTCTTCAGCAATCATAAGCATATTTCCACATTCAGAAAAAACCACAGTATTTAATTCTTTTAAAAATTCCATTCCTTCTAGACAACCATTATCACCATATTTATTAGGTATCCATTCACCTTCGTTTCTTCCATAGTCTAAATATATTATATTTGATACAGCATCTACTCTAAGCCCATCTACATGAAATTCCTTTATCCAATACAATGCATTAGATATTAAAAAACTTTTAACCTCTGGTTTACCTAAATCAAAATTAAAAGTTCCCCACCCTTTGTTATCGGCTTTCCATCCTTCTTCGTACTCATAAGTTGGGCCTCCATCAAACATATATAATCCATGCTCATCTTTACAGAAATGACTTGGTACCCAATCTAATATAACTCCAATATCATTTTTGTGTAATTCATTAATTAAATTTTTTAATCCTTCAGGTGTACCATATCTACTAGTTGGAGAATAGTATCCTACTCCTTGATATCCCCAAGATGCATCCAAAGGATGCTCTACTAAGGGCATTATTTCCACATGAGTATATCCCATTTCAACTAAATATTTAGGTAGTTCAATAGCTAATTCATCATAACTTAAAAATTTACCATCTCTAGTTTTCCAAGAGCCTAGATGAACTTCGTATATATTTAAAGGATTTTCATATACATTATTCTTTTTTCTTTTATTAATCCACTTTCTATCATTCCACTTAAATTTTATATCTTCTTTAACTATAGATGCCGTATTAGGTCTTAATTCAGATAAACAAGCATATGGATCAGCTTTATAAACTCCTTTAGTTCCCCATTTGTTAACTATATAATACTTATATCTACATCCAGGTTTTAATCCTTGAATAAAAATACTCCACAACCCTTTACCTGTAACTCTTTTAAGCTTGTACTCATCTGTTGGTTTGAAATCATTAAAATCTCCAACAACATATATGGAACTCGCATTTGGTGCCCATGTAGTAAATCTTATTCCTCTCTTTCTATTCTCTACAATACAATGAGCTCCCATAAATCTGTAACTATTATAGTTTTTACCTTCATGAAATAAATAATTATCTTCTTCATATATTTCTCCCTTTTTAACTACTACTTTTTTTTCTTTTATAGCTACCATATATCCCCCTCCTTATCCCCATAATCGATTTACATATATTTGAAATTATATCATAGTTAACTTTCTTTTCCCATTTCTTTTGAAATACAATTATCCTCATTTTTTTATTTAACTCTACAGCATTCATTAGTATTCATTTTTTTAAGAGCACTTTTAACAAATTAATTATAAAACCATAATATTTTTATAATTTAAAAAATATTCAAACAATTTTCCTTTTAAAACCTTATTTTTTCTTTTTTATATAAATTAATACTTTTTAGTTAAATTTAGTAAAATATACTTTTAAATTTTTCTACAAAAAAATAAGATGGTTCAAATCAAAACCATCTTAAAAACAAAAAAATAAGAGTCTATTAAGACTCTTATTTACTAACCTGGCAACGTTCTACTCTCCCACACAGTCTCCCATGCAGTACCATCGACGCTGTAGAGCTTAACTTTCCTGTTCGGAATGGGAAGGAGTGTTTCCTCTACGCCATCATCACCAGATGATGTGAGATCCTAAATCTTTGATTTATATATCAAACCTACTCAGCTGTGCTGAGTTTCCTTTTCAACAATTAAATCTCAGTTTAGTTCTTACTTTACTTTTTCAGAGAATGTTCTCTGAAAATTGCACATGAATGAGAGCCAAAATCTTTGATTTCGTTTCTCGAATTCACTCAGCTCTGCTGAGTTTCATCTTATTGTTTTGGTCAAGCCCTCGACCTATTAGTATCAGTCAGCTAAATATGTTACCACACTTACACCTCTGACCTATCAACCTTGTGTTCTTCAAGGGGTCTTACTAGCTTATGCTATGGGAAATCTCATCTTGAGGGGGGCTTCACGCTTAGATGCTTTCAGCGTTTATCCCTTCCCGACTTAGCTACCCAGCCATGCTCCTGGCGGAACAACTGGTGCACCAGAGGTCAGTCCATCCCGGTCCTCTCGTACTAAGGACAGCTCCTCTCAAATTTCCTACGCCCGCGACGGATAGGGACCGAACTGTCTCACGACGTTCTGAACCCAGCTCGCGTGCCGCTTTAATGGGCGAACAGCCCAACCCTTGGGACCTACTACAGCCCCAGGATGCGACGAGCCGACATCGAGGTGCCAAACCTCCCCGTCGATGTGGACTCTTGGGGGAGATCAGCCTGTTATCCCCGAGGTAGCTTTTATCCGTTGAGCGATGGCCCTCCCACGAGGTACCACCGGATCACTAAGCCCGACTTTCGTCCCTGCTCCACTTGTGGGTGTCGCAGTCAGGCTCCCTTCTGCCTTTGCACTCTTCGAACGATTTCCGACCGTTCTGAGGGAACCTTTGGGCGCCTCCGTTACTTTTTAGGAGGCGACCGCCCCAGTCAAACTGCCCACCTAACAATGTCCCGTCACCAGATTCATGGCGTCCGGTTAGAACCCCAATACTGTCAGGGTGGTATCCCAAGGTTGACTCCACCAAGGCTGACGCCCTAGTTTCCAAGTCTCCCACCTATCCTGTACAGACAATATCGGAATTCAATGCTAAGCTACAGTAAAGCTCTACGGGGTCTTTCCGTCCAATCGCGGGTAGCGAGCATCTTCACTCGCACTACAACTTCGCCGGATTTGCAGTTGAGACAGTGCCCAAGTCATTACGCCATTCGTGCGGGTCAGAACTTACCTGACAAGGAATTTCGCTACCTTAGGACCGTTATAGTTACGGCCGCCGTTTACTGGGGCTTAAGTTCACACCTTCGCTTGCGCTAAGTGTTCCCCTTAACCTTCCAGCACCGGGCAGGCGTCAGCCCCTATACATCAGCTTGCGCTTTAGCAGAGACCTGTGTTTTTGCTAAACAGTTGCTTGGGCCTATTCTCTGCGGCCTACTCTCGTAGGCACCCCTTCTCGCTAACTTACGGGGTCAATTTGCCTAGTTCCTTAACTGCAATTCTTCCGCTGGTCTTAGGATTCTCTCCTCATCTACCTGTGTCGGTTTGCGGTACGGGCACTACTTCTCTCTCTAGATGCTTTTCTTGGAAGCATGGAATCAGATACTTCAGCCTAATGGCCTTCCCCATCACGCCTCAGGATTGTTGAAACGGATTTGCCTATTTCAACTCCCTAAACGCTTAGACTAGCATTTCCAATCGCTAGCACATCCTATCCTTCTCCGTCACACCATCGATAATAACGATTGTAGTGGTATCGGAATATCAACCGATTGTCCATCGCCTACGCCTATCGGCCTCGGCTTAGGTCCCGACTAACCCTGGGCGGACGAGCCTTCCCCAGGAAACCTTAGATTTTCGACCTGTGAGATTCTCACTCACATCTCGCTACTAATGCCAACATTCTCACTCGTAATCAGTCCACCGCTCCTTACGGTACGACTTCAGCCCGATTACGACGCTCCTCTACCGCTCATCTTACGATGAGCCCGTAGCTTCGGTGGTAAGTTTGAGCCCCGGACATTTTCGGCGCAGGATCTCTCGACTAGTGAGCTATTACGCACTCTTTCAATGAGTGGCTGCTTCTAAGCCAACATCCTAGTTGTCTTAGAAATCCCACATCCTTTTCCACTTAACTTACACTTTGGGACCTTAGCTGACGATCTGGGCTTTTTCCCTTTTGACCACGGATCTTATCATTCGTAGTCTGACTGCCGGACTAATAGTATATGGCATTCGGAGTTTGATAAGGTTCGGTAAGCGATACGCCCCCTAGCCCATTCAGTGCTCTACCTCCATTACTCATATCCGACGCTAGCCCTAAAGCTATTTCGAGGAGAACCAGCTATCTCCGAGTTCGATTGGAATTTCTCCGCTATCCACAGCTCATCCCATGCTTTTTCAACAGCAACGTGGTTCGGTCCTCCACGGGGTTTTACCCCCGCTTCAACCTGGCCATGGATAGGTCACCCGGTTTCGGGTCTACGGCATGCAACTACTCGCCCTATTAAGACTCGGTTTCCCTTCGGCTCCGTACCTTAAGTACTTAACCTTGCTACATACCGTAACTCGTTGGCTCGTTCTACAAAAAGCACGTCATCACACTCATATGGTGCTCTGACCGGTTGTAGGCACACGGTTTCAGGTTCTATTTCACTCCCCTCCCGGGGTTCTTTTCACCTTTCCCTCACGGTACTGCTTCACTATCGGTCATCAGGTAGTATTTAGCCTTGGGAGGTGGTCCTCCCTGCTTCCCACAAGGTTTCACGTGTCTCGTGGTACTCTGGATCAGAACTCTAAACCTTTTTGTTTTACCTACGTGGCTATTACACTCTATGGCCTAACTTTCCAGTTATTTTCGGTTACAAATTAGTTTATTTTATGTTCTGTCCGCAACCCCAGAGATAAATCTCTGGTTTGGGCTCTTTCCCTTTCGCTCGCCGCTACTTAGAAAATCGATTTTTCTTTCTCTTCCTCCAGGTACTTAGATGTTTCAGTTCCCTGGGTTTACCTTCCTGCAACTATTTATTCATTACAGGATACATGGGGTTTCCCATGTGAGTTTCCTCATTCGGAGATCTCCGGATCACTGGCTATGTGCGCCTACCCGAAGCTTTTCGCAGCTTATCACGTCCTTCATCGGCTCCTGATGCCAAGGCATTCACCATGCGCCCTTTGTAGCTTGACCTATACGGTTCTCTTTTACAAAGAGTTAATTTACTTTCACAAAGAATATTATTCTTGGCTTGTTGTCACTTCTCAATTAACTTTCGTTAATCTGAAACTCCTGTTCACATACGCTTTCAGGAGTAAGTTCGAATAACTAAATTATAATTTTAGATTCTCACTTAAGTTGTTTTTAATTCATGTGCAATTTTCAAAGAACAAAAATTTTGAAGGCTTTTGGTCCTTCAAAATTGAACAGAAGTTAAGATACCATATCTTTTGAGTTATTACTAGTTAATCATCTTGTTAACTAGATTTCTCCATAGAAAGGAGGTGATCCAGCCGCAGGTTCTCCTACGGCTACCTTGTTACGACTTCACCCCAATCGCTGACCCTACCTTAGGTCGCTGCCTCCTTGCGGTTAGCTCACGAACTTTGGGTATTGCCAACTCTCATGGTGTGACGGGCGGTGTGTACAAGGCCCGGGAACGTATTCACCGCGACATGCTGATTCGCGATTACTAGCAACTCCAGCTTCATGTAGGCGAGTTTCAGCCTACAATCCGAACTGAGACAAGTTTTATAGTTTAGCTCCACCTCGCGGTATTGCATCTCGTTGTACTTGCCATTGTAGCACGTGTGTAGCCCTAGACATAAGGGGCATGATGATTTGACGTCATCCCCACCTTCCTCCCGGTTAACCCGGGCAGTCTCGCTAGAGTGCTCAACTAAATGGTAGCAACTAACAATAAGGGTTGCGCTCGTTGCGGGACTTAACCCAACATCTCACGACACGAGCTGACGACAACCATGCACCACCTGTCATCCTGTCCCCGAAGGGACTTCCTCGATTAAGAGTAATGCAGGAGATGTCAAGTCTAGGTAAGGTTCTTCGCGTTGCTTCGAATTAAACCACATGCTCCGCTGCTTGTGCGGGCCCCCGTCAATTCCTTTGAGTTTTAATCTTGCGACCGTACTCCCCAGGCGGGATACTTAATGTGTTAACGGCGGCACGGAAGGAGTTGATACCTCCCACACCTAGTATCCATCGTTTACGGCGTGGACTACCAGGGTATCTAATCCTGTTTGCTCCCCACGCTTTCGAGCCTCAGCGTCAGTTACAGTCCAGAGAGTCGCCTTCGCCACTGGTGTTCTTCCTAATCTCTACGCATTTCACCGCTACACTAGGAATTCCACTCTCCTCTCCTGCACTCTAGACTTCCAGTTTGAAATGCAGCCCCCAGGTTGAGCCCGGGTATTTCACATCTCACTTAAAAGTCCGCCTACGCTCCCTTTACGCCCAGTAAATCCGGACAACGCTCGCCACCTACGTATTACCGCGGCTGCTGGCACGTAGTTAGCCGTGGCTTCCTCCTCAGGTACCGTCATTATCGTCCCTGAAGACAGAGCTTTACGATCCGAAAACCTTCATCACTCACGCGGCGTTGCTGCATCAGGGTTTCCCCCATTGTGCAATATTCCCCACTGCTGCCTCCCGTAGGAGTCTGGGCCGTGTCTCAGTCCCAATGTGGCCGATCACCCTCTCAGGTCGGCTACGCATCGTCGCCTTGGTGAGCCGTTACCTCACCAACTAGCTAATGCGCCGCGGGCCCATCTTGTAGCGGATTACTCCTTTAATTGCTGCTCCATGCGAAGCTGCAATGTTATGCGGTATTAATCTCCCTTTCGGGAGGCTATTCCCCTCTACAAGGCAGGTTGCCCACGTGTTACTCACCCGTCCGCCGCTAGGTTTGTTTCCGAAGAAACTCCCCTCGCTCGACTTGCATGTGTTAGGCACGCCGCCAGCGTTCGTCCTGAGCCAGGATCAAACTCTCACTAAAAAGTTTAATCTGTTGCTCAAATTACTTTGAGTCTTTTAAGACTCTCAAAAGAATTGCTGGTTATTACTTAACTTTTATTCTGTTCAATTTTCAAAGACCATTTTCTTCATCGCCCTCAAGCGACTCGTTTATCTTACCACTTTCATCATTTTGTGTCAACAACTTTTTAAAAAAAGTTTTTTCAAGTTTTTTTGACTTGTTTCTAGTGGATGAGATAAATATTATCATCATATTTAAATTATGTCAACTATATTTTTATGTTTTTTAAATCTAATTATAATTTCTTAACTTTAATATTCATATATTGTCTTTTCTTTCGTATATTAACATACATTTCATAGTTAAGCTAAAGAAATATACGTAGATGCATTATGTTAAAGCTTAATACTCTAATTAACTAAAATTCATTTCTGCACATATTAACTATTTATTTAAATATATTTTTTATCCTTTTAATTATGTTGTTTCTTTCTTTTGTCATTTTATTCTCTTCTTTATCTAAAAATCTTACTAATTTAATTATAGGAGTGATTGTATTAATTGTATCATCATACCCAACTATCATTCTCTCTTTAGATATTTTAGAATCAAATTCTAAAACTCCATCCAAAGCTCCATCTTCAACTACACTTGGTACAATTTCTATAATATCTAAATTATTAAATTTCCTTTTATCTATTTTACTTTCTTTAGATAAATGTACTATTATTAATAAGTCACATACTTCATCATATATAGATTCAATAGGTACATTATCTACTATTCCACCATCTAAATACTCTTCACCTTCTACCTTCTGTTTCTCATAAATCATTGGTATTGCAGAACTTGCCAATAATATTTTCTTTATTTCATCACAACTATACTTATTAATAAGAAAGTGTTTAGCCTCTAATTTATCAATATCTGTACAAGTTACATAACATCTAATATCTGAGTCTGTAATAAAATTTAATTCTAGATTATCTATTATCTTTTCTAATCCTCCTCTAGAAATATTTCCACCTAGAATCATCTTTGGTATATACTTCTTAATGAAATGAATATTTTTTATACCAACATCTAATAATGTCTTTCTTATTTTCAAATCAGCTTGGTTAATTGGTAATATTTCATTAGGCTTTATATTTTTCCATATTTCTTCTGCTAAACTTAAATCTCCTTTCATAAATAAAACCGCATTTAAAGCACCTATAGATGTTCCTGATATAACTTTTACATACTTTTCTATATTTAATTCTCTTAAAGCTCTCCACACACCAATTTGATATGCCCCTCTGGCCCCTCCTCCAGCTAATACTAACCCTATTTTCAAAATATCCTCCTAATCTTTTATTCTAAAAAATCAACTCGTAAACTATTAAATTTGCTGCTATCATAAAATTATCAGTAAATTTAAAACAAATATAATTTCCTAAAACCAAAAAGGCGATTTAGAATTAATTTCCGTATCGCCAAATGTTGTTTATTTATTATCATGACCTAAAGCTTTAATAATTATTAACGCAGTATCCTCTATTGCTCTTTGTGTAACATCAATAGTTCTACATCCTAACTTTCTCATTATCCTATCTGAAAACTCAAACTCTTCTAGAATTCTTGCATCACTTGCATATTCTATATCTGCTGGTATTCTATGAAATTTATCTAATCTACGTTTTCTAATTTCTATTAATTGAAGTGGATTTATAACAAGGCCAAATATTTTCTTTTTATCTATTTCATATATTTCTTCAGGTACTCCTACTTCGGGTACTAAAGGAATATTTATGGCCTTAATTCCCTTATTAGCTAAATACATACACAATGGTGTTTTAGATGTTCTTGATAATCCAACTAAAACTACATCTGCATTTTTTAGTCCTCTATAATCTTTACTATCATCATATTGCATAGCAAATTCCATGGCTTCAATTCTCTTAAAATAAACTTCATCAGTTTTCCACATTGCCCCTGGATTGTAATTAGGAATTTTATTAATTATAGTCGATGCAACATTTATTATTGGACCTAATACATTTAATACTGATATATTTTTTTCAGCCCCTTTTTGGGTTAGATACTCTCTAACGTTTACAGTTATTATAGTAGATACTACCATGACCTTCTCGCAAAGTTCTATTTCCTTTATTAACTCTTCAACATCCTCTAATGTTTTTACATAAGGTATCCTTTTTACCTCTACATCATTCCCAAATTGACTTGCAGCAGCAACCGCTACTTGCTCAGCTGTTTCTCCTATAGAATCTGAAACTGCAAAAATAGTTAACATTCTAATACCCTCCTCATTGGTCTATCCTTATTAATATTATTTTTCTAATTATTATTAATATTCTAAAAATATACTTTTCTTAATTATATCAATATTTTCAATAAATTGTTATACATATATGAATTTATGTATTATATATGATAAAATCTTTATATTGATATACTTTATTAAATAGGAGGTTTTTATGAAGCAAAAATTAAATAAAGATAAATTGATAACTATATCACTGCTTCCAGCTATGTGGTTAATATACTTCTTATTCGAAATATTCACAGGAAGAGTCAAAGACTTATACACTTTAACATTAAATTTATCATTGATATTTGTATTTGCTTTTACTGGGTGGATTATTTACTATTCTTTTGAAAAAAATTCTAAAGGTTTATCTTTTAAAAACCTAAGTATTTTATTCATTATATTAATGATTATAGATCAAGGTGGAAAAATAATAATAAAATTCTTCTTTTTTCATAAATACTTCGAAATAATCCCAAACTTTTTATCTTTTAACCCTATAATAAATTCTGAGGGTTCTTGGCTAAATGCCAGATTTGGATTTGGAGTAAGTTTCCCTATTCTTATTCTAGTAAACGCACTAGCTCTTTTTCTATTTGTAGAACTTTATAGATATTATCTTAATAAAGGGAATAAGGGATTCTGGAGTGACATGTGTTTTATATTTATATTTACTGGAGCTTTATGTTCATTAATAGATAAAGTTTTTTATGGTGGTAGTTTAGACTTCATTGGAATTAGTAATTTGTTTGTAGCTGACATTAAAGATATCTATATAAATATTGGGATTTTATTTTTTATAATGTGTATATATACTAGTGGGTATTTATCAGATAATGAAGATACTACATTAAAAGAAGATATTCAAGGAATAAAGAAGTTTTTGTCATTTGTAAAAAAAGATATTTTTAAACTATAAAAAAGGAAAAGGTATATTACCTTTTCCTTTTTATATATATTATGCTAAGCAAGTTCCTATTAAAAAATCACTTCTTTCGAAGTGATTTTTGTGGTGGCTTACCGGGGAATCGAACCCCGGACACCTTGATTAAAAGTCAAGTGCTCTACCGACTGAGCTAGTAAACCATATGACCTGGCAACGTTCTACTCTCCCACACAGTCTCCCATGCAGTACCATCGACGCTGTAAAGCTTAACTGTCCTGTTCGGAATGGGAAGGAGTGTTTCCTTTACGCCATCATCACCAGATATTTTGCTCTCAACAAGAACTAATTATATAGACTTTTGATTAATATGTCAACACCTTTTTTAAAAAAACTTTTATTTTCTTTTAGTTTTTTTATAACAAGACATATATCTTACTTAACTAACTAAATAACAGGAGGAATATTGTAAATATTTTAGCTTTATATTAGTATCTTTACTTACTAAAGATTAATTAATTTCCACAAGTTTATATTATTTTTATCCACATTGTTTATAACTTTTCACGCTATTTGTTAATAACTTTATAGGAAATAATATTTAAAACAAAAATAAGGGATATAAAACTTAAAAACAATTTTATATCCTTTTATAAAAAATTTAGTATCCTAATTTACTTATATATTCTCTTATAACATTATTAGATTTTTTAAACTTATCTAGCTCCTCATTTGTCATATCTAATTCAACAACCTCTTTAACACCATTTCTATTTAATACAGCAGGTACTCCTGTAAACACATTTTCTTCACCATACTCTCCATCTAATAATGTTGATACTGGTATTATTTTATTTTCATCATTTAATATAGCTTTAATTATAGCTACAGTTGATGTTGCTATTGCATAATAAGTTGTTCCTTTTCTATTATAAACTTCCCAACCAGCTTTAGCTGTATCTGCAACTAGTTTATCTAAATCTACATTCCCAACTCTATCTTTATTGTCCTCTATTACTTTATTAAAAGGCTTTCCCCCAACATATACATGTGACCATGGCACCATTTGTGAATCCCCATGTTCACCCATAGAATAACCTTGAACACTTCTAGGATCAACATTTAACAACTCACCTATAAAATTCTTTAATCTAGCAGAATCTACTGATGTACCAGATCCTATTACATGGCTTTTTGGCAACCCTGATAATTTATATACATGATATGCTATAATATCCACAGGATTTGATATTATTATAAAATATCCTTTAAATCCACTCTTCATTATAGGATCAACTATAGACTTAGCTATTTGGGCTGATAAATCCAAAGTATCTAACCTAGTTTGCCCTGCTTTTGGTGGTGCTCCTGCTGTTATTACCACTATATCAACATCACCACAGTCTTCATACGAACCTCTCTTAACTCTTGTATTTCTATTTAAATACTCTATACAGTGATTTAAGTCCATCACTTCTCCAAGAGCCCTTTCTTCATTAATATCTATCATTAATATTTCTTCACAAACCCCTTGTGTTATTAGACTAAACGCAGTACTTGAACCAACTAGTCCAGTTCCTACTATAGCTACTTTTCTTGCTTTTAATGGCATTATGTTTTCCTCCTTAGCAAATCAAATATTTATTTCTTCTTATTTCATTATATATATAAATTCTTTATATTGAAATAAAATTGTTTTAAATATATAAATTTACTGAATTTTTTCTATATAGTTATATTATATAATTTTTTATAAAAGCAAAAAAATCCTAAACTTTTAGTTTAGGATTTAAATGGTGCGTCATCAGGGATTCGAACCCGGGACACCCTGATTAAGAGTCAGGTGCTCTACCAACTGAGCTAATAACGCATATTACCTGGCAACGTTCTACTCTCCCACACAGTCTCCCGTGCAGTACCATCGACGCTGTAGAGCTTAACTTTCCTGTTCGGAATGGGAAGGAGTGTTTCCTCTACGCCATCATCACCAGATGGTGTGAGATCCTAAATCTTTGATTTAGATATCGAACCCACTCAGCTGTGCTGAGTTTCCTTTTCAACAATTAAATCTCAGTTTAGTTCTTACTTTACCTTTTCAGAGAATGTTCTCTGAAAATTGCACATGAATGAGAGCCAAAATCTTTGATTTCGTTTCTCGAATTCACTCAGCTCTGCTGAGTTTCATCTTATTGTTTTGGTCAAGCCCTCGACCTATTAGTATCAGTCAGCTAAATATGTTACCACACTTACACCTCTGACCTATCAACCTTGTGTTCTTCAAGGGGTCTTACTAGCTTATGCTATGGGAAATCTCATCTTGAGGGGGGCTTCACGCTTAGATGCTTTCAGCGTTTATCCCTTCCCGACTTAGCTACCCAGCCATGCTCCTGGCGGAACAACTGGTGCACCAGAGGTCAGTCCATCCCGGTCCTCTCGTACTAAGGACAGCTCCTCTCAAATTTCCTACGCCCGCGACGGATAGGGACCGAACTGTCTCACGACGTTCTGAACCCAGCTCGCGTGCCGCTTTAATGGGCGAACAGCCCAACCCTTGGGACCTACTACAGCCCCAGGATGCGACGAGCCGACATCGAGGTGCCAAACCTCCCCGTCGATGTGGACTCTTGGGGGAGATCAGCCTGTTATCCCCGAGGTAGCTTTTATCCGTTGAGCGATGGCCCTCCCACGAGGTACCACCGGATCACTAAGCCCGACTTTCGTCCCTGCTCCACTTGTGGGTGTCGCAGTCAGGCTCCCTTCTGCCTTTGCACTCTTCGAACGATTTCCGACCGTTCTGAGGGAACCTTTGGGCGCCTCCGTTACTTTTTAGGAGGCGACCGCCCCAGTCAAACTGCCCACCTAACAATGTCCCGTCACCAGATTCATGGCGTCCGGTTAGAACCCCAATACTGTCAGGGTGGTATCCCAAGGTTGACTCCACCAAGGCTGACGCCCTAGTTTCCAAGTCTCCCACCTATCCTGTACAGACAATATCGGAATTCAATGCTAAGCTACAGTAAAGCTCTACGGGGTCTTTCCGTCCAATCGCGGGTAGCGAGCATCTTCACTCGCACTACAACTTCGCCGGATTTGCAGTTGAGACAGTGCCCAAGTCATTACGCCATTCGTGCGGGTCAGAACTTACCTGACAAGGAATTTCGCTACCTTAGGACCGTTATAGTTACGGCCGCCGTTTACTGGGGCTTAAGTTCACACCTTCGCTTGCGCTAAGTGTTCCCCTTAACCTTCCAGCACCGGGCAGGCGTCAGCCCCTATACATCAGCTTGCGCTTTAGCAGAGACCTGTGTTTTTGCTAAACAGTTGCTTGGGCCTATTCTCTGCGGCCTACTCTCGTAGGCACCCCTTCTCGCTAACTTACGGGGTCAATTTGCCTAGTTCCTTAACTGCAATTCTTCCGCTGGTCTTAGGATTCTCTCCTCATCTACCTGTGTCGGTTTGCGGTACGGGCACTACTTCTCTCTCTAGATGCTTTTCTTGGAAGCATGGAATCAGATACTTCAGCCTAATGGCCTTCCCCATCACGCCTCAGGATTGTTGAAACGGATTTGCCTATTTCAACTCCCTAAACGCTTAGACTAGCATTTCCAATCGCTAGCACATCCTATCCTTCTCCGTCACACCATCGATAATAACGATTGTAGTGGTATCGGAATATCAACCGATTGTCCATCGCCTACGCCTATCGGCCTCGGCTTAGGTCCCGACTAACCCTGGGCGGACGAGCCTTCCCCAGGAAACCTTAGATTTTCGACCTGTGAGATTCTCACTCACATCTCGCTACTAATGCCAACATTCTCACTCGTAATCAGTCCACCGCTCCTTACGGTACGACTTCAGCCCGATTACGACGCTCCTCTACCGCTCATCTTACGATGAGCCCGTAGCTTCGGTGGTAAGTTTGAGCCCCGGACATTTTCGGCGCAGGATCTCTCGACTAGTGAGCTATTACGCACTCTTTCAATGAGTGGCTGCTTCTAAGCCAACATCCTAGTTGTCTTAGAAATCCCACATCCTTTTCCACTTAACTTACACTTTGGGACCTTAGCTGACGATCTGGGCTTTTTCCCTTTTGACCACGGATCTTATCATTCGTAGTCTGACTGCCGGACTAATAGTATATGGCATTCGGAGTTTGATAAGGTTCGGTAAGCGATACGCCCCCTAGCCCATTCAGTGCTCTACCTCCATTACTCATATCCGACGCTAGCCCTAAAGCTATTTCGAGGAGAACCAGCTATCTCCGAGTTCGATTGGAATTTCTCCGCTATCCACAGCTCATCCCATGCTTTTTCAACAGCAACGTGGTTCGGTCCTCCACGGGGTTTTACCCCCGCTTCAACCTGGCCATGGATAGGTCACCCGGTTTCGGGTCTACGGCATGCAACTACTCGCCCTATTAAGACTCGGTTTCCCTTCGGCTCCGTACCTTAAGTACTTAACCTTGCTACATACCGTAACTCGTTGGCTCGTTCTACAAAAAGCACGTCATCACACTCATATGGTGCTCTGACCGGTTGTAGGCACACGGTTTCAGGTTCTATTTCACTCCCCTCCCGGGGTTCTTTTCACCTTTCCCTCACGGTACTGCTTCACTATCGGTCATCAGGTAGTATTTAGCCTTGGGAGGTGGTCCTCCCTGCTTCCCACAAGGTTTCACGTGTCTCGTGGTACTCTGGATCAGAACTCTAAACCTTTTTGTTTTACCTACGTGGCTATTACACTCTATGGCCTAACTTTCCAGTTATTTTCGGTTACAAATTAGTTTATTTTATGTTCTGTCCGCAACCCCAGAGATAAATCTCTGGTTTGGGCTCTTTCCCTTTCGCTCGCCGCTACTTAGAAAATCGATTTTTCTTTCTCTTCCTCCAGGTACTTAGATGTTTCAGTTCCCTGGGTTTACCTTCCTGCAACTATTTATTCATTACAGGATACATGGGGTTTCCCATGTGAGTTTCCTCATTCGGAGATCTCCGGATCACTGGCTATGTGCGCCTACCCGAAGCTTTTCGCAGCTTATCACGTCCTTCATCGGCTCCTGATGCCAAGGCATTCACCATGCGCCCTTTGTAGCTTGACCTATACGGTTCTCTTTTACAAAGAGTTAATTTACTTTCACAAAGAATATTATTCTTGGCTTGTTGTCACTTCTCAATTAACTTTCGTTAATCTGAAACTCCTGTTCACATACGCTTTCAGGAGTAAGTTCGAATAACTAAATTATAATTTTAGATTCTCACTTAAGTTGTTTTTAATTCATGTGCAATTTTCAAAGAACAAAAATTTTGAAGGCTTTTGGTCCTTCAAAATTGAACAGAAGTTAAGATACCATATCTTTTGAGTTATTACTAGTTAATCATCTTGTTAACTAGATTTCTCCATAGAAAGGAGGTGATCCAGCCGCAGGTTCTCCTACGGCTACCTTGTTACGACTTCACCCCAATCGCTGACCCTACCTTAGGTCGCTGCCTCCTTGCGGTTAGCTCACGAACTTTGGGTATTGCCAACTCTCATGGTGTGACGGGCGGTGTGTACAAGGCCCGGGAACGTATTCACCGCGACATGCTGATTCGCGATTACTAGCAACTCCAGCTTCATGTAGGCGAGTTTCAGCCTACAATCCGAACTGAGACAAGTTTTATAGTTTAGCTCCACCTCGCGGTATTGCATCTCGTTGTACTTGCCATTGTAGCACGTGTGTAGCCCTAGACATAAGGGGCATGATGATTTGACGTCATCCCCACCTTCCTCCCGGTTAACCCGGGCAGTCTCGCTAGAGTGCTCAACTAAATGGTAGCAACTAACAATAAGGGTTGCGCTCGTTGCGGGACTTAACCCAACATCTCACGACACGAGCTGACGACAACCATGCACCACCTGTCATCCTGTCCCCGAAGGGACTTCCTCGATTAAGAGTAATGCAGGAGATGTCAAGTCTAGGTAAGGTTCTTCGCGTTGCTTCGAATTAAACCACATGCTCCGCTGCTTGTGCGGGCCCCCGTCAATTCCTTTGAGTTTTAATCTTGCGACCGTACTCCCCAGGCGGGATACTTAATGTGTTAACGGCGGCACGGAAGGAGTTGATACCTCCCACACCTAGTATCCATCGTTTACGGCGTGGACTACCAGGGTATCTAATCCTGTTTGCTCCCCACGCTTTCGAGCCTCAGCGTCAGTTACAGTCCAGAGAGTCGCCTTCGCCACTGGTGTTCTTCCTAATCTCTACGCATTTCACCGCTACACTAGGAATTCCACTCTCCTCTCCTGCACTCTAGACTTCCAGTTTGAAATGCAGCCCCCAGGTTGAGCCCGGGTATTTCACATCTCACTTAAAAGTCCGCCTACGCTCCCTTTACGCCCAGTAAATCCGGACAACGCTCGCCACCTACGTATTACCGCGGCTGCTGGCACGTAGTTAGCCGTGGCTTCCTCCTCAGGTACCGTCATTATCGTCCCTGAAGACAGAGCTTTACGATCCGAAAACCTTCATCACTCACGCGGCGTTGCTGCATCAGGGTTTCCCCCATTGTGCAATATTCCCCACTGCTGCCTCCCGTAGGAGTCTGGGCCGTGTCTCAGTCCCAATGTGGCCGATCACCCTCTCAGGTCGGCTACGCATCGTCGCCTTGGTGAGCCGTTACCTCACCAACTAGCTAATGCGCCGCGGGCCCATCTTGTAGCGGATTACTCCTTTAATTGCTGCTCCATGCGAAGCTGCAATGTTATGCGGTATTAATCTCCCTTTCGGGAGGCTATTCCCCTCTACAAGGCAGGTTGCCCACGTGTTACTCACCCGTCCGCCGCTAGGTTTGTTTCCGAAGAAACTCCCCTCGCTCGACTTGCATGTGTTAGGCACGCCGCCAGCGTTCGTCCTGAGCCAGGATCAAACTCTCACTAAAAAGTTTAATCTGTTGCTCAAATTACTTTGAGTCTTTTAAGACTCTCAAAAGAATTGCTGGTTATTACTTAACTTTTATTCTGTTCAATTTTCAAAGACCATTTTCTTCATCGCCCTCAAGCGACTCGTTTATCTTACCACTTTCATTATTTTGTGTCAACAACTTTTTTAAAAAAGTTTTTTTCAAAACATTCAAGTGATTTTTTGTCCTTAGCTGTTCCGCTAAGTACATGATTTATAATACTCCCTATCCCCTATTAATTCATATGTAAACCTAGGTGTAATGAAAATTTATCTTTAATATATCTACATTATTCTATCTTTTACTCTGTTTTTTATCTATTGATACACCTGGAAGGGTTATCTTATTTCTATTTAATTATCTGAATTTTAATTTGATTTTAATTATATAAATAACTCTTCCAATCTTAATTATCATTTTAAATTAATTCTTATTACAATATATATCTATTGCTTCTTTAATGAAATTAGCTAAACCTTTTTTGTATTTGTCATAAAATTTAATGAACCTCTCATCTGTAACATATAATTCTCCAAGCCCTCTATATATCTCTATAGTACATTGATAAAAATTACTAGTTATATGGTTTCTATATTCTTCAATTAAATTTTGCACCTCTTCACAGCTTGGGTTACTATCCATAAGCTTTGCTAAGGAATTAAATATTTCGTCTGCATTATCCTGAATTTTCTTCCAATCATCTTTATTATATTTATTAGTTTTTTTATTGCACTCATCTACTATTTTTTTAGGATACTTTTCTCTTACCTCTTTCTCATATTTCTTTTTAAATTCTTCTATTTCTTTCATATTAAACACCTTAAACCTTTCATTATAATCTAAACTATTATTAGAATTAGATAAAATATCTGATATTGAATTAATTATTTCATCTAAGCGATTACTTTTTCTTAATAAAAGTTCTTTTTGAATTTTTAGTACCTCTACCTTATCAAAATTAGGATTATTTACTATATTTTTTATTTCATTTAGTGAAAAGCTCAACTCTTTAAAGAATAATATTTGATGTAGTCTTTCAATATCATCCTTCGAATAAACTCTATATCCTGATTTATTAATAAAATTAGGTTTTAATAAATTAATTTCATCATAATAATGCAGTGTTCTTACACTTATTCCTGCCATGGTTGCAACCTCTTTTATTTTATACAAACCTAATCACCTCAAATATTAGTTTAGACTATAACGTAAAGTAATAGTCAATATAGTTTTCAAATAAAAAAAGAGTTTTGTTCATTGAAACAAAACTCAAAAATACTAAAGTTAATATTATTAAAAAATTGCTTTTTCTTTTTCTATAGTTATTGGTAAACTACCTTCTCCCCTAATTATATTATCATTACTAATTACAATCCCTTTATCAGAAATAACATTATCCATAATAACATTATCTCCTATTACTGTATTTTGCATTATAATACAATTTTTAATTACAGATCCTTTACCAATTTTAACTTGCCTACCAATAATGCAGTTTTTAACCGTTCCTTCTATATAAGATCCATTTGCCACTATAGAGTTATTTACTTTACTTCCATCTGTATATTTTGTTGGAAACTCATCTTGTACTTTCGTATATATTGGTACATTACTATGAAATAACTCTTTATTAACCTCTTCCTTCAAAAAGTTTAAATTTGCATTAAAATATGACTGTATAGAATTTATACACGATAAATATCCACTAAACTCAAAAGCCCCTACCTTTAAATTATCTATATTTAAATGTATAAATTCTTTTACTTTTTTATATAGTCCGCTTCGTATTCCTTCATAAATTATATCAATAAAAAGATCTGTTTTTAAAATATACATCTCCATATTTACATTAGCATTATTTTCATGCCCTATATTATTTTCAATTCCAATAACTCTATTTTTATTATTTATATTTAAAATTTCACAATCTATGAAATTATTATTTGCATCACTAATTTTTTTGTACACTACTGTTATGTCATTATCTAATCTCTTATGATACTTAATTAAATCATTATAGTTAATATTGCATATCATATATGATGGTGCAATTAAAACATACTCTCTTCTACTTTTCTTTATAAATTCTATATTACTTTCAAAGTTATGAACATCGTCATAAACAGGATCATCATTTCCAAAATTAAAAACCCTAAGTCCATCCTTCTTTCTATGAAGATCCCATGGTCTCCCATTAGATAAATGATCTATTAACGAACGTGACTTATTTTTTGTAAAAACCCCTATTGCTTCTATTCCCGAATTAGTCATATTTGATAATATAAAGTCTATAATTCTATATCGTCCAGCTATTGGTATAGACGCCAATACTCTATTGCTCACTAAATTCCCCATTTTACTATCATTTTCATCTAAGTTTATTATGCCTAAACAACTGTTCATGCACTCTCCCCCTTAATTATTATAGTGATTCTGCTGGCTCTAACGTTGTCCCACTACTTAAATCCTCCTTTGCTGCTATTACTGCTATCTTATTTCCATCTCCAATTACACATTCTTTTCTTATTATTGCATTACTCCCGATTATGGCTTTCTCTATTGTCACATTATTCCCTATCTTAGTATCAGGCATAATTACCGAATTTCTAATTACAGTATTCTTTCCTACATAAACCCCTTGAAACAATACTGAATTTTCTACAGTTCCATAAACTGTGCATCCCTCTACTATTAAAGAATTTTTAACAGCTGCATCCTTTCCTATATATTGAGCTGGCCTAACAGGATTATTAGAATATATTTTCCAATCATTATTATAAAGATTTAGGTCATTATATCTTTTTAATAGATCCATATTAGCTTCCCATAAACTTGTTATTGTACCAACATCCTTCCAATAACCTTTAAAAGGATAGGCAACTAATCTCTTGCCTTTCATTAACATCCTAGGTATTATGTTCTTTCCAAAATCATTACTTGATTCTAAATCTTTCTCATCTTCTTTTAAAAATTTCTTTAAAACCTTCCATTTAAATATATATATTCCCATAGATGCATTTGTACTTTTAGGGTTTTCTGGTTTCTCTTCAAACTCATATATTGATAGATCATCTCTAGTATTCATTATTCCAAACCTACTTGCCTCTTCTAATGGAACATCTATAACTGCAATAGTAGCATCTGCTTCCTTAGATTTATGAAATTCTAACATTTTATCATAGTTCATTTTATAAATATGGTCTCCTGATAATATTAAAACGTACTCAGGATCATATCTGTCTACATATTCAATATTTTGATATATGGCATTAGCAGTTCCCTTGTACCACATACCACCTTTTTCATGTTGATATGGAGGTAATATATTAACTCCGCCATCTCTTCTGTCTAAATCCCAAGGCGCACCAATACCTATGTGTTCATTTAAATCTAGAGGTTTGTACTGTGTCAATACTCCAACTGTGTATATTCCAGAATTAGAACAATTGCTTAATGGAAAATCTATAATTCTATACTTACCACCAAAAGGCACAGCTGGTTTTGCCAATCTTTTAGTAAGTACTCCTAATCTCGATCCTTGTCCACCAGCAAGAATCATGGCAACAATTTCCTTTCTACACATAATACTTCTATTATCCCTCCCTAAATTCATATAAATAATTTCTTTATATTCATATAAATATTTTCTTTATATTCATAAATCTCTTCTTTATATACCTATGTAAATACACTTCAATATATGTTAAGTATATTTGTAATTATTATTTTTTATTTAAATAAAGGAGCACTTGTCTAAATAAACTAATGCTCCTTAAAATTGCTAACTTCTATAAATTTTTATAAATAACATCTGATCCCCAAATACCAGTTGCATATTCTTTTATTGTTCTATCTGATGAAAATATACCTGAATGTGCTATATTTACTCCACATATCTTTTGCCAGTTATACATATCATTATATAAATTATCTACCCTTTCTTGAGCTCTTATATAAGCATCAAAATCTTTTAATACAAAGAACTCATCATTATAATTTAATAAACTTTGATATATTACTCTAAACTTTTCTCTATCACTGGAGTAGGTTCCATCGATTAAACTATCCATCACTCTCTTTACTCGTACATCGCTATTATATATATCCCATGAACAATATCCACCATTTTTATAGTAATCTAAAACTTCATCTGCTGTTAAGCCAAATATTACAATATTCTTTTCTTTTACTTCATCTTTAATTTCAATATTAGCTCCATCTAATGTAGCTATTGTAATTGCACCATTCATCATAAATTTCATATTAGATGTTCCTGATGCTTCTTTTGTTGTAGTTGAAATTTGTTCACTCAAATCTGTAGCTGGAATTATTTTTTCTGCTAAAGATACCCTATAATTATCTAACATTAATACTTGTATTTTTTTATTTACTCTTGAATCATTATTAACTTTATCTGCAATTGCATTTATAAGCTCAATTATATTTTTAGCTAAAATATACCCTGGTGCAGCCTTTCCTGCAAAAATAAATGTTCTTGGTTTAATATTTAGATTAGGATTATCTATTAATCTATTATATAAATCCATTACTCTTAAACAATTTAAAGTCTGCCTCTTATAGGCATGAATTCTTTTTACTTGAACATCAAATATTGAATTTGGATCTACAATAATTCCTTTTGTCTTATATATTTCTTTGGCTAAGTCTTTTTTATTTTCTAATTTTATACTATCTAGTCTTTCTAAAATATTTCTATCGCTTAAATATCTTTCGAAATTTTCCAAATCCATTGGGTGCTTTATAAAACTATCCCCTATTGTGTCCTTTAATAAATTTGTTAAATTAGGATTACATTTTAATAGCCACCTTCTATGAGTTATTCCATTAGTTTTGTTATTAAACTTTTTAGGATATAAATAATAGAAATCTGACATCTCCTTTTTCTTAAGTATTTCCGTGTGTAGCTTAGCTACACCATTTACGCTATGACTACTAACTATAGCAAGGTTAGCCATTCTTACATATCCATCCCCAATGATAGCCATTCTGGATATTTTTTCCCACTGACCTATATACTTATTCCAAAGCTCTTTACAATACCTTTCGTTTATTTCTTTAACTATCATATATATTCTAGGAAGTAATTTTTTAAACATATCTATTGGCCACTTTTCAAGAGCTTCAGCTAATATAGTATGATTTGTATATGAATTTACATTTTGAGTTATTCTCCAAGCTGTCTCCCAAGGTAATCCTTCTTCATCTATTAATATTCTCATAAGTTCTGGAATAGCTAAAGTTGGATGAGTATCATTTATATGAATTGCTATTTTTTCATCAAGCTCTAATATATTTCCGCCATGTTTTTTGTAATGCCTTATAATACTTTGAAGTCCCGCAGATACAAAGAAATATTGTTGTTTTAATCTAAGCATTTTGCCTTCATAAAAAGAATCTTCTGGATATAACACAAGAGAAATTGATTCTACTGAATTTTTGTACTCAATAGCCTTTAAAAAATCTCCTCTACTAAAAGATGAAAAATCAAATTCATTAGACACAGGTTCTGCACTCCATAATCTTAAAGTATTTACAACTTCATTTTCATACCCTACTATAGGCGTATCATAAGGAACAGCTAATACTGGCTCATAATTAACATGATTAAATGCTAATTTTCCATTTACAGTCTCTACTTTCACTTCTCCTCCAAATTTAACAATTTCCGATTTATCACTTTTCTTTATTTCCCATACATTACCCTCTCTAAGCCAATTATCCGGTACTTCTACTTGCTTTCCATCAATTATTTTTTGTTCGAAAAATCCATACTTATATCTTATACCACAACCATGTCCCGCAATATTTAACGATGCCATAGAATCTAAAAAGCATGCTGCCAATCGCCCTAATCCCCCATTCCCTAACCCTTGATCTTGTTCTAAATTCTCTAATTCTTCTAAATCTACATTAAGCTCATTTAATGCTTCTTTGCACATATCTCTTATACCTAGATTTAAAAGAGCATTTCCTAACAATCTCCCAAGTAAAAACTCCATTGAAAGATAATAGACCTGTTTTTCACCAGTTTTATTATATTTCTTATTTGTTCTTATCCAAGCTTTAGTTACATAGTCTCTAACTAAACTACCTAGAGCCTCATATTTTTGAAGATTACTTCCTTCTTCAAGCTCCTTACCATGTAACTCCAAAAATTTCTTTTTATAATCTGCTTTTAAAGATTTCTTATCTATATCTAGCATAAACCCTCCTCCTACTAATAGCTGTATTATATCTATCTACCAATTACTTCACCATATAATCTTCTATATTCATTTGCTGATTTTTCCCAACTATTATCAGATCTCATTGCTTGTGCAATTAAGGAATTCCAAGTATTTTTATCCTTATATATCTCTAATGCATATTCTGTTACTTCCATAAGCTCATTTCCTAGATAATTAACAAAACCAAACCCATTCCCTACTCCATTATATTTATTGTAAGGCTTTATTGTGTCTCTTAATCCACCAGTTTCTCTAACTATTGGTAATGTTCCATATCGTAATGCTATAAGCTGTCCTAAACCACATGGCTCAAATAGAGAAGGCATCAAAAATAAATCTGATCCAGCATATATTTTGTGTGCCAAAGAGTTATCAAAATTTATATTTACAGAAACTTTATCATGATATCTATAATTAAAATTTCTAAATGTTTCTTCATATAAATAATCTCCAGTTCCTAAAATAACTACTTGTATATCTCTTTGCAATAACCTATCTAATATGTTTATTATTAAATCACAACCTTTTTGGTGAGTAAGCCTAGTTACCATACCAATCATTGGTATATCTCTATTTACTGGTAATCCAAGTTGCCTTTGCAACTTTTCCTTATTTATAACCTTATTATCAATTTCAGACTCTGAATATGTTTTACATATGAATTTATCATTCTTAGGATTATATTCTTCATAATCAATACCATTTATTATTCCCTTCAGAGCATAACTTCGCTCTTTTAAAAGTCCTTCTAAACCTTCACCATATTCTCTAGTTTGTATTTCCCAAGCATAAGTTTCACTTACTGTTAATATTTGATCTGAATAATTTATTCCACCTTTTAAAAAACTTACTCCACCATCCAATTCCAAACTTCCATTTAAAAATGGTTCATAGTCATAGCCAAATAACTCTGGTAAAATCTTTGGCGACATAACTCCCTTAAAAAGTAAGTTGTGTATAGAAAAGAATATTTTTATATTTTTATAAAACTCTCTTTTTTGATATTCCAATTTATATAAAACTGGTATCATCCCTGTTTGCCAATCATTGCAATGAATTACATCTGGTTTCCAATTTAATTGGTTAATAGTTTCTAAAACTGCTCTATTAAAAAAAGCGAACCTCTCGCCATCATCATAATGTCCGTATAATTCTTTTCTTTTAAAATAATATTCATTATCTAAAAAATAATAAATTACACCCTTATATTCACATTGAAATACACCACAATATTGATTTCTCCAACCCACTTTAACTCTAAAAGCTTTTATAAACTTTAAACTTTTAACGAAGTTTTCATTAATATATTGATATTTAGGAATTATCACTCTTATATCTATGCCTTGATTTTTTAAAGCTTGAGGAAGTGCTCCCATTACATCTCCTAACCCCCCAGTTTTAATAAAAGGATGAGCTTCAGAGGCTACCATTAATATCTTCATTTTAACCACTCTCCTACTTAAACTTATTATATTAAAATTTTTATTCATTATCTTTATAATTACATTATTTAAGTCTATTTGGTATGGTATTAAACTTTTGATATTAGTCCCTTCTTATTTTGTTATCTTATTTAACCATATCTTTCACCTTAAAATTTATAATAAATTCTTACATCTATATTTATGAAAATTTTTCGTTTATATGATAAAAGAAAATAAAAAAACTCACAATTATAAAAATAACTGTGAGTTTTTTAAGCTTTTAATAAAAATTAACACAAAAAAATAAGAGTCTTAATAGACTCTTATTTACTAACCTGGCAACGTTCTACTCTCCCACACAGTCTCCCGTGCAGTACCATCGACGCTGTAGAGCTTAACTTTCCTGTTCGGAATGGGAAGGAGTGTTTCCTCTACGCCATCATCACCAGATGGTGTGAAATCCTAAATCTTTGATTTAGATATCGAACCTACTCAGCTGTGCTGAGTTTCCTTTTCAATAATTAAATCTTAGTTTAGTTCTTACTTTACTTTTTCAGAGAATGTTCTCTGAAAATTGCACATGAATGAGAGCCAAAATCTTTGATTTCGTTTCTCGAATTCACTCAGCTCTGCTGAGTTTCATCTTATTGTTTTGGTCAAGCCCTCGACCTATTAGTATCAGTCAGCTAAATATGTTACCACACTTACACCTCTGACCTATCAACCTTGTGTTCTTCAAGGGGTCTTACTAGCTTATGCTATGGGAAATCTCATCTTGAGGGGGGCTTCACGCTTAGATGCTTTCAGCGTTTATCCCTTCCCGACTTAGCTACCCAGCCATGCTCCTGGCGGAACAACTGGTGCACCAGAGGTCAGTCCATCCCGGTCCTCTCGTACTAAGGACAGCTCCTCTCAAATTTCCTACGCCCGCGACGGATAGGGACCGAACTGTCTCACGACGTTCTGAACCCAGCTCGCGTGCCGCTTTAATGGGCGAACAGCCCAACCCTTGGGACCTACTACAGCCCCAGGATGCGACGAGCCGACATCGAGGTGCCAAACCTCCCCGTCGATGTGGACTCTTGGGGGAGATCAGCCTGTTATCCCCGAGGTAGCTTTTATCCGTTGAGCGATGGCCCTCCCACGAGGTACCACCGGATCACTAAGCCCGACTTTCGTCCCTGCTCCACTTGTGGGTGTCGCAGTCAGGCTCCCTTCTGCCTTTGCACTCTTCGAACGATTTCCGACCGTTCTGAGGGAACCTTTGGGCGCCTCCGTTACTTTTTAGGAGGCGACCGCCCCAGTCAAACTGCCCACCTAACAATGTCCCGTCACCAGATTCATGGCGTCCGGTTAGAACCCCAATACTGTCAGGGTGGTATCCCAAGGTTGACTCCACCAAGGCTGACGCCCTAGTTTCCAAGTCTCCCACCTATCCTGTACAGACAATATCGGAATTCAATGCTAAGCTACAGTAAAGCTCTACGGGGTCTTTCCGTCCAATCGCGGGTAGCGAGCATCTTCACTCGCACTACAACTTCGCCGGATTTGCAGTTGAGACAGTGCCCAAGTCATTACGCCATTCGTGCGGGTCAGAACTTACCTGACAAGGAATTTCGCTACCTTAGGACCGTTATAGTTACGGCCGCCGTTTACTGGGGCTTAAGTTCACACCTTCGCTTGCGCTAAGTGTTCCCCTTAACCTTCCAGCACCGGGCAGGCGTCAGCCCCTATACATCAGCTTGCGCTTTAGCAGAGACCTGTGTTTTTGCTAAACAGTTGCTTGGGCCTATTCTCTGCGGCCTACTCTCGTAGGCACCCCTTCTCGCTAACTTACGGGGTCAATTTGCCTAGTTCCTTAACTGCAATTCTTCCGCTGGTCTTAGGATTCTCTCCTCATCTACCTGTGTCGGTTTGCGGTACGGGCACTACTTCTCTCTCTAGATGCTTTTCTTGGAAGCATGGAATCAGATACTTCAGCCTAATGGCCTTCCCCATCACGCCTCAGGATTGTTGAAACGGATTTGCCTATTTCAACTCCCTAAACGCTTAGACTAGCATTTCCAATCGCTAGCACATCCTATCCTTCTCCGTCACACCATCGATAATAACGATTGTAGTGGTATCGGAATATCAACCGATTGTCCATCGCCTACGCCTATCGGCCTCGGCTTAGGTCCCGACTAACCCTGGGCGGACGAGCCTTCCCCAGGAAACCTTAGATTTTCGACCTGTGAGATTCTCACTCACATCTCGCTACTAATGCCAACATTCTCACTCGTAATCAGTCCACCGCTCCTTACGGTACGACTTCAGCCCGATTACGACGCTCCTCTACCGCTCATCTTACGATGAGCCCGTAGCTTCGGTGGTAAGTTTGAGCCCCGGACATTTTCGGCGCAGGATCTCTCGACTAGTGAGCTATTACGCACTCTTTCAATGAGTGGCTGCTTCTAAGCCAACATCCTAGTTGTCTTAGAAATCCCACATCCTTTTCCACTTAACTTACACTTTGGGACCTTAGCTGACGATCTGGGCTTTTTCCCTTTTGACCACGGATCTTATCATTCGTAGTCTGACTGCCGGACTAATAGTATATGGCATTCGGAGTTTGATAAGGTTCGGTAAGCGATACGCCCCCTAGCCCATTCAGTGCTCTACCTCCATTACTCATATCCGACGCTAGCCCTAAAGCTATTTCGAGGAGAACCAGCTATCTCCGAGTTCGATTGGAATTTCTCCGCTATCCACAGCTCATCCCATGCTTTTTCAACAGCAACGTGGTTCGGTCCTCCACGGGGTTTTACCCCCGCTTCAACCTGGCCATGGATAGGTCACCCGGTTTCGGGTCTACGGCATGCAACTACTCGCCCTATTAAGACTCGGTTTCCCTTCGGCTCCGTACCTTAAGTACTTAACCTTGCTACATACCGTAACTCGTTGGCTCGTTCTACAAAAAGCACGTCATCACACTCATATGGTGCTCTGACCGGTTGTAGGCACACGGTTTCAGGTTCTATTTCACTCCCCTCCCGGGGTTCTTTTCACCTTTCCCTCACGGTACTGCTTCACTATCGGTCATCAGGTAGTATTTAGCCTTGGGAGGTGGTCCTCCCTGCTTCCCACAAGGTTTCACGTGTCTCGTGGTACTCTGGATCAGAACTCTAAACCTTTTTGTTTTACCTACGTGGCTATTACACTCTATGGCCTAACTTTCCAGTTATTTTCGGTTACAAATTAGTTTATTTTATGTTCTGTCCGCAACCCCAGAGATAAATCTCTGGTTTGGGCTCTTTCCCTTTCGCTCGCCGCTACTTAGAAAATCGATTTTTCTTTCTCTTCCTCCAGGTACTTAGATGTTTCAGTTCCCTGGGTTTACCTTCCTGCAACTATTTATTCATTACAGGATACATGGGGTTTCCCATGTGAGTTTCCTCATTCGGAGATCTCCGGATCACTGGCTATGTGCGCCTACCCGAAGCTTTTCGCAGCTTATCACGTCCTTCATCGGCTCCTGATGCCAAGGCATTCACCATGCGCCCTTTGTAGCTTGACCTATACGGTTCTCTTTTACAAAGAGTTAATTTACTTTCACAAAGAATATTATTCTTGGCTTGTTGTCACTTCTCAATTAACTTTCGTTAATCTGAAACTCCTGTTCACATACGCTTTCAGGAGTAAGTTCGAATAACTAAATTATAATTTTAGATTCTCACTTAAGTTGTTTTTAATTCATGTGCAATTTTCAAAGAACAAAAATTTTGAAGGCTTTTGGTCCTTCAAAATTGAACAGAAGTTAAGATACCATATCTTTTGAGTTATTACTAGTTAATCATCTTGTTAACTAGATTTCTCCATAGAAAGGAGGTGATCCAGCCGCAGGTTCTCCTACGGCTACCTTGTTACGACTTCACCCCAATCGCTGACCCTACCTTAGGTCGCTGCCTCCTTGCGGTTAGCTCACGAACTTTGGGTATTGCCAACTCTCATGGTGTGACGGGCGGTGTGTACAAGGCCCGGGAACGTATTCACCGCGACATGCTGATTCGCGATTACTAGCAACTCCAGCTTCATGTAGGCGAGTTTCAGCCTACAATCCGAACTGAGACAAGTTTTATAGTTTAGCTCCACCTCGCGGTATTGCATCTCGTTGTACTTGCCATTGTAGCACGTGTGTAGCCCTAGACATAAGGGGCATGATGATTTGACGTCATCCCCACCTTCCTCCCGGTTAACCCGGGCAGTCTCGCTAGAGTGCTCAACTAAATGGTAGCAACTAACAATAAGGGTTGCGCTCGTTGCGGGACTTAACCCAACATCTCACGACACGAGCTGACGACAACCATGCACCACCTGTCATCCTGTCCCCGAAGGGACTTCCTCGATTAAGAGTAATGCAGGAGATGTCAAGTCTAGGTAAGGTTCTTCGCGTTGCTTCGAATTAAACCACATGCTCCGCTGCTTGTGCGGGCCCCCGTCAATTCCTTTGAGTTTTAATCTTGCGACCGTACTCCCCAGGCGGGATACTTAATGTGTTAACGGCGGCACGGAAGGAGTTGATACCTCCCACACCTAGTATCCATCGTTTACGGCGTGGACTACCAGGGTATCTAATCCTGTTTGCTCCCCACGCTTTCGAGCCTCAGCGTCAGTTACAGTCCAGAGAGTCGCCTTCGCCACTGGTGTTCTTCCTAATCTCTACGCATTTCACCGCTACACTAGGAATTCCACTCTCCTCTCCTGCACTCTAGACTTCCAGTTTGAAATGCAGCCCCCAGGTTGAGCCCGGGTATTTCACATCTCACTTAAAAGTCCGCCTACGCTCCCTTTACGCCCAGTAAATCCGGACAACGCTCGCCACCTACGTATTACCGCGGCTGCTGGCACGTAGTTAGCCGTGGCTTCCTCCTCAGGTACCGTCATTATCGTCCCTGAAGACAGAGCTTTACGATCCGAAAACCTTCATCACTCACGCGGCGTTGCTGCATCAGGGTTTCCCCCATTGTGCAATATTCCCCACTGCTGCCTCCCGTAGGAGTCTGGGCCGTGTCTCAGTCCCAATGTGGCCGATCACCCTCTCAGGTCGGCTACGCATCGTCGCCTTGGTGAGCCGTTACCTCACCAACTAGCTAATGCGCCGCGGGCCCATCTTGTAGCGGATTACTCCTTTAATTGCTGCTCCATGCGAAGCTGCAATGTTATGCGGTATTAATCTCCCTTTCGGGAGGCTATTCCCCTCTACAAGGCAGGTTGCCCACGTGTTACTCACCCGTCCGCCGCTAGGTTTGTTTCCGAAGAAACTCCCCTCGCTCGACTTGCATGTGTTAGGCACGCCGCCAGCGTTCGTCCTGAGCCAGGATCAAACTCTCACTAAAAAGTTTAATCTGTTGCTCAAATTACTTTGAGTCTTTTAAGACTCTCAAAAGAATTGCTGGTTATTACTTAACTTTTATTCTGTTCAATTTTCAAAGACCATTTTCTTCGTCGCCCTCAAGCGACTCATTTATCTTATCATGTCTGTCGAAGTTTGTCAATTAGTTTTTAAAACTTTTTTAAAACTTCTCACATCGCATTAATGTTTTGCATCAGCGACGTGTTTTATCTTAACATAATATCTTATGAAATTACAACAAATTACTGCATTCTATTAAATTTATGCTTATATTTCTCTAAGTATCTCTATATTACTATATAATTCTTATATTGATACACCTGGCAAAGTATTCTTTTTATATTCCTATACTTACTATATATAATGTATTATAACTATAATTTTAATAACTAATTACTTTAATCATACTTTAAAATAGAGTGGACAATATAACTTTATAACTATAATTCTCTCCTCCTACATTATCTCTAGTCTTTCTAATAACATTTATAACAAAATATTTGAACTTTATTTTTAGCCAATTTACTTAGTTTTAAAATCATAATTAAGTTATATGTAATTTAACTATTTTTATATAAGTTACTAAAGAATAAAAAAATATGACGCCTTTAAATATGGCATCATATTTTTTATTTATTATATTAAAGTTGTTTTTTCATACGAGATACTAGTGGATCTGCTATAGTACCAACAACAACTTGTACGTTGTTTCCTGAAAGCTTCATTACACCTGTAGCTCCTAATTTCTTTAATTTTGATTCATCAATTTTTTTGCTATCTGCTAATGTTAATCTTATTCTTGTAACACAAGCATCTAATGATTTAATGTTGTCTTTACCACCGATTGCTTCTATTATCCCTTTAGCTGTAACATCTAAATCTGACTTTTTACCCTTCATATCTCTGCTATCTATTACGTCTATTTCATCATCTTCTCTACCTGGCGTCTTTAAATCAAACTTTTTAATTACAGCATAGAATATTACAAAGTAAATTGCTGCAAATGCTAATCCAACGAATACTAATCCAATTGGATTTTCAGCAATATTAAAGTTTAAAACATAATCTATAAAACCTGCTGAGAATGAGAAACCGTCTCTCATACCCAGGAAGTTAGTTAACGCTAATGATACCCCTGTTAATAAGGCATGAGCTCCATATAAAACTGGTGCTAAGAACATAAATGTAAATTCGATTGGTTCTGTTACACCTGTTAAGAATGAAGTAAACGCTATACCTGCTAACATACCTGTAACTGCTTTTCTCTTCTCTTTCTTAGCTGCTGCTATCATAGCAAAACAAGCTGCTGGTAAAGCAAACATCATAATTGGGAAGAATCCTGTTTGGAATGCCCCTGCAGTTGGGTCTCCATTTAAGAATCTGAATATATCTCCATTGAACACTTCTCCTGAAGCTGCTGTAAATGTACCAAATTGGAACCAGAATATTGTATTTAATACATGGTGTAATCCGATTGGAATTAATAATCTGTTTAAGAAACCAAATCCAAATGCTCCAATTGGACCTGAATTAGCCATAGTGTTACCAAAGTTATTTATACCATCTTGAATACTTGGCCATATCCATCCCATAGCAACCCCTAGTATTAAACATACTAAAGAAGTAATAATTGGAACGAATCTTTTTCCTCCAAAGAATCCAAGGAACTGCGGTACTTTAATATCTTTGAATTTATTATAAAGTAATCCCCCTATAATACCTGTTGCAAAACCTGCTAAAACGCCCATATCAAATTTTATACTTCCGTCAGCTATTCCTGGATTTAATTCACCTGCAAATGCAAATGCAACTTTAGTTAATACAAAATAACCTATTGCCCCAGCTAAACCAGCTACTCCATTATTTTCTTCTGCTAAACCTACAGCAATACCTATTGCAAATAGTATAGCCATATTTCCCATTATAGCGTCTCCAGCTGCTGCCATCCAAGAAATGTCTAATACGTCAGGTTGACCTAATCTTAGTAATAAACCTGCTGCTGGCAAAGCTGCAATTGGTGTCATTAAAGCTTTACCTAATTTCTGTAAAAACCCTAGAACACTTGTGTTTCCTTTTGACATAAATATCCCTCCATTTTTAAAAATATAATTGCTCATAATGATTTTTTCTGACATAACCATATTTTTTGAAAGCAAAACAGCCGGAAAGAATACAAGTATTCTTTCCGGCTTATGCCCATATTCAAATGGTTACACGCCAATTTAAAATCTCTATTTATTATTACAATATCATTGTATACGCTTTAAAACATTTTGTCAACGGTTTCACTAAAACTTTTTTATTTTTTTTTATATTTTATTGACATTACGAAATAACTCTATATATAATATCATTATAAATGTTACTGTTAAATCAGGCATAAGTTCTTTCTGGACTTATGCCATTTTTTATTTTTTATACTTTAATGTATTGAAATACCACCATATATATATACTATTTTTATAATAGTATTTTGCAAAAAATTTATTACAGTAATATATACAAAATATAATATGAAAGGAAGTGGATTCCTGTTTTTCAGGATATACGTATGTTCGATTTTTTAAAAAATATGTTTAAATCAAATGAAGCTCCACAAAAAGAAGAAGTGAACAAAAAATCATCTGGACTTCTTGCTCCTGTCTCAGGTCAAGCAATTCCTTTATCTGAAGTGCCAGATCAAGTTTTTGCTGAAAAGTTAGCTGGAGATGGAATAGGTATAATAGCTGAGGGAGATACTGTTGTTGCTCCTGCTGATGGAGAATTAACTTTAGTTTTCAAAACAAAGCATGCTTTTGCAATGACTTTAGATAATGGTTTAGAACTGTTAGTTCATATAGGTTTAGAAACTGTATCTCTAAATGGAGAAGGTTTTGAACAACTTGTAGAACAAGGAACTAGAGTTAAAGCTGGTACTCCTATAATGAAGATAGATACTAACTTCATAGCAAGCAAAGGATTATCTCTTGCTACACCAGTTTTAATAACTAATGTAGATGCAGCTAAATCAATCACTCCAGTTGCTACTGGAAAAGTTGTAGCTGGTGAAACTCCAGTTGTTGACTTTGAAGTTTAATATATAATTTTATGGTTTATTGCTTAAAGAAAACGCTACAAAATTTTTGTAGCGTTTTTTCATATAGATTAATATTAAACTTAATCTTCTAAAATCTTATATAAAGTTAGGTGGTCTTTCCAACTTCCATTTATAAATAAATATTTTTCATTTATACCTATTTCTTTAAATCCACATCCTAAAAGTACAGCTTTAGATCTTTTGTTATCTAATAAAACTGATGCTTCAATTCTATGTAACTCTAATTCACTTTTAGAATAGTCTAAAATAAGCCTCACCGCTTCCTTCATATATCCTTTCCCTTGATATTCCCTATCTATAGAGTATCCTAAAATAGCACTTTTAAATATTCCATATACAATGTTTGATAGTTTAGCTTTACCTATTAACTTTTCATCTTTATATATTCCTAAATCATAACTAGTTCCATTTATAAGCTGCCTATAACTTTCTATTAATATATCCCTTTGGGTTTCATATGTATAAAAACTATCATCTCTGCTTGGTTCATAAGGATCTAAATGCTCTTTATTTCTTATATAATAATCCAGTAAATCTTCAGCATTTTCCGGAGTTAAATTTCTTATTTCTATATTTTCACCTTTCAATCTAATTATGGATGTTACAAATGAATTATTATAATCACTTCTATTTATACCAAAGCTAAGTTCATCCATAAAATGACCATTTACAAAAAGATTATCTGAAAATATCCCTTCTAAAACAAATCCTAAATCTATAAACACTTTAAAATTCGCATTTTCGTTTACTATAAAATTAGCTTTATATATACTTGAATCCTTAAATATCGCCCTTAATATATTACTGACTGTTTCACTTAATAATTCTGGATCATTATATCTGTAAAACTTAAGTCTTACATTGCATTTTTTATTATCCTTATCTAGCTCTAAAATGGTAAATCTACCTACTACTATGCTATTTTTATCTCTAATAATATAATCACTAAATGTTCCTTTTACTAAATCTATACTTATCCCTTTACTTTCCTTCATAAATAAATTCTCCTAAGGATTTTTTTAACATAATATATTTATTATAACGATAAATATAGTTTATACACAATATAAAATTATCTTTAAAATGAATATATATTTATTAAAATTAAATTTACAAGCTATTTTAAGATAATGCTTGTATTTTAATAATAATATTAGATTAAAATGTTAAAACTCACTTTTAACAACTTACATTAAAATTGACTATTTCTTCTTATTGATTAATAATAATCACATTAAATGAATAACTGAGATAGAGGCGCAAAAATTATTAGTAACATTATTGAGTTAAGCACAGTGAGGTAATGTGAAAGGATTTTTTGCCGAAGTGTACGGGTAATGCTTTAATACCGTATGCTGGTGTTGCATAGAATATATGTAATACTGTCACATTTGTGGAGCGCTATCATTCTTCGTATATGAATAGTATTTTATATGCCCTGAGTATAGTCTTAGGGCATTTTTTTATTTTACAATCAAGTTAATCTTCATCTTAGTTAAACATTTATGTATTTTACAGTTAATGGAGGACTTGATATGGATTCAGTAAATAGTTGCAATGTTGAATTAAAAAAAGGACTTAAATCTAGACATCTTAGCATGATTGCTATAGGTGGTTCTATAGGTACGGGAATCTTCCTTGCTATGGGAGATACAATACATAAAGCAGGGGCTGGTGGTGCCTTAGTCGCTTACGCTTTAATTGGTATAATGGTATATTTTTTAATTAGTAGTTTAGGAGAAATGGCAACATTTATGCCTGTCTCTGGTTCATTTGGCACATATGCTACAGAGTTTATAGACCCTGCTGTAGGATTTGCTCTTGGTTGGAATTATTGGTTTAACTGGGCAATAACAATTGCTGCTGAACTTGTAGCATCATCTTTAATAATGAAATTTTGGTTTCCTAATGTTCCAGGGATAATCTGGAGCGTTTTATTACTATCAATAATAGTTACACTTAATTTACTATCAACAAAAGCTTACGGCGAGTCTGAATTTTGGTTTGCTAGTATAAAAGTAATAACAGTTATAGTATTTTTAATAATTGGATTTTTAAATATTTTTGGAATAATGGGTGGACATGCTGTTGGATTTTCTAACTTCACATCAAATGGTGGACCATTCATTGGAGGATTTAAATCTATCTTCATAGTATTTTTATTAGCTGGTTTCTCTTTCCAAGGAACTGAACTAGTTGGTATTGCTGCAGGTGAAAGTGAAAATCCTGAAAAATCAATACCTAAAGCTGTAAATAGTGTATTTTGGAGAATATTACTTTTTTATATAGGAACTATAGTAGTTATTGGGGCTTTAATACCACTTTCAGAAGTTGGAGTTAAAGAAAGCGCATTTACACTTGTTTTTGAAAAAGCTGGTGTAGCTGCAGCTGCATCAATTATGAATGCTGTAATATTAAGTTCAGTATTATCTGCTGGAAATTCCGGGATGTATGCCTCAAGTAGAATGCTATACTCAATGGCAAAGGAAGGTATGGCTCCTAAACTATTTGCCAAAGTAAATTCTAATGGAGTTCCTATAAACTCCGTTATAGCCACTACAATAATTGCATCAGCTTGTTTCTTAACAGGGATTTATGCTGAAGATAGTGTTTATGTATGGCTTGTAGCCGCTTCAGGATTAGCTGGATTTATAGCATGGATGGGAATAGCATTATGTCATTATAGATTTAGAAAAGCTTGCAAAGCTCAAAATTTTGATTTAAACAAATTACCTTATAAATCAAAATTCTTCCCATTTGGACCTATAATAGCATTAATATTATGTACTATTGTAATTTTAGGACAAGGTCTTTCTTATATATCTGAATCAGGAATTGATTGGATGGGAATTTGTTCATCATATATAGGCATCCCTTTATTCTTAATTTTATGGTTAGGATATAAATTTAAAAACAAGACCAAACTTGTTGATTTAAAGAAAGTTAATTTAACAAAGTATTCAATAAAAAAATAAATATATTTAAAACTCTAAGATTTTCTTAGAGTTTTTCTTTTTGTGTAATAACTCTAAACATACACTCATATACTTAAATACATTCTATAAATTAATACTAATAAGGAGGGATTATTTATTTTTATACCAAAATTTCTAAAAGGAAAGAAAAGAAAATCTAAAATCAACTTAAAGCTTTCCTTCACTATTCCTCTTATTTTTATTCTTATAGGGGTCTTTTTAGGATATAAGATTTTCAAGCCACAAAAATCACCTCCAAAGCAATGGACATTAACTGACAATGATAAAAAAGATGTAAAGTTTATGTCTGAAGAGAGCCTAATTAAAGAAATTAGAGATGTAAATAAAATTATCCCTTTAGAGATAGAACTTTCTGAGACTATAGTCGTTGATAAAAGTTGGGGAGATTTTGAAGTATTTAAAAAGATAAAAAGAATTAAATTCTTCGCTAATTGCTCATACACTGTTGACCTATCTTCAATTGGTGATAAAGATATAAATATTAATAAACAAACAAAAGAAGTTGAGTTATACCTCCCTAAACCACAAATTTTCAGTATAGATATTGATGAAAATAAAACAATTTATGAAGAGGCATCAAATGGCCTGCTTCGATTTGGAGATATTCAACTAACTTCAGAAGAACATGGAGTTATACAAAGAGAGACATCTAAGATTTTTGAAAGTAAAATGAAAGATTCTCAAATATATGATAAGGCAATTTCTAATACAAACGTAGTTTTAGAAAAATTACTCAGACAAATTTCTGGTAATGACATGAAAGTAAAAGTTAATTTTAAAGAATAAAAAATTAATGGACTGTTTTAAAACTATAACCTATTTATTATTTTAATAATTAGTAAATAAAGAACAACTAATAAAATTAAAATTTCTTATTAGTTGTTCTTTTATCTATTTATATATTATTAAATTTCTATATTATTCAAGCTATATTTTCACAGACTATATATTTAAAGATATCTCTTTTAAATCCTTAATATATATTCATCCAAAGATTCTTTACACACCCTAACCATTTCCTTCATTTCCTCTTCTTCTATTATATATGGAGGATTAAAATATAAACAGTTTCCTATAGGTCTTAAAACTACACCCTTTTTAAGAGCAATCTTATATATTTCATAGCCCACTCTTTTTTCACTAGGAAAGGATTCCTTAGTTTCTTTATTGCTTACTAATTCTATTGCATTTATTAATCCTATATTTCTAATTTCGCCTATAAGCTGATGACTATTTAATTCACTTAATAAAATTTCATTTAACATTTTGCCTTTTTTATTTATCATATTTAAAATATTCTCTTCTTCAAATATCTTTAATACTTCTAAAGCTACTGCACACCCCATAGCATTTCCTGAGTACGTGTGAGAATGTAAAAATGCCTTATACTCACTATAATCTCCATAAAATACATTATATAATTTATTAGAAGTCATAACTACAGACATAGGCATATATCCCGCTGTTAATCCCTTAGATAAGCACATAATATCAGGACTTATTTCAGCATGCTCACAAGCAAACATCTTACCAGTTCTTCCATACCCAACTGCAATTTCATCTGCTATTAAATTAATATCATATTTGTCACATAATGCTCTTAGACTCTTTAAATATTTAGGTGAGTAAATTTTCATTCCTGCAGCCCCTTGTACCATAGGTTCAATTATAACTGCAGATATTTCATGATGATTATTTGCTAACAGTTCTTCCATGTACTTAAAACATTCTGCATTACAACTATCCCTATTCTTTTCATAATTACATCTATAACAATCAGGTCCTTGAACTCTATAGGTATCTACCATTAAAGGCCTATATACCTTATTATATATATCTATATCCCCTACCGATAATGCTCCTAGAGTTTCTCCATGGTACGCATCCGTAATAGCTACAAATTTCTGCTTTTTAGTTTTTCCTATTTGTTGATGATAATGAAAACTCATTTTTAAAGCTATTTCTACTGCCGCCGATCCATTATCTGCGAAAAATACCTTTTCTAATCTTTCAGGAGTTATCTTTACTAATCTTTCACTTAGCTCTATTGCTGGTATATTAGAAAAGTTTGCAAAAATAACATGCTCTATTTTATTTATTTGATTTATAATTGCATTATTAATTCTTTTATTGGCATGTCCAAACAAATTACACCACCAAGAGCTAATGGCATCTAAATATCTATTTCCATAAGTATCATAAAGATATATGCCTTCGCCTCTTTCAATAACTATTATTTTAAGTTCTTCATAGTCTTTCATCTGTGAACAAGGATGCCATATATATTTGAAATCCTTATCTATTAGATTCATAAATCGTCCCCCATTAACCGTTTATTAAACTTATTAACATATTAAAATTTATTAAATTATCCACATTATCTTTTTCTTTTTCCACAAATGGAATAGTTAAAATTCTATTTATACCTGTTAAATGCCTTATAATATCTTTATTATCTTTGTGGATTATATTTTGTGGATTATATCCATTAAGTATAACTCCATTTACCTTTATGCCTTCAGCCTCTAAATATTTAATAGTTAAAATTGTATGATTTATAGTTCCAAGTCCAGCTCTTGCAATTACTATAGTCGATAATTCTAATTCCTTTATTATATCCTCAAGTAAAATTGTTTTAGTATCTGTTATATTTATTGGACATATTATTCCACCACTACCTTCAACTACTAATAATTCATACTTATCTTTCATTTTCTTATAATCACTTTTTATCTTTTCAATATTTATATCAATACCTTCAATTCTAGATGCTAAATGTGGTGAATATGGATTTTCTAATGTATAAGATACTAAATTTTCATAGTCTTCATTTAACCCCGATAAACTACAAACCTCTTTAGCATCACCTGGTATTAACTTATTATCTTCTTTTATAGCCCCACTTAATACACCTTTAAAATATCCTGCCTCTACCCCATTATCTCTAAGAGTTTTTACTATTAATGATGCAACAAAGGTTTTACCTACATCCGTATCTGTTCCTGTTATAAATATTGACTTCCTCATTATTTCACCTTCAATCCTAAAGATTTAATCATTCTTCTATCATCACAGATTTTATTTCCACAAGTAGTTAATAAGTTTCCTGTAATTGTTCCATTTTCACCTGCTTTAAAGGCTCTATCTCCATCGTTATTTAGCAAGCTTCTACCAGCTGCTAACCTTATGTTTGCTTTAGGATTTATAAATCTAAACACAGCTATAGTTCTAAGTATTTCTTCCTCACTTAAAGATTCTTGTTTTTCTAAAGGCGTTCCCTTAATTGCCATAAGTGCATTTATCGGAATAGATAGCACCCCTAAGCATCTTAATTCTATGGCCATATCAATTCTATCTTCTCTACTTTCTCCAAGTCCTATTATTCCACCTGAACAAATCTCTAACCCTACTTTTTTAGCTTCTTTAATTGTATTTATTCTTTCATCATAGCTATGAGTTGTACATATCTTTCTATAATAGCTTCTTGAAGTTTCTAAATTATGATGATATCTTTTAACACCAACCTCAGTAAGTTTCATCAATGACTCTTTGTCTAAAATTCCATGAGATGCACATAAACTTATATTACATTCATCATTTAACCTTTTATAATAACCTACCACTAATTTAAAATCTTCTCCAACTAATCCTTTACCCGAAGTTACTATAGAAAATCTATCTACTCCCTCTATTTCATTTTCCTTAGCTTGAGCTTTTATTTCTTCATAGGATAATAGCTTATATTCTGTTACTCCTGTTTTAAAGTGAATTGATTGAGCACAGTATGAACAATCCTCAGAGCACCTTCCACTTTTTCCATTTATTATTGAACATAAATCTACTTTACTTCCTGCCCAAATTTCTCTTATTATATCTGCTGATTTATATAAAACTTCTTTTGGTTCATTGTATAATTTTATGGCTTCTCCTTTGGTTATTTCATACCCATTCAAAATTTTTTCCATTAACTCACTACAATATCCCATTCCTATTCCCCCTAAAACTAACTAGCATACCCAAGTTTTCTTAATAAAGGTACAACTCTAGCACCTACTATTGAAATAATTAGAGTTAATAATAGATCACTTGCTAGGCATGCTATTATTCCAACACTAATAGCTTTCCATAAACTCATTACTTGCCCTAAATAGAAATTAAAAATAACATACATATGAATACATCCAAATAAATATATAGCTCCAAGTCCAACTAAACAAGCCATAAATATTCTCTTTATATTCAAGTCTTTCATTTCCTGGGAAATGTAGCCTATTATATAAGCTGCTACTATAAACCCAATTAAATATCCAAAAGTAGGTTGAAATATATATTGAGGTCCACCACCTCTAGTAAATACAGGCACTCCTATAAGACCTATTCCAACATATAAAACTTGTGCTAACATACCTCTTTTAGCTCCTAATAATATAGCTCCTAATGCACAAAAAAAGTATTGTAAAGTAAATGGTACTATTGGCAATGGTATAGTAATAAAAGCCCCAATTGCAGTTAAAGCTGCAAACATTGCAACTAAAACTAAATCTCTTGTTTTTAAATTCATAATTAACCCTCCACTTTATTTTGATAATCAAAGTATATTGAATATCATATATTTCTTTTTTACAATTGTCAACTAAATTATTTTTTAAGGTTTACAATATAAATCTCAAATTATAAAAAAAGGTGTGATATAATCCATCACACCTTTATACTAAACTTTATTATTTTATTATAGCTGCTCTTAGCTTATCACTAGCTTCTTGTAATGCTTTTTGCCAATCTGCAACTGTCTTTTCTCCAGTCATTATAGAATCTACTGTTCCAGTATAAATATCACCAAAAGTTACACCTTCTACTGGTTCTGTTGCTGCAAATCCACCCATAACTGGTTTAGCTCCATTTTCATAAATCTTAAACATTTCTATTTGTAATGAATCTAAAGATTTACTAGCAATTTCAATTGCACCCTTTACAGGAACAACAGCTTTTGCATTTTCGGCAATTACTTTAACAGCCTCATCACTATACATATAAGCCATAAAATCTTCTGCTAATTCTTTATTAGCAGCATCTTTTGGAATATACATTTGTTCAAAGAAGTTGTAAGAATATTGGTCTCCGCCAGTCTTAAATGCTGGATATGCCATGAATCCCCACTCGAAACCATCTGCTCTTGGAGCATCTTTCATTTCATCTGGCAACCAAGTTCCATTTGGAATAAATAAAGCCTTATTATCTAAAATTAATTGTTGATTGTTCTTAAATCCTTGATCATTTGCATTTGCTACAACTGAAGGTTCTAAGTAATCTTTAAGTTTAGCTATAGTATCTAAAGCTAATTTAGCGGAATCTGAATTCCAGAATCCTTCTTTATAATTCATAGCATCTTCAAAAGCTTGTACTCCACCAGTACCAGCTAACATTGCAGCTATTGTACCATCATAGTATCCTGCTGTAGGGTATGACCATAATGCTATTCCATCATTCTTAGCTTTATCTCCTAATGCAAACATTTCATCCCAAGTCTTTGGAAGTTCGTATCCCTTTTCTTTAAATAACCCCTTATTATAGAATAATCCTGTTGGACTATAGAATAATGGTGCTAAATAAGTTTTTCCATCTCCATATGGATTAGTTGCTGATGTATCTAAAAATCCTGGTAAAATTTTATCTTTTACAGTTACATCTTCTCCTGGAACTTTTTTATCTAGTACACCTGATAAATCATGTAAACCTTGCTCTTTAATAAATGTTTCTGTTAAAGCTTCTTTTCTTCCAGTAGCTAAATAAACTAAATCTGGAACATTTCCTGATTGAACTTGTGGACGAATAACTTCTTCTAAGTTATTCGCTACTGTTAATTCTACAGTAACTCCTTCATGAGCCTTTTCAAAATTTTCTTTTAATTTTTCCCAATATACTTTCCCATAACCACCTTCAAAAGCTGCAACCTTTAGAACCTTATTTTCCTTACCTGCATTATTTGGCTCCTCGCCACCCTTAGTCCCACAACCTGCTAGAGTTGAAATTAGCATAAATGAACTTAATAAAAGTGCTATTCTTCTTTTTTTCATTTTAATTCTCCTCTCTCCCTTAAATAAATACCATAAATTTAAATTACCTATATATTAATTTTATTATTTTGTAAACGTTATTTATATAGCTTTTTTGCGGATTATTATAATAATCTTGTTTATATTATTGATATCTTTTATTATATAAATATAACTCCGAAAGCAATCCTGCCAAACCTATAAACATTAACCCAAGTCCTGTATATCCTAATATTTTATTTCCTTTAACTACTAAAAAAATTGAAATTAAAAATATAATCGCACCAATTAATTTTTTCATAATTTATAACTCCTCCTTAAGGATTTATTATGACTATTACATACTTATCCACCTTATCTCTGCTGGTTCTAATTCAATATTTACAACATTTCCTTCTCCATCATATAGATTAGTTCTTTGCTTTTCATTTGAATTATTTACCACAGCATACTTATTAGATTCTAAATAAGCTGATACTTCACAGTAAATATTATCTGCATACCACTTTTTCATTTCAGATTCTTTATTAGCTGCATAGAAACAAGCTCTCATTAATAACCTAGTGTTTTGTGCTGAATAAGGTAATCCTGCTATATAAACAGCTCTACCCTTGCCATACTCATTGGCAGACATTAATAAATCGCCATTTTCAATTTTAATTATTTCTGTATCACTTTTAGTTGCATATATATTTTTTTGACTTTCTCCAAAATCTAAAGCCTCAAAAACATCTTCAGTTATAAAATGCTGTTCTACGGATGTCTTAAAATATTTATCTGTACTTAATGAGAACCCTAATTCTTTATCTACTCCTAAAGCATCTGATAATTGGAAATAATGTCCTCCATTTAACGCAGCAGACGGTTCCCCTATTCCTACAAATCCACCACCATTAAATATCCACTCTCTCACATTTGTTATTATATCACAATCATTCCATTTTTCTCCACCGCTAAATGCAGTTCCAGCATCTCCTGCATTTATTATTACATCTATATCTGAAGGGATTCCATGGTTTTTCACATCATCAAAACTTATAAACTTAACATCCACACTCATTCCGCTTAAAGCTTCTATTACTCCAAGATAAGTATATATTTGTTTATACCATAAAGCATGTGCTACCATATGAGTTTGCCATGTACGAAGTTTTCCCCAGCAATTCAAAATTGCAACTTTTAAACCACAATAAGGCTTATTTCCATCTATATTCTTATATATTTCTCTAAACTCATCACATACTTCCCCAATATACTCTACAAAGTTAGGGAATTTGTAAGCAAGAGATAAATATCCGCCATATCCAATCCTATCAACTGGCTTTCTAATTAATGCTCTTCTTGCTGTTAACCAATTTTCTCTAGCCTCTATAGTTGGATCATTTCCTTCATAAAAAGTATCAGGAAAGAAATATGGTAAAAAACGTCCTTCTGTATATTTAACTCCAGGAATATCTGATATCATTCTTAAAGTAGCCCCACTACCTACAGATCCAACCACAGCATCTAAACCTATTTCTTCAAAATATTTTCCATAAGGTTCTGTTCCTATCCAGTTATCCCCTAAAAACATCATTGCTTCCCTTCCATGTTGATGTGTTATATCAACCAGTTTCTTAACGTTAACTGAAACAAATTGTTGTTGAAAATCCATATAATCTAAATATTCCTTTGTTGGAACTCTAAATGTACTATTATAATATCCCTGATCAACTATATGCTCTGGTCTTAATTTATACCCTTTAACCTTTTCAAATTCTCTTAAAGCTTCTGCACTAACACTTGAACTATATCCAAACCAATCTACGAATTTTTCTTTTGCTAAATTATTAAACACTAAAGTAAAGTGATAAAAGAAAGTGGTAAAGCGAACAACATCTGTTTCTGGATGTTCATCTAACCATTTATGCATGGCTTCAAATATATGTTGATTAGTTTTAGGTTTTCTTGCATCAAAAGGCATTTCATGAGGCTTGTCTCCCCAATTATTTGTTATATGATTATACATTTGGGTAGGATCCCAAATACAATAAGCTAAGAATGAAACTGTGTATTCATGCCATGCAGTCGTATTTTTTATTATAACTTCTTTAGTTTCATCATTATATTCCCATTTATCTAAGCTAACTACCTCACCTGTAGTTCTATCTATTACTTCCCAAAATTCTTTAACATCATGATATGAATCTGGTTGTACTTGCTCTTCAAAATATCCATCCATTATTTTAATTATTAATGTATCTTCAGTAGCCAAATGGTGCTTAGTCATTAGATAAGTTTGTTGTAGTTCTTCTCTATTATTATTTGCCCATTCATTATCTCCACGAGCTACAAAATAAGTAGAATATATCTTTTCTGCTAACCCCTTAATTTCTCTTGGTAATTTGAAACCATCGCAGTCACGTATTGCATCTGCTCCCCATTTTTCAACTATATCAATGGTTTCCTTTATAAAATTATCGTCTGTTGGTATAGTTACTCTTCCTTTACTCATTTATCTCATCCTCCTAGCCTATTCTTTTATACCGCCCACTGTCATTCCTTCAGTTAATTTCTTTTGAACTAATATATATAAAATTATTGTTGGTATCATTACTATTACAAGACCTGCATACATGGCACCATAATCTGTTGCTGTTTTTTGAACTTGCATTAAGTTTATTAAACCTAAAGGTAATGTTTTTGCCCCATTTGGTAACATTGTTAAAGCTATAATATATTCATTCCAAAAAGCTAAAAAGTTAAATAATATAACTGTTAAAATACTTGGTTTTGCCATTGGAATTATTACATGTATTAATGTTTTAAAATTACTACATCCATCCATATAGGCTGCCTCTTCATATGCCTTTGGTAAAGTTCTTAAGAAGTTCATTAATAAATAAATTGTAAATGGTAATGCTGTTGATGCATAAATTATTGATACTACTATTCTGCTATCTAAAAATAAACTCATACTTGCTGGAAGTGCAAATATTTCTTTAACTAATTTTTCTCCATCTAATACCATTAAGAATATTGGTACTACTATATAGTTTACATTTATAAATAAACCCGCTGAAAATAAAAGATTAATAACCTTTTTACTCTTAAATTCGAATCTTGATAACACATATGCAGCTGGTATAGCAACTACTAATAAAATTATTAACGCTAATCCAGTTACTATAATAGAATTTATAAAATACTCTCCCATATGAGCTTCAACAAAAGCTTTACGGAAATTTTCAAAGTAGAAACCTTGTGGTAATACCCATGGATTACCATAAAATTCAGATTTGTGTTTCATTGATGCTAAAAATGCCCATCCTAAAGGAATTAATATACTTAATGCAAAAATACTTAAACATAAATACATGAATATCCTAAAAAGCTTTTCAGCTGACATTTCTTTAAATGCTTTTTTCATATTAATTCCCCTCCTTAAAACTCTATTACATCTCTCTTTGTTGCTTTACTTATTATTAAAGAAAGTCCAAATGAGAATATAAATATTACAACTCCTATTGCCATTCCATATCCATATGCTGAATTAGAGTACGCCTGCTTGTACATATAATTTAGGAAAACGTCTGATGCTCCATCAGGTCCTCCTGCTGTCATAACTTTTACAAATAAGAAACTTAAATTTATAGTACTTATTATAAAGAATGTTAATGTAGTTCTTATTGTGTTCCAAATTAAAGGTAATGTTATTTGGAAAAATTGTTGTGATCTTGTTGCTCCCTCTAAATCTGCTGATTCATATAGACTACTAGGAATACTGCTCATACTTGCCATATACATTACCATATAGTAACCTACAGCTTGCCAGATCATTGCCAAAGCTATACACCATATTACAACTTTTTGATCTCCTAACCACATTCTTTTAAAAGACTCTAAACTTAATGCATCTAATGTAGCATTTATAATACCTTGTCTTGGATCAAGTATTGCTGAAAATATTGCTGATATTACTACTACAGACAAAATATTAGGAAAATAAAATACTATTCTAAAGAAATTTTTAAATTTAGTATCTTCTCTAACCAGTACTGCTGCAGATGTAATTGCTAATATTAACGTAATTATTGTTACAATTACAAGTAAAAATAAAGTGTTTTGAAATGACCTTATAAAGTTTTCATCTTTAAATAAGATTGTAAAATTATCTAAGCCTACAAATTTTTTATTATTTGACAATCCTCCCCATTTAAATAAAGACATCCAAAATACATTTAAAGTTGGTATAACCATAAATACTATAAATAGGACTATTGCTGGTATTACAGATAAGCTTATAAATAATTTTTTTGACGTGTTTTTTCTTCCCATAAATGTTCACCCCTTATTAGTAACTCTCTGTATAATTATTGTATTAATTTGTAATCTTTTACACAACAAAATTATTGCTTAATATTTTAGTAATCTTGCTATCAATAATAATATTAAATGCAATATTTTTTTGTTATAATATTAATTATAAGCAATAAATTTATGAGGTGTTGTTATGGGGAATACAAGATATTTGATTAATGATAAGAATATTTACAACTGTAAATATGAATTATTGTACATTAGTAAATCAAAATATGAAAACGATTGGCATAGTACGGCTCACTTTCATCCATTCACAGAAATATTTTTTATAATTAATGGTGAAGGTGCCTTTCACCTAGATGATAAAGATGTTAAGGTAAAACAATGGGACTTAATTATAATAAATCCCAATTGTCTTCATACTGAAAAATCAATCACTAAAGATAATCCCTTAGAGTATATAGTATTAGGAATAGATAATTTACTTTTAAATTTTCCAGACACATATAGTTTGACGAATAATATAAACTTAAAAAAACTATATAAAATAATTGACTTTACAAGTAATAAAGACTATATACTACATTACTTAAACTGCTTAATACAAGAAGTGGAAAGCAAAGATTATAATTATGAGATGGCTTGCAAAAATATATTAACACTTCTAATAATACACATCATTCGTAGCATACCATCCTTACTATTAGTTGAAGAACCTCAAGAAAAGCTCAATTTAGAATGCGTTAAGATAAAGAATTATATTGACTCTCATTATTCAGAAAATATAACATTAGATATTTTGTCAGATATGTCTTATATGAACAAATTTCATTTAGTCCATACTTTCACAAAACAAATCGGTATATCACCAATTAACTATGTAATTAATAAAAGAATTGAAGAATCTAAAAATTTATTAGCTACCACTAATTACTCTATTAGAGATATCGCTTCTATAGTTGGTTTCTCTAATTCATCCTATTTTAGTCAAGCTTTTAAAAAAGTCACGGGGAAATCTCCCAAAGAATATAGAGTTGATAAATTACATAGTATGATTTAATAATTGTTTAAGTAAGACAAGCTTTTTTAAATAAAAAAATAAGAGATAGAAAATTAAATTTTCTATCTCTTATTTTTATTTAATAGTCTCTTTTTAGTTTTTACTTAATTTCTAATATATCCTTAATAACTTCTCCACCTATTATCATTCCTGCAACTGGAGGAACAAATGATATACTTCCTGGAATTTGTCTCTTTGCTGCACATTTCTTTGTACCACCTGTACAAACACATCCTGTCTTGCAAGTAACTACATCTTCAGTTTTTGGTTTTATTGGCATTTCTTCTGAATAAACAACTTTAAGCTTTTTTACCCCTCTTTTTCTAAGTTCGTATCTCATAACCTTAGCTAAAGGACATACTTTAGTTTTATAAATGTCAGATACCTTAAATTGAGTTGGATCTAATTTATTCCCAGTTCCCATAGATGATATTATTTTTATCTTCTTTTCATAACAATATTGTGCTAATGCAAGCTTAGCTGAAACGGTATCTATTGCATCAACAACATAATCAACATCATCTGGTACAATATCCTTTATATTTTCAGGTGTTACAAACACTTGATGAGTTATTACATTGCACTTTTTGTTTATAGAAAGAATTCTTTCTTTCATCACTTCAACTTTAACTTTGCTTATTGTTCCATATGTAGCATGTATTTGTCTATTTAGATTAGTTAAACAAACTGTATCGTCATCTACTAGAATTATATTCCCAACTCCAGCTCTTGTTAAGGCTTCTACTGTAAAACTTCCAACTCCACCTACTCCAAATACAATTACTTTCGCACCTTTTAACTTTTCTAAGCCTTCACTACCTATAAGTAGTTCTGTTCTAGATAATGGATGTTGTAACATTCATATCTCTCCTTTATGTATTATAATTTATAATTATTTTAGACTATTGTTTATATATATACAAGAATATTATTCATATATATAATGGTATTATATGTTAAATATAATTTACTTATTGTTGGAGGTTTAAAATTGAAAAAATTATTTAACAAAATTTTTTCGCCATACAGAAAAATAGAACAAGAACAATTAAACATATCTTTTGGTATATTTAAAGCAATATTTATACTATTAGCTTGTAATATTGTAGAGGCAATTTTTACTAGTATTCCTTATTTTATTACTTCTGATAATTTTTTAGATAATAATATGATAGTATTAATACCCTATGAAATTATTTTATTCTTTTTATTACCTTATATATGGAATGATATTAGTGGAAAAAATACTAAAGTTATAAATACCTATAAGAAATTTAATTTAAAGTCCATTATTTATCCATTCTTATTAGTTATATCCTTTAGATTAATTTATGACTCACTTATTTATCCTTTAGTAATGCTAGTTCCTGAAAGCGAATTTTTAAATGAATTTACTTCAATGGCAAATAATAATTTTTTATATTTTTTTATTAGTGCAATTTTATATGCACCATTTACAGAAGAACTATTATTTAGAGGGATTATACTTAATGGCCTGCTTGGAAAATATAGCGCAAAAATATCAATTCCAATTTCTGCTTTAATATTTGCGTGTGCTCACTTTAACTTTCATCAAGGCGTAAATGCTTTTATTTTAGGGTTAGCTTTAGGATATATATTCTATAAAACAAAATCCCTATATTTAACCATATTCTGTCACTTTATAAATAATTTAATAGCACTTGTTACTACTGTCCCATCAAACCCTGAAATTTCATATGTAGTAACATTCTTATCTGCTAGTATAGGACTTGGTTTGTTAGTTTTAGTAATTATGAAATATAGACCTAAATATAATGCAAACTTCGAAAAGTTATAGATGTAAGGTCTATTAAATAATTTGTTTTAAGTATATAATAATCATTAGGTTAATTATCTTAGTTAACCTAATTTTTTTATGGAGGATTTTAATAATGGTTTTAGGAATTATAAGTGCAATGTCAGAAGAATTAGAAATTCTTTTAAAAGATATGACTCTAGAAGAAAAAGTTGAAAAGGCTAACATGACTTTTAATAAAGGTAAACTTGGAAATACAAGTATAATCGCTGTAGTTAGTGGTATAGGTAAAGTTAATGCTGCCGTATGTGCTCAAATATTAATCTCAGAATATAAAGTTGATTCAATAATAAACGTAGGTGTTGCTGGTGGTATAGGTAAAGATATATATCCTGGTGATGTAGTAGTTGCTACTGATTTAGTTCAACATGATATAGATACAACAGTATTTGGAGATCCACATGGCCAAGTACCTAGATTAAATACTTTTGCTTTTAAATGTGATGAAGGTTTAGTTAAGGCAGCTATGGATGCTTGTGAAGAAATAACTGAAATAAACACATTCTCTGGAAGAATAGTATCTGGAGACCAATTTATTTCAAGTGTAGAAAAAATTCAATGGTTTGAAAAGGAATTTGGTGCCATTTCATGTGAAATGGAAGGAGCAAGTATTGCTCATGTTTGCTACTTAAATAATATTCCATGTGTTGTTATTAGATCAATTTCTGATAATGCAAATAATGGAGCTCATATGGACTACGAAAAATTCATTCCATTAGGTGTAAGAAATTCAACAGCAATATTAAAAACAATGATAAATAAACTTTCTTAATTTATACATAAGGAAAAAGGGCTCTCTCTAAATAGCTAGCCCTAAAAATATAACCTGTATTTAATGAAAGTTAATAATGCAATAAAATATAATAAGAGCAGTTATAAAACAGTAGTTGGTTTTGTGTAAAAACAAAACTAACTACTGTTTTTTTGTATGAACACCTGGTGGTTTTGGAATAATATACTATATAAACTTAGATGGATAATCACTAATAATTTAATAATTTTTATATCTACCAACTAAAATTAGTGTTTAATAAAACAATGACAAATACAAGAAGAGATGTACACTAATTTTTAGTGTACATCTCTCTGAAAAATTAACTATTTTTTATCTGATTTACTTTTAAAAAGTATTATAACATAACCTAATATTACTATTGCAAAAGGTAACAATTGTATGTACCAAACTAATCCTAGAGATGAAAATATATCATCTAATACCATTGCTACCATAACAATTATAAGAACAGCTATAAATTTTTTATCCATATTTATCTCTCCATTATTATAAATATTTTTAATATTGTTTTGTATTAACTATTCAAATATAGTCCAAACTCCATTTTCTACACCATCATATCTATCAAGAGCTTTAGCTACAAAGTCGCCTACACTAAATGATAAGTAATTTATTATTTGTCCACCTAAAAATCCTGCAACTTTATTTGCATCCCTAACCCATTTTGTTGATAGGGTACTTAAATGTACTGCTCCACTTTTTTGTGCTAATACCTGATATTGTTCTTTACTTTTTTTCTAAAGCATCTTTTTGAAAGCACATCACCTTCATTTATAAATACTTCTTTTATTTCGCCGGAAGCTTTGGTTATAATAAATAAACAATTACTTATTCTTAATTCCTTCTTTATTTCATATGAAGCTTCAACATTATAAATTGAATTTTAAAAAACCAACTTTACTTATATAAAACTTATAATAATATCCCTTCTTCTCTATTAAACTTTCGTGAGTTCCTTCTTCAACTATCTTTCCCTTATCCATAACATAAATTATGTCGCAAACTCTCATAGTTGATAATCTATGACCTATAATAAGCATAATCATATTCTTGCATTTTTTAAACAAAATATCAAATAGTCTAGCTTCACTTATAAAATCTAAATTACTTGTTGCCTCATCTAATAATGATGATGTAATGGTGAAAAATAAGCTTATACAAAGGCCCGTTAAAGATGTTCTTGAAAACATCTTAGAAGCAGAAATAGAAGAACATTTAGGTAGAAATAAATACGAAAGAAAAAAAACTCTAGATGAATCAAAAAAAGAACTATAGAAATTGATATAGCACTAAGAGTTTAAGAAGCTCCTTCGGTTATTTGGACTTAGACATACCCCGTGATAAAAATGCAGAATTTGAACCACAAATTATAAAAAAATATTACTGAAAATAAAAATTTCCAGTAATATTAAAACAACAAAAATAATAATAACACAAAACTATCTAGTCTCTCCTCTTTAATTACACAGAACTATCTAGTCTCTCGCAGTTAGTAAAAATATTTAAATTTACTATCTACTCTTATTTATTAATCACTCTTCTGTCGTAATAAGTTGTGCTCCAACAAATGTTGTTATAAACCATATAACAAGCGCTATTACTAATATAATTATACTTTTTGTATATCCTGCATAATCTATTAAGCCAAATGATATCATTATTAAACCTAATGCATAAAAGCTATTTCCTAAATAATCACTAACTTTATTTAAAAATGTATACTCACTTTTATCATCTAAAGGTTCTTTATAAGCCTTAATATAAGGATTAATTCTTCCTTTCTTTATTAGTAATCCAAGTGATATTGCAATAACCATCATAATTATGCTAGTAAATAAAATTAGCATAATATTTCACCCCTAAATCAATAATAAATATTGATTTATTATATTCAATAGTTTACTTTATTGACATTAATTTATGAATAAACAGGCCACTTCTAGGTTTAGGCTCAAACCATGTAGATTTTGGTGGCATTATTCTACCACTATCTGCAATATTCATAATATCCTCAATTGATGTTGGGAACATCGAAAAACTTACTTTCATGTCTGTGTTAGCTCGTTTTTCTAATTCTTCTAATCCTCTTACCCCTCCAATAAAAGCTATTCTTTTTGATTTTCTAGGATCATCTATTCCTAATATAGGATTTAAAAGATTATTTTGTAATATTGATACATCTAGCTGTTCAACTGGATCATTTATATTATATGTTCCACCTTTTGCTTCTAATAGATACCACTTTTTTCTAAATACATTCCAAAAGTATGTTTTTTATTTGGTTTTACTCTATCAGCTGAATGTTTTATTATGAACTTTTCTTTTACTCTATCTAAAAACTCTTCTTTAGTTAAATTATTTAAATCTTTAACTGTTCTATTATAGTCTAAAACTTCTAATTCACTATCTGGATATATTATTGATAAGAAGAAATTAAACTCTTCATCTCCTGTATATTTACCTTTTTCTTTTCTCCTAAGTTCTGCAACCTTAACAGCTGAAGCTGATCTATGATGTCCATCAGCAATATATAAATATTCAACATCTTTAAATAAATCTTGTAATTTATCTACTTCTTCTTTATTATCAATTACCCAAACCACATGTCCATTACCATCTTCTGATATAAAATCATAAATCGGCTTCTTTTTAACCCAATTATCTATTATACTAGTTATCTTTTTATTTTCTCTATAAGTCATAAATATTGGTCCTGTATTAGCATTACATGCATCAACATGATTAATCCTATCAATTTCTTTTTCTTCCCTTGTTAACTCATGCTTTCTAATAATATTATTTCTATAATCATCCACAGAAGTACATAATACTAATCCTGTTTGTTCTCTTCCTTTCATTATTTGCCTATATATATATAAACAAGGGATATTATCTTGAACATACCATTTTAAATCTACCATTTTATCTAAATTTTCTTTTGCTTTATTATAAACACTACTATCATACATATCTATAGAATCATCTAAATCTATTTCTGCTCTATCTACATGCAAAAATGAATATTCATTTCCATGTACTATTTCTTTTGCTTCTTTCCTATTCATAACATCATAGGGCAATGCCGCTATTTTTGAAGCAAGTTCTTCTGTGGGTCTCAATGCCATAAAAGGTCTAACTATTGCCATACTTTCTCCTCCTAAGATTAAATATTAATCATCTATTTTAAAGAAGTCTTTTATAATTGATACAACTTCTTCTCCTATTCTTTCTTGAGCCTCTTTTGTTGCTGCCCCAATATGTGGAGTGCAACTAACATTCTGATGACTTACTAAATCCTTATTTTTTGTTGGTTCTTCTTCAAAAACATCAATTCCCGCACCAGCTATTTTCCCACTATTTAAAGATTCTAAAAGAGCTTCTTCATCTATAACCTTTCCTCTTGCACAATTAATTATATAAGCTCCATCTTTAATTATATTTAATTCTCTTTTACCTATTAAAGCTCCTTTTTCTTTCTCATATGGAACATGTAATGATATAAAATCTGACGTTTTAAGAACTTCTTCTAGTGAGAGAAAATCATAATTTAAGTCCTTATGCTTTTCTTCTATAGTATAATATTGAACCTTCATCCCCAAAACTTCTGCTTTTTTTGCTAAGGATCTACCTATTCTCCCCATACCTATTATTCCTAAAGTCTTATCATTAAGCTCTACACCCTTATATTTTTTCTTATTCCACTGTCCATTTCTCATTGTATAATTAGAAATTCCAATAAATCTAGTTAATGCAAACATATGACCTAGAACTAATTCAGCAACAGCATTTGAACTAGAATTAGGAGTGTTTCCAACAGATACTCCTTTACTACAAGCATAATCTACATCTATATTATCTGTTCCTACACCTGCTCTTATTATTAATTTTAAATTCCCCTTTATTGCTTCATCTAAAATGTTTTTTCTTACTTTAGTTGCTGATCTTACAATTAAAACATCAAAATCCTTTATCCTTTTAATTAATACATCATCACTATAATGATTATTTTCAACATAAAACCCAAATGAAACTAAATTATCTATAGCACTTTTTTCAAGTCCATCACTTGCTAAAACCTTATACATTATTTCGCCCCCTTATTTAATTATTAAAAAGAGTTTAGAGTTTTCCCCACCTCTAAACTCTTCTTTATTTATTCTAACTTTAATATTTCATTTATATTTTTTAATAAGTCATTTATATCTGATATTTGACAATCAGCCATATGAGCTATTCTAAATGTTTTATCTTTTAATATTCCATATCCATTTGAGATTTGAAAACCTCTTTCCCCCAACTTTTTATTTAAATCTGAAATATCTATACTTGTTGTATTCTTTATAGTTGTTAAAGTATTAGATAAACATTTTTTATCTGGAAATATTTCAAAATATTTCTCTGCCCATTTTCTAACTACCTGCGCCATTTCAATATGTCTTTTAAATCTATTTTCTAATCCTTCTTTATTAAGAATGTAATCAAGCTGATAATCTAAGGCATACATATGAGATAATGATGGTGTTGAAGGATATTGGTAATCCTTTTTTTGAATATATTTATATAATGCTAAAAGATCTAAATAAAACCCTCTATTAGGAACCTTTTCTGCTCTTTCTTTAGCCTTTTTAGAGAATGTACAAATAGACATTCCTGGTGGAAGTCCTATTGCCTTTTGTGTTGAAGTAATACAAATATCTATTCCCCATTTGTCTACTTCTATTTTAGTCCCTACTGCTGAACTAACAGTATCTACTATAAACACTATATCCTTATATTTCTTTATTACCTCTCCAATATCTTCAACTGGATTCATTACTCCTGTTGATGTCTCATTATGTGTAACTGCCACCAAATCATATTTCCCTGTTTTTAATTCCCTATCCACCATTTCAGGTGTTATAGATTGCCCCATTTTTACTTCAAATAAATCTGCTGGAACATTATTAGCCACTGCCATTTCATACCACCTTTTTCCAAAGGCTCCTATAGAAAATACAGCAGCTCTTTTAGCAGTACAAGATCTTATTGCCCCCTCCATAAGTCCGCTTCCTGAAGTAGTTGAAAGTAAAATCTCACTTTCAGTATAAAAAATCTTTCTTAAATTATCGCTTATTCTTCGTTGAAGTATAGAAGCCTCTTTACTTCTATGACCTATCATAGGTTTCGCCATTTGCTCTAAAACATCAGCCCGTACTTCAACAGGTCCAGGAATAAATAGTTTTTTATGCATTATACGCCCTCCAATCTATTATTTTATATACTAAAAAATATTATTGTTGTATATTTCACTTCTTTTTCCTATATATAACAACTAATTAATACGCTTTTTAGAATTTTTATTAAGTAATTTTATACTGAAAATATCTATTTATATTTAAATAGATATTTAAATAGATATTTTTATAATATGTTATTCATTTATTTATGTACTTATTTTTTTATAAAAAGGTCCCTAAATATAAAATTACTTTTGTATTTATTAATTTGTAGACAAAGTAATTCATTTTTAAACAAATAGGAGGTAAATTTTAATGCAAGTTTTATCTGAAAAAAAAGGATTAGATTGAGGATTTATACTCTAGAGGGTACTAAAGTAAAGTTTGAAATAAAAAGAAAGTCCTTTGGTAGACAACTTAAAGAAACTATTAAAATTAATAAAAATAATGCTATGGAAATTATGTAGTTTTATTAAATTATACTACTTGTATTTCTGAATATTCTTATAACTTAATAAAAACTCATAATTATAGACCTGTTCATTAGTTGAGTATAATAGAAGAGCTTTTACCCATAAAAATTTTAACGCACGAGAAAGAAATAAAAAAAGCTAATATCGTTCTTCTTCAAAAACGAAATATTAGCTTTTTTATTTATATTATAATTTACTCATTAGTGTTTTCAATAGATTTACAAGAATTTGATTCTTTCAATATATCTCTTATTTCAGTTAATAATGTTTCTTCCTTTGAAGGTTTCTTTTCTTCCACTACTTTTTCTTCTTCTTTTTTCCTATTTAACCTATTAATAATTTTAATCATAATAAATATTGATAATGCTATTATTAGAAAATCAACTACATTTTGAATAAATACTCCATAGTTTAATGTAACTGCTGGCTTTCCACCTTCTTCTGCTTTAAGCACTAATGTTAAATATTCAAAATTTACCCCGCCTGTCAATAATCCAACTAAAGGCATTATTACATCTTTAACTAAAGATGATACTATTTTATTAAATGCTCCACCTATAACAACCCCAACAGCTAAATCTATAATGTTACCCTTCATAGCGAACTCTTTAAACTCTTGAAAAAACTTTTTTCCTTTTTCTTTCACTTTAATATTTCCTCTCTTTTGTATATTTTATTTACTAATCCTATGTATTATATATATATATCACATGTTTGGCAATATAATATATATTTTATTTACTACTATAGTGTATCCCATTCCTCATCAAAAAATGTTAATATTGATTCTGTTTCCCTACAGTATTTAACACATCTACATTGTCCTAAATGTCTTGGGCACTTATAACATAAACACCCCTTATCATCTCCATTACAACGCTTTTTCTCATATTCAGGACAATATTTACAATTAACTCCATTTCCTGCTGGCATATCTTTTTCCTCCTCTTATGTTATCTATATTTATATTACTATTAAAGTGTCTAAAAAAAAATATAAAGTAACACTTTTTTAACTAACCCATATACTGTTTCTATAAGGAGCTTTTCACTCATTGGCAAATTAAGAAAAACTTCTAACTCCCATCTATATAGACTTTTGGGAACCATTGGTTCCCTCTCTCTTCAAAAAATAAGAGAGATTCAAATTCTAAGTTGAATCTCTCTTTTATTATGTTACAAAAATAATTGGAAAATTATTAGGAATATTACACCCGGTACCCCTAGAAAACCTGCAATTAAAGCTGTTACTGCATTTATTCCTATAGCAAATCCAAGATATCCGCCTATAAAGTTTGCTATATACAATAAAACTATTCCTATTACACCATTTATAAGTATCTTTAAAGGCCATTTTAAAAATTTTATAACTACATATAGTAAAAGTAATCCAACTAAAGCATACACCATCATTCTATAATCCATATGTATCTCCTCCTTTGTAACTATTATACTACTACAAAAATAACTTTAGTCTATATTTCTTCGTATTTCTCTTTTCTTAGCAATTGAAATTAAATAGTCATATCTCATTTTAGCTACATCTTCTGCATGTATAGCAAGTTCTATTAGCTTTGGATCACTAACTGCATTAAACATTTCTCGTGCTACTTCCATTTCCATTCTAGCATTTTCTATATTGTCAATTATTTCTTGATCTTCTTTACTATAATCTACCTTTTGCATTAATAAATCCATTATTATCCCCTTATTCATACAATCGCCTCCTAATACATCTTATTAAAATACTTTCCACCTTATGGTAAATATATACGTCTTTTATATATGTTTATTACATTAAAAGGAATTATAGTAAAAAAATATAGGATTTATTTAAAATAAATCCTATATTTTTGCTTTTTTATTAAATTAAGATATCTTTTCTAGTAAATACAAGATGTCCTATTACATAACTTAAAATTGATGTTATAATCATAACTATTATACCGTTATTCATAGTCATATTAACATTGCCATACATCAATGGAGTTGAGCCAACTATAACACTAATTGTATCTGCATAATTTAAAAATATTAAATGGGCTATAGCTTTTAATGGTTTTAATGATACACATCCTATTGTAAGGAAAACTGATACAACAACAGTTGTTGCCATTGTTACCATACTACTTTTTATTACACTTGATATTAAGAATATTACTGCACAAGCTGTTATTATAAATAATACTTGCAATAGCATTGCCTTAACAAATAGTTCTTGATTTGTAACCATTTCACCTGATCCTGCTACCGATACAAGCTCACGTATTCCTGTTGTTTTTGATATTTGTGATTTATATAATCGTCCTATTGTTACTGGATAAATTGACGTATTAATTGGACTTATTAAATTTACTATTCCAAACCCTATAAGCTCTACTCCAACTATCATTGTTACTGTTGTTAGTGTAGCTGTTATAAATTTAGACAATAATACTTTACCTCTAGTTATTGGCTGAACCAACAAGAATTTTAATGTAGCTGGTGTACATTCCCCTGATACTATATCGCTCATAAATACTGCAATACCAGATACTAAAACTGCTAATGCTAAGAATACCATAAGAGTTTTCATATAACCATAAGCTTCAAACTCCCATCCATATAAAGGTTTTATATTATTATCTTTAAGATATTTATATTCTTCTAATCTTTGTTTATCTTGAAGATACCAAGTTTGATTACTTTCATCTATTTCTTTTTCTTCCCAACGTTTAACTGCTTCTTCTGCATATTTTATATTCTCATCTAGTTCTTTCTTCCACTGATCATTTGGAACTCCATTAGTTATAATATTCTCATACTCTTTTTTTCTTTCTTCAGCTTCAGATTTTCTAGATTCTGTTTCTAAAATATATTGTGCATTTTTTATTTTATCCTCTTCTGACATATTTTTAAAATCAGCTATTTCTTTATCTATATATTTTAAATCTTCATTTACATATTCTAATTGTTTTTCTGGTGACATATTATATCTCATATTTTGATCTGATTTAAATGCACCAAATATAGTCAAACCTATAAATATACAAAATAAACAAAACACTATCCAAGTTTTTGCCTTCTTAACAAGCTTTATAAACTCATTCTTTATTAATGTAAATAACATCTATCTAATACCTCCTTCTACTAATTCCATATATCTTTGTTCTAGTCCCTTTCTCTCTTTAAAGACTTCTTCTATTTCTAAATTAGCATTTACTAAAGCATTTACTAAGCTAGGAGTTTTATTAGATTCTAATATTATTTCTAATCCCTTTTCTATTTCTCTAACGTTTTGTACAAAAGTTTGTGATTTTATTTCTTTTATTAAAGTAGCTTTATCACTTGAAGATACTAAACATATTATGTCTTTTTCTGTTGCCATAGTATTATCATGTATATCTTCTACCGCTTTTATTACCCCATCATTTATAAATGCAACTCTATCACATAAATTCTGTACTTCAGCTAATATATGTGATGATACAAAAACAGCCATTCCTCTTTTTCTTGCTGCTTGCTTTACAATTTCTCTAAAATCTATAATACCTGATGGATCTAAACCATTAGTTGGTTCGTCCAATATCAATAATTTAGGACTTGATAAAAGTGAGGCTGCCAAACCTAATCTTTGTTTCATACCTAAAGAATATCTTTTTACTTTATCATCTATTCTATTTTCTAATCCAACTAACTTAATAGTATCATTAACTTCTTCTACTGAGACCTTTCTTATTCTTGCAATTTGCATAAGATTTTCTCTACCGCTTAGGTATTTATATAATTCTGGATTTTCAACAACAGCTCCAACTTGCTCTAATGCCTTAATAGATTCCTTTTGTATATCATGTCCACAAATTGAAATTACTCCTGAATCAGGTTTGATAAGTCCCACTAGCATTCTTATTGTTGTTGTCTTTCCTGCTCCATTTGGTCCTAAAAATCCAAATATTTCTCCTTCTTCTACAGAAAATGTTACTCCCTTTATGATTTCTCTCTTCCCAAGTTTTTTACGTAAATTATTTACTTCTAAAACCTTCACTAAAGTCCCCTCCTATAATCTTATAATCAACTCTTTTTAGTCTACCCCCTATTTCTTAATATAAAACATTAAAATTTCTTAATATTTCCTTAACATAAACTATTTATTAAGAATAAAATAGCTATTACACATTAATTTAGTAATATCAATTTTATAATTTAAGATTTCTAAAATTATGGATATTACTTGTTTCATATCTTCAAAATTTTTATACTTTATAAAAAAAGATTGATATATCAAAAATTAAATTCTTAATATACCAATCTTTTATTACATAAGAGGTGCAAAAACTCTAAGTATTGATCTAATAAATCTATTTGACCATTTAACTTTATTGCAATCTTCTAGAGTAATTCTTTGACATACTTTTAAGGTATTCAAAAAATCCTCCTTTATTTCAAATACAGATTTAGTTTTATATAGCCAAACTCCACATTCAAAATGTAAATATAAACTTCTATAATCCATATTTATAGTTCCTATAACACCTATTTCATCATCAGATACAAATGTTTTAGAATGTATAAACCCAGGTGTGTACTCATATACCTTAACTCCAGCCTCTATAAGTTGAGCGTAATATGCTCTAGTTACAATATGAGCATACCATTTATCTTCTATATGAGGAGTAACTATTCTTATATCAACTCCACCTTTAGCTGCTAATGTTAATGCTGTAACTAATTCATTATCAACAATTAAATAAGGAGTATTTATATAAACATAATCTTTTGCTTTATTTATAATATTTAAATAAACATTCTCTCCTACAGTTTCAGAGTCTAATGGACTATCTCCATAAGGTTGGACATATCCATCTGATTCAAATATTCCTTCAAAATGTTTATCTGGCTTAAAAAGTTCATAGTCTTCTTGTATGTTAGTATTGAAATCCCAAACTTGTAGAAACATCATAGTTAAATTCCATACAGCTTCCCCCTTTATCATAATAGATGCATCTTTCCAGTGCCCGAATCTAACTATCTCGTTTATATATTCATCAGCTAGATTTATTCCACCTGTAAAGGCTGTATGTCCATCTATTACAGTTATTTTTCTATGATCCCTATTATTCATTATTAAAGAAACAAACGGAACAAATGGGTTAAACACAAAACACTTTATCCCTAAACTTTCTAATTTCTCATTATATTTATAAGGCAATGTTTGAAGACATCCCATATCATCATATATAACTCTTACATCTACGCCTTGTCTAGCTTTTTCAGATAGTATTTCTAATATACTATCCCACATTAAACCTTCTTGAATTATAAAGTATTCCATAAATATATAATGTTCAGCTTTTTTAAGTTCTTCTTTTAATTTTTCAAAAAATACTTCTCCAGGTGATAAATATTCTGTAGTTGTATTTTTATATATGGGATACATAGAATAATCCTTTATATATTTTACTTGATTTACTATAGACTTATCTTCCTTTTGTATTTCATTTAATATTTCCACATCTTGTGGTAAAAATTTGGCTGTTTTATTATGTACCTTTGCCATCTTTTCTTTGAATTCTTTACTTGTTTTATTTCCTCCAAATATAAGATAAAACAATCCCCCAAATACAGGAAATAAAAGAACTGGTATTGTCCAAGCAAGCTTATATGATGGATTATCTTTTCTACTTACTATATAAATAACTACTATAAGACTTAGTATTATAAATAGTGTATATAAGTAAATAAAAGATTCACTAAGTTTCCATATAGCAAAAGCTAAGATTCCTAATTGAATTAAGATAAGCAATCCAACAATAACCATTCTACTAAATAATAATTTTAGTACTTTTCTCATATAGCCTCTTATATTCCTCCTTTTGTTTTAAAACTTTATTTTAAAAAAGCTCAGATGGATATAATTAAAATAGATTCCGTCCGAGCTTCTTATAATTTACTTTTAAATTTCTTTTCTGCCTTCTAAAGCTTTTGAAAGAGTTACTTCATCAGCATACTCTAAATCTCCACCTACTGGTATTCCTGAAGCTATTCTTGTAACCTTTATATCTAAAGGTTTAAGAATTCTTGCTATATACATAGCTGTTGCTTCTCCTTCTATGTTAGGGTTGGTAGCTATAATTACTTCTTTAACATCTGCACTCATTCTTGCTACCAATTCTCTTATTCTAATATCTTGGGGACCTCGCCCTTGCATTGGAGATAAATTTCCATGCAACACATGATATATTCCATTAAACTCTTTAACTTTCTCCATTGTCATAATATCTTTAGGCTGTTCAACTACACATATCACATTTTTATCTCTATTAGGGTTTCCACATATCGCACATGGATCTTTATCTGTAAAATTACCACATACTGTACAATATTTGATTGTTCCTCTTGCTTTAACAAGAGCTGTCGCAAACTCTTTTACCTCATCCTCCGGCAAATTTAAAATATGCAAAGTTAGCCTTTGTGCTGTTTTTTGCCCTATACTTGGAAGCTTTGCAAACTCTTCTATAAGTTTTTCTATAGCAACTGGATAAAAATCCATTTAATACACCCTTTCTAAAAAATTTAGGAATTGAATATTTAAAACATTCAATTCCCTAATTTCTAATCTTTTGATTATTAAAATAACCCAGGTATGTTCATTCCACCTGTAAGTTTACCCATATTATTAGCTGTTTCTTCTTCAGCTTTTCTTAATACTTCATTTACTGCACTAAGAACTAAATCTTCTAACATTTCTACGTCATCAGCATCTACAACTTCTGGTTTTATATTAATTGAAATAACTTCTTTCTTACCATTAGCTTTAACTACTACTGCTCCGCCTCCAACAGATGCTTCGAATTCCTTTGTTTCAAGATCCTTTTGCATTTGTTCCATGTCTTTTTGAAGCTTTTGAGCTTGTTTCATTAGGTTATTTATATTTCCTCCCCCAAATCCACCAGGGAATCCTCCTTTTGCCATAAAAAAATCCTCCTTTTTATTAAAAATCTATTTTTTATTATATAGTATTATACTAAACTTGACTACATTTACATATGTTTTTATTATAAAATTTGAATCTATTTATTCATCAAGAACATCTACAAACTCTTCTCCTAAAGTTTCTAAAAGCATTTCTTCTGTAGATTTTTCGCTTTTTACTCCTTCATCTACTTCAAATACTACCTTTAAGTCTTCTCTAAAAATCTCTGCAAGTATTTCAGAAATAATGGCCCTATATTCAGGTTTTTCTAATCTACTCTTATTAAATTTGTATTCTTCTTCATATCGTACTGTAACTATTCCATCTTTACATTCTACTGGCTTACCTGTAAGTAAAGATGCATATACTATCATTGCTCTTCTGGTTTTTATTCTTTCTAAAATATCCTTCCAAGCCCTTTGTATATCTTGTATCTTTACATTTGAATTTTCATTACCCTTAATTTCTTTAGATTTTTCGTTTATTTTTTGTACTGATATTTTTTTAGATTCATCTATATTGTTATTTTTCTTTGCTTTAGGCATCTCTGATACAACTTTTAAACTACCATTTTTAAGCCCTTCTTCTAACTTGTTTATTCTTGATAATATAACTTCATTAGACGTATCATATTCTATTTTACACATTTTTATTACTGCAAGCTCTAAATATAATCTTGCTTGTTTACTTAACTTAGCATTCCCTTCAGCCTCTTGAAGTATTCTAATACACCTCATAGCTTCTTCAGCTCTTATTCTAGAAGCTTGCTCTTTAACTAAGCTAATATTTTCCTCTGACATATCTAATACTTCTTCAGGATTATTAGTTACCTTTGCCATTAAAATATTTCTATAATGAGCAACTAAATCCTTTATAAATAGATACATATCTTTTCCCGAATAAACAACTTCATCTATTATATTTACTGATTTTTCTACATTTCTTTGTGTTATTGCATTAGTTAAATTAAATAAATACTCATTTGTTACTAAACCTAACATATTTATTAGAGTTTCATACTGTACACTTCCATCACCCATTGCAATAGCTTGATCTAATATACTTAAAGAATCTCTCATAGCACCATCTGAAACTCTTGCTATAAGTGCTAAACTCTTGTCATCTGCAAAAACACCTTGTTCCGTTACAATCTTTCTAAGCCTAGCTATAATATCACTATTATTTATTCTTTTAAAATCGAATCTCTGACATCTAGAAAGAATAGTTATAGGTAATTTTTGTGGATCTGTAGTTGCCAATATAAATATTACGTTATTTGGTGGTTCTTCTAAAGTCTTTAAAAAAGCATTTACTGCTCCTGTTGACAACATATGAACCTCATCCATTATATAAACCTTAAAATGTGCCTCTTGAGGTGGATACTTTACATCATCTATAATATCTCTTATCTTATCTACACCATTATTTGAAGCTGCATCTAATTCCGTTACATCTATTGCTAATCCATTATTTATTTTTGTGCACATTTCACATTCATTACAAGGTTCACCATCTTTAAGATTTAAACAATTTAATGCCTTTGCAAAAACCTTTGCTGTTGATGTCTTTCCTGTACCTCTTGTTCCACAAAAAAGATATGCATGGGCAATTCTATCATTTAATATTTGATTTTTTAAAGTAGTGGTTATATGTTCTTGACCAACAACATCATAAAAAGTTTTAGGTCTCCACTCCCTATATAAAGCTGTATACGCCATGCTAATTACCTCTCTTTCTTAAACGAAATCTTTAAGTATCCTTACTTATATTTCATTATACAATACTATCTATTTATGAACAAATTAAATAAAATAACTTTAACTTTATTTATAAAACCCTAAATATTTTTCATACTAAAATATCCAGTTACTTAGTTCTATTTTTGTAATAACTTTTATGATAAAATATAATAATTAAAATATTGGAGGTATAATAATGAGTCTTTACGATAAAAAATATTTAACTATAGTACAAGATATTTTAGATAATGGTTATTACGACAATAATAGAACTGGGGTATCTACATATAAACTTCCACATCAAGTAATGCAATTTAATTTAGAAAAAGAATTTCCAATTTTAACAACAAAATTTGTTGCATTTAAAACAGCAGTTAAAGAAATGCTATGGATATATAAAGATCAATCTAATGACGTAACAAAACTACAAGAACAAAATGTACACATTTGGGATGAATGGGTTGATGAAAATAACACTATTGGTAGAGGTTATGGTTATCAAATAGCTAAGTTTAACCAAATAGATAAGCTTATAGAAACTTTAAAAACTAATCCTCAAGATAGAAGAATGTTAATGACTATGTGGAATATAGAAGACCTTCCTCATATGACATTACAACCTTGCTGCTTCTTAACTATGTGGGATGTTACTGATGGTAAGCTTAACTGTATGCTTATTCAACGTTCTGGTGATATTCCATTAGGAGTACCATTTAATACAAGTCAATATGCTGTATTAGTTCATTTAATTGCTCAAGTTACAGGACTTAAGCCAGGATTATTTACACATGTAATTAATAATGCACATATTTACGAAAATCAAGTAGAAGGAATGAAATTGCAATTATCTAGGGCAAACGATGAATATGATGCTCCTAAGCTTTGGATAAATCCAGAAATTAAAAACTTCTATGATTTTACTCCAGATGATATAAAACTAGAAAACTATGAATATCATCCAGCAATTAAAATGGAGGTATCTGTTTAATGTTATCTATAATTGTTGCAAAGGCAAATAATAGCATTATAGGTGGAGACAATAAACTTTTATGGCATATTTCTGAAGACCTTAAAAGGTTTAAAGAGATTACATCTGGAAATATAATTATAATGGGAAGAAAAACTTTTCAATCATTACCCGGCATACTACCTAATAGAAAGCATATTGTTATAACAAGAGATACTAACTTTAAGGTAGATTCAGACATGGTAGAGGTATATAATAACCTAAATGATGTTATATCTAATTATAAAAACTCTGAAAATGAAGCATTTATAATTGGTGGTGGAGAAATTTATAAAGCTCTTCTTCCTCATAGTAATAAGCTTTACTTAACTATTATTAATAAAGATTTTGAAGGCGATACTAAATTCCCTGAGATTAATTTAAATGATTGGAATATAGATTTTAAATCTGAAGAAAAAATAGATTCTAAAAATGGATTAAAATATACTTTTATAAACTTAAGTAAATAAGAAAACGAGGGTAGTTCTTACAAACTTCCCTCGTTTTCTTGTCCTATTGTATGTTAATCCTATTGAAGAGTAACCTAAATTTAATTAAAAATCATTATATTATTTAATTTAAATAATATTAATTAATGATAAATTTACCTATACATTAAAAAAGCCTTTCCATCAGAGAAAGGTTTTAATTAAAAAACCGTGCACCTGGCTTTGACAGTAATCTATAGGCGTTACCTATGCAGTTAGCTCTGGTAAGATTGATCCATGTCACACGCAGTAATCACTTATCGCTGCTTCCTTCCGGACCTGACGAGGTTCATGCACTTACGTCGCATGGGACCCGACCATCAACACCACTTACATAGGGCAGACCCTACAAATTAAAGCCTATGCCAGGAATTCAATCCTGCTATAGCGGATTGCAGGTTACAGGGCACCGCTAACTCCCCATCTAGCACGGCATGGCGGAGAGAAGGGGATTTGAACCCCTGATAGAGTTGCCCCTATACACGCTTTCCAGGCGTGCTCCTTCGACCACTCGGACATCTCTCCATATAATAGCTATTTAATTTTAACTACTTTCCTATATTATCATATACAAGTGTATATTGCAATACACAAAACATACTATACATTATGTATATCTATATTTTATCTGTAAATTCAGTATTATATTTCAAATAAATAAGAGAATTTAGTTTATTATACTAAATTCTCTTAATAAAAACTTATATTACTAATATAAATTTTTTCTTTTTTTGACCCAGACTATTAGACCTATTCCTAATAAAATTCCAATAATACTTACTATTTGGGCTATTCTTAATCCCAAAAACATTAAACTATCAGTTCTTAATCCTTCTATAAAGAATCTTCCTAATGAATATAACATCATATAACTTCCTAATATGACTCCAGCTTCTGATTTTTCACTCTTTAAAAGAATATATATTAATATTCCACACACTAATAAGTTCCAAACTGATTCATATAAAAAAGTAGGATGATAATACACTCCACTTATATGCATTCCATTTTGTATAAACTCAGGAAATTTACTTATAAACTCCTTAGTGACAGGGCCACCATGTGCCTCTTGATTCATAAAATTTCCCCATCTACCTATAGCCTGAGCTAATATAACTCCTGGCATAACTATGTCTACATATTCAAAAAAATTAATTTTTCTAACCTTTGCAAATATAACTCCTACTATAAGTCCAGCTATTACACCTCCATGTATAGCCATTCCCCCTTGCCTTATGTTTATTACATCCATAAAACTATGATAATTTTGATACTCAAAAGCTACATAATATAACCTAGCTCCTATTATAGAGAATGGAAATACCCATAAAAATGCATCTATAATAACTTCAAAATCTAGCTTTTTCTTTTTAGCCATAAAATATGTTAAAATCATTGCTGCAATAACACCCATTGATATTATTATTCCATACCATCTAATTTCTATGCCAAATGCCTCAAAAGCTATTGGGTCCATATAAACTCACTCCTTTGCTATTATTATGTTATTTACCATTATACGCCTTTAAAGTTACTTATATCAATTAAAAATTTATTAATAATTCTATATAAAAAAATAGAGGGTTTTTATAATCCCTCTATTTTTAACATACTATATAAATTATTTAGTAGCTTGTTTTAAAGCATCATTTACAGCTTGTAAAGCACCTTTTGATGAATTTGTAGCTCCACTTATAGCTTCAACGTCTTCTGTTCCTTGTTTCTTTATTATATCTGGGAACATGCTTTCTTTAACTCCATCTACTAGAGTTTGAGTTTCATGACTTTCCACTAATTTTATATCTGAAATATTACCTTTTTCTACTTTAACTTCTACTTTAATACTACCAGCATTTCCTTTACCTTCTCCAGTGTAAGTACCGTCAACATACTTTCCACCTCCGCATCCTACTAATAAAGTAGCTGCTAAAACTGTTGATGCTAATATAGCTCCTAATTTCTTCATATATATTTCCTCCGAAACTTAATTAATTATTTTTTTATAAAATCTACAGCATTTTTTCCTGCAGTTCTTCCATATGCAATTATATCTGCTAAAGCGTTTCCGCCTAATCTATTTGCACCATGAACTCCTCCAGTAACTTCACCTGCTGCGAATAATCCTGGAATAGTATTTCCATCTTTATTTACAACTTTAGCATTTGTATCTATCTTAATTCCACCCATTGTGTGGTGAACAGCTGGTGCTACTGGTATTGCGTAGAATTTACCTTCATTTAATTCTTTCTTCATTGAAGTTCTTCCAAAGTCTGAATCATTTTTTGCTGAAACAAAACCATTATATTTTTCGATTGTAGCTTTTAATGTAGCTCCATCCATTTCTAGTTTTCCAGCTAAATCTTCTATAGAATCTCCTTCTGTAACTAGTCCCATGTTAAAATATTCTTCAGCTTGCTTTAAGCCTTTTCTTAAACCGTCATCAAATATTATATATGCCATTCCATCTTTTTGACTTAATATTGCTTTTGAAACAGCATCTCTTGTATCTAGTTCATTAAAGAATCTGTTACCTTCTTTATTTACTAAAATAGCTCCATTACCTCTTACAGTTTCTGCTATCATAACTGCTTTTTCTGGTACAACAGTTGGATGAGTTTGAATTTCTTTCATATCAACAAAGTCTGCACCAAGCTTTTCAGCTATTTCTATACAATCACCTGTTGCTCCATTGTGGTTAGTTGTTGAGAATCCTTTTAAAGCTGGGTTGTATTTAACAACTAATTCTTGATTAGCTGAGAATCCACCAGATGTAATTACAACAGCTTTAGTATTTATAACATATTCTTTTCCTTCCTTATTAGTAGCTTTAACACTTGAAACTTTTCCTTCTTTATCAAGTACTACTTCTTCAGCCTTATTCCAAAGTCTTACATCGACTTCTTTCTTTTCAGCAGCTTTCTTTAATGTATCAACTAAATGTGCTCCAACAGCAGCTCCTCCAGTTGGTCTATGACATCTATCAACTGAAGCTCCTCCCATTCTACCTACATCTGTTAAATCTGCTCCTAAATCTGTTAACCATTCAATTGATCCATTTGAATCTTCAGCTAACTTTTTAACTAAATCAGGGTTATTCTTTTGATGTCCACCCTTCATAGTATCCTCTATCATAGTTTCTACAGAATCTTCTATTCCTTTTTCTTCTTGATACTTAGTTCCAGCTGCATTTATACCACTTGATGCTCTGTTAGTATTTCCTCCAACTAATGGCATCTTTTCTAGTACGACTACATTTTTAGCACCATCTTGTTTTGCTTGAACTGCTGCTGCTAACCCAGCTCCACCAGCTCCTATAATAACAACATCAGCACTTTGAGTACTTCCGCATCCAACAAAAGATACTGCTGGAATAGCAATAGCAACTGACATTACTAACGCTAATAATTTCTTCTTCATTATTACATCCCCCTAAAACCAATTTATACAAGGGTATTATTACCCTATTTAGATTATATTTTCTAATCATTCTCTAAACAATATTGTGGTCTTTTTGTTTATTTTGGTCTTTTTGGTCTAAAAAAAGAAGCTAAGCTCTATCGCTTAGCTTCATAATAATGAACAGGCCTTCCTACTTTACCATATTCAAAATTTAGATTCAACTTTTCTTCTTTACACATATACTCTAAATACCTTCTAACAGTTACTCTAGCTAATCCCACATTGTCAGCCAATTCATCTGCCGTAAACTTTCCAGTAATATTACTACTTATATATTTCCAAATTTCATTATATGTATTCTTATTTAATCCCTTTGCAAGTTCCCCATCACAGTCATTATGTTTATTATCTGTATTCCTCTTACCTGAATTTAATATATATTCATCTATGCTTTCTTGATTTAAAGTTTTTTTCTCTATTAGCTTATCATGCCTATCTCTATATTTCTCAAAAGCTTCCTTAAAGCGTTTGAAAGTAAATGGTTTGACCAAATAATCCACAGCTCCAAATTTAAATGCTTCATTTACAGTATTTAAGGAGTTGTCTGCAGTTATAAGAAGTGCATCTAAATCTATGTTATTTTGTCTTATCCATCTCAATAAGTCAACACCTCTTCCATCTGGTAAAAAAACATCTAATAATATTATATCGGCATCACTTTCTCTTATTTTTTTCTTTGCTAATTCTATACTATCAACTTGTCCAATTACATTAAACCCATCAATTTTCATTAAAAATTTATAGTTTATTTCTCTTACCATGGGATCATCTTCTACTAAGATAACATTAATCATCGGTTTTCCTCCAAAATTAGATTTCAACTATCCACTCTGTTATACTCTGGGATTTTAAAGTTAATTTCCCACCAGAAGCTTCTATTATCTCATTTATGCTATAAAGCCCTAATCCTCTCTCCCCTTCTTTGGTGCTAAATCCTCTCTTAAATATATTTTCTTTCATATCATCAGGAATTTTAGCACCATTGTTTTTAACAACAATTTTTAAATTTTCTTCTTGCCTAATCTCTAGAAAAATCCATCCATCCTTTTTACCCTTCAATTCTTCAATAGAATTTTCTAAAAGGTTTCCTAATATACTAACCATATCCTGTACTTTTATATTATTAGGAATACTCTTCATATATGAATTACTACTTAGCTCAAATTTTATTTTAGCTTCTTGAGCTGAATTATATTTTGCAAATATAATCCCCTGTAATGTGGGGTTTTCTATCTTTCCAATAATCTGTGCTATTTCACTTCTTACCTCAGTTGTATCAAAAATATATTCTAATGCTTTATCACTTTCTTCCAACTGAATAAGTCCAGCAATAGTATGAAGCTTGTTTAAAAACTCATGATTTTGAGCTCTTAAATCCCATGTTAACTCTCGTATTCCTGTAAGTTCTTCCGCCATTTGCGATACCTTAGTTAGATCTTGAAATGTAACTATAGCTCCAAGTGTTTTGCCTTCCTTATTTAAAATAGCTGTAAAATTACTCATTATTCTTATACCATTTGGAATTCTAATTTCAACATTATGCATAGCCTTTTTATCCATTAATGTTTCCATTAATAAATCAGTTATTCTATAATATACATCATCATTATTTATTTTTAAAATTTCTTTAGCCCTATCATTTATAAGATTAATTTGTCCTATATCATTTACTGCAATTAATCCATCATTAATATTGTTAATTATGGACTCTTTTTCCTTTAATAAAAGTGCTATTTCTTTTGGCTCTAATCCCAATATGGATTTCTTTATGTTTATGGATAATAGTGTTGCCCCTATTACTGCAAGAATTACTGTTGTTATAAATATAGGCATCATTTTAGATAAAAATGATATAACTTCATTTTTTAAATCTCCAGATAACATTCCAACACAAACAGCTCCAACTTGCTCTCCATCTTTATAAATTGGAGAAAATGCTCTTATAGATTTTCCTAAATGACCTATAGATTCAGAAATGTAACTTCCTCCATAACTCAGTACAGCAGCCTCATCTCCTCCACTAAACCTAAGACCTATATATTCCTTTAATGGGTGAGAGTAACGTCTCCCCTCCATATCTATAACAGTTATAAATAATAATCCAGTTTTAAGCCTTAATTTTTCTGTGTAATTCTGTATAACTATACTTCCATTTTGCTTATTTAAATTATCTTGAATTAAAGGAACGGATGCAATTAACGCTGATGTATCCCTAAGCCTATTAATAGTTTGCTTTTTTATTTCCTCTTTTATATATTTAATAGATACTATACTTAATAGACCTATTATTCCAAGTAAAATAGTTAAAGTTAATATTCTTATTTTTCTTTTTAATTTCATATATCCTCTTCTTTCTATTATTACTTACCGTTTCTTCTACTATAAAAAAATTCAGTTAGAATCTTACTGCACTCCTCATTATAGCACCATTTAACATCTACATAAAAATTAAATATATCATAATCTAATAAGTTAATAGTTGATCCACATGCCCCCATATCCTTATTAAAAGTTCCTATATACAACTTTGATATTCTGCTTTGCGCTATTGCAGCAGCACACATAGGACAAGGTTCTAATGTAACATACATTTCACATCCATTAAGTCTCCAGTTATCTAATTTAACACAAGCCTCTTCTATTGCCATTATTTCTGCATGTGCTGTAGGTCTTTTTAAAGCCTCTTTTAAGTTATGAGCTTTAGAAATTATATTTCCATCTTTAACTATTACAGCACCAATGGGAACCTCACCCTTAATATAAGCTTTCTTAGCCTCCTCTATAGCTACTTCCATAAAGTTCAAATCTATTCATCCTTTCTTAACTATAAAAGCTGACTACAAATATAAAATATTCGTAATCAGCTCTAACTAGGTATATATCCTAACCTTTTTAATTCTATTCTTGTCTATATCTTCAACAACAAATCTAATATTATTGCTGGTAATTTCTTCATCTTGTTCTGGAAATCTACCAAGTTCTCCAATTATAAGGCCACCTACAGAGTCAAATTCCTCTGATTCCATATTTACTCCTATTAGATCACTAATATCATCTAACCTTGCACTTCCATCTACAATATATTCATCTTCTTTAACTACTTCTATTTCATTATTTTCATCATCATATTCATCTTCAATATCTCCGAATACTTCTTCAATTAAATCTTCTATAGTTACTATACCAACATTTCCACCATACTCATCTAAAACTACTGCTATATGATTTCTTGTCTTCTTCATTTCACTAAATAACTCTTTTATCTTTTTAAACTCAAATGTGTAATAAGGTTCCCTCATATAGTCAATGACCTTAAAGTCCTCTTTATTTCTTTCAGCCATTATTAAATCTTTAACATTTAAAATTCCAACTACATCATCTATAGTTTGGTTATAAACAGGTATTCTTGAGAATTGTTCTGTTTTTATAACTTCTAAAACTTCATCATATGTGGCATTAACATCCACAGCTATTACATCAACTCTTTGAACCATTACATCTTTTACTTGAGCATCAACAAAGTCAAAAACGTTAAATATCATTTCTTTTTCAACGCCTTCTAATACACCTTCCTCTTCACTAACACCCACCATTGTTCTTAGTTCTTCCTCTTTAATAAATGGCTCTGACGCTTTTGGATTACATCCTAATAACTTTATAAATATACCTGATATCGCTGTAAAAATAGCAATAAATGGTTTAAATATCTTTACTGTTAAATTAATAATTTTACTTACTCTTAAAGCTACTTTTTCTGATTTTTGCTTAGCAATTGATTTTGGTGTTATTTCTCCAAATATAAGAACTAATACAGTCATTATTACAGTAACAATTCCTACTCCGCTTTCACCAAAAGCTTTTAAAGCTAATGATGTTGCTAATGCTGATGCTCCTATATTTACTATATTATTCCCTATAAGTATGGCTCCTAATAGCTTATTAGGTTCTTCTGTTAGTTTTTCTACTAGCTTAGCCCCTTTAACTCCCTCTTCAACCATATGCCTAATTCTTATTTTGCTTAAAGCCATTAAAGCCGTTTCAGACATTGAGAAAAATCCTGACATAACTAATAGTATAATTAACAATACTATTTGCCACGTATAACTCTCCAAAAATAATCACACTCCTAATGTATTAAAATTCTAATAATTCCTATTATATCATATGTAATTTTTTTATAGAATAATATTCACTTTAAAGTTTTTTAAAATTTTTAAATCTTTATTCTTATTTTATAAAGATAAAAGCAGATTTAAAAGAGTTAGTTTTAAAAACTACACTCTTCTAATCTGCTTTATATTATATTTCTAAATATTTATTAATCTATCTTTAAGTTCTGCTACGTCCTTATCTCCTCTGCCTGAAAGATTTACGTTAATATTTTCCTAAAACTTAAAAACAAAACCCGCAAGCCTTATTTTTAGACTTACGGGTTTTAATGGTATCCCCAACAGGGATCGAACCTGTATCTGTCCCTTAGGAGGGGACTGTTCTATCCATTGAACTATGGAGACACATCTAACAAAGTAAATTGTATACTAATAACTACAAAATGTCAATATTGTAAACCATTTGCTTACATATTTTATTTCCTAGGAAATCTACCATTCTCAAAATTTGTAGAATTATTAACCTTTTATTTGCTTTTATATATTATTAGTTTGTTATATACTTTATATTATGTAATTATTATAGATGTTATAAGAAGGAAAGGATTGATTTATTATGATTAGAAGTATTATATGGTATATATATTTTTTCTTAAGTCTTATTATGAGTATCCCTGCAATTTTTAAGGTTAAAAGACTTGAAAAGAATGGACTTCTACAAGAAAAGAAAGAATACGTTCATAAATATACATCTGGATGGGCTAGAGGTTTACTAAAAGTTGCTGGTGTTAAAGTTACTATTTATGGTGCTGAAAATTTACCTAAAGATAGAACCGTATTATTTGTTGGAAATCACCAAGGAAACTTTGATATTCCTATATATATGAGTCAAATTGATGTTCCAAAAGGATTTATTGCAAAAACTGAAATAAAGAAAATGGCCGGAGTAAGAACTTGGATGGAATTCATGAATTGTGTATTTATGGATAGAAGTAATATCAGAAAAGCTGGTGAAGCTATTATACATGGAATTAAAAACCTAAAAAATGGCGATTCAATGGTTATTTTCCCAGAAGGCACAAGAAGTAAAGGTGATAAAATGGCTGACTTTAAAGCTGGTAGCTTTAAACTTGCCACTAAATCTAAAGCTCCTATAGTTCCTATTACTATGAATGGTTCTTATAAAATAATGGAAGGCTCTAAAGGACCATGGATTAGACCTGCCGAAGTAGAATTATATATTCATCCACTAATAGAAACTGCTCATCTTACTAAAGAGGAACAGGACGAGCTACCAAAAACCGTTCAAAATATAATAAAAAGCAAATTACCAAACAATTAGAAAACTTATTATTAAATAGATTTTTATCATAAATGGTTTGTAATAATATCTCTAATATAAAAAAACATCTTACAAAATTAATCTGTAAGATGTTTTTTACTTATAAAAATCTTTTTTACCCTTAATTATATTAAGCTTTAACTCTCTTTATATACTAAGCTACTTCTCCTTGGGTTTCTCCAATTACATCTCTTAACCACTTACCTGATTTTAATCTAGCTCTTTCAAAAAAGAATTTAACAAGCTCCTCACAACACACTAAGAAGTAAACCGCCGTTATTGGGAACTTTAATAATGTTGCTCCTAGAAAAGATAGTGGAACTGCAAAGCACCATATTGTTCCTAATTGTACTAATGTTGAATATAAAGTATCTCCGCCACCTCTAAATATTCCAACTATCATAAGTACATTATAAAATCTTAACGGGCAGAATATAGCCATTATTCTTAATACCGTAATAGTATTTTTAGTTGTTTCAGGTGTAACACTAAAAGGTTTAACTATTAATGGTGTAGTAATCCATAATAATACTCCAACTAACAATCCTAATATAGGAGCTACCACTTCAAGTTTTATTGAATAATCAATAGCAACTTTTTCCTGTTTTGCTCCAATTTTATTACCAACCATTATTGCCGCTGCACTAGCAAGCCCTATAGATAATACCATAAACATATTATTTAAAGTTGTTGATATTTGCATAGTTGCAACAGCACTTGTCCCTATTTGAGCATAAGCAATTGAATATGCTGTCATACCAAGTGACCATAATAATTCATTTAAAATAACAGCAGTTGATGTTTTAAAATACATTCTTATATAATCAACGTTAAACCCAAATAGTTCTTTTATGTTTGCTGATACTATATTCTTTTTAAAGTAAACCATAAATACTATATATATCATTTCAATTAAACGAGCAATTGTTGTAGCTAAGGCAGCTCCTGCTACCCCCATTTCTTTTGCACCTAAATTTCCAAATATAAATATCCAGTTCAAAAAGGCGTTACATAAAACACCTAATAAACTTGCATACATCGGTGCCTTAGGTTGCTCTGTACTTCTTAAAGCTGCTGAAAACCCTTGAGTAACATTAGTAAATAAATAACTTATAGAAACTATTCTAAGGTAGCTTGAACCTAATTCTACTACTCTCGGATCTTTTGATAATATTCTCATTATTATTTCTGGGAATATTAATGCTATACCACCAAATATAATCGATGCTATAAACCCTACACTTATATCAATACCTAATATCTTTTTAATATTTGAAGTATCCTTTCTTCCCCAATACTGAGCCATAAAAACACTTGCTCCTGCGTTTATACCTGATAAACATAACATAAAAATAAAGAAATATTGATTAGCTAGTCCAACTGAAGCTATTGCCTCTTCTCCTAATTTTCCAATCATCAAGTTATCTACTAGATTTAGTGATGATGTTATAAAGTTCTGGAATGTTATAGGAAGTGCTAAGCTCAGCATGGTTTTCATAAAAACTTTGTCCTTCAAGACATTTTTCACTTGTTATCTCCCCTCTCCACTTTAATTTTTACATAAAAAAAGAGCCTATGGGTAGTCTCGCCGCCCATCTGCTCGATATAAACTAAAAATATTTTTAATTACACTACAGTATTTTCTATCAATTAAAGAGAATTGTCAACATCATTTATTCCTCAAAACTTTCTATTATCGTAGGAATATCGTTAAAATAATATTCATATTTTTTTCCTGCCTTATTTATCTTAAAAAATCCTAATGTTATTAAATTGTTCAAATCTGTTCTAGCTGTTTCATAGGATACTTTACTTTCTCTTTTATAGTCCTCTATTGTTACAATTTTATTATTAGTGCTTATACTCTTGTTTATAAAATCAATTTGTCTATTTTCTAAAAAGACATTATTTCTTTCTAAAAGTTCTTTTATTATCTTTTTACCATATTTACAGTTTACATCTTTATTTAATAAATCTATAGCTAATTTCATTGAATTTATATAATATCTTATAAAATATGTTATATCACCATTACTACATCTACTATTTTCTATAGCATTATAATACTTTTTCTGCTCTCCTAAAATTATATGACTCTGTGAACAATATTTAAATATTCCATAACCTTGCCTTATTAAATACATATATGTGAGTATTCCCGCCATTATATCACTATACTTACTAAAAGGTTTAAATCTTATAATATAAAAATATACTATAGCTATCTTTATTATTGGACTAATTCTATCCTTAACTTCTAAAAACTCCAATATATCCTTAATTTGAGCTTCATTTATTGCATTATCTTCTTTAAAGATATCTAAATATATCTGTTTTATACTATTAATATTTAATTGCACACCATAACTTTCTATATTTTGTAAAACATCGTAAATGTTTGACAATATCTTACTATCTAAATTACCATCAATTAAATTTGTTTTATTTAATTCTAAATTTGAATTTATATCTATCTTAATATTAGCTTCTAAAAACTTACTTTTACTTCTATTAGGTAAATAGTCTAAAAGTTCACTTTCATTAACTCTTTTTATAAACTCTATATTTTGCTTTATATCATCCGTTATATTAAACCATAATTTTACATTTTTAATTTCCTTAAATAATATTTCAACAGAATTTTCTCCTCTTTCTTTTTCTATAATTTTCCATATATATTCCAATTCTTCCTTATCATATATTCTTCTCTCTAATTGTTTTTTACTAAAATATAATCTATTGAATTCATTTATTATTTGTCTATCCATTTATTACCTCACTCATAGAATTCTACTATTTATATTAATATAATACTACTATTTTATTACTAATTAAATACTAATTTTATATTTTTTATTTTACTAATTTATTACTAATAATATAATTTATAAATTTTTTATCATTAAAATTTATAAAAATAAAAAAGGGAGTATAATAAAAAAAGAAAATTAATTGCATTTTAAATTTTACATAATATTACAATTAATTTTCTTTCTTTATTTTCAATTTGTATTATTTTTATTAATAACTTACCATAAAAATTTACTTATACACTTTTTCGTGATCCAATAATATTTTTTGTATGTTTGTATAATTACCAGCATAGCCTATTAAAGCTCCACTTTTACTAATAACTCTATGACATGGAATTATTATAGGCAAAGGATTACCCCTATTAGCTTGCCCTATTGCTCTTACAGCCCTTGGATTACCTATATTATTAGCAATTTCACTATAACTTTTAGTTTCTCCATAAGGTATCTTGCTCAACTCTTTCCACACCTGTTGTCTAAATCTTGTAGAGTTAATAGATATAGGAATATTAAAACTCTTCCTTTCTCCTCTGAAATACTCATCTATTTGATTTTTAACATCTTTACATCTATTCTTATCTAACTTTATGTCTGAGTTTAGATTTAAAAATTTGCACCATTGCTCTTCAATAATTTCTATTTTTCTTACACCTTTTTCGTCCATTATTATACAAATGTTTCCTATAGGGGTATGTAAATTATCATAAAATAACAAACTTTTTTCTAAAGTCACTGCCATATAATAAAACACTCCTTTAGTTATAATTTTTATTTACATTTTATCACTTTTATTAATAGTATATTAATTTTTAAATATAGTTTGTCTTTTTTGTCAATACTATACAATATAGCTTTTAGCTTTATAAAACGCTTTCATTACCTAAATTAATAAAAAAATTAAATTTTATACAAAATAACTCTAATTTGTTAATAAATAATACGAGCATATTTCATCAATATAGTGTATACTAAGAAAGTTGATGTTAAATTAATAAATATATTGGAAATAAATCTACTTAGATTTAAGTATAAATTATTTTTAGTAAAAAAAGAAAGAGGATTTTGAATGAAAGAAATTAAATTTAGTGACTTAGGGCTTAAAGATACCCTTTTAAAATCTATTAATGAATTAGGTTTTGAAAAACCATCTCAAATACAATCAGAAGCTATTCCTGTAGCACTTGAAGGAAATGACCTTATAGGTCAAGCTCAAACTGGTACTGGTAAGACAGCTGCATTTGGTTGTGGAATAATTAATAATATTGACGCTAAAGACGGACTTAGTGCTATTATTCTTGCTCCAACAAGAGAATTAGCAATTCAAGTTAATGACGAACTTACAAGATTATCTAAATATGATCATTTAAATATTTTACCAATTTACGGAGGAGAACCTATAACTCATCAAATAAGAGCTCTTAAGAGAAATGTTAATATAGTAGTTGGTACTCCTGGTAGAGTTTTAGACCATATTAAGAGAAAAACACTTTCTCTATCAACTGTTAGATTCTTAGTTTTAGATGAAGCAGATGAAATGTTAAACATGGGCTTTATAGATGATTTAGAAGATATAATAAAGGAACTTCCTGAAGAAAGACAAACTTTATTATTCTCAGCTACAATGCCACCACAAATTAAAAGATTAGCTAAGCGCTACATGAAAAAAGATGCTAAGCATATTGCTATTCAAAAATCAGCTATGACAGTTTCAAAAATAAAGCAACACTTCTTTGAAGTTGCTCCAAAGACAAGATTTGAAGCTCTTTGTAGAATATTAGATTTCGATAATCCATCTTCTGCTATAATCTTTTGTAAAACAAAGAAAGGCGTAGATGAATTAGTTGAAGGTATGCAATCAAGAGGATATGTTGTTGAAGGTATGCACGGAGACATGTCACAAGCTCACAGATTAAGAACTTTAAAGAAATTTAAAGAAGGGTCATTAAACTTCTTAATAGCTACTGACGTTGCTGCTAGAGGTATAGACGTTGAAGGTGTAACTCATGTTATAAACTATGATTTACCACAAGACGTTGAAAGCTATGTTCACAGAATAGGTAGAACAGGTAGAGCTAATAGAGAAGGTACTGCTTATTCTTTAATAGCACCAAAAGAATTTTCTATGTTAAAACAAATAAAATCAGTTACTAAGGGAGATATAACTAAGAAGTCAGTTCCTACAGTAGATGAAATATTCTCAAATAAATCACAATCAATGATTGATGATGTTGATGCTACATTAAAGAAAGCTGATTACGATAAATTTATACCAGTTGCTGTTGAATTAAATCAAAAATATGATTCAGTAGAAATAATTGCAGCTCTTATAAAAAGCAAGTTTAATGATGAATTATTATCAACTTATACTTCAAATGTTCTAGAGGCTCCAAAAAGTGAAGATGTTCGTTTATTCTTCTCAGTAGGTAGAAGAGATGGAATAAACCCAAAATCTTTAGTAAACTTTATAAAGGATACTGCTAGAATAAAAGCTTCTGCTATTGGCGATATAGATATATTAGAAAACTTTGCTTTCGTTAACGTTACTCCTGATGTTCAAAAGAAGGTTATGGATAAATGTATAGGTCTTAAGTTAAATAAAAGAAAAGTAAATATAGAAGTAGCTAATAAGAAAAAGAGAAGATAATAAACTTCTTATTAATTAAAGGTGACTACGTCAGATAAAGGCACATTGTGCATAGAACGGACTATTTAGAGGTAGTCCTTCGGCAGATAGATTGGCTTACAATATTTATATTATATATGGTATAGAATCACCTGCAGTGGAGAATTTGAGATTATTTACTCAAAATACTTAAGGAAATTATAATATTGTTTTATAATTTCCTTTTTTAATAAAAAAAGGAATAAGCTATATGCCTATTCCTCTACTTACACTTTTTCTTTATTCCATCGTATAGATATTGTAAATAATCTATATCTATATGTTCTTCTTTTAATAGCTTAATTCTTTCTTCAGCTCTTTGTAGTGATTCCTTTGCTTCTTCAAAATCTTTATGATTTATACAATTGCTTGTGTACTTCAATAAATAATCTATTTTTAACACCATTTCCGCTAAGTCTTCTCTCTCATCATTTACTAATTCTACTAATAAAGAATATATCTTTGGAGCTGTTGTTCTTTTTACACTATTTAATAAATCATTATTTTTACTTGTCTTTTTAGGCATCTTACTCACCTCTATTTATTAATTTAACTAATTTACAATTAAAATATACTTAACCTTTAAATATAATACATTATATTTACTGTACTCTCTTTGTATTTAGTAGATAACTCCTCTAATGTAATAGAGTTAAAAAAATCTTTTATTCTTTTGTTAGCTACTTCCCATAGATTTTCACAAATAAACTTTTCCATTTCATTATCTGTTTCTTCTATATTTATTAAATTTGAATCCCCTTCTAATATTCTTAATATTTCCCCTATAGTTAGATTATTTGCCTCTTCTGATAAGAAGTATCCACCTTGAGGCCCCTTTTTAGATTTTATTACGCCACCTTTTCTTAATGACGAAAAAATTTGTTCTAAATATCTTTCTGATATATCTTGCCTCTCTGAAATACTCTTTAATGTTACTGTTTCTGAAAATGAATATATAGATATATCAATTAACGCTCTTAAACCATATCTTCCTTTTGTTGAAATTTTCATTTAATCACCATTCCTAAAACCTCTATATTACCTACAATTATATGTACTTAATTTTGAAAAATCAAGAAAAAGGACTCCATAACATTACTTTGTTAAGGAGCCTATTTATTATTTATTACTATTAAAAACTTCTCTATCTATCTCATTAAAACTATTTGCTACTGTAGCTGCTGTAACCATAGATCCATTTACATTAAGCATAGTACGCCCCATATCAAGAATAGGATCTATTGCAAGTATTCCTCCTATAAGAGGGAAGTAACCCCCCATCCCCATACCTGATATTACAACTGAAACAGACATTGTTGCTGTTCCTGGCAATCCTGCAATACCTAAAGAGCTTATAGCTATAATAACTACTAACATAATATAAAAACTAAAGTTCATCTCTGTTCCTGAAATATTTGCTATTGTCACTACCATTAATGCTGGATATATAGCAGCACATCCATTCATTCCTGCATTTGCCCCTAGACTAGCTACAAAACTTGCAATACCTTTCTCTAATCCAACTTTATCTGATAATGTTTCTATAGTAACTGGTAATGTTCCAACACTTGATCTTGAAGTAAATGCTAATATTAATGGTTCTGAAACATTCTTTATATATTTAATAGGATTTAATCCATTTAAAGTAATTATAATTAGATGAATTACAAACATTATCGCTACACTTACATATAAGGCTAAAATAAAATTAATAACACTAATAATTGAAGATAGTCCTCTACCTGCAATTGTATTAGATAATAAAGGTATTACTGCATATGGCATAAATCTTATTACTGTTAAAGCAACCTTTGTAATAATCTTATAACTTGCTTCCACTAAATCTATAGCTGGTTTAATTTCTTGATGGAAATTATTCTTTAGTCTCTGCATAGCAAATCCTATAAATCCTGCAAATATAACCACTGCAACAACGTTTCCTTCAGCCATTGCTTGTACTGGATTAGATGGAATAAGACCTCTTAAAGTATCTACTATAGATTTAATTTCTTTTATATCTGTTTTCGCTTCAACAATTTCTAAACCTACCCCAAGTTTAAATAAATTACCTATAATAATACCTATTATTGCTGCTATTGTTGTTGTTCCAAGTAGAACTAATACTGATCTAATTGTAAGTTTACCTAAATTTTCACCCTTTTTCATATTTATTATAACTCTTATTATTGAAATAAATACTAATGGCACAACTAACATCTTTAATAAATCCATAAATCCATTACCTATTAATCCATACCATTTAATTACTTCATTTATCCATTGAACTTTAGTTGGATTATCTGGAAAACCCGCTAAAACTTGAATTAACGTCCCAAGTCCTAAACCCAAAATAGTAGCTAAAATCATACGAGTTGAAAATTGTGTATTTTTCTTTTCCACTTTTCTAACTATAAAAAATACCCCTATTAGTAGTAACATTAGCAGTATTGTTTTAAAATTAGTAATCATAAGAAATTCTGATAAGAACGTAGTATTCATAATATCCCCCTTTTTATTTTACATTCCCTACAATACCTATAGGTTTAATATGTTATTATATTAAATGTATTTTTCTTTAGTGTCAATATAAAAATTAACAAATTTCTAAAGAATTATTTCCTACCATTTTATTATTTCTATTTTTATAACAAAAGAGCTAAAATAGTATTAATTTAACTATTTTAGCTCTTAATTATTTTATATATTTTTCAGTTTTTTCTTTCGGAACCTTTCCGTCTAATGATAAATAATAATGTTTAATAGGATTAAAATTATCATCTAACTCATATACTAAAGGAGTTCCTGTTGGAATATTTAAATTAGCTATACCATCACTTGAAAGATCATCTAAATATTTTACTAAAGCTCTCAATGTATTTCCATGTGCAGATATTATTATCTTTTTATTTTCTTTTAATTTAGGTACTATTACATTATTCCATTCATCTAATACTCTTTTTTCTGTATCAGATAAATTTTCTGTAAGTGGTATTTTATCTTCAGATAAATTCTTATATTTAATTTCGTTTCCTGCATATCTTGGATCACTTTTCTCCAGTTTTGGTGGGGTTTCATTTACAAATCTTCTCCATTTATGAACTTGTTCTTCTCCATACTTCTTGGCTGTTTCTTCCTTATTTAGACCTTGTAAAGCCCCATAGTGTCTTTCATTTAGCTTCCATGATTTATATACCGGAATCCACATAAGATCCATTTCATGTAAAACTATCCACAATGTTCTTATAGATCTTTTAAGTACTGATGTATAGGCTAAATCAAAAGTAAATCCATTCTCCTTAAGAATCCTTCCTGCCTTTCTAGCTTCTATAAGGCCATTATCTGATAAATCTACATCTGTCCATCCTGTAAATCTATTTTCTAAATTCCACAAGCTCTGCCCATGTCTTATTAGTACTATTTTTTTCATTTCTAAATCTCCTTTCACTTACTTTTAGTATAGTGATTTAGAAGACTTTCTATTCTAATTAAATTTATTTAATATTAGAGCTATCTAATCTTTTCTTAGTTTCTAATCTATTTTTCCACATTTCTTCTTCTGACGCATAGCCTCTCTTTTTAGCTTTATCTTTTGTGTACTTATCTTCATGTATTAAATTTAATATGTGTATAGAATCTAATCCTGTAGCTTCTATCGTTCCTCTACATGAACCACAATATGATATTATATGATTTGATGCAAAATCACTAGCTCTTCTATTATATACTCTTTCATATAATTCTGGATTTGAACTACAAACCATTCCTCCAACGCCACAACATCTGGTATTGTTTCCACTTCTCTCTATTTCATCATATTTATAGCCTAATTTTTCAACAATCCATCTTACGCTTTCATGATGGGAAGTTACATTTCTAGTTACGCATGAATCATGGAAATTAAACACTATATCTGAACCTTCTCCAATCCCCTCTTGTCCTTCTGGTAAACCTATTTTATCTTTTATTAAATCCCAATAAGCTATAACCTTTTTATCTGTTGTTTCACTATATACATTATAACAAGATGGACATACGGTTATTATTACATCTGCATTAGTTTCATTAACTTTTTCTACAGCTTTTTTATTTCTTTCCTTAAACTTTTCATCTTCTCCAATAAGCTTAGTAACTTTACCACAGCACTGAAGCATAGAACCTACTTCGCCGTCTAATGTAGCCCTTAAATGCTCTAATGTCTTCTCTACTAGTTCGGGACTATATGCTGGTACTGTACAACCTGGCACAAATAAATACTTAGTTTTCTTTTCTTTACTAGCTAAAACTGTAGTTGAATACTCTTCACTACATTCCATTTCTTGTGACTTATCAAAAGGTTTTAATCCATCAATAACATTAATACCATTATTGTCTAAATTATATTGCTCCTTTATAGCAATAAAATTTGGTGCCAACTCTAAAGATTTTGGACATTCTAAAGTACATTGATTACATTCATTACATGAAAATGCTATCATCTTATCCATATTTTCATATCCATTTTCTAAGTATTGCTTAAATAAATTTTTAGGACAATCAGTATAATCATTTAACATAATACATTCCTTCATGCACTTTTTACATACACATTGTCTACATCTATTAGCTTCTCTTAATGCTTCTTCTTTTGTATATCCAAGATTAACTTCATCAAAAGAGTTTATTCTTTCTTTAACACTTAACTCTTTCATCCCTTCTCTTAAGTATTCTATACCTTCCCAATTTGTTGGCATATCTAGGTTAGTATTGAATGTCCAAGTATCTTCTATTTTTCTTCCTTCAACTAAACTCTTCTTATTTAAAAATCTAACTACAGATTGAGCTGCTCTTCTTCCTGTTGCCATAGCTTGTACAACTATAACAGATTCTCCTGATGCATCTCCAGCAATAAACACCTTGTTATTTTTTGAGGATTGAAGTGTTAATTTGTCACACTCAAATGTGGAATTTCTTCTCTGAACTAATATATCCTTAGCAAAAGATCCTTCAACATCTTGCCCTATTGCAAATACTATAGTGTCAACCTCTATCTCTGTAGTATCATCCTCATTATAACTTGGTGAAAATCTTCCTTCTTCATCAAACATAGCTGTACATTTTTTTAATACTACTTTATTTACTCTTCCATTAATAACTTCTATTGATTTTATAGCTCTAGCATGATTAAAATTAATTCCTTCTACTATAGCACCTTTTATTTCGTGGTCCGATGATGTCATAGTATCAAAACTATCTTCTAAACAAATTGAAAATACTTCTTCAACTTTATTCAGTCGTCTTGAAACTCTACAGCAATCCATAGCAACATCTCCACCACCTACAACTAAAACTTTTCTACCAATCTTTTCTACATTTCTTGTTAATGAAACTTCTCTTAAATAATCAGCTGCTGAATATACTCCCTGAGCATCACCGTTTTCTAAACTTTTATCAACTCTTCCTTGATGTTTCCCAACTGCTACAACTACAGCATCAAAATCATTTATGATATTATCAAATTCTAAATTTTTTCCTATCTCTACTCCAAGCTTAAATTCAACACCTAACTTATCTAGATAAGTTAACTCTTTTTCCAATATATTTCTTGGTAATCTATACTCAGGTATACCAACTGACATCATTCCACCTCTTACAGGTAGCTTTTCAAAAACAGTTACTTTCACCCCTTCTTTTCTTAAGTCTAAAGCTGCTTGAAGACCTGCAGGACCTGATCCTATAATAGCAACTTTCTTATCTAAATTATTTTTAATTGTTAAATCCCAATTTTCTTCTCTATCAAAATTATCAGCTGCATACCTTTTTAATGAAGCTATTGCCATGGGACTTTTTGCTTCTTTCCATTTACATTCTTTTTCACAAGGATGTGCACATATTCTTCCCAATGTACCTGGAATAAATAATTTTTCTCTTATTACTCTTATAGCCTCTTCGCCTTTATCCTCTTTGATTAGCCTTACATATTCTTTTACATCTGTATGCATAGGACATGTGGCTACACAGGCAGCCTCTTCATCTCCCATACAATTTTCAACGATATTTTGCATATTCTTAATAATTTGTTCTTTTAACATTTTATTTTCTCCTAAACCTTAATTAATTAGTAACTTTTTTTGTTGATAATTTTTTAGGATCTATAGCAAATACAAAGACTCCAACAACAATTATAGTTCCCCAAAATGCTAATTTAGGAGTTATATTTACTCCGAATAATACTGCTGAGAATATAATTGACCATAAACTAGCTGTACTATTTAATGCTGTTCCCATTGCTGCACCTATTAAATCTACAGCTTTATACCACGCTAAATAAGTTATAGCTCCAAGAATAGCTATTCCTGCATATTTAAACACTAATCCATTTGATACAATATCACCTGCAACTTTATATCCTCCAATTACTGGTACAACTATAAGTGCATATGCTAATAATGATGTTAAATATCTAACACATAAAAATTGTTGTGGTGTTGCCTTTATGTGATCCTCGCCCTTAACTTTTCTCATAGCAAAACCTATAATAACACCTTCTAAAGCCCAACCAGCTACTGCTACTAAAGCAAATAAAACTCCTGTAAAGAATTTTTCAGGCATATCAGCTGATGGATTAAAACCTAACATAAAAGAACCAAATAAACTTATTGCTATTTCAACTACAGATCTTAGTGATAATTTCTCTCTTAATATAAAGTATGATAATACCGCTCCAACTCCTGGATATATAACTGATATACTTGAAGCATATGGTGCTCCAGCATATTTAATAGCTAAAAGATATGCACTCATTCCTATAGGTGCTCCAACTATTGCAGCTACTATAGTAACCATTCCTTTTTTAGTTTTTAATAATGAAAATGCTCCTTTTAATTGTTTTGAGAATATTAACGCTAATGCTATCCAAAAAAAGCAAAATCCATCATGGAATAATGCAGTAACAAGTGGTGATAATTCAAACCCTTCAAAAATTGAATTTCCCCCTAATTGTCCCATAAGAACACCATCAAGCCCCCAGGCTATTCCAACTATAATTCCAAATATAATTCCTAATGCAAATTTATTCTTTTTGTTTTTCATAAAAATTTCCCTCTCTCTTTGAATAATTTTTTATTTACTTCATAAATATATTAAGCAATTTTCATGCCAAAAAATTTTTATCATTAATTCATATAATATTGTTAAATTTATATCTATCTAATTTTTAAATAGTACTTTTTATGTACATATATGTGTAATCTTTAATTACACTGTAATTAAAGATTACAGTGAGAAATTTTTATAAATATTCTTTTTGCCCTTATTTTAGGTTTTATAATTACCTTGAGTTCATGCTTTACATCTTATTCTCTTATGATAAAATATGAAATTATAACTTAGTCTTTATTTTTAATAAATTAATTATTTTTAACGTATTTTGAAATATAAATTATTTTATGATAAAAACTAATACTATTAATATAATTTTGGAGGGATGTTCTATGAGTTCTTTTTCTGATAGAAAATTATTAGAATCTATACCATTAGGTATTATGTCATTTTCCCTATTAGGTCATATTGAATATATAAATGATATTGCAAAGGAATTATTAGGATTACATGATGATTCCTGTTCAAATATAAATATTATTTATGAGTATCCTTCGCTCTTTAAACTTCTATCAAACAATAATAAAGATTTATGTGTTTATGAAAATATTTTTATTCCTAAAACAAATAGAAATTTATCTTGCCATATTTCTCCTATATACGAAAATTGTAAAGTACAAGGATATATCATAGTTTTTAAAAATATTAATCATCCCATTAATCTGGATAATAAATTTTCAACATTTCAAGCTAAATATACATTTGAAGACATCATAGGGCAAAGTCCTCAAATAAAAAAAGTTATAAATGAATGTAAAGCCATTTCAAAAAATTCTTCTGCTGTCCTTCTTAACGGTGAAAGTGGATCAGGTAAGGAATTGTTAGCTCAATCTATACATAATTATAGTGATAGATCTAATGGACCCTTTATTGCTGTTAACTGTGGTGCTATACCTAAAAACCTAATAGAAAGTGAATTGTTTGGATATGAAAGTGGATCATTTACAGGTGCTAAAAAAGGAGGCGCTCCTGGTAAATTTGAATTAGCCAATGGAGGAACTATTTTTTTAGATGAAATCGGCGAAATGCCTTTAGAAATGCAAGTAACTCTATTAAGAGTTTTACAAGAATCATGTGTAACTAGAATAGGTGGCAAAAATTCAATCGATATCGATGTTAGAGTTATTGCAGCAACAAATAAGGACCTAAAAGAAGAAATTAAAAATTGTAATTTTAGAAGTGATCTTTATTACAGATTAAGTGTATTACCAATTAAGGTTCCTCCTTTAAAAGAAAGAATAGGTGATGTACCTGTACTACTTAATCATTTTCTAAATATTAAAAGTAAAAAACTAAATAAATCTATTCCTAAAATCTCACAAAACTTATTCAAAAAAATGATTTCTTATTGCTGGCCAGGAAATATAAGAGAACTTGAAAATTTTGTAGAAAACTTAGTAGCTTTAAATGGTGTCACTACATATGAAATAGATTTAGCTGAATGTCATTGCTTAACATATGATAATCTAGGGAATATTATAGATACCTATTCCCTAAATGAAACTCCACCTAAAATTCCAACTAATAATATAACTCCCCTTTTAGCTTTAGAACAGGCTGAAATCAAAAAAGCTATTTGTATTTGTAATGGAAATATGACTAAGGCTGCAAGTAAACTTGGAATAAGTAGAAATGCCTTATACAATAAAATTAAAAGATATAATATTAATACAAATGAGTGTAAGATTTCTTATGATGAATATAAATAAATTTTATTTATATTCATCTAACTCTCTATTAGATTCTATACTCTTATGAAGGCTAATAGGCTTAACATTAAAGTTTGATCTATATTCTGTTTCTGCCCAGAATATATTTTCTGCTACCAAAGCTTCAGAATTTAATTTAACTCCATCTAATATTATTTCTTTAAACTTATGATATCCAGCTCTATCTATCAAATGTCCTCCATGTAAATATTCTGGTTTATAATCCAATGCCCATGCAGAGAACTTCTGCCAATTACCAAATATACCTAAAACAACCTCTTCTGTCGCAAAATTTACAAATGTCTTCCCCATTCTAGGTGTTTGCTTTCCAGTTCTTCCCCCTATGACTACTCTATAAAACTTCTCTGGTTTTCTAGTCCATGCACTTGTTGGGCAAGCTAATACACATTCACCACAACCTACACAACAACAAGAATCTTTATCAACCATACCTTTTTCATTTAAGCTCAAAACTCTTGTCGCATGGTGTTCACAAGCCTTAACACAGGCACCACATCCTATACATCTTTCTGGATGATATTCCATTCTTGCTTGCCCAATAACTCCAAAATCTTGAAAATGTCCTTTAGCACAATCATTTGGACAACCTGCAACTGAAACCTTTATATGATAATGTGATGGGAAAATTAGATTTTCTATTTTAGTAGCTAGTTCCTTTGTATTTATGTTAGCCTTAATACAATGAGTATTTCCTATGCAGTCCATTATATTTCTTGCTCCTATTGTTGGATATCCATTTTTATCAACTTCCATATTACAATTACAGTCTTCTACTTCAACTTCTCTTAAATATCTTCTATAAACTCGTTGACTTCCGGAATATTTTCATACTTTATACTTGGTATATCAAATGTTTGTCTCATACCTACATGAAAAGTACCATTACCCCAATTCTCTGCAATTTCCTGAATAGTTGTTAGATATTTAGCATTAACAGTTCCTCCTGGAATACGCATTTGTAGCATAAATTCGCCTGGAATTTTAGATTGACGATAACAATTAATTCTTACTTTTTTAATATCTATATCATGATTCATATACTCCACGCTCCTAATCTAATAATGTTTTAGCCTTTGTATAATTAAATACAGGACCCTCTAAACATACATAAGTTTCATCTATTCTACAATGTCCACATTTACCCACTGCACAAGACATTTTTCTCTCAAATGAAACCCATATTTTATCTTCTGGAATTCCTAGCTTTAGAAATTCTAAAGCTGTGAAATGCATCATTACTGGTGGACCAACTATAACAACCTCATAATTATTATAGAAGCTACTTAAATGTAATTTTTTAAGATGTGCTGTAACTAATCCCTTTTCCCAACCATCTTTTTCATCATTATCTAATGTATAAATTGTATTAAATTTATCTTTCCATTGTTCTAATTCATTTTTAAATAAAATTCCTTCTTCATTTTTAAATCCTAAAACTAAATTTAAACTTTCTACATATTCTGGTTCATTGTATAGTTTTTTAATCATACTTCTGACAGGAGCAACACCTGTTCCCCCAGCTACTATAACTAAATTTTTACCCTTAAACTTTTCTATTGGCCATCCCTTACCGTAAGCACCTCTTAGAAAAATCTCGTCTCCTGATTGTAAATTAAATATCTCATCAGTAATTTTTCCTACAGCTCTAATAGTAAAGTCTAAATATCCTGGTCCAAATCCACTAACTGATATAGGTGCTTCTCCAACCTTAGGAATAGATAATTGTAAAAATTGACCATGCTCTGGAACAATGTCAGTTGCAACTCTAAAGGTATATTCTTGTTTACTTTCTTTAGTTACACTAATGATTTCATATGCTTTTGGTGTTAATATATTATCACTCACTTATTTTCCCTCCACTATCTCTTCTACCGCCTTAGCTACTTTATTAATAGTTGCTGTTATTGAAATATTTTCTGGACATCTATCTGTGCATCTTCCACAACCTACACACATATGATTATCTTTAAATTCTTCCTTATAATCATGTATCTTGTGAAGAATTTTATATCTCATTTTATCTCCATTAGTTGTTCTAAACTTATGTCCACCTGCCATTTCATCAAATCCATCAATATGACAAGATGCTTGTACTCTTCTTCTTTCTCCAATTTTTCCAGCATCATCATATACTACATCTTTTGCTGTATAACAAGTACAAGTACTACAAGCTATTGTACAACTACCTCATCCTAAACATCTTTTATCAAATTCTTCCCACATTTTATGTTTCTTTAACTTTTCTAATACTTCTTTATCATTAATTTCAGGTATAACAAATTCTTAATTTTTATATTATTGATAAGTAAATACCTATTAGTATTTGTACTTCTTTTTCTAAAATTAAAAAACAGTACAAATTATTTATTAAATTTGTACTGTTAAATTCCAATTTTTAAATTTAAATAAAATCTTATTCTATTACTAATCCCATTAGTCTCGTTAAATCTAATCCCTGAACAGGTGTAACTATTGCACCTTCTAAATCTTTTATTTGTATATCAATTCCACTTATATCACACGTAGTAAGATTAATCTTAGATAAGGAAGTTTTATTAAAATAGGCATTAGTTAAATCAACATATTTTAAATACATCTTTTCATGCTTAATTTCTTGAAATGTACTATCTTGAAAATTAGATTCTACAATATTTATACCTTTAAATCTTGCAAATGAAAAATTTGAATACTTAGCTGATACATTTTCAAAAAGTACATCTTTTAAGCTTGCCTCATCAAATCTTGCTCCTACTAATTTGCAATTAATAAATTCTACTCTATTTATTAACCCTCCTGTAAAATCAATATTAGATAAATCGCAATTCTCAAATTTTGAATCTAATAAATCAACATTTTTGAAAGCACAATTATTAAATATAACATTTTTAAATACACAGGAATCTATGGTTAATCCTATATCATTTTTATCTTCTATAGTTATATTTTCTATAAGCTTATTTTGAATTTTTTCTTGGATAATTATTTCTTCATAAATATCATTTATAATTTCTAAATCATCTATAAATTTAGGTTTTTGTATTTTAGCTACCTTCTTCATATTTTAAAATGTAAAAGAAGTACTATACCACTTCCTTTTAGTTCCTCCTCACTTATTTTATTAAATATATTATACTTATAATTTTTATAGTAATTAATTCTTTATCTCAATCCTAAGTATTTCTTATTAAATCATCTTTAAATAACCCTATAAAATTAATAGTTTTACTAGATATTTTTGCAGCTTTATTAACTATACTATCTATTTCATCTGTTATATTTTTAATATCTTTTTTATTAAGAACGCCATAATAAGCCTCTTTTGCAAGATAACTTAGCTGTTCTTTTTCCTTAACTGAAAATTTAATCATAGGTATTCTTGATACATATCCGGATGTTATCATATTACTTCTAATTAGAATTCCCCTTACTATATATGTTACTAGTTTACAATTTAAATATGCTAATAACCACCATGAGTCATTTTCAGTACATATAATATTAGTATTTACTCCGAATGTACTATTTTTAGGAAATTTGCATGCAGTAAAGTCTACCCCCATAGATGAACATATTATCCCCGGTTCATATAGAAAGTCTTTATTTCTTACTATAAAGTTCTTTATTTCTTTATCAAATTTAAGAAAATTCTTATGCAAATAAATATTTTTATTTGTATAAAATTTATCCTTACCTGGATTTTTATAAAATGGTATAGTATATGGATCTTTTTTATCTCTCGATAAATATACCTTATCATTTCCTGTTGAAATTCCAGTAATACACTTATAAAAATCTCCTAATCTTTTTCCATTAAATAGTCTCCTTATATCATCAGGACATTCTATAATAAATTCCGAATTATCCTTTAAATCCTGTAATACTATATCTTTCAATAAATATTTTTTTTCATATTTTTTGTTAAGGTTAGATTTTAATATTTTTCTTAGTTCTTCCGTGTTTTTAGGTCTATTATTTACAATTATCTTCCCCTGATTTTCTTTTCCTTTTTGTAAAATTATAATACTGGTTCTTACATCTGCATCTTGATTTAAAAATAAGTCTGTAGGACACATAGTTATTTCATGTATAGCACACTCTGCTATTATCTTTTTTCTTAGACTTTCATGATATTTAGCTGTTAAAAATGAATCATGTGTAATTAGACCAATTACTGAATTAGGCTTAGCAAAGTCTATAATGGCGGATATAAACATACTATACATATTGTGAACTCCAACATCATTAAAATAGGGCTTTAAAACACTTTTATTCTTTTTAATAAAATCAACTTCATGACAGTTATACGGAGGATTTGCTATATAATAATCATAATTTAACTCTAGTTTATTAGACTTTTTTCTATTACAATAATAATCAATAAAATTATCATTATAAAAATTACAGTTATATTTTTCTTTATATTTAATAATATCCATCCCATCTATATCCATCTTATTTGATATGAAGACTGACAATAACTCTTCTTTTCCACAGCAAGGATCAAGAACTCTGTTTCCAATATGAAAACTAGTCATTCTTAATGCAATATACTCACCAACAAATTTTGGAGTATAGTAATATCCTAATTTTCTTCTATCTATTTTCTGGTTATCAGATTTTAAACCTTCATTAGTAAGTATTTTTATCTTTCTTGCCATTCTAAATTCCTTCCTAATCTAATTTTTAATAAACTATTGAAACTCCACAGGATATTTTTAGTGTTAGCATTTAATTAATATTGACTTTTTTAAGAATTCGTCTTCACTTAAAAATTTTATTTTCTGTCCTTTATCTTTTAAATCAACAGCTCTTCTAAGCTTATTGCTCATTTCTTCTCTCTTTAAATCATTTATATCTTTTGTGTTAGTTACTATACAAGTTGTTTTTTTAGTTACCGAGCTACCTACACTCCCACCAAGTTTTCTAACTAATACTGTAGCTTCATCCCTTGTCATAGATGATAAACCCCCTGTAAATACAATAACTTCATCTTTAAAAGCATCTATATTAAACTCTTCTATTTCATTCTTACTTAAACTTTCCTTATTAGATACTTTATAAACTCTTCCCTTAGTTGAAGATGGAGTGTATCCATTGGTAAAAACACGACCTATAGTTACCCCTAATAATTTTGATATTTCTCCAACATCTTTTGTATCTAACTCTTTTGATATATTAAGTAATATATTGCTACAAGCTAATGCATCTGCTAATGCATCATGATGATTAAACTCATACCCTAAAAATTTATTTACTGTATTTAATTTAGAATTATCCAGCTTATAATAAAAATTTCTAGACAGCTTCATTGTGCAAATATACTCAAAACAAGGTAATTTTAACCCATAGAGTTCTAAAGTGTTTCTTAATACAGATATATCAAATGATGCATTATGAGCTATAACTAAACTATCATTAAAATAATCCTTAATTTTATCCCATATATGATTAAATTCTAATTCATTTTCCACCATACTCGGTCTTATACCGTGAATTCCAATATTAATTGGCATAAATCTCATTTCTTTAGGCCTTATTAAATAATGAATTCTCTCTACTACTTTACTATCTTTAACTACAACAATCCCTATAGAACAAGGGCTATTTCTTTTTTCATTAGCTGTTTCAAAATCTATAGCTATAAAATTCATTGCTTTTTCTCCTGTACATCTTTATTAATTTACTTATTAAAATCTTATTTACTTTATTAATTCATCATCTTCTATAAATACTTGTATTTGACAACTATAGGATTCTATATTAAAAAAATCATTAAATAAATCTATTTCAATAAAACTTCTAATCTTCAACTTATTTTTCTCTATATAATTAAATAATTTTTCTCTTTGTATTTCTTCATTTGCTTTACTATAAGCTAAAGTTAAATATCTACCTTCAGGCAATACCTTTATATAATTATCATCTTTACTTTTAATATCATCTTTAATAGTATTAAAAACATACCCTGGTTTTACATTTCCATTAGATTCAATATTATATATGATTCCCCTTTCCATATATACATCTATATCTCTTTCATGAATCACTTTCTCTAAATCTGAGTAATAAATAAGTTCTTTTAAGCTTCCAACTTCTTTACATGGTACTACAATTATATATCTTTTCTTAAAGAAGCTAATTTCCATTTCATCATTGTTTAATATATTTTTAGATTGTTCTACTTCCATATTCAATCTATCAATATTTTTTATTATTTCTTCCATTTTACTTATATTTTTTTTCGCCTCTATTCTTTTTAATTGCAGAAATTCTATTAACTTATCTGTATTGCATTCTTTAAATATTTCTTGAAGCTCAGCTATACTAGTTCCTAAAGCTCTACATCCTTTTATAATATCTATATAAATAAATTGATCTATAGAGTAATATCTATATCCACTTTTCTCATCTATATATCTTGGAATAAGAATCCCCACCTTATGGTAATACCTTAAAGCCTTTATTGTAATCTCTTTAATTTTAGAAATCTCACCAATTGAAAATAGATTTTTCACCTTAATCACTATCCTTATAAATTATTAAACCATACTTGACTCTCCTCTTAGAGTACATATTATTATCATTATACGGTATTTATAAAAAATACTGAAGATTTTTTAATTATTGAAAGGATAGTGTATAAATATGGGTAACGTAATATATAGAGAATTGGTTAGAGAAGATTATAGTAGAGTTAAAGAGCTAATTGGAGATGCTTTTGGCTTTAATAATTTTATTAAAGATAAGGGGTTTTTAGATTTAGTTTTAAATATTTATTTGCAAGACTGCATTTTAGCAAGCTCATTTAGTAAGGTAGCTGAAAAAGATAATAAGGTTATTGGTTTTATTTTAGGTGATTCAAAAAAAGATAAACACCGTTTAAGAAAATCTCATAATATTATAAGTATTGCTGCTACTAGCTTCAAACTAATTATATCTAATAAAGAAAATAAAAAGGCACTTAAAGAATTCTCAAAAATCTCAGACACATATAAAGAGATTATTCGAGGTAAAAAAGAAAAATTTCAGGGTTGCATACAATTATTCATTGTATCTAAAGAATCTAGAGGTCTTGGAGTTGGAAAAACCTTAGTAAATTATTTATTTAATTATATGAAAAGCATGGAAGTAAAGTCTTTATATTTATATACAGATACTCGTTGCAATTATGGATTCTATGATAGCCAAAACTTTAAACGATTAATAGAAAAAGAGATTCGATTTAATTCTTTTAATGAAAAACTTAATATATTTGTTTATGAATATAACTTTTAATTAATTAAAATACTAAGCAGTAAAAATAAGTTTCACTTATTAAAATTTTAATACTGTATATTATAAAGGAGCTGTTTAACGCAGCTCCTAATTTGAATACTATATTATTGACAGTTTAAATAATTCGTAAAATAATATTGAAACATATTTTAATATTATTTTAATAAATCTTTAAGATCTATTTCCCTTTATAAATCTAATGGCTGTTAAAGTATTTGGACCTTCTATATCAACATCTTCAGGATTTTCTTCATCAGAATATACTAAAACTTTATATCTCACATTAGAAAGTTCTGTAGTTTCAACATCTACATGTGAAAATGGTATTGCTACATCATCACTTGCTGGTGCAAGATCTACTTCTAAAGTGTAAATAGGTTTAGGTGTGTCTATTAATGAAGAAGTTTTTTGAATAATTATTGTAATATTAGCACTTTCCTCTTCCCTCTTATCCTCTTCCTCTTCATCTTCTAAATCTTGTTCATATTCATGATCTAATACTACAACACCGCTTAACCATACTATATCTCCTGGACAAACTTTTTTAAAAGCTACTTCAAGCATTTGAGTTGGATTTGTAGGATCTATAGATACAGGAACATCATCGCCATCTGCTCTTTCATCAAATTGAAATTCAATTGATTTAATTAAATTACCATAACACTTGCACTTATATTCATCTTCATAATCTGGGTAATAACATTTGGAGTTTATCATAAATGTGTACCTCCTACTTATTATTCTTTACTAATATTATATTCAGTAACATTAAAATTTGATACATTATGTAAATATTAAATTTACTTATATATTAAATGAGAATCCTATAAAGGATAAAAATCCCAAATTACTATTTAGCACATTTAAAAACTTTAATTAATGCTAATTTCATGGTTCTAAACAAATAATGTAATCAAAAATTAAAAGAGCCATCTAATAAGCTATTACTTATTAGATGGCTCTTATAATAATCTAAAATTATCTTCTATTTTGTTCTTTTTTAGCTCTTCTACAAGATATGCATCTTGTAGGTTCATTATCGAATCCCTTTTCTTTGTAGAATTCTTGTTCTCCTACTGAAAATACGAATTCACTTCCACAATCTTTACATATAATTATCTTATCTGTCATAAATATTCCTCCTAAAATTAAAGATTCTAAATTGATAATAATCTCTAATTTATGAGAAACTATTTACCTAAATGAAATCCATTTTGTTAGCATTTTGCTACAATTTTATTATATCATAATAAAAATTTTATTTCAATACTTTTCTGAATTATTTAATAAAAATAAATTTTAATTCTATTAAAAATAACTATTTTATAGAATTAAAAATCACTATTTGAAATCTGCCTAGGCCATGAAAGCAAACTCTTTCTTGATATTTTTAGTTGTCTTTCATCAGGAAAATTTAAATCACAAAAATAATTATGATAATTTGCCGTCCACACGTATTTATCCCATACCGTTATATTTTCTTTATGTAAATCTAACATTTCTTCAATTTTTAATTTATGCCTCATAAGTAAATTAATTTTAACCATATCAAATTCATATTCATTATCGCATTCTGTATAATATTTAAATATAGTATTTAAATAATTTAAAAACCATTGTCCATCACTATCAATAAGTATTTTATTCTGTTGTGGAGCAACCTCATAATAATTTATATACTTTTGCAATCTATTTACAGTTTTATTATCTAATATAATTCTAGGGTAGCAAGCTAAAGTACTTTCTGTATTATGAGCATCTAAAAGAGCCGGTCCAAAAACAATATCTTCATTTATATAAAACTCTCCTATGCTCACACCGCCTCTAACAAATAAGCCCTCTAAAGATAAATTAAATTGATATTCAGATACATTATCTAATATTTCATCTAACTCTTCTTCACCATCATCTTTTATAGGATACCCAACAATCATATTATCAGTATATATCTTTATTTTACCCTCACTATACTTATTGGGAATTATACATTGTTTATTCTTATTTATAAGGTAACTAATTTCTTTCAGCAAATCATTACCATACCCGTCTGTACACGAGTTTATTATCATTTGCGAAAAACCTAATATATCTATAGCGCACACTACAGAGTTAACAAGCTTCGGATTATTTTTATTATATTTTTGCATATTCATTTCAACACCACCTCACTTATATTATACTTTTCATATTATATAATACATTAAACGAATGTTGAATATAAGAATTAAGCTTTTAACTAATACTCCTTTTCATTATTAAAAATACTATAATTATTTTATTAAATTATAATTTCTAATATATCTTTAGGAGAATTTAATTTATATGTTGCTTTTAAAGTATCTAAATCTTCTCGCCCCCATAACGCTAATATAGAATCAACTTCAGCATTTTTGGCACATTGCATATCATATATTGAATCCCCAATATATATTGTTTCTTCTTTTTTAGCATTAGCTATTTTTAAGTACTTTTCCATTGGCTCACCATCTGGCTTATGCTTAAGAGTATCATCAGCACAAATTACCACATCAAAATAATCATCTAATTCAAATCTCATAAAATCAGTTTCATATTCCTTTCTAGTTTTAGAAGTTATAATTCCTAACTTAATAGATTTAGATTTTAACTCCTCTATTACTTCTCTAATTCCATTAAAAAGCTTTATATCATCTAAATAGTCATTATAATATTCATTCCACATATTCTCTACTTGCTCTAAATTACCTATATTCAATTTTAATAAAGCATCTCTTCCTGGTATTCCTAAAGCGAACTTAAGGTCACTTAAGTTCACATTTACTCCCTTTACCTCTAAAAGAGTTTTCTGCAAAGATTTTAAAACTGCCTTTTCAGAATCTATCAAGGTTCCATCAATATCAAAAACTACATGTAAATATCTCATATATTCCTCCAGTATTTATATTAAATATTAAACTCTAAATAACTAACTAATTAACTCATTTGCCATACTATTTAAACCATATTCATAATCAGCTCTAAATTCATTAGAAATTATAATTTCTGGTATTACTATTCTTGGTACTCTACTTTTACAATAATTCTTAATTTCATCTAATTTATTCTCTATATAGGAATTATTATAAAGAACTATCAAATTAGGATTTACTAACGCAATATAGGATTGTATTATATTTCCATAATACTCAACAATATTTATATCTCTAAATCCACATATAGGGTATATCTTATTGTCTTCACAAATTGGAAGATAGTGTATCTCACCAGCAAAATTCGAAGCTCCTCCCCATACTTTACCGTTAATGACTAAACTTGATCCTACTCCATTTTCACCCATGTATATGCTTACTACTGCTTCTATATCATTATTTTCATGTCTTTCCCAATAACCTATTGCAGCCACATTCATATCATTTTCAATATTTACCGGAATATCATATTTATCTTTAAAATATTTAACTATATCTACACCTTGTAATTCTATATACTCCATTTCAGATATAATTTTTCCATCATTAACATTACTTGCAACTCCTATCATTATACTTGCAAGTTGAGGGTATTTTGACTTTATTAATGATACTACCTTATCTATCTCCATCAATATATCACTTTTACAAATTACACTTCCTGATTCAATTTTATTTTCGCAAAAATCATTTACTATCCAACATAATTTAAAACCCTCTAAATACAATGATAATGAAAGTGCATACATTGGATTTAAACTATATTTTTTAGCACATCTTCCTCCTAAGGAATCCTGTATTCCTACCTCAATTACTTCATTTTTTTTAATTAAATATTCTATTGTATTACTAACAGTAGGAAAACTTAACCCTATATATTTAGCTAAATCACTTTTGCTAATAGATTCATTTGCTCCTAATGCTTTTCTAATGTTATTAATATTAATATTTCTTATAGTTCCTGAATTCGCCATATAAATTTGCTCCTTAATACAGTTATTAAATAACTTTTTAAAACTATTTTAATAACTATATTAAAGCACTCTATGTTTTATATGTCAATACATACAAATAGAGTGTTCTTTATCGTCTATCTTCATTTACATATAAAATAAAGCATATCAAAATTTCTTTAATTAGTTATCTTAATATGGTAATTATGATAGATATTCAAAATAAATGTAAATTATATATTTTTTTATTTAGTATATGATTACAAAATTACTAAAAAAATATTACACTCTTTAAGTATTTATATTTTCATATTCATCATTTCCCCTACTATAAGAAAAATAAAAAAAGTTGGCCTCAACCAACTTTTCATATTTATAAATAATAATCTCACTACATCTTTAACATCTTCTTGCAAAATCCACAAAAACAAATTTATCAGGTCTATGCCTAGATTCAGTATATTGAAATAAACTAGTATCATCTAAATAAATATAGCTTTTTACTACTACTATCATTTCAAATCCCTTCATATCTAGATGTTTTTTATCTTCTTCTGTTGCATTCTGAACTGTTATTTCTTTTTTTGCATATGCAATCTTTAATCCTAACTCTCCTTCTATATATTTATACAAGGATTCCTTACAGACATCATGAGTAAGATTTTCAACAAATTTTTCCACAATATAATCTTTATCTAATATTACTTTCTCATTATCTATTGATCTAACTCTTACAACTCTCCATACCTTATCATATTCATTTAGTTCTAATCCTCTTGCAATGTTTTTCTTAGGAATTATGCACTCTAAATCCTTAACATCAGTATCTACATTCATGCCTAACTTTTCTGCAAGCTCCTTAAAACTAACTACACCTGATACTGGAAAGTTAAATTTACCTATGTCTAAAACAAAAGAACCTTTTCCCTTAGTTTTCTGTATATATCCATTTTGCTCTAACATATTTAAAGCCTTTCTCACAGTATCTCTAGATACATTATAATTATTCATTATATCTTTTTCAGAAGGTAATTTGTCATTTGCTTGATACTCATTATTCTCTATTTGATTTACTATTGTATTATATATATTTAAATACTTTTTATCCATTTTATCACCAGAGTTATTTTAACATAAATAACTCCTATTTCTCAATATAATAAGCAATGGATTCATATGGTTTAAGAGTAATTTCTTCACATAATTTACTTGAATCTGAATAGTTTGATATCAATATATTATAATTATTGTTTAATAATTCTGTAGGAATATTTACCTTAGTATATTCTCCATAAAAATTATTTAAAACTATTAAACTTTTATTTTCATAGTTTCTAACATAAGCTAATACCTTATTATGATTTTCTAATATCATTTTTATATTTCCTTTAGAAATCACATCATACTCTTTTCTTAATTTTATCAATTTTTTATAGTAATTAAATATTGAATTACTATCTTTAATTGCAATCTCTGCATTTATTTCCTTAGATAACTTTCCTATAGGTATCCATGGAACTCCAGTTGTAAATCCTGAATTTTCTTTATTATTCCATTGCATAGGAGTTCTAGAATTATCTCTTGATTTAGCTTTTAATATCTCTAAAATTTTCTCTTCTGATTCACCTTTTTCTTTTAATATATTATAATAATTTATGGATTCAACGTCTCTATATTTTTCTATTGATTCAAAATATGGATTAGTCATACCAAATTCTTCACCTTGATAAATATAAGGTGTTCCTCTCATCATATGAATAGTAGTAGCTAACATCTTACCACTTTCATTAATATACTCTTTATCGTTTCCAAATCTAGAAATTGCCCTAGGCTGATCATGATTGCACCAAAATAAAGCACTCCATCCATTACCTTCTTGAATTTCTTCTTGCCACTTTTTAAATATATCTTTTAGCATCATAAAATCAAAATCCATTAAAGTCCATTTATCACCATTTACATAGTCCACCTTTAAATGATGAAAATTAAACACCATAGAAAGTTCCTTTTCTTCAGGGTTTGAATATTTAATACAATTTTCTACTGAAGTTGATGACATCTCTCCCACTGTAATTATATTTTCATATTTACCAAAAGTATTTTTATTAAGTTCTTTTATATATTTATGTATATTATGCCCATCGGTGTAAAATCTTCTTCCATCACCACTACTATCATTCTCAAAAAGCTCTGGTTTAGATATAAGATTAATTACATCTAATCTAAATCCAGTTACCCCCTTTTTAATCCAAAAGTTAACTATACTGTATATTTCATTTCTTACTTCTTCATTATCCCAATTTAAATCTCCCTGAGTAACATCAAATAGATGAAGATAATATTCATCTAATTCCTTAACATACTCCCATGAACTACCACCAAATTTAGAGTGCCAGTTTGTAGGAACCCCATTATTTTTACCTTTCTTAAAAATATAAAAATTCTTATATTTTTCATTACCATTTAGTGCTTCTTTAAACCACCAGTGTTCTGTTGAAGTATGATTAAATACCATATCTAGCATTATTTCTATACCTCTTTTTTTAGCTTCCTTTACTAAATTCTCAAAATCATCCATAGTACCCATTCTTGGATCTATTTTATAATAATCTTCAATATCATAACCATTATCTTTTTGTGGAGATATGTAAATGGGTGTTAGCCATATATAATCTATACCTAATAACTTTAAATAATCTAATTTCTTAGTTACTCCGTTTATATCTCCAATTCCATCTCCATTAGAATCATTAAATGATTTAGGATATATTTGATAAACTACACTTTCTCTAAAATCTTTCATTTTATTTATCTCCCCTTATCTAGTAAAGAATGGATAATATATACTTATCATATATATTATCCATATATCTCTTATTAAATTTATTTACTTTAAATTATGCTACATTTATTTTCTTTCTACCTATTACTACTGTTAATATAAAAGGTACAACTATCGCAACAACCATAGATACTGCAAACATCGGTATACTATTTGGTTGAATTGACAGGATTCCTGGGATACCACCAATACCTATTGCATTAGCCATAACCCCTGATCCTACTGATATTATAGCTGCTATACCTGATCCTATCATTCCTGAAATAAATGGGAATCCATATTTTAAGTTAATACCAAATAAAGCTGGTTCAGTTACGCCTAAGTAAGCTGAAATACAAGCTGGTATTGAAACTTGCTTTTCTTCTTCACTTTTTCTATGTAAATATATCATTGCTAAAACTGCTGACCCTTGAGCTATATTTGATAAAGCTATCATTGGCCATAATGATGTTCCTCCCACTTGAGCCATTAACTGAAGATCTATTGCATTTGTCATATGATGTAATCCAGTAATTACTAATGGTGCATAAGCAAATCCAAATATTCCTGCAAATAACCATCTGAATGATGATGTTAAACCAGCATATACAACTGTTGATATCCATGAGCCTATTGTCCAACCTATTGGTCCTAGTACAACATGTGCAATAAGTACAGTTGGTACTAAAGCGAAAAATGGAACTATTATCATCGAAATTGATGCTGGTGTAATTTTTCTAAAGAATTTTTCAAGATATACTAATAAGAAACCGGCAAGTATAGCTGGAATAACTTGAGCTTGATATCCTATCATATTAACTTGTGCAAATCCAAAATCCCATACAGGAATTTCTCCACCACTAGATACTGCATACGCATTTAAAAGTTGAGGTGATACTAACGTAATCCCTAAAACTATACCTAATATTTGGGTAGTTCCCATTTTCTTAGTTATAGCCCATGTAATACCTACAGGTAAGAAGTGGAATATAGCTTCTCCTATTAACCATAAAAAGCTATGTGTTCCTGCCCAAAATTGTGATATTTCTATTAAACTCTTTGTACCATCTTCAAAAAATTTAATATCTCCAATTAAATTTCTAAATCCTAATATTAATCCACCAACTATTATAGCTGGAATAAGTGGTGAAAATATTTCTGCTAAATTTGCCATAAGTCTTTGCATAAAAGTCATATTAGATTTTGCTGCATCTTTAACATCATCTTTGCTCGTTCCTTCTACGCCAGATATCTTTACAAAATCATTGTAAAAATCTCCAACTGAATTCCCTATTATAACTTGGAATTGACCAGCTTGTATAAATGTTCCTTTTACAGACTTTAAACTCTCAATCTTTTCTTTATTTGCTAATGATGTATCTTTTAACACAAATCTCATGCGAGTAACACAATGTGTAACTGCTCCAATATTTTCTTTCCCACCTACATATTCAAGTAAAGCTTTTGAATCATCAATAAATTTTCCCATAATAGTTCCTCCTACTTAAACTTGTACGTACATCTTTTATGTTTTCATAATATCATGTACGTACAAGTTCGTCAATAAATTTATGTAATTCTTTTCACAAGAAAAATATGTTAATTATTTGCCTTATATAAATCTATTAACTTTTCACTTTTATCCTTTTATTGTTTGCAGATATTATAAGAATATATTCTGTTATTATAATTTCATATTTCTTTTATTTATAAAAAGTAAGAGAGTATTGAATATAAATCAACACTCTCTTACTTTTTTGTAAATATCTTTACTATTTTAATTTTTTCTTTTTCTTTCTTTTATATAAAAACCTATTGCTGTTGTAATTATTCCAACTAATCCTACAGTAGCTGCCGGTGTACCTCCTGTATTCGGTAAATTTTCACTTCCAGTTCCATTAGAACCGCTACTTCCTTTATCATTTAGTTCAAGATTTTGTATAGTAAAATCTAATTCTTTTTCAGCTTCTTTTACCTCATCTTCAGTTGCCTCTTCATTAGTAAAAGTCTTTTTCGCTGCTGCTAATGCTTTTTTCAGATTACTCCAGCTTTTCTTTGTATATTGTTTCGAATCAAGACCTTCAGCTTTATTTATTAACTCTTCTAATTTATCTTTATTTGGTTTTAATATTAACTCTGAATAAGCTCTATTTAAGTCATTATAAGCCTTATCTATATCCTTTTGTGCTGCACTTGAATTAGCTAATACCTTCTTAGATTTTGCTAATTCCTTTTGTAAGGCTTTCCAAGTTGATGGAATATACTCAGTTTCATTTAAACTTTCAATTTTCTCTACCAATGCATTTAATTCCTCTTTTGATACCTCTACTTTTTCATCTGTTGTGAACTTTATTTTATAAGTATTCATTGCACTTGACTCTGATAACACCTTTATCACTGTTTCTCCTGGAATATTATCTGTATTTGTAATAAACACTTTAGCATTTTCATTTACTTTTGTTACCGTTACCTCTGGAACTTCTGTTGTTCCTTTTGGTAATACTATATCATATTGATATTTTTTTGCATCGAAGTCTTTTATTGCTTTTCCATTTACCTTTATTTCTGAAAGCGATGTATCTGTACTCTTAGCATTTTTAATAAATTTAGCATCTGCCCATGTACCATGGTCATACTTAATGTTTTCGTCATAAGAATCAATATATAAGGCTAATTCCTTAACACCACTTAAGTCTACTTCTACTTTAGGAGCATTCCAAGTACTATAAATTCTTCCACTATTAAATACTTCTACTCCATCAGCCTCCACTCTAGCTAATATAGATGGACCATAACCTGATACCCCTCTATCTAAACCAACATATGCTTCGAACTTTTCATAATCCTTACCTTCTAAATTATAAACTATTTTTGAATCTGAATTAGTTCCTATTCCCTTATCAAATATAGTTATATTATTATTAACCTTCACTCTTAATGGATTTCCAATTACTGTCTGATCTTTTTTAACTTCATACATTCCTGATGTTGCACTTTCCCAATCTACATCTGATGCATAAACTACATTATTAGTATTAAAGTTTAATTTATAAGTCTTATTAAATATTTTCCCTAATAATTCATCGTTATAAACTACTTTAACCGTAGCTATACCTGATATTGTTTCTAAATCCCTAACTTCTACTTTTATATTATCATTAGCTGTTTCAACTTCTATTACTGGAGGAGTATCTAATGAACCTTCTAAATACTCTATATCATATTCTGTAATATTTTCATCAAAATTTTGTATACTTACTCCATTTGCCTTGATATCGTTTACTAAATTCATTTGCAAACTCGAGTTAATTTTGCTTATTTCCATTGGTGAATCTTCTTTAGTTATCCCATTTATCTTAAATGTGTAATTATACATTTTTTCACTTTCCATCATAAATTCTGGATGTGGAGTTGCACCCCAGCTAGTATCTCCTCCTACGCCCATTTGTTTATAATTAAGTCTTAATACTACATTTCCTGCCTTTTCAAGCTCATGTGGATGACGTTTTCCTGAAGAAAGCTCCTCTGGTGTATATTCTAACGCATTAAATTCTATTGTTGGTAAACCAGATGCCATTAAACCAACTCCATTATTATTTGTCAGTGTTACCCATCTTACATCTGTTCTATTTCCTGTTTCTGATGGTTCTATATATGGTATAAAGAACTCGTCTACCTTTTTATTATATACGCCAATATCATAACCTGTATTTCTATCTATATAGTTTTCTTCTGGTCCTCTTCCATACCAAGTTACATTTTCAAATTCTGAAGGTAATTGAAGCATCATACCTATTTCAGGTATTTCTGATAAACCTTCACCTGCTTTTAATGTATTACTTATTACTACTTCACCGTTTCCATAAACCGTATAATCTAACTTTAATGTTGATTCTACTTCTGTTGGAACAGTTAATTCTAATTCTATTTTAATAGCCTTATTATCTATTTTTACAACATTAATATTTTTAACTTTTGAATTTTTTCCTGCTTCTTTCCATGTTGCTAATCTTTCTTCTGCTCCATTCCCTTTATCATTATCATTTAAAGCTCTCCAATAATTTGGTACTAGAGGTTCTTGTATTAATTCAACCTTTTCACCATTTTTATTAAGCTTATACGATTCTAAAGCTCCTGTTTCTTTATTGATTTTAACATCGAATTCATTACCTTCTATTGATACAGCATTATTGTTTTCTTTTACATTAACTGGAGACATTGATGTTATATCTAAAGCTTTTTCTGATGGATTGTTAAACGGAAGCTTAAATTGTTGTTTTGCAACTGTATGTCCTATACCTGCCCAAGATTCATCTCCCTTTAAAGTAAAACTTATATTTAACCAATACTCTGTTCCCGGTATTATTTCTGGCGTTTCAAATGGTATTACCATATCTTTATTTGACAATGGATCTATGTTTATATCAAAGTTTCCTTTTTGTATAACTTCATCATCTGCTCTTAACTCCCAATTTCCTTGATATTCATCTACATTTGTGAATAAAAGTTCATTTTTAATGTTAATTTTACCATGTATAACATCTACATCTTTTATCTTTATTTCTTGATATACTTTTTTTACCTCTTGAAGTTCAGGTTGTACTGTTCTGTCGGCTGACACTAATCCATTTGCACAGAAATTTCCATCTGTAAAATCTCCATCTCCCCAGTCTCCACCGTAGCTAAAGTACTCTTCTCCTGTCTTTTCATCTGTCATTTTTATTGATTGATCAACCCAATCCCAAATATAACCACCTTGCATATTATCATATTTGTCAAATACATCCCAATATTTTTGTAAATTACCTACACTATTTCCCATAGCATGGGCATATTCACATTGAATATAAGGTTTTTTGTTATCTGTATCTTGTGCATAAGCTTCCATTTCCTCTATTGTTCTATACATTCTTCCATATACATCTGCTACATCTCTATATGGTTCATAATGTATCGGTCTTGTAGGATCATTTTCTCTTATCCAATTAGCTGCATGTTCAAAGTTTTCTCCTCCACTAGACTCATTTCCTAGTGACCACATTATTATAGATGTTTCATTTTTTGATCTTTCTACCATAGATCTTTCTCTATCTATAACTGCTTCCTTCCACTCTGGTTTACTTTGTGGAATTTCATCTAATCTTCCATGTGTTTCTACATTTGCTTCATCCATTACATATAATCCATATTCATTACATAAATCATACCATCTTGGATCATTTGGATAGTGAGATGACCTAACAGAATTTATGTTATTCTGCTTCATAAGCTCTATATCTTTAATCATACTTTCTTCTGTTAAAGTTCTACCTGAATCTGGGAGAAATTCATGTCTATTTACTCCCTTAAAGGATATTGGTTGTCCGTTTATTTTAACCTGACTATTTGATATTTCTATTTCTCTAAACCCAAATTTATTACTTATTGTTTCTATTATATTTCCCTCTTCATCTTCAAGAGCAATAACAATCGTATATAAATTTGGTGTTTCTGCTGACCATTTTTTTGGATTTTCAACTATTGTATTAAGTTCAGCAACAGTATCTTCATTATTTGATGAATTTATATTTATTTCTTGAGATAGCTCCTTAATTAATTCTTTATTTTCATTGTAAACTAAACCTTTTATCGTATATTTACCATCATTCTCTAATCCATAATTGGCAACATCTACTTTTACATTTAATTGTGAATTTATATATTGTTCATCTAAATCAGTAACTACTGTATAGTCTCTAAGATGTGCTTTAGGTGTAGAGTATAAGAATACATCCCTAAATATCCCACTTATCTTAATCATATCTTGTGATTCTAACCAGCTACCATCACTCCATCTATGAACTTTAACTGCAATTTCATTTTCTCCTTCTTTTAAATGTTTGCCTATATTAAAATCATGTCCTGTAAAACTATCTTCACTATATCCCACATATTCTCCATTTATATATAAATAATAAGCAGATTCTACTCCCTGAAAAGAAACAAATATCTCTCTATCAGTCCATCCTTCAGGTATGGTAAACGATTTCTTATAATAGCCTATTGGATTATAATCTGTTGGTACATCTGGCGGGTTAGGTTGTGTCTCTTGATATTCCCAAGGATATGCTGTGTCATTATATCTTGGTTGATCATATCCATGTAGTTGCCAGCTTGATGGTACAGATATAGTATCCCATCCACTAATATCATAATCAGACTTATAGAAATCTTTTATATCTTGAAATGGTTTATCTACTATATTAAATTTCCAATCTCCATTTAATGTTTGATAGTTAGTTGAGTTTGAATAATCTGAGTAATTAGGATTATTTAATGCTTCTTCAATTGTATTAAATGGCATCATAGTAGAATGGGCTTTCTCTCTATTATCTTCAAATTTTTCAGGATTGCTTGCCCAGAATTCCGTCGCATCATTTTTTTGATTTATAACATCTGCTAATATACTTGTATCTACATTATTTAATAATATACCTGTGCTTAATGTTACTGCTAAAACTTTAACCAATGTCTTTTTGCTTAACATAATATTCCCTCCAAGAAATTTCAATATCTTATTTTGAAAATAACATTATGACAGTACTATTCTGACAATAATATATTAACATTTATTCTAATTTATGTAAATATTTTCTTTATGTATTTTTATTTTTTACGCTATTAAATATTAATAATTTACACAATATTACTCAATAAAACTGTTTTGCTTTTATTTTAAATTTAATATTACTATTTAACAAATATTTCTAGGATATTTTAACATTAGTTATCCATACTAAAAGTAACAAAATATTTAAGGAGTAAATAAAATATGGATAGTAAAAACTATAAAGATCTTTCTAAAGAAAATTACTTAAAAAATGGTACTAAATCTCAAGGTCAAAAAGCTAAAAATAGCTTTAATACTACCATTGAAAAACCTGCTCTTAATGAAAGTGGATTAGAAGCAAAAAAGAAGGGATTCTAAATATAAAAGGAATACTTTTATCAAAGTATTCCTAAAGTATTCCTTTTACCTCTTTTGTGCATATAATTTAAAGTCTTAGTTATATTTTTATAATATATCTTATCAACATTAGCCTAATATCACGCTTTTTTTAATGTAAACCAGAAAGTACTTCCCTTTCCTTGCTCTGATTCAACACCGTAATTACCTCCATGCATTTCCATTACCTTTTTTACAATGGATAACCCTAGCCCCGTTCCTGTTATAGCACGTTTATGATTTTTATCAACTTTGTAATAACGTTCCCAAATATAAGGTATATCTTCATTAGCAATTCCATCTCCTGTATCTATAACCTCAATTCTTACACTATCACTATCAACAAGCTGACGCACACTCACTTTTTTATCTTCACCAGTATAATTTATTGCATTAATTAGTAGATTGTAAAAAACTTGAGTTAGTTTAATTTCATCGCCCTCTACCCAAACTTCTTTCTCTGCGCTAAACTCTAGTTCATATCCTTTTGATCGTACAAGCTCCTCTATTCTCTCTAACGTTGCTTCTAAATTCTTGGTTAGATTAAATCTATTCATAGTTAAACTTTGATTTCCTGATTCTAATTGAGATATATCTAATACATCATTCACTAATGAAGATAATCTTTCTATCTCATCCATTATTGTTTGTGTTTGTTCTGATGTAATGTCCTCTGGAAAATCATGCATAACTTCTGCATAGCTATATATTAGACTTAAAGGAGTTCTTAAATCATGAGATATATTTGCTAAAAGCTCTCTCCTTAAACTTTCAACTTTATTTAACTCAATAGATGCTACATTTAATGTATCTGATAATTCTCCAATCTCTCTATAACCTTCATGAGTAAAATTAATATCATACTTACCTTTTGCTAAATATTTTGCACTTTTATTTAATTTTTCAATAGGTTTAGAGACTCTATGGGCAATAATTATAGCAAATACAATAGAAAATAAAATCATAAGCCCTGTTATAATGTAAAGTTGATAACGTAAAGTATTTACTGTAGCATTCACCGGAGAAATCATAGAGTTAATTAAAACAATTTGACCATTAGAGGCCTCTTTAATATACATAATAGATTCAATTGGTCCTCTATCTTTAAAATCATTCTGAGGATACATATTATGGGGTTCTAATTTCTTATTATAGTACTCCACATATTCACCATTCTTTAATTTTGATAAAAGAATGTGTTTTTTATCCATCTGTATTCTATTTTTCATATCTCCAACAGAAACTAAAGTTATTCCTTCTGAGGTCATTACCTCAATATAACTTTCATTACGACTTGCCAGTTCTGAAGCTACTGGCATTAAATCTTCATTATTCTCTATTAAACTAACAATCTCTTTTACTGTTTTTTTAGTCTCTTTTACCTTAATACTTCGATAAAAACTACTTAATAATACTGTTTGAAAAATCCAAAGTACTGATAAAAGTATGGCGCAAAAGCATAGTAGATAAGAAAATATTTTCCATTTAATCCCTAGATTTTTCATATCTATCCCTCAAACCGATAGCCTATATTACGTAAAGTTACAACTAACTTAGAGTACTTACCTAAAGCCTGTCTTAGTAATTTAATATGGGTATCTAGTGTTCTATCATCACCAAAATAATCATATCCCCATACCTCAGTAATAAGACGCTCCCTACTTAAAGCAATATTTTTATTACGAATCATATAGAACAATAACTCATAAACCTTAGGTGACATATCTATATCTTCCCCGTCTATAGTTACCTTATGAGCTGTAATATCAACCACTAATCCATCTTTTTTAAATAAATCATGATTGATTTTCTGCACATTGGTACCAACCCTTCTTAAAATTGCACTTACACGTCTCATAATTTCCTTAGAAGAAAATGGTTTAACAACATAGTCATCTATACCTAAATCAAAACCATGGAGTTTATCATATTCCTCTCCACGAGCTGATAGCATTATGACAGGTACATCTGAGCTTTTACGGATTTCCTTAACAGCAGAAAATCCATCTAATTCTGGCATCATCACATCCATAATAATAATATCAAAATCTTCTTTTTCACATCTCAGAACAGCTTCCATTCCATCAGCAGCCTCTATTACCTCATATCCATCAAACTCTGCATACTTCTTTATTACGCCACGTAGTTTTTCTTCATCATCCACCACTAATATTTTAGCCATATTCCTCACCTCACTATATACTATTATAGATTAACTACTATATTTCTTATATAACTTTTATTAATATTATTAACAAAAACTCTTTCACAAAAATATTAATAACCTTAAAGGATTATATTTTTTATATTATTTCCATAATAGTATTCACATAAAAGGTTTTGGAAATTCTCGTAAAATATTTTAAATTAAATAACTAACTAAAATTTCAAGTTTTCTTTACTTTCTTTCATGCCTAACATAATATTTAGATTACCATTTTTACATCTTAGTTCATCAATAAAAACTTTTGATTGAGTTTCCGGTTTTAATACAACCTCATAAAGTAATTCAAATAAAGAACCAAATTCTTTAGTTTTAACACCTACTAGCTTATAATTATAAGTATATTTTTTCATAATTTCATCAAATGCACCTTCATATTCCATATCCTCTGGTAATATAATCTTTAAGCGCATACTTCTTCTCTTGTCTACATCGAACTCTACTTTATAAAGAATATACATAACCATGCAAATAATAACTGCAAATAGAACTGCATACCCTATATATCCCATACCACAAGCAAGACCTACTCCTAATGTGAAAAATACATAAGCAATATCCTTCGCATCTCCTGGCGCACTTCTAAACCTAATTAAACTAAACGCTCCTGCTAAGCTAAAAGCACGTGCTACATTGCTTCCTACTAAAAATATAATCATTGCAATAATAGCTGGTAACATAATAAGTGTAACAGTAAAACTTGCTGAATAATCCTCTTCTCTATGTATATAACGATAGACTAAACTAATTCCTAATCCTAATAATAACGCTGCAAAAACAATAATAATTGTCCCCCTTAAAGTTAGAGTCTCTGCAACACTACTTGTAAATAATCTTTCTAACATTTCCTCTTTCCTCCATTACATTAAACTACCTGTAAAATATTATCTTTCTGTTTAAGATATCGTTTATATTCTTCTCCATACTTTGAAAAACCACCTCGATATACCTTAAGCTCTGATAGTAATTTAGCTAACCAAAGTGGAATAGCACCAATAATCTTCACTTCCATTAAATACTTGTTATTTAATAATTCCATTCCATAATCACCTGATGTAAAATTAACTTTTTCCCTACGAGTTAGTATATTTTCATCAAAAGTAACACGAAACTCACGGTCTTCCTTACCATAATATGCAATTCTTTTATAGCTAAGATAAGCCTTTGCTTCTACTGAATAGCGATTGAGAAAAACTTCTATTTCCTTTAGTACCTGTTCATCTAAATAAGAACAATTCTTAGGATATTCTCTTTTACGGATAAAGTTTATAGCTTCTTGATATGTCATTGTCGCTCGACGCTTATTAACTATTCCACCTATTTTCTTCTTAAGTTCTAAGAATACCTTATCTTCCATTCTTATAGGATTAGTATAAGATCGTAATCTTAACTTCTCCTTATAATATGGTTTTGCTAATGACTTTTGGATTATCTCATCATCAGGTGTATCAAAATAGATATTATGAATCATATATGTTCCCATATCACTACAGTGTTTATCTAGATTCATGTACTTAGGAAGCTCTGCTGTAATACGCTGAAAAGCCTCTTTATTAACTATAAATTTAAGCTCATATCGTCTAAATGTTTTTTGTGCCATATAAGTTACTCCTTTCACTGATTCTTATCCATTTATATTTTCATTATTCATTGATGGTACAGGCATCTGACCTCCTTGTTGGCTATCTTCCATTCCATTTGGTGGCATCATTTGATTTCCATTGCCATGGTTTTTCATTCCACCATGACCTCCTCCTGGACCCCAAGCCGGTTGCGTTGTAACTCCAGATTCATTAAGATATGTTATTGTATCAGATAATTTAAAGCTAACAACCTCTTCCTCACCTGCATAAATAGTATAAGTATTATCCTTTTGTAATTCTGGAACTGATATTGCTAAAGAGTTATATGCCTTACTTGGTGTATAACTTACAATTTCTTTATTGTTACTATCCTTTATTACTATCTTTGTATTCTCAGCTTGAGTTGTACTATATGTCATTAGTAAAGAATTCTGACTTCCTGAGTTAGGAGCCTGTGCCATACCTGAACTTCCTACAGCAATTAAAGTTCCACCTGAAACTTCAAGACTTCCATCATAGTCAATTGCACCATTTCCATTATTAGTTGGTCCATCAACAGTAACCATACCATCTGTCATTTTAATAGTACCATTTGAATCTACTCCATCTCCGCTTACATTTATATGAATTTGACCACCATTAATAGTTAATATTCCATTAGAATCATTTACATTTATTCCATCATCTTTAGCTACTAGATTAATATTTCCTCCATCAAGAGTGAAATTAATTCCTTCTATTCCTTCATAAGATGTTGTTATATCAATTTTACCATCAACAATATGTACAGTTCCATCAGCATGGATACCATCATCACCACTGGCTATTGTATATTCTCCACCTTGAATTTCTAAATCCCCTTTGCTATGAAGAGCATCATCATAAGATGAAACATTAAATGTACCATTAGTTAAAAGTAAGCTACCACCTTGAATAGCATTATTACTTGCACTATCTTCTTCCGTTGCCTCAGCCACTTGAGTTTCTTCAGATGCTTGTGGCATTTCAGGTTTTTGTGGCATTTGTGGCATCTCAGATGTTTGTGGCATTTGTGGATTTTGTGGCATTTCAGGTACTTGTTGCATCTGTGAATTGTAAGGATCTTGAGGCTTACCCCACATCATTCCTCCACCCATATCTCCTTTTATCTCTGTATTTAAATCTGCACCACCTGCTGTAATTATATTAAAATTACCTCCACTTATTTGTAATAATCCGTAAGCTTGTATACCATCTTCATCTACTTCAACAGTAAAGTTTCCATCCTCAATAACTATATTTCCTTTTCCCTCATCTATATCATTTGTTGAACGCATACCATCCTTTCCTGCTTTAATAGTAATATTTGCTTTCTCTATTGCTAACAAATCCTTTCCTACAACTCCATCAGATTTAGCATTAATTTCTATATTTCCATTAGTTATTTTCAAATCATCTTTACTTGTTATCCCATCATTATAATCTGAAGTAACCTTTAAGCTTCCTTCCCCAGTAATGCTTAAATCTGCTTTGGAATAAATCGCAGCACTAGGTTCATTAGAATCATTTACTACAACTTGAGATCCTTGATATATAGTATTTTCAGTTCCATTTTCTAAGATAATAACTACCTTTTTAGCTCCTTTAATATAGATTGGTGCTGAATCATTACTAGAGATATTTACACCATTTAATACTAAGTAGACTACACCACTATCATTGTTTTTATCTACATCAACAACTAAACTTCCTTCTTCCAAAGTACCCTTTATCTCATAAACACCACTCTTAGAAATAGTTTCATTTTTTGAACTTAAATCTAGTGTTGTATAATCTTCCTTTTTCCAATCAATGTAATAATCTGATTCTTTATACTCTACAGATAAAGGACTTATTTTCATATCTGGATTTACTTCTATCTGTTTTGCACTTTCACTATTTACATTATTTTTATTTGAACATCCTGACAAAACAAGTGATGTCCCTAAAATCGCTGCTATCATTCTCCAATAAATTTTTCTATACGCCATAATCCTTCACCTTCCCTTCCGTTATATCTATAGTTTAATAGGACTAAGTGAGGTCTTATTGTTTTAAACTTAAAGGTTTGGTGATTAATATGTGATGGTTATGTGAAGATTTATTACACTAAAAAAAGCTCCTCCTTAATAGAAGAGCTTAAATATATCCTATTTTTTATATTTCTCTTAAAAGTATAGTACGTAGCTATATAATTTAACATTATATTCTACTGTACTTAATAAAATATTTATTTTAATTCAATTATTTACAATTGCATTATTAATCTTTTTATGAGGATATACTATTTTTAGAAGTTAATTAGTCATTGATTTTGATATAGCTACTATATCAAAAATATCAATTATGCCGTCATTATTTAAATCATAAATATCCTCATATCCATCTTGCCCCTTTTGTAAGTTATATTTACTTGCTGCAGTAGCTAAATCTAAAATAGTTGTAGTAGGCTTTTTTTCCCCAACATAAATTTTTCTTGAAATAGCCTTTTCATCTTTATGATTAATTTTTAATGTAAGTTCTTCTGGCATATTCTTATTAATAAATTGTGGTGAAAACTGTAATAAAACATAAGGTTTATCATGATCAACATAAGTTCCCATAGACATATCTTCATCAAAGTTATCATCTAAATTTAGAACAGTACCATTTTTTCTTGTTAAAGTTACAGATATATCCTTCCAATCATCTACAACAGGTACATATACTTCATCTTTATCATTTATAAATTCATAATAAAAAATATAGTCTTCACTACTTGAAGGTTTTAAAATCACATTATCTTCATTTGTCCATCTGATTTCTTTAAAAATATCTTTATTACTGATATCATTACGGGTAACATTCCATGTAGTATAAGAGCCATCATTTATATTTTTTACTAATTTATAATGAGATTGTTGATAGTTTGGTTTTATTACAAAATCACCTGTAGCATTTGCCTTCGCTCTTATATAAGTAGCATTTTCTTTAACAGGTATAACTTCTAGTCTAAATTTATTTAATATTGTAGTTCCCTCTACATCTCCACCAACTTCTAAAATTTTACCATTATCTAAATATATACTTCCAGCATCAATACTACTATTAGTCTCCCCTATGAAATTCCCATTTATTTTAGCATTTCCATTAATTTTCCTTAAATCTAATAATGAGTTACTTTTTAGAGTAATATTTTCTACTTCAAACTTACTATCTTTCTTTAGTTCTACTATTTCTCCACTTTCTATAGTTAAGTTTCTTATCCCATTAAGAGTTGCATTTGTCATGCCTCCTCCACCTTTTATATTAACATCTACATTAGCATCGTGTTTTTCTGTATTAATTGTATTTACTCTTGTTTTATTACCTAAATTAATTACAACATCACTCTTAGATGGAACCATTATTCCTCCTGAATGAATTGTTTTATCTAAAACTCTTCCTTTAACGTTAAGTTCTACAGGATAATTTCTTTGTACCCAATAATCTCCTGCATATATTCCAGCAAATTCTGTTCCGCTATTAAGGTTTTTCACCTCAAGAACTGCCTTAGGACCTGTTTGCCCACCTTCTATAAATGTTCCTCCACTAATATACGGACGATACTCCCTTTGATATGAAATAACATTAATACAGGTATTTATATTATCTAGTGTTAATTTATATCCTGCTAGGTAAATTGTTCTACCACTTCTAAATTGTGTCCCTTCATCTACAGGTGTTTGTGGTAAACCACTATCTGGTACACCTGGCATCAATTCATTAGATGCCCAAAACTGCATGTTAAGGTTTGCAAAGGTAACATTTGCGCCCAATTGAATTGGTGCCCTTACAAGAAATTCATTGTTTCCCTCTGCCCCTACAATGGTTACTTCTTTATCTATTATAAGTGGTCGATTTAATAATGAAGGTGTTTCCTCATATTTCCAATACCTGAACTTTCCAGTAATCTTAATAGTTCCACCTTGTTTTACATTATCAAGTGCAGTTTTAATATTTTGATACGGATTACTTAACGTTCCATCGCCTTGAAAAGTAGGCCCCTGTCCACCTGTAAGGTATACTACATCTTTTAATTGGTTATCTTGCTTAGTATCTACATTTTTTACTTCTTTATTATCAAAAGAGTAACTAACTATAGATGGATTTAATATTAATATTATTCCTAAAAAAAGTGCTATATATGATTTTTTTATTTTTCTCATGATTTATCCCCCTATTAATAAAATTAATTTAAATCATTTATTAAATATAATTATACTTTTTATTAAAAATTAAATCAAATTTTTATTTCATTTAATTTTTTGTATAAATATATCGATAAAAATTAATTATTATGAAAAATCAATTTAAGAACTAGCGCCAAATAAAAAAATATTAAACAATCAACTTACTAACAAATTTTCATCATCTATTCTTAATATAATTACATATATTAGTATTAAATCAAATAATTTATGAGTTAAAACCCAGCATTTCAATATTTCTTAACATAAAATAATATTAAAGAATTAATTCTAACCTAGAATGGCAACTCTATACTATTTTCATAAACATAACTAATTATATCAATAATATATTCATCATATCTTTCATCTAACTTATTAGTTCCCAATTTTCCTCTGAATACTTCTTCTACGAGTATTTCCATGCCACCCTCAGCATATTTCTCTAGTTTTTTGATACATTCCTTTTGATATTCACTTTTCTCAAAAGAATCAATCTGCTTTCCTAAATCTTCATCATTTAAAATAATAGAGTATAAGCTTGCTTTATTATCTCTTTTTAGATAACTACCTCTAAACTCTCTTCCTCTTGATTCTCTTTCTAAAGCTCTATTGTTTTTAAAGCCTACTACAGCACATAAAGTAAATAACTGATCATAACTTATATCATATCTCTCTTTTAAGAATATATATATTTCCTCATATTTTTTACTTGTATATATTAAACCTTGGTCTCTTAAAAAATCCATTCTTATTTACCCCCTTGTAGCCATTTTACTATCTAAACTTACTTCTTCAATTTTTGAATATCCATCAGAAATCTGATTCAACTTATACCATTTACCTAGCTTTCCAACTTCTTTAATTTTAAACTCTTCGCTTATAGTTAACTCAGTGTCAGTCAACAATAATATCCATTGATTGGCTAATGAAGGTATGTTTTCTATTAAGTTATCTCTATTATTACCACTTACTCTACCAAAAGGTGTATCCATAAATAGTGAGAAGTCTATTGAGGACTCATCCCCACCTGCAACTTTTGCTAATGCAGTTATAAATGCTAAAGCTACTATTTGTCTTTGCCCTTGTGATATATCTTGTGTAATTATAGTTTCTAATCTATTTATAACTTGTATTTCATACTTATGATTAATATTTATTTTACTAATAAGCGCCTTATCCTTTTTGTCTATCAGCTTCTTAAATATCTCTGTAGTTTCTTCCATAAGATTTTTTCTCATGGTTTCACTATACCCATCTAAAATATTTTGTAGATCTTCATTTAATTTTTTCATATATTCTAATTTTTTAGAATCAAATTTAACTGCTTCATTTTCGCTTATTAGCCTATCATATTTTCTTTTTTCATTATTAAGAACATCTATTGAAGAATCTTTTCTTCCTTCTAAATTACCAATATCCTTTTTTAGATTTTCTTTATTTTCTTCACATCTTTTTTTAGTTTTTTCTAGTTCTTCAAGATTAGCTGTTCCTTTACTTTTTCCTTTTGATTCTTCATTTAACTCGTTTATTTCTTCTTGAATCTCTTCTACTTCATCTTTAATTTCTCTAATCTTAGATAGCCTTACTTTTATACTATCTAACTCTTTATGTTTCTCTTGTAAAAATTCATTAATAGTATTAGTTATTTCAGAAATCAAAGGAGTTAATTCAGATCTTTTAAAGTTCTTTTTAAGCTTAACTATTTCATTATAAGCTTCAATATTTTTTGATAGATCAACCTTACAGCAGCTACAAATCTCATCATTTAAAGATTTTTGTATTATTTCTAAAGGAATTAAATCTTTTTGCTTAATCGCAACTTGTCCTAAGTAATCCTTAGCCATCTCATATATAGGCTCCATTAAAAGCATATGACATTTATAAAAACTTTTTTCTTTTATAGCTTGCTTTTCAGAAGTTAAAAGATCCTCTTTGGTTGCTTTATTAATCTTCTTTTCTTTGATCTTATCTTGAATAAGTCTAATTGACTCATTTTCTCTTAATTTCTTGTCTATTGATTCTATTTCTTCTTGACATGCTAATTCTTCACTTTTCTTTGTATCTATTATTTCTTCAATGTTCTTTATTTCTTCCTCTATACTTTTTATATTTTCTTCACATTTAGTAACTTCGCTATTATTAACTCTACTACTAATATTACGTCTCTCCTCTTTTACTAAATCCCAGGTTATATCTATAGCCTTTTGTAACTTATCTATGTTTAACAGATTTTTTATTCCGTTTTCCACTTCTAACTTAGATTCTTTATTTGTTTTTGCTAATGTTTCAATTCTTTCAGCGTCAAAAAGAAAGAAATCTTTAATTTTTGAATCAAAAACCTTTCCTATTAGCTTATTTTTTTCATCATCAGTAAGATCGTTTTTGTTATCATAATTTCCATTTTCATCTTTTATGCTTAATTCTATTCCGTTTATTTTTTCAGTTATCTTATTATCTGCTTTATATCCAACTACTTTTCTCTTTATAATGTATTCCTTTTGTTTATGAGTAAAATTTACTGTCACACATGCCTCAACAGGATAACCGTTACTTTCTTCCAATGCATTAAAATTTACAAGATGTATCTCATCATTCTTATTATCTTGGTTTATATGCTTTTCCCCAAATATTCCAAATATCAAAGCTCTAAATAAACCTGTTTTACCTTTTCCATTCTCTCCAAATATAATTGTTACATTTTTATCCCCTTTAGCAAATTCAATTTTTTGTTCTCCATAATACTGCCTAAAATTATTCACTATAATACTATTTAATTGCATTTATCTTATCTCCTCTTTTACAATTTCCGTTATCTCATCTCTAATGAACTCTTTTATTTGATTTTCTGTCTTTCCTTTTTCAATATCAGCTAATACCTCATTAGCTAAAAATGCAATATTAGGATCTAATGAATTAATCTTTTCCTTTAAGTCCATATTTATATCTAGCTTTGTTTTTTCTCTACTCATTTTCAAACTCCTCCTTTAGCTCTCTATATACTTCCCATGGCAACTTATCCATTAAATGTTCTAAATCTACTATTTCTAAATATTTTCTCATTATCATTCTACTATTATGTTGATTAATAGCATATTTTGAAAACTCAGCAAATCTTGGCATTTCTTTTTTTGCAATTGTTATATATGTTTTTTCCTCTGCTTGACTAGGAATAACTATAAAGTCATAAATGACCGCTAGATTTTTCCCCTTTGATTTTCTAAGTATTCTACCTCTTCTTTGAACAAATTCACGTGGATTAGATGTTGATGCTAAAAAGAAAGCCTTTCTTGTTGCTGGTATATCAACCCCCTCATCTAAGCATTTGATAGCAACTAGTACTTGTATATCCCCTTCATTAAACCTTTTTAGTATCTTACCCCTTTCACTATTATCAACTCTCGAATCAAACCTATATATTCTTATGTCTAAATCTGCTACTATCTTAGTAATCTTATCAATATCCCCTGGTGCACAATAAATCAATGTATGCTTTAATTCTTTTATATCTTCCTTTTTTAATAAATTAATTAATATATCTATTTTGCTTTTTGCTTTAGATAAAGTTAAACTTCTTTTTCTGTTTAACTCTTCAATAGCCTTTTTATCTTCATATGTCTTATTTTCTTTTAGTGTGAACTTTTGTATCCTTCTGGTTATCTTTTCGTATTCTAATATTTCCGCTTCATCTAAATTACATATAACTGGATTATATTCATACTCTGTTAATATACCATTTTTTATTGCTTCACTCATTCCATATTCGTATACAGTTTTCCCAAAATAACTTCTTAAGTTATCTGTACCTATTTCATCCCACCATCTATCTGGGGTTGCAGATAAACCTAGTCTTGCATCTATATCTCCAAATTTATTGTTTGTTAGTGATCTAACTCCAAAATAATGGCATTCATCACCTATAATAAACCCATTATTTTTTATCCTACTTATAATATCATTAAACTCTATTGATGAAGCTGATTTATATGTGGTAATTGCAACTTCTAAATCACTTATACCAATGTTAAAATCCCTTACTTTACTTTCGAGCTTAGTCATCCATGAAGTCTTACTTCCATAACATTTAATTATTTGCTTATATCCAAGTAGCTTACAGTTATCTATCCATTGATCTACAAGATGAGTAAATGGAACTAGTATTATTAAAAACATTCTTTTTTTCTCTTTTTTATATTCCCTTGTAATTAATAAACTAGTAATAGTTTTACCTGTACCTGTAGCCATTTCAAATATTCCATTCCATTCATTATCTTTAAAAGCTTTTATAGCTTCAAGCTGATATGGCCTTGGTTTTACTTCTTTTTTATTGCTACTTTTCTTATTGAAGCTTATCATATTTAATAAAACTGCATTTGGTATATTTATAACAGTTAACTTTTCTGTTTTATTAATCCAAAGATTTTCAAAATCATCTATCATATCATTTATTCTATATAATTCATTTTCTCCAAAATAGACATCTACCTTTTCAAAGTTATTAACTAATCCACTTAAGGTTTCGTTTGCTGACCCTGAAAAAGCGACCTTATTTCCAAAATTATCATAAAAAATACCGAACTTTTCATGATACAATATATTAGCTTTTGAAAAAGCTATTTTTATCTCTAATTTTCCTTCACTAATAAGATAAGCTAAAGTACTAAGTGAATCATTTTTTATTGTATCCTTACAAATATTTATTTGCCTTAATAGTGCCTTTTCTATAATATCCTCTTTTGCCTTTTCTCCTCTTAATATAGCTTTATAATCGCCTTCTTCTAATAAAGGATTAGCAACTATTCTAATTTTCCCATCATTTTTTATAAACCTTTCTAAACCTTCTCCAAGTGCTGATAAGCTTGAACTTGTAAAATACCCAACTGCTCTATCATATCTTGAACTTACATTTAAACACTTTTCATAAAAATCTATACTAAGCTTGTCTTTATTCGATCTATATTTAAATTGCAGATCTAAATCACTTAAAGAACTCATTAACTACTCCTTAATCTTAAATCTTCCCATTTCATCAATTTCAAATAATTCTGATGCTAATATTTCATAAGGTAACGATCTATTTTTTTCATTATTATATATTACACCTTGATCTAATAAGAACTTATGTATATGATCAATATGTTTTACTCCATTGTATTCATTCGTAATAATATGTTTAACCAACTCATCAAACCTTTCAATTGAAGAACTATCTTTTACTAAAATTACTCTATCTGTTCCTCCAACATAATCATTGTAAACTCTTTTTACTCTTTTATACTTATTTCCATTCACTAAGCTAGATATTAACTCTGGCTCCCAAGTAAAATCAATTCTAGGTAACTTTCTTCTTAATCTTGATATATTATTAACCACAATATATTCCTTTTCACCTATTTCTAAATCCAATAAGCTATATACATTATTAATTACATTTTCCTCTATTTCTTCTAGTTTATCTTTATAAACAATCTCTACATTTGATATTAAATAGTACTCTTTCTCTTCTATTAATTTAGTAAATACATTTCCAATACTAGCTTCTTTGTATCCAAATTCCTTTAACAGGCTCTTTATTTCTTCTTTTTTATGGACTTCTCTAAATTTACTTATGACAATATCCTCTGGTGACCTTACCTGACTATCCTCATAGTACAGTAAATTAGTATGTCCTTTTAAATACGGATCTAAAATTTTAATAATAGCCGCAATCCCTTCCCCAGATTTAATATGAAAGTATTTAAAGAAAGTATATAGTTCTGTATCAGTCATAGACTTAGAATAAATAAGTTGTGTAGATACAACTCCATATTTACTTAATGATTCACTTACCATATATTTAAACTTTGATTTTATATTTTCACTTAATAGTTCATTTGATATTAATGTAATATAATTTCCAATCTTAATAATTTCATTACTTTTTGAAATGGTATCTTCTAACTTAAATAGTTCCCATCTAAGTTCACTTAAAACTTCATTTTTCAATACTGCTCCACCATTTTCACTAATGTACTCTTTGACAATATCTTCCCTACTTTTACTCATAATATCCTTGTTAGCATTATAAGTTATAGACATAGTATTTCCCTTACCTGTACTATATTTATCACTAAAGAAATATTTTATTATGGAGTAAAAATAATACTTGTTGTGGATACCTACATTAGATAATTCACTTTCATGATATTTTATAACATCTTGAGCTGTAGTAATTTCAACCAATTTCAATGTATCTTCCAAGACCTTATCTGCTACCTGCTTTGTTTCATCGTGAACATTCCATTTTGTTATATGAATATATTCTCTCTTATCTATACAAATCATATTAGGATTTTCCATTATCCTAGCTTCAACAGTTCTTATACTCTTATCTGAAATATCCTCTTCAAAAATCTCAATATATTTCCTCTTTAATAGATCTAATCCCTCATCATCTATTCTTATCGAATTTTCAATATATCTATTAGCAATCCACTCATATCCTTTTTGTAGGGAAAGTGTATTTTTAGAGTATAATTTACCATACTTTCTATATCCTAATTTAATTAAGTGTTTTTCTATTTTGTATTTTTCTAAATCCTTAAAACCTACTATTTCATATATCTCATTTAATCCCTCTATAACATCGTCTATAATAAACTCTTCATCTAAATACTCTACGATCTCATTATTTAATTCTTCAATATATCCATCATCATTTAAAGTGAGTATTTCCATATATTTAAAAATTAAATCTTCCCTTAATTCTAAGAAAATTTTAATTCCGGATCTATTTTCTTCATTAACAAAATTAAGTATTTCGCTAATTCCAATAAACTTAGAATTAATAAACTCTAATTTAAGACTACTTATAATATCATAGTTATTATACATTCTCATTAAATTTTCATTTGCCTTAATGATTTTTTGTCTTATTCTTTCCCTTGTTAAATTATATTCCTTACCTATTTCCTCAAGGGTATTTCCTAATAAATACCTTTGTTTTAATATTTTTTTATCGTCATCCTTAAGACTATTAACAGAAGTCTCTATTATACTATCTATATCCATTAAGTTATTAATTTTCCATATAACATCTACAACTTCTTTTTTATATTCTTTATCTAAGCTATAATCACCTAACCTTGTATTTTGAATTTCTTCAAACGTTTTCTCTCCAATACCATTTAAATTTAAATCTATCTCTAGCAATAATGCTATATCTTTAATCTTTTTAAATTTTATTTTTTTAAACCAATATTCATTAATTTTAATGATAAAATCCGCTAAAAGGTTATTTAGTGATTTAGTATCATCTATTAGTCCATCTAATTCACTAAATAACCTTTTACATTTTGTAGCTCCCATCTTAGGTATTCTTATAAAACCAGTCTCTATCTCTTCTAATATATCCTTTAACTTCTCCTTATTATTCTGATAACAATAAGTCAAGAATGTTCTTTGATTAAATATATCTTCAATCTTTTCATTTAATAGGTTCAACTCTTTAATTTCCTCTAAATATTTTTCATATTTTGTTTCAATTCCATCATCATATTTTCCCCCTATTTTAGATTCAATTGCTAGTATAATCTCTTCAATATTTTCTAATTTTTCTTTAACTAAATCAAACTTCTTTTTACCTATACCTTTAAACTTCGAAAAATTGTAAAGAGATTTCCCATCTAAATCATTAATTAGTAGAATATCATTCTTCATGCAATAATCTATAAACATTCTCTCATTTGATTCAAAAAAAATTTCCTTTACTTCCTTATACTTAATATCTTCTGGAATTGAAGTAACTATATTATTTAATTCTTCTATAATTAGATATTCATTATCTGTTTCTTTATCCTCCTGCCCTTCATTTATCGTATTCCATTTTTTATTTACTTTGTCAATATATTTTCTTTCAAAAGTTTCTTTTTTAAATATTTTAAATCCAACTTTAATAAATTCTTCTTTCAATTTTTCAATATCTACATTTCTATCAATAACTTTGAAGGCCTCGATAAACATGAAGTTAAAGAATTTATCGTTATCTACTTTATACTTGTTAAGAAAATCTCCAAAATTATATTCCTCAAAATTAATTTCTAATGATCTAAATTCATTTTCGCTTTTAAAAATGAATTCATTTGATTCAATAGTAATATTTTTTAATATATTTTGTTCTTTCTCTAAATGAAAATTTCCACCTCTTAAAAGTATTTCATTTATTAGCTTAAAAAAAGCATATCTATCACGCCTGTAAATACCTCTAATGTGATCTATATCTACTTTACTGTCTTTATTAATTTTAATTAGTTCTAAATAATCCTTACTTGCATTCTCTGTTATATTATACCCATACCCTAGTTCAATATATTCTTTCATTAATCCACTCCATTTTTTATTAACTATTCGTTTTATTTCTTATATTGTAACGCTCTTCACTACGTTTTACAACGCCTGTCTGCTGTGCAATATAATCTACAAAACGTTCAATATCTATGTATTTTATAATATTATGAAATTCTATCAAGTCACTAATTAACCAATCAGTATCTATTACATTCTCAGTAATTTTTTTAATTATTTTTTCAATTGCTTATCCACATGCCATATCATATTCAGAATAAAACTTAATTTCGCTCATAATAATATCCTCCATTAATTATTTTGCAAAAATATAATTTATCACCTGAATTTCCTATATTTTAATATTGTGTAGTCTTTTAAATATTATCTATTTTATAAATTCTTGTTTACATTTGATTTGAAATATTGAATTTTATCTGCTTTGCATACTCTTTATTATAACATGTTTTGTAAATAGCTTACTGCTTACGACATGGTATTTGCACCTATAAAAATAACCTTAGGCTAGTTATATAAATGCCTAAGGTTAAAGGAAATACACTACTCACATTCCTTTGTAGATGTAAGTTCAGCTACCCAAATCATAGATTTTTAGACTTAGCTGAAACTCGACTCGCATCGGCTCACTGAGTAAGTTCTACCAACCCAATCATAGATTTGGGGTATCACTTATGGTACGGTTCTCCGTATCAGTATAAAGTGAGGTTTCTTTATATTCATCTATTAATTAAACTGGAATTTGTCAATCCGTTCCTTTAGTTTTTTTATCAACATCATTTATTCCAAATAAAGCTAATATCAAAGATACAATAATAATAGAAATATCTGTTGCCGAAACAGACTGCATAAAATAATCGACAACACGCAGACCATAAAATGTAGCAAACGTATCTAAGATAATATAAAACAGTATAGCCATTTGTTTTGGCAATTTCCCAAAAGATAGAACTACTTTAGGCAATACCTCAGCTATCAGACTAAAAGGATAAGAAATAATTGTTGCAATTACAAAAAACAGAATAATACTCCCTATTGACTCATATTCAAACCCAAATATTTTCATTATCGCTCCACCTAATAAGGCAATAATAGATAATACGCCAACAAACAATAATCCACATAAGAGAAAAGTTATTAACTTTTCTTTATGTCTGTTCCAAATCTCTTTCAATTATTTCACTCCCCAAATTCTAATTTACCTAATAAATATAAATATTTCTACATGATAAAATTATACTATTTATCTATACCAACCTCAATATTTTATATTTTCATTGCTATTATTCTCTATATAGCAATATCTAAATTCAATACACTCATTCCAATATTTCTTTACTTATATAGTCAACCAAGCTATCATTTATTTTTAGTTTTATTGAATCTATTTCTCTTGTTTCATTTATAGTTATCTCTGATATTATCATATGAAGCAATTTCTTCTGTTGCTCTCTAGTTGCACTTTCTGTTAGAACTTTACTGAAATTCTCTAAGCTTATACTGTTTATTAATTTTCCTACACTACCTATTTCTTCTGTTGCTATACTCTTGTATTTATCTAATACCTTCTTAATTTCTCTTATTATATATTGCTGAATTATTAAAGAAACTTCTTCATTAACTGCAATGAACACATTATCTTTATTAAACATTTATACTCCCTCTTTCTATACTTTTATTTAAATGTAAAAAAGTCTTAATCACTATACTTGTAGCAATTAAGACTTTTAGATTTGGTTTATTTCTTGCTTTAACATTTCAATGAATTCTTCTGAAAATACTTTCTCTCTTATTGACTCTTTTATTAGCTCTATTAGTTCTAGCTCTGTTACATCAAGACTTCTTGGAATGTATGTTTCATCACCTCTTCTAGTTGCCTTGTAGACACAGAATCTTACTTCATCCCTCTTTAGTTCTTTGATGTAGATTTTCTCTATTGAGTATGTATACTCTCCCTCTCCAACTTTTCCTTGGCTTATTATCTTACAATACTTAGTTTCTTTGATTACCTTCTCTTCATTCTTCTTACTCATGTTATTCAATCTCCCTATCTTATTCTATTAGGAATTTAGAAAGTTCTTCTGTTGTTACTACTACTATCGCATAATCACTTGAAAGTAAAAATAGTGAAGAAGTCCAATCAACTCCTTCACTAGATTTAATTACATCCGTATATTCTTGTATTAAACCTTGTAATTTATTTTGTTTTAGAAATTCGATATCTACGATATTTTCTGCTATAACTATATATCCACCTAAGTCAGCTTCTATATCTCTATCAGCTCCATATGCTTCGCTTAATATGGATATCGTTCCTCTAATATTTTCAATAACCTCTAATGGTATATTATTTAATTCAACTAATTGACTTTCCTTATAAACTTTTTTCATTATACTTTTCTCCCTTCTAAATATAAAAAACCCTTACCTGTATATCTAAATACAAGTAAGAGCTTTACTAAACTAAACTTTTATAAAATTCTATTGTTGGCTTATCATTATTTATTAATAGATTTAACTTTTCATATGTTGAATCATAGAAGTTATTATCTTTAGCATATTTAATTACTTCATCATAAGATAATTCAAAAATATTATCTGTTATACTATAGTAGAAATCATCATTCATTACACCAAAGAAATACTTAACCGCATTTTCGTAAGTCATTCTTGGTATATCTTCTAAATCACAATTCTCATCTGTATAACAACCATTTCTATCATTCCATTGAAGAAATTCTATTATTTTAGTTCTATTATTATCCATGATAACATATACCTCCTAAACCTAATATTAACATTATAATATATATTTACCATTCTTTTAAAATACACAAACATCTAATTTAATTCTTTTAAAGGTACTACTATAATACTATTTAATACCATATCTATTCTCCTAATGCTATAAGATTTAATATAATTATATACTACTTTTCTATATATTGACATAAATTCTAATGCAAACTATACTAAAGATATGTAGCTTATATACTACATACCACGTTTAAAAAGGATGATATTTATGAAAGAAAGGTTATTATTAGGTATAAATATAAGAAATCTTAGGACAAGCTTGGGACTATCACAAGAATCATTATCCATTAAAACAGGAGTACCTAGAGCTTATATTTCAGATGTTGAAAGAGGTAAAATCAATATTACCTTAGATAAAATTGTAACTATTTCTAATGCTTTAAACGTTTCTATAGCTCAATTATTTATAAATAATCAGGAGGTTGATATTATGAATTCAAATCTTACAATTTATTATGATAGCTTAACTGAAGCTAGTTGGTTTCGAGACCTAAATCCTATTTTTAATAACGCTACATTTGAAATAATAAAACCAAGAGGAAATAATCCTAAAATAATAGAAGATATTACTATGTATGATAAACCTGATATTATTGTTTTAAAAGATAATTCTCCAATTCTTGTATTAGAAAAAACCTCAGAGGTTCCTACTGGTCATAATGTTGGACAAAGATTCGCTAGATTAGTAAGAGCTATTGAATTGGGCATTCCAACTATTTATTATTATCCATTCGATGCTAAAAAACATGGCGAATACGCAGGAATTTGTAACTTAAATATTAGACTTCTTGAAGCTAGTTTTAAAATGTTAGATATACATGATACCCCTTTACTTTCAATAGATTGGCTTACTGATACTAATGGTGAGCTAATTACAGATGGTTCTGAAAATAATACTTTAAAATATATACTAAAAGATTATATTGAAAGTAACTTTGATAAGTATTGTACAAGCTTTAAAAATCATATTCAATGGATGAGAAATGAATATAATACAAGACTTAGAAATCGACCATCATATGCTAAAATGCCACCATCAGTTAAAACTTACACAACAAAAGAGTTTTGCTCTGAATTTAATATTCAAGAAGTACCACAAGAATTTTTATCTAGAAAATATACTTACGTTTATAATATTGGTATGACTCCTGCTTCTTGTAAGCGACAAGACCCTTACACAGGAACTCAATTTATTTACGACTATATTTTATGTAGATATGGTTCCTCTGTAACACAAAAAAACGCTAACCTTGTATTATATTTTCCTAAACTAGATTCTAATATATGGTTTAGCAAAAATCCTAATAATCCTAATACTAAAAGTTGCAATTGGTATCTTACTGCTAATGCGTTATTATTTACTGATTCAATATCATTTAATATAAAGTAGAGGTGTTTAATATGCTTAGTGAAGAAGAAGTATATAATGGTGCTAAACGAATTCTTAAAAATAATAATTATACTTTGCTAGCTGGACAACCACCTAGAGGAGTTGACCATCTACCAGTTGTTGAAATTAAATCTGGTACAAATAAGGAAAAAGGAAGTAAAGATTCATTTAAACCTGATTTAATTGCTTATAAAGATAATATGCTCCTTATTATTGAATGTAAACCTAACTTTAGTAATAGCGATTTACAAAAATTGCATGAAGTACTTAATTCTCAATCAAGATTGCTTGCATTCTATAATGAATTATCAGAAAGAGGATTATTAAATAAAATTAATAAAGATATTAAATTTGATGAATTTAAAAAAATAGTTTTTGGTAGTCTTGCTTATAGCTCTAGCCCATTATCAAATAATACAATATTAGAAAGTTCAAATTCATATAGTACTAATGAAACTGATAATAAAATTTATCATATAATAGTTAATTCTTGGTTAGGTGATGGCTATATAATTGAACCTTAAAAAAAAGAGCCATCTGGCTCTTTTCTACTTATTATAAACTTTATTTAAATCTTTAATTATCTCTTTTGCTACTGCATAAATCATTAATGGTGGTACAGCATTTCCTGTTTGAACTCTTTCTTGTACAGTTCCACCCAAAAATTTATAACTATCCGGGAAACTTTGTATTCTAGCTCTCTCTCTTATTGTTAAACCTCTTGCTATACTAGGGTGACCAAATTGAAATTGTGGTCTTATTCCTCCCGCTAACTGTGTAGGGCTAGGCTTTTCCCATGTTAATCTTATCCTTTGCTTAAATTTTTCATACATAGGCATTCCAGGAATAGTACTTCTTATTTTATCTATAGTATCTTGTGGATGCTTTGGAGCTACATGATTAAATAACTCTTCACTCTTAGTAAAATTAATGTTATCATCCATTCCTCTCATAATCTTTTGATATTCTGTTAACGGCTTAGAAATATACTTATCACTATTTTCATTACTTTCTATTGGAGGTAAATCAGATATAGCATCATATACTGTTCTATATTGTGGTAACTCCTTCGAATCTAATAATCCAGTTTGACTATCTTTTTCCTTAAACTGTGGTTCTGGATAATTAAATATTTCCGCTAATCCTCTTCCTTTCTTTATCCCAACAAATATTATTCTCTTTCTTATTTGAGGAACACCATAATCAGCGGCATTTAATAATTTTACTGTTGAATTATACCCCAGTTCCTCCATACTTGCTAATATTTCTTCAACGAACTTACCTCCTGCAGTAGTTTTCATTCCTGAAACATTCTCAACTATTAAATAATCTGGCTGAAAAGCCTCTGCAATTTTCATATAGTCTCTAAATAAATAGTTTCTTTCATCTTCATCATTATGCTTTCTATTTGCTCTAGAAAATCCTTGACATGGTACTCCACCAGTAATTAAATTTACTTTTTTTACACCTGCTTTTTGTAATGTTTCTACTAATAAATCAGGAGTAATATTTTTAATATCACCTAAAATTGATATAGCATTTGGATGATTATATTTCCATGTTTCTAGTGCTGGTTCAAACCAATCAGTACCTAATACACTTTGAAAACCTGCTAGCTCACATCCAACTGAGAATCCTCCTGCTCCACAAAATAAGTCTATCATAGTTGGTTTATCTTTTTCTAATTTAAAATTTTCTTCATTATATATAATAATATTATTTTCATTTATATAACTACTTTTTTCAACAGGAATACTATTATGCCATATATTAACTTTTTCGTTATTCTCCATCTATTTTTTCCTCTTTTCGTAAATATTTTAAATCAATTCTTTTTATATTTTACACTAACTGAATAAAGATACCAATATAAATTAGTATCTTTATAAATAAATATTATATTACTTCTATTTATCCAATTTCAGTAAAAACCTCACTTACTTGTGATACGGTTCATTCTTCATTATTCTAAATGCTCTATATACTTGTTCTAGTAACATAACTCTAAACAATTGATGTGGAAATGTCATTTTTGAAAAACATAGTTTATAGTTTGCTCTTTTTATAACATCTTGTGATAGTCCTAGGCTTCCACCTATAACAAAAGCTATGTTTGAATTTCCCATAACTCCACAGTTTTCTATAAAATCTGATAATTCTTCTGATGTTATTTGTTTTCCTTTTAAATCCATTGCTACAACAAACATATTATCTTTTATTTTTGATAATATTAGTTGCCCTTCTTTATCTTTTATTTGAAGTTCTTCTTTTTCTGAAGCATTATCTGGTGTTTTTTCGTCTGGTAATTCTATAATATCTAATTTGCAATATCTACTTAATCTTTTTGAGTACTCATCTATTGCTTGTTTTAGGTATTTTTCTTTTAATTTTCCTACTGAAATTAAGGTTATATTCATCCCACGTTCTCCTCGTATGTTTATTGTATTTATATATTAACAAATTATTTTGATTCGGTAAAATCATCTACATCTATTATTGTTGCTTCTTCTTCTTTAGTTTTTTTAGGTAAATAAATTTTTAAATTATTGTCTCTATAAGTGGCTCTAATTTGTGCTTTATCTACACCTGGAACATAAAAACTTTTTTCTATGTTTTCTCCAGGTTGCACAAACGCCACCATTGTATTTACTCCATTACTAAACACCTGACTCTTTTTTACCTTTATTAAAACACGTTCATTTTCGTAATCTATATCTATGCTTTTTTTATCAATTCCAGGTAAGACCCCGTCTATTAAATACTTATCGTTGTAATTTGTTATTTTAAAATCTATTTCACCTAATCCATCTATTTCATCCATCATTGAAGCTACTACATCACTATTTATAACACTATCAACTATATCATCAATTAAATCAGTATTATTAATTAACGTACTAAATACTTGCGTGAATACTGTATTAAAGGTGTTTGCAAATGTGTCTTCAAGGTTTAGATTATTGTTTCCATTCCATCCATTGTTATAGTTATTATTTTGATTCCAATTATTATAGTTATTGTTCATATTCCAATTATTATTATTCATATTCCAACCATTGTTGTAATTATTATTCATCATTCCATTAAACATACCCTTAAATATAAAAGGAAGCATTTGAAACATTTTAATCTCCTATTTCTTAAAATACTACTCATTATATATTTATTAAAAATGATGTTTTTTGACACAAAAAATACTAGAACTTAATATTATAAGTCCTAGTATCTACTACATTTTAATATCCTAATTCTTCATTTATAAATATTACATGCATTCTATCTGGATTGCTTTGACTCTTAATTAATGTATATTGCCTACACATTCTTGTTTTGCTTTTGCAATCCATACAATAACCTACTTTAGCACAAGGAGTTTGTCTATTTAACCTTACTCCATTAGCTGGTGCTGCAACGTATTTAACTCTATTTATAGCCTCATCAACATCTTTAACTAATTTATTTACACCTACAATCACTATAACCCTTTCCGGTCCAAAAATCATAGCAGCTACTCTATTTCCATTACCATCTACATTATAAAGCTCTCCTGCTTCTGTTATTGCATTACTACTTGTAAAGTATGCATCTGCTGAAAATGCACCTCTGTATATTTTTCCTATTTCTTCTTGTGTAAGGCCTTCTTTTCCTCTATCTAAAAAGTTATATTTTCCACTTCTTAAGTAATCTAATACTCCACTTTCTGCTAATGATACAGAACCTCCACAAGAAACTGTAGATCCTTCTTTTACTAATTCTTCTATCTTAGCCAAAAGTTCAGCTTTATTACTAACTAAATATCCATTCATATTATTTGATTTTAAAGCTTCTATTGTTCTTAATATTCTTTGCTCATTTACCCACTTAACATTATTATCCATATCAATTCACCATCCACATTTATTTTAATTTTATTATAACAAAAAAAGCCTGATTTTTATCAGGCTTTTATATTCAAATATTATTACTTTCCGCAGCATTTTTTGTACTTCTTACCACTTCCGCAAGTACAAGGGTCGTTTCTTCCAATTTTATTTTCATTTCTTACTATAACAGAATCTCTGTATTGTTTTTGTATTTCTTTTCTCTTTTCTTTTGAGAATATTGCATCCCATTGTGGTAAGTTATATAAATATTCAGCTTTTGCATCTAGCATATTGAAATATAACTTTTCTAAATTTATGTCTAATAATATTTTATCATTAACTTTTAAAGTTTCTAAATCATATGTTGTATTTAAACTGTCATTTATTCCATCAACAAATCCCATAACAAATTCTGCTGTTGTTCCGTACTTCTTTGCTAAATCTTCAATTGTTGTATTTTCTTGTTTATTATGATTTGCTAGTAAATCTTTGTAAATAGAAGTTTCTATTTGTGTGTATTCAGCCCAAAAAGCTTGCTCCCCTTTAGTCTTAACATATTCAACTACCATATCAGTCCATTGTTTATATAAACTCATAATGCTTTCTCCTTTTTACTCTTAATTTATACATGATTTATACTTGAATTATACTAATTAATTGTAATTTTTTCAAGTAACTACTATTAGTAATTAAGTCTTTTAATTACTATACTAATTTATAGTATAGTCAATAATTAAAATTCTATTATATTGCTTGGCTCGTGTCTACTTGCCATTGATAGCATAATATCTTTTCCTTGAACTATTTTATTTTCATTTAAAACATCTATCACTGTTTGAAATGCTAAATCTGGGTGATTGTTTGTACCACTTAAATGACCCAGGATTATCTTTTTACCAACTTGATGTTTCAATAAATCAACTATAGCTTTTCCACAATCTTCATTAGACAAATGACCAACTTCACTTAATATTCTTCTCTTTAAAGTGTATGGATATGGTCCAAACTTTAACATACTAACATCATGATTACTCTCCAATAATATGACTTCCGAATCCTTTATATTATCCTTTATTTCTTGAGTATATATACCAAAGTCAGTTGCAACACTTACATACTTTCCCTTTGAATGTAAAGTGTACCCACAAGGCGCAATTGCATCATGTGGTATATTAAATGATTTTATATCTAAATCCTTTATTGAAATTGTAGATCTTCTATCTATAATCTTTATGTTATGTTCTTTTATCTTTCCAATACTACTTTCCATAGCTGACCAGGTATTTGCATTAGCATATATAGGAACATTATATTTCCTTGATACCACTCCAACACCTTTAATATGATCTGAATGTTCATGGGTTATAAAAATTCCATCTATATCGCTAGGATTCTCTCCTATCTTTTTTAATGCTTCATCTATTTTTTTACCTGGTAACCCAGCATCTATTAATACCTTTGCCTCATTTGAAGCAATAAATATACTATTACCACTGCTGCCACTATATAATGAGCAAAATTTCATTTATTTATCCCCCATGATTTATTTATTCAGCTTCTCTTGTTATATCTGCACCTAAAGCTGTAAATTTAAACTCTATATTAGGATATCCTCTATCTATATGTTCTATTTCTATAATTTCAGTTTTTCCTTCCGCTATTAATCCAGCAATAACCATAGCTGCTCCAGCTCTTAAATCAGTAGCTCTAACTCTTGCCCCTACCAATCTATCAACTCCACTTATTGCAGCTGTTCTTCCGTCTACATTTATATTAGCACCCATTTTATTTAATTCTTCTGTATGCTTATGTCTATTTTCCCATATACTTTCAACAATCAAGCTATTTCCTGGAACAATACTTAATAATGCTGACATAGGTTGTTGTACATCTGTTGGAAAACCTGGGTATGGTGTTGTTTTAACATTTATTCCTTTTAAAGAACCATCTACATATACTCTAACACTATCATCACCCTCTTCTACATTAGCTCCCATTTCTGTAAGCTTAGCAGTTATTGACTCTAAGTGCTTAGGAATAACATTTTTAATAGTAACATCACCTTTTGTAGCAACTGCTGCTATCATGAATGTTCCTGCTTCTATTTGATCTGGTATAACACTATAATTACATCCTACCAATTTTTCTACACCTTTTATTCTAATAACATCAGTTCCTGCACCTTTTATGTCAGCTCCCATTGAATTTAAAAAGTTAGCTACATCTACTACGTGGGGTTCTTTTGCTACATTCTCTAATACAGTTGTTCCATCAGCTAAAGTTGCGGCTATCATAACATTTATTGTTGCACCAACTGAAACTACATCAAAGAATATATTAGCTGAATGTAAGTGTTCAGCTTCTATTATAACTGCCCCATTTTCAACTATTACGTTTGCACCTAATGCTTCAAATCCTTTTATGTGTTGATCTATTGGTCTTACACCTATAGGACATCCGCCAGGAAGTTCAACTCTAGCTTTTCCGAATCTTGATAATAATGCCCCTATAAAATAATAAGATGCTCTCATTCTTCTTACATCTTCTGTGCATGCATTTACACTGTGTACGTCCGTAGCATCTATCTCTAATGTATTATTATCAACTTTATTTACTGTACAACCTAAACTTTTAAGAATTCTCTCTAAGCAATGTACATCTTCTATATCTGGTACATTATCAATAATGCATTTTCCTTCACTCGCCATTATAGCTGCTGGTAATATCGCAACTGCAGCATTTTTAGCTCCGTTAATATCAACTGAGCCTTTCAAAGCTCTTCCTCCGTTTATAACTAACTTTTCCATCCATTTTCACCCTTATCATTATTTATATATATTAATCTTGCCTATTTTTCTGTCTATTATCCAAATTTATCATTAAAAGGTAGTTTTAACTTTAAATAATAAAAACCACCTTACCTTATAGCATAAACCTAATTATGCTTTACATTGCTACAAGTTGTAACAACTAAAAACTACCTTACCCATTATAACATAAAACCCTATTATTTAAATAGAGTTTTTTATGGTAAATACGGTTTTTAGGGCAGTTCCTTAATTTTATTATATATTTACATTAATATCTAAAGCTTACAAGATTTTATTTTTCTATGTAAAAGTTTTAATTATTCTTACTTTTTAAATTTTTTTCTATATGTTATAATTTAAAATAAAGCTTGTTATCCGTTTATAGGCAAGCTAACTAACTTGAGAGGTTAAAATTTATGAAATATTATTTAGTAGCATTATTCGATGAGGAATCTTATAAAAATTTGAATCCTGTTCAGAGAAATCTTTCTAAAAAATTTAGAGCTAATAGAAATTCACCTTCACCCTACATACCTCTAGAAGTAGTAGATAATCCAAATATGGATAAACTTGATTTAATTATAGATAAAATTACCAAACCTTACAAAAACTTCAAAATACAAATGTGCAATCAAGTTTCCATTTCAGAATACAATAAAACTATTAATTTAAAAATAGAAGATAGAGGGTATATTAAAAGGCTTAATAGATTAATAAATGATACTTTAAAATTACATGGATTTAACATAAAGAATTTTAATAACGAAATACCTATGCATATTTCAATAGCTAATTTAAATTTTATTCCCAAAGATATGAAAAGAACAGATGGAGAAATAAATTTAAAATCTAAATCAGACATACTAAAGGTAAATAGAATTGAACTTTGGAAAATGTCTAGCAATAAAAAGGAAACATTAATTAAAACTTATCATTTAAAACAAAATTCATAAGTTTTACGGAACTGCTTAATACTATTTATGTATTAAGCAGTTTTCATTTACAAAAATTTATTTTATTTTATTTTACCTGTAGTCGTTTACTGGACTTTTCAATTTTCAAAACTTTTTGTAAAATAGAACTTGGTAAGTCCTTAATATAGATTTATTGAGTCCTTAAGAATAGGGGGATGTTTCATGGATGCTAAATCACTTTTTGAAGCTCAGCTAGAAAAAAATCAAAAGATTAATATTAATTCAAAATTAAACCAGTATAAATTATCAGTTAGAAAGAACCTAGATTTACATATTAAGATTGGCTCACTTGCTGATGAAACTAAATGTTATAAATATTGGATCGATGAGGATTCATCTATTAATATGAATCTAATATTTGAAAAATATTTAGACTGTCTTGGTCAAATTTTAACAATAGGACTAGATAAAAATTATTCTGATATCACTGATATTAGAGTTAAACCTAATGATTATTGTTTAAGTGATCAGTTCTTAAATCTTTATATAGATATTAATGATTTAACAATATCACCATCTAAAGATCATTTCTTAACTCTTCTTGAAGACTTTATAAGTCTTGGAATTACATTAGGATATTCTGAATACAAAATAAAAGAATCTTTTATTAATATATAAATATGAAAAAACCTTCTGCAACTCAGAAGGTTTTTTCATATTTATATATTAGATTGGAATACTATTCTTGAGGTGATATTAATGTTTGCAATTATTTGCGCTATAATCTCAGGAATATCAATGAGCTTACAAGGAGTTTTCAATACTCGTTTGGAAGAAAAAATAGGTACCTGGGAAACAAATGCATTTGTTCAGGCTACTGGATTAGCCTTAACTCTAATAATCTTATTCTTTTTTGGAAAAGGAAATTTCAAAGAAATTAAAGATGCTAACAAACTTTATTTACTAGGTGGAGTGCTTGGAGTCATCATAATATTCACTGTAATGAAAAGTATTGGTGCAATGGGTGCTACCTGTGGCATAGCTATTATTTTAGTAGCACAACTAACCTCTGCAGGTATTATAGATGCCTTTGGTTTATTTGGAACTGATAAAATTCCATTTTCCATGAAAGAATTTATAGGAATTGCCATAATGATTATAGGCATAGTAATATTTAAATGGAAATTATAACTTATTATTAACAAAATCTCTCCTATTAATATAATATATAATGTGATTAATTTTAGGAGTATTATATGTTCTCTTTAAATAAGAAGCTAGACATCAACCTAAAAAACTGTATGGCCTCTAAAATTCGTAAAAATTATAGAGTTATTATAAAGTGTAGTAAATTCCAAGATTCAATAATAAAAAAAATTTCATCCTATAAAGGTGAATTGATTAGAAATATAAAGCCTTGCAATATAATATCAGCCAATTTGAATACTAAAGCAATAGAAAGGCTTTTAGAATATCCTGAAGTTGAATACATTTGTTTTGATGAATATTTATTTTTATGTGGAATGAGTGTCCCAACAGCTAATAAAACAAGATTATCTAGCAAAACTAACATAACTGGTAAGGGAGTTGGAATAGGGATTGTTGATAGCGGAGTTTATCCTCATCCTGATTTACTTACTCCCTATAATCGAATCTCTACATTTGTAGACCTAATATCTGATCTTAAACACCCATATGATGATAATGGTCATGGTACTTGTACTTGCGGTATACTAGCTGGTAGTGGCGAAAAATCTAATGGTATGTATCGTGGTGTTGCACCTGAATGCAATTTACATTGCTATAAAGCATTTGATAGGTTGGGAAAAGGGTTCGTCTCAGATGTGCTTTACGCTATTGAGTGTTTGATTGAAGAAAGTGAAAAATATAATATAAAGATTCTTTGTTTACCATTTGAACTCTTATATTACAATACTTTTATACAAAATTGCTTTGATAATATATTTAAATTAGCTACAGCTAAAAACATAACGCCTGTTGTACCTAGTGGTAGTAATAAAAATTCCGAAGGCTCTATAACAGGAATAGCTTTATCTAAAGAATGTATAACCGTTGCTGGAATAGATACTACAAGTATAATTAAACCCTATCCCTATTCATCCGCCGGAAAATTAAAAAAAGATACTAAACCAGATATAGCCGCTGCGTGTGTAGATATTGTTTCTTTAAATTGTAATGTAAATTATATATCTGAAAAAAATGGGGTTAAAATGTACCCTAAAAAGTTAAATGCGTCTTATAAAAGTTATACAGGCACTTCACTAGCTGCTGCTTATATTTCTGGTATTTGTGCTTTACTTTATCAAAATGATCCTAGCTTAACTTTTAAAGATACTGTTTCTTTATTAAAAGTATCATGTGAACCATTTGATATGCCTAAGAATTATCAAGGAGAGGGAAAAGTTAATATAAATAAAGTTATAAAAAAATAAGGTGCCTTTATTAAGACGCCTTATTTTCTTGTTTCAATATATAATTACTTGGATCTACTGGTAAACCATTTACCCTAAGTTCAAAGTGTAAATGAGGCCCTGTACTAAAACCTGTATTACCCACAGCCCCTATTAAATCTCCAGTATTCACTATATCCCCTAATTTGGCATATATTTCGCTTAAATGTGCATAGTACGTAGTCATATTGCCTTCATGCTCTATAATTATTAAATTTCCATAACCTCCATCATTGTATTGGGCATATGTTACTTTTCCTTCTATGGCAGCATTTACCTTATCCCCAATATTACTAGCTATGTCTATTCCCTTATGAAAAGAATTCCACCTTTCACCATATCCAGAAGTTACTGTTTTACCTACTGTTGGATGTAATAAAAAAGCTACCCCATCTTTATAAGGATTTTTACTCCCTTTATGTATAATAGTATTTACAGGTTCTTTTATTATCGTCTCTTCTAAAATATTATTATTTTCCTGTTTTTCATTTTTATATGTAACTTCTTTTAATACCTTCTTTATGCCCTCTTCTCCCTCTTCAATTCTACTTTCACCTATATATAAATTCTCATCTAAAGAAGTAACTGTTTTAGGAGATACAATTTCTTCAACTATTTCTTTTGTCTTTATTTTAATTTGTACTAAATCTGTATTCTCTTTAGATATATTATATATTTTATCTGCTAACTCCTCTTCTGTTTTTATGGATGATATATCTGTAGTTTCTTCTTGCAAATTTACATTACATACTATATCTGCTGATATAACATCAGTTCTATCTATATTTAATTCATTTATATGTTTGTCCGTTGCTAACTTTAAAATATTATTTACCGTATCATTAGAAGCCATATATCCTAACTTTTCTCCTGATAAACTCAATGCATATGCAGAAGCCTTACCAGTTAATGCTTCTAATATATTTTTTTTAATCTCACTTTTGTTACTTAATGCCACATTTCCTTCTGTAATTTTTGTATATCTAATTCTCTCATTATTAATTTCTGGACTTTTAGAATCTATATTTATTTCTTCTAATACTTCACTAAAAACTTCTCTAGTCTCCGCTCTGCTATCTACATATCCTATAACACTATTATTGAGATATGCTTCTAAAATATAACTCTTATTAGTATTCAGTATTGTAATTACAGGTATAAATAATAATACTATTTTTACCGTGACACCAACTGCATCCTTTTTTGAAACCATATTTTTCCCTTCCTTTTTAATAGTATTTTAAACAACACATTTAATAATGTTCCCAACTATTTTAATATTATTCCTTTTATGCCTTAATTGTTTTATTGAGTGATATAACTCACTTTGATATAATTAACTTAATGTGAATAAATATAAAGAAAGGTAGAGGAGAAATTAATGAGTACATTTATGCTTAAATCTAAAGCCTTAAAATTTACTCCTATTAGTAATGTATTTATTGAAAAGTATATGCCAAAAGCTAGAGGCGAATTTATTAAAGTATACTTATTAATGCTTAAACATAATATGAGTGGAGAAATTGGAATAAGCTCTTCAATATTAGCTTCATCATTAAACCTACTAGAATCCGATATTATAAATGCATTAAATTACTGGAATGATGAAGGTGTTATAAAATTAGTTCCTATTGATAAAATGGGAAACTTTGAAATAGATTTTGTAGATTTATCTATAGATACCCCAGCATCATCTAACGAAATTAATCTACTAGATGAATTATCTGATGAAACTAATAACGGTATGTTAAAAGATATAGAAAGACTTCTTGGAAGACCATTATCTCCTACAGAGTTTACAACATATATTAGTTGGAAAAAAGATTATAACTTTTCATCTGAGTTAATACTTTTAATTATAGAATATTGTATTTCTAGGGGGAAGAGTAATACTCGATATATAGAAAAGGTAGCCATCGCTTGGCATGAAATGAATATAAAAACTATAGAAGATGCTCAGAATTACATAAGAAAAACAGAAGATAAATGGGGTACTTATAGAGAAATTCTTAAATTCCTGGGTATTCGAAATACTGATATAATGAAACCACAAGAAGATATGTTAGAAAAGTGGACTACAACATACAACTTTTCTCTAGAAATAATAAAAAAGGCTTGTGATATATGTTCACAAAGATTAAATAGACCAGATTTTAAGTATATAGATGGAATATTATCAAGCTGGAATAGAGATAATTTAAAAACAATTAAGGATATAGAAGAGAAAGAATCGAAATTTAAAAATCTAGCTGCTAAGAAAAACTTTAATAATACACCTAATACTAAATCTAATTTAAAATTTAATAACTTTACACCAAGAGAATATGATTATGATTCTCTTGAAAAGAAACTATTAGGATGGGATAGCGATGATTAAGGGATATCAAAAAGAATTAGCAAATATATATGAAAATATACGAACAACCGAACAAAAGAAACTAAATAAAAGAAGAGAAGAAATTTCTAATAAATATCCTGAAATTATGGAATTAGATAAATTAATTCAAAAGCAAAGTTTAAATTTGTCTCTATCTATACTTAAAGGACTTAACGAAAAACAAATAGAAGAAATTAAAGATACTATAACTGATTTAAGATTTAAAAAATATGAAGCTTTAGTATCAAAAGGATATGATCCTGAATATTTATCACTTCATTATCAATGTTCAAAATGTAAGGACGAAGGTTATATAGGGGTAAATAAATGTTCTTGTTATAAAAGTAAACTAGTAAAATTATATTATCAAGATTCAGATTTAGAAGAAGCTGTAAAAATTAATAATTTCAACAATTTTGATATAAATTTATATTCTAATCATAAAATAGGTGAAGATAAATTCTCTCCTAGAAGAAACATAGAAAATATAATAGAGTTTATAAAAGGAGATTATATACCTAACTTTTCAAATCACAATTCTAACCTATTATTCTATGGTAATTCTGGAACAGGTAAAACTTATTTATCATGGTGTATTGCCAAGGATTTATTGGATAGAGGTTTTTTAGTAGTATATAAAACATCTGATGAGCTTATAAAATGTCTTAGAGATATAAGATTTAATAATAACTATGAGCTAGAAGAACTTTTATTAAACTGCGATTTATTAATTATTGACGATTTAGGTGCAGAACAAATTACTGAATTCTCTGCAACAGAATTATTTACTTTAATTAATAAAAAGCTACTTAAAAACAAAAAAATGATTATATCTACCAACTTAAGTCTTCCTATGATAACAAAAATATATAGTGAAAGAATTTATTCTAGACTTGTTGGAAACTTTAAACTTTATAAATTTTATGCAGAAGACATTAGAATACAATTAAACTTGAAACGTAGATAATTATTAAAGGTAATGACTTAATTTAATCATTACCTTTTTATATTTTCTTTAGCTTACTATGTCGTAAATTTTTATAAAACAAAAAAGCTTTGGATTTATCCAAAGCTTTTTGGAGCTGGCAATAGGAATCGAACCTACAACCTGCTGATTACAAGTCAGCTGCTCTACCGTTGAGCCATGCCAGCATATATTTTTTTAAATAAAAAAATGGCGACTTAGAAGGGACTCGAACCCTCGACCCCTGGCGTGACAGGCCAGTACTCTAACCAACTGAGCTACTAAGCCATTTAATTTTGGTGGGCACAACAGGGATCGAACCTGTGACCCTCTGCTTGTAAGGCAGATGCTCTCCCAGCTGAGCTATGCGCCCAAAATAAATGGTGACTCCTAGGGGAATCGAACCCCTGTTACCACCGTGAAAGGGTGGTGTCTTAACCGCTTGACCAAGGAGCCATATTAAGTTTTTTGTTTTATAATATTTAATGCTTTTTTTAAAATTAAAATGGCGACTTAGAAGGGACTCGAACCCTCGACCCCTGGCGTGACAGGCCAGTACTCTAACCAACTGAGCTACTAAGCCATTTAATTTTGGTGGGCACAACAGGGATCGAACCTGTGACCCTCTGCTTGTAAGGCAGATGCTCTCCCAGCTGAGCTATGCGCCCAAAATAAAATGGTGACTCCTAGGGGAATCGAACCCCTGTTACCACCGTGAAAGGGTGGTGTCTTAACCGCTTGACCAAGGAGCCATATATGGAGCTGGCAATAGGAATCGAACCTACAACCTGCTGATTACAAGTCAGCTGCTCTACCGTTGAGCCATGCCAGCATATAATAGCTTTAAATATTATTTTTTATGTTATCTTTTAAAATTAAAATGGCGACTTAGAAGGGACTCGAACCCTCGACCCCTGGCGTGACAGGCCAGTACTCTAACCAACTGAGCTACTAAGCCATTTAATTTTGGTGGGCACAACAGGGATCGAACCTGTGACCCTCTGCTTGTAAGGCAGATGCTCTCCCAGCTGAGCTATGCGCCCAAAATAAATGGTGACTCCTAGGGGAATCGAACCCCTGTTACCACCGTGAAAGGGTGGTGTCTTAACCGCTTGACCAAGGAGCCATATTAAATTTTGCTCGTTTCTTTCAGGAACATTTCTCCTGCCGAGCACATTAACTATAATACATAAATTTTAATATAGTGTCAACACTTTTTTAAAACTTTTTTATTTATTTAATTTCAAACTTATTTTTATATATTTTTCATTCTAGTAATTTAACCTGGTCAACCCTTGATTTTAGACAATCTAAGCCCTGTCCATATCTTGAAAGTTGAGTCTCTTTTTCCTTTATTTCCTTCTGAATTTTTTTAATTTCAAAACGACATATTTCAAAAAATTTCTCTTTATTTATTTCTTCCACAGAAATATTATATCCTGTTTTTTTGAAATTTTCGCCACTTGCAATAATATTTACCGGAATATGCTCATTAACAATAGCTAATACCTCTTTATCCCAAATACCTCTCTTATTTACTTTATATCTATCTTTTAATAAATTAAGAGATAAAAATTTTTCATTAAATTGTTCTTGTATAGTATCTAATAATATTTTATATAAATTTATAGATATTCCTCTATTTAATTTTATTTTCAAAAAATCCTTATATTTAATTAAAAACTCATCTATATCAGATTCTGTAATAAATTTTACATCTTTATTTAAAAATATATTTATACCTTTTGAATTAGGATAATTAACCACAGATTGATCATAATTCATTCTTCTAACTTTAAATTCTTTTTCAAAATCACTACTATCTTTATTTATAATCTTTACTTTCATATATTTCACCTCTTTAAAATAGTATTCCATAGTTTTATAACTTATATTACTATGATAAAATTTATTTAAATATACATGAAGGAGATTAAATATTATGATACATCATGATTTAATTATAGTTGGTGGTGGAGCATCTGGATTAATTGCAGCTATTGCAGCCAAAGATTTCGGTATAGATGTAGCTATTTTAGAAGCCACCGATAGAATTGGCAAGAAAATTTTAACTACAGGTAATGGTAGATGTAATATATCTAATAACACAATATCTTTCCCGTTTTTATCTTATCATAGTGAAAATCCTAATTTTTTTGTGAATTCACTATCTAATTTTATGGTTGAAGATACTAAATCATTTTTTCTTTCTTTAGGTTTACCTATAACTGAATTAAAAGGTGGAAAAATGTATCCACAATCATTACAGGCTTCTTCTGTTGTGGATATTTTTAGATTTGCTTTAGAAGAAAGAGGAATACCTCTATACACAAATTGCAAATTAAAAGATATCCACAGGAAGAAAAATTTCAATTTATCCACAAGTAATGAAGAATATAAATTATTCACATGTGAAAAATTAATTCTTGCCTGTGGAGGAAAATCTGCTGTTAAAACAGGCTCTGACGGTTCTGGGCATTCATTAGCTAAATCCTTAGGGCATAAAATTATAAATCCTCTTCCTGGTATAGTTCAACTTAAATTAGAGCATCCTCATTTAAAAGCACTATCTGGTATAAAATTTGATGGATATGCCATACTATTAATTAATGACAAACCTATTAGAAAAGAATTCGGAGAAATACTTTTCACTGATTACGGAATATCAGGTCCTCCTATTTTACAATTATCAGGTCATGCATCTAAAGCTTTGCATAAAGGAAAAAAAGTAGAAATAATTGTAGATATGATGCCTAATCTATCTCTGGAAGATGTAGAGAACTTTATAGAAAGGCATCTAGCAATGTTCTCCCATAGATCAGTATTAGATTCATTAATAGGTATAGTTAATAAAAAATTAATTCCAACACTATTAAAAGAAGCTGGCATTACTAATTTACATTGTCCTTGTTATGACTTAGATTGGAAAGATAGAAGAAGACTTATAGACCTTTTAAAACAATGGAAATTTAAATGTATAGGTACTAACGGCTTTAATCAAGCTCAAGTAACTATTGGAGGCGTTAATACTAAAGAAGTAGATCCTATAACTCTTGAATCTAAATTAGTTCCTAATTTATATTTTTGTGGTGAAATATTAGACGTAGACGGCGATTGTGGTGGATTTAATCTTCAATGGGCTTGGAGTTCTGGATATTGCGTGGCTAAAAATATAGCAAATTCTAAATAAATATAAAAAGTGTTACTATCACAACTAGATTGTGATAGTAACACTAAAAAATTAAACTTTCATCCATTTTCCTATTAATTTTGTAAGCTCTATACCATCTTTAGATTCTATTCTATGTATAGATATTAAACTACCATCTTCCTCTTTTCTTACTGATGATAGTGCTCTTATTTCTTCCCCATAAGTACATTCCTTTTCAAAAGTTACCTTTATATTTTCTAATTTAAAGTTCCTTACAACCTCAATTGGTAAAGACTCTATTGCCCATTCTACATATTTAGCATTATTAACATGTCTATTAAAATCTATGTCACTATATCTTATTTTAAATTCTTTCTCATAAGTTGATTCTTGTAACTTCTCTAATCTTTCTATTTTAAAAGGCTCTTTTATATCAGACTCTAACCCGTAAGCCTTATACTGCTCTTCAGGTATTCTCATAGTTTTTCTTTTTTCTATATTTATTAGAAAGAATATAGCTTGAGCCTCTACAACTTTATTTCCATCTTCGTCATAAATACTATATTCTCTTATGGCATAAAACTTCTTAAATCCCTTGGCAACTGTTACTGCTTTTAGTTTTTCACCATACTTTGGATATCTAATAATCTTTACATCATATTGATAAAAAACCCAAGCCATATTTTTATCTACTAAATAGTTTATTCCAACTCCTAATTTTTCTGATTGTTCAGTTCCTACATCCCCTAAAATATTTATTATAGAAGTCATTGTACAGTCTAAATTATAATCAGCTTCATAAAAATGTACCTGATAATCTTTTGAATATTGTTCTCCCATAGTTCCCTCCAAAGTAATATTAAATTTAATATTAAATAAAAGCTCCGTAGTCACTTTATTACTACAGAGCTAATTAATTTCATTTATTACTTATTTAAAGCTTCTAACAAAGCTTCTAAGCTTAATCCGTGAACCATTGCAGCTTCTTCTAAAGATTCTGCTTGAGCTGATGGACACCCAACACATCCCATTCCAAAACTCATTAAAATTTCAGCTGCATCTGCCTTTTCTCTTATAAGCTCTCCAATAGTCATCTCCTTAGTTATCATAAATACCACCCATCCTTCTAATATTGTTGCTATATAATATAAATTAAATATCTTTTTTATTATTTTATTAAAATTATATACATAAGATTTTTTTTAGTCAATTTTATATATAGCCTGAAATTGGGCGATATTTTATTATAATAGTGAAATTTAATAATATCTACTAAAATTTAATTCTCTTAATAAAACTTCAAGATTTACTCCATGTTCAATGCAAGCCTCTTTGAGTGTTTCTTCTTCGTTTTTATTTAAAATGCCACATCCTATTCCAAAACTCATTAATATAGATTGTGCTCCAGGATTTTTTAAAATAGCATCATTTAAAGTCATATCTTCTGTTATCATACTTTCACCTCTGTTGTTAATTGTATTATTTACTAGTATACGACTTTCCCGTCCTACTTATTCCATAAAAAAGAATTATCTAGAATAAATATTCTAGATAATTCTTTTTTTATAATTCTTCAGTTACTCTAATTGTTTGATCTCTCTTTGGTCCAACACCAATAATAGAAATCTTAGTTTCTGTTAGTTCTTCTATTCTTCTTAAATATTTCTTTGCATTTTCAGGTAATTCTTCATAGCTTCTTGCATTAGCTACTTCTTCACCCCAACCATCAAACTCTTCATAAACAGGTTCACATTCTGCTAAATCTTCTAAACTTGCTGGGAAATAATCTATAACCTTATCTTCAAACTTATATCCCACACAAATCTTTAGCTTTTCAAGTCCTGCTAATGTATCTATTTTAGTAACACATAATGATGTTAATCCTGATACTCTTACTGTAGTCTTTAATATAACAGCATCTAACCATCCACATCTTCTTGATCTACCTGTTGTTACTCCATATTCATGTCCTTTTTCTCTTATCCAATCTCCAGTAGAATCTAATAATTCAGTTGGGAAAGGTCCTTTACCAACTCTTGTTGTATAAGCCTTCGCTATACCAACAGCATTAGTAATCATAGTTGGTCCTATTCCTACTCCATTAGCAACTCCACCAGCAGTAGTATTTGATGATGTTACATATGGGTATGTTCCGTAATCTATATCAAGTAGCATTCCTTGTGCTCCTTCAAATAGTACAGTCTTATCCTTCTTTATTTCATCATATACTCTAACTGAAGTATCTTGAACGAAAGGTCTTAGTCTTTCTGCAAATGCTAAATACTTTTCTAAAATTTCATCATAATTTAAAGCTTCTCCACCAAGAACTTTAGTTATATAAGCATTTTTCATATCTATATTTTCTTTTAACTTCTCAGCAAAAACTTCTTTGTGCATAAGATCACATATTCTTATTCCACATCTTTCAAATTTATCTGTATAGCAAGGTCCTATTCCCTTACCAGTTGTTCCTATGTCATTTTTACCTCTAGCTTGTTCCTTTAATTTGTCTAAAACCTTGTGATATGGCATTATAACTTGAGCTCTATCACTAACAATAAGCTTTTCTGGTGTAACCTTAACACCCTCTCCTTCTAAGTAGTCTATTTCTGTAAATAGCGCTTCTGGATCTACCACTACACCATTTCCAATAACATTTAATTTATCATCATATAAAACTCCTGAAGGAATTAAATGAAGTTTATATTGCTTATCCCCAACTTCAACAGTATGACCTGCATTATTTCCACCTTGATATCTAACAACCACTTGAGCTTCTTCTGCTAAGTAATCTGTCATTTTTCCTTTTCCTTCATCGCCCCATTGAGCCCCTAAAACAATAAATGCTGACATTAATATTGCCTCCTTATGAAAAGACTATTTTTTAGCCTTGCATTAAAAATTTAGATTTTTTACTATCCACATATCATAGTAACAAAGTAGAATGAAACTTTCAATATTTTTGCGAATATTTTTTTGCATTATTTTATAATAATTCGTATAATATATATGTAGTTATTTATATTTTAAGTAAAGTATTATTATTTATTCTATTTTATATAAAAAAGGAGCATTATTATGAACATTTATGAAGAGGCGCTAAAATATCATGGAGATTTAAAGGGTAAATTTGAAATTATTTCTAGGTGTAAAATAAAAAACGAAAAGGACTTAAGCTTAGCTTATACGCCTGGAGTTGCTGAACCTTGTAAAGAAATTCATAAAGATCCTTCAAAATCCTATTTATATACAAGGAAATGGAATACTGTAGCTGTAATATCTGATGGTACTGCTGTTTTAGGTCTTGGAGATATAGGACCATTAGCTGCCTTACCAGTTATGGAAGGAAAGTCAATTTTATTTAAAGAATTTGCAAATGTTGATGCTTTTCCTCTAGTACTTGATACTAAAGATACAAAAGAAATTATAGATACTGTTATAAAAATTGCTCCAACTTTTGGTGGCATAAACTTAGAAGATATTTCAGCTCCAAGATGTTTTGAAATTGAAAAGGCTTTAAAAGAAAAATTAGATATTCCTGTTTTTCATGATGATCAGCATGGAACTGCAATAGTTGTTCTTTCCGGTTTACTAAATGGCTTAAAAATAGTTAATAAAAATTTAGAAGATATAAAAATAGTTATAAATGGTTCTGGAGCCGCTGGTTCTGCTATTTGTAAATTACTACTATCTTCTGGTGCTAAAAACATAATAATGTGTGATAAATTTGGAGCTATATATAACGGCATGGACTTTATCAATGAATCCCTAGAAGAATTATCTAATATAACTAATCCTAATAAAGAAACTGGAACCCTAAAAGATGTAATTAAAAATGCTGATGTATTTATTGGTGTTTCTGCTCCTAACCTAGTTTCTAAAGAAATGGTTAAAACTATGAATAAGGATTCAATTATATTTGCAATGGCTAATCCGATACCTGAAATTTTTCCTGATGATGCTAAGGAAGCTGGCGCTAAAGTTATAGGAACAGGAAGGTCAGATTTTCCTAACCAAGTGAACAACGTTTTAGCATTTCCAGGTATATTTAGAGGCGCTTTAGATGTCATGGCTAGTGATATAAATGAAGATATGAAAATAGCTGCTGCTTATGCTATAGCTAACGCTATATCTAAAGATGATTTAAGCCCTGATTTTATAATTCCAAAAGCCTTTGACATAAATGTTCAAAAACTAGTTGCAGAAGCTGTAAAAGAGGCTGCTATTAAAAGTGGAGTATCAAGATTAAAATAACTCTTTATAATATATAAAATATTAGAATCTTTATAATGTTATATAATACAAAAGAGCAGCTTTAAAACTGCTCTTTTTCTAATTTAAAATTACATACTTTTAGATTTTTCTGCACACTTCTCCATTCCCTTAATTACAGAATTTCTAAATCCTTGATTTTCTAACTCTACTACAGCATCTATAGTTGTTCCACCTGGTGAGCAAACCATATCTTTAAGTTCCCCTGGATGCTTTTTAGTTTCTAAAACCATTTTAGCTGATCCTAAAACACTTTGTGCTGCCATTTTATACGCTTTTGATCTTGGAATTCCTAATTTGACAGCAGCATCAGCCATAGCTTCTATAAACATGAATACATATGCTGGAGATGATCCACATAAGGCTATAAATCCATGAAAATCTTTTTCTGCTAGTATTTCATACTCACCAAAGCTTTTATATAGATTACAAACATAATTTAATTCTTCTTCTTTAACTAATTTATTGGGACAAATAGCTGACATTCCTTCACCAACTAAAGCAGGAGTATTTGGCATAGTCTTAATAATCTTTATGTCTTTTCCAAACCAAGTTTCAACTTGTTTTAATTCTATTCCTGCAGCTATGGTAATTATAACTGCATTATCCTTTAAATTATCTTTTATTTCAAAAATAACATTTTTATACATATTAGGCTTAACTGCTAAAAATATTATATCGGAAAATTTTGCTACCTCAACATTATTTAATGTACATTTAACTCCAATTTCCTCTTCAATTTTTTCTTTTGATTCATTACTTCTTGTAGATACTAATATATCTTCATTTCCTATAGATTTAGATTTTAAAAGTCCCATTACCATTGACTTTCCCATATTTCCACAACCTATAAATCCAATTCTTTTATTCATTACTCTACCTCTATTCTTAATATTAATTTGTAATTTTATCTTATTTAATTATATTTTATATATCCAACCATAAGCCTCATAGGATAGCTTGTTTTATAAAACACAAACTATAAATACATATAAGGAGGTATGACTATGGACGATAAAAATATTTATAATAAATTTAAAATGAACAAAAATAAATTTATTTTTGACTTAATGAATTCTAACTCCTTAAAAGAAAATTCAAATAATAACCCTATAATTAATATAACCGAAAATAAAAATTATTATAGTATTTTTATATCTCTTAATGAATTTAAAAAAGAAGAGATTTTATTAAAATATATAAATAATTTTCTAATTTTAAATTTAAATTTAAGAAATAAAAATAATAAATCTTTAAAATATAAAAGATTATTTTACTTAAAAGATATTGATATTTGTAATATTACAAATAAAATTTCAGCTAATTTAATTTATTTAAAAGTGCCTAAAATAGTAAATTGTTAAAAATAAAAGCTATGCTGCTGCATAGCTTTTATTCCTTGTAAACTAATTCTAAGTTTGCAAATTTACTATGAGCTCCAATCCAAGCCATCTTAACAGTTCCTACTGGACCATTTCTTTGCTTAGCTATTATACACTCACCAATATTTTTATCTTCAGTCTCTTTGTTATAATACTCATCTCTATATAAAAACATAACAACATCCGCATCTTGCTCTATTGAACCTGATTCTCTTAAGTCTGATAACATAGGTCTATGATCCGCTCTTTGCTCCGGAGCACGTGATAATTGTGATAATGCTATTACTGGGCACTCCATCTCTTTAGCTAAGGCCTTTATAGATCTTGAAATTTCTGATACCTCTTGTTGTCTACTTTCACTACCTGAACTCCCTGACATAAGCTGTAAGTAATCGATAAGTATCATGTCTATTCCATGCTCCATTTTTATCTTTCTACACTTAGATCTCATTTCCATAACACTTAATCCTGCTGTATCATCTATAAAGATTTTAGCTTTAGATAATGGTCCTGTTGCTCTAGCTATTCTTTCCCAATCATCATCATCTAAATTACCAGTTCTAAGCTTTAACATATCTACACTTGCTTCAGAACATAATAACTTATAAGCTAATTGCTCCTTAGACATTTCCAAGGAAAATATAACTACACTTTTCCCTTCTTTTAAAGCAGCATTTTCAGCTATATTTAATGAAAATGTAGTCTTCCCCATAGATGGTCTTGCTGCTATAAGCACCATATCACCTTTTTGGAATCCAGAAGTCTTAGCATCTAAATCTCTAATTCCAGATCCTACACCTGTAATACTTCCTTTATTGTTAAATAGCTTTTCTATTTCCAGGAAGCCTCTTTCTAACACATTTGAAAGAGGTTCATAGTCATTTGAACCTTTCTTTTCAGCTATATCGAAGATTTTTTTTTGAGCTTTATCTAAAACTCCATCTACCTTATCTTGATTATTATAACTTTCCTCTATAATTTCAGTTGATGATTTAATTAATTTTCTTAATAAAGATTTTTCCTCAACTATTTTTATATATGAACTTAAGTTTGCAGTAGTTGGTACAGAAGCACTTAATTCTGATATATAAGTTACTCCACCGGCTTTATCCAACATATCCGTTGATTTCAAATATTCTAATAAGGTTACTAGATCTACAGCCATATCTTGTGAAAACATTTCTCTTATAGCTTTATATAAAACCTTATGTCCATCCCTATAAAAATCATCTTCATTTAGCTTTTCTAAAACCCTTGCTATAGCACTCTTATCTATTATCATAGAACCTATAACAGATTGCTCTGCTTCTATGCTTTGGGGCAAACTTCTCATAATTGGTGCATCCATATGTAACCTCCTCTCAAGTATTGCTAAAGTTATTATATCAAAACCTTGTTTATAAAACATAATATATTTAATATTTTTATTTTTTCTAATATAAAAATAATAATATTTTATAAATATTATAATAAAAAATAAAATTAGACTCCCCATTAGGAAAGCCTAATTTATTGTATTATTTTTCAAATACTATATCCATAAGTTCTTCTATTTCACTTACAGTTCTTACTTCTATATCTTCCAATCCTAATGGAATTTCTTTTTCATTATCTTTTGGTATTATTACTAACTTAATACCTTTTCTTCTTGCACCATATATCTTTTCAAATATTCCTCCAACAGGCTTTACTTTACCTCTAAGTGATATTTCCCCGGTAATAGCAACATCTTGCCTTATTGGTCTATCAAGTAGTGCACTTATAACACATATAGTTATTGCAGCTCCTGCTGAAGGCCCATCAATCTTACCTCCACCAACTACATTTACATGTATATCATAATCTTTTAAATCCTTATCTGTTATTTTTCTAATTACAGATGCTGCATTAAATACTGAATCCTTTGCCATTGATCCCGCTGTATCATTAAACTTAATAACTCCTGCACCTTTTTTATGTGCTGGGAAAACAGCCGCTTCAATTTCTAGAGTAGATCCCATAAATCCGCTTACACCTAAACCATATACATGACCAACTTCAGATTTATTAATATCTTCTATAATTTCATATGGTGAATATCTACCAACAGAAATTACTTCTTCTACATCCTTCATTTTTATAAAATGTTCTTCGGTAACATCTTCTCCTGCTGTATATAAAGAATACCCATATGCATCTGCTAAAATATTTACTGCTTTTCTACCTTCAACAGTATATTTGCTTATAAATTTAGCAATACCATCTTCAAGTTTTACATCTAATTTATCTGCAGCATTATATATTATATTTTCTATATCATCAGCTGATAAAGGTTCAAAATATACTTCTGTACATCTTGATCTTAGTGCTGGATTTATTTTTCCTGGTTCTCTTGTTGTTGCTCCAATTAAAACAAAATCTGCTGGTGCTCCCTTTTCAAATAAATATCTAATATATTCTGGGGTATTTTCATCATCTGGATCATAATATGATGATGAATACTCAACTCTCTTATCTTCAAGAACTTTTAATAACTTATTTTGAAGTATTTCATCTAATTCACCGATTTCATCTATAAATAATACTCCACCATGAGCTTCAGTTACCAATCCAGTCTTAGGTTCTGGAACTCCTACCTCTGCTAAATCTTTTTTACTACCTTGATATATAGGATCATGTACTGAACCTAATAGGGGATTTGTTATTTCTCTTGGATCCCATCTTAAAGTAGTTCCATCAACTTCAACAAACTTAGAATCTCCATCAAAAGGAGTAAATCTTAATTTCTTTGCATATTCTAAGGCTAATCTTGCTGCTGAAGTTTTACCAACCCCTGGAGGTCCATATAAAAGTATATGTTGTGGGTATGGAGACGACATTTTTGAAATAAGAGATTTAACTGCCCTTTGTTGCCCAACAACTTCTTCAAATTTTTCAGGTCTTAATAAACTCATTACATTTTTATTTATGTTTTTTGAATCTAATTCCTTAAGCCTTTCTAATTTTTTTGTAGTTTTTGTGCTTTCCGGTCCCTTTTGTTTCTTTATAATAGAAACTCTCATATCATCCATAAACTTATCTTGTCTTTCAGCTAACGCTTTTTCCACTTGTGACTCAACTTTATTTTGAACATATTTTCTTGCTATGTTCTCTGATATGAAATATACAGTATCCTCTAATACTTCTCTTACATTATCTGCATTTGGTATTGATTTTGTTCCCTTACCATCTGAGGCTATCATATTTAGTGCATATACTCTTTCATACACACTAGGTGAAGTTATATGCTTTTGAAGCTTAAATCTAACAGTTCTTGCCCTAACAGCTCCTTCATCTAATACATTGCCTAATATTTGATTTAATACATTAACCTGTGCATCTAATGACAGCCCACTATCTAGTAAACCATCTAACTTTTCTTCGTCGTATGACTTCAAATCTAATCCTCCTTATGCTTCTGGCACAATAATTACTCTCATTTTTGTTGTTACTTCTGGATATAATTTTATTTCTATTTCATATCCACCCGCTACTTTTATTGTATCCATAACTATCTTCTTTTTATCTATTGATAAGTTAAATTCTTTATTTATTAATGTAGCCACATCTTTGCTTGTTATAGCTCCAAATAATCTTCCATTATCTCCGCCTTTTGCCTTTAATGTGACTTCTTTTCCTTTTAACTCTGCTGCTAATTTTTGAGCTGCTTCTAATTCAGCTAACTTTTTCTTTCTTTCATTTTCTTTCTTTGTATTTAAAACATGCAGATTATTTCCTGTAGCTTCTTGAACTAAATTTCTTGGAAATAAGAAATTTCTTGCATATCCATCTGATACCTCTATAACATCACCTTTTTTTCCTAACTTTTTAACATCTTGTAATAAAATTACTTTCATGTTATTCACCTTCCCTCAAGTTTTTTTTAATTGATTCTTTTAAAATTTCTTTTGCTCTTTCTACTGATATATTTGTTAACTTAGCTCCTGCCATATTCATATGACCGCCACCACCAATAGCTTCTAATATAACTTGAACATTTATATCTCCTATTGACCTACCGCTTATTATAACATTATCATTTATTTTTCCAATCACAAAGCATACTTCTATTCCTGATATATTTAAAAGCTCATCTGCAGCCCTAGCTATCTTAAAACTTTCCTTTAATCTATCAGGTGTAACAGCTATAGCTACTCCATGACTAAGTTCTGCAGATTTTATTGTATCTGCTATTAATAAATAATCATCCAAATCATCAGTAAACATTTTTTTAACTTCTATAGTATCTGCACCAAGTGCTCTTAAGAATGAAGCAGCATCAAAGGTTCTCACTCCAGCCTTAAAAGAAAAACCTTTTGTATCCATAAATATACCTGCTAATAAGCCTTCTGCCTCAATTCTTGATATATTAGGCTTTTGAACCATATACTGAATTAATTCTGTTACCATCTCTGAAGTTGATGATGCATATACTTCTATATAGCTTAATATAGCACCCTCAATTATATCTGGACTTCTTCTATGATGGTCTATTATTATTTTTCTATTAGCTTGTTCTGCTAAATCTAAATTCTGAATATACCCTTTATTGTGAACATCTACTATTATTAATAGAGATTTATCATTCATTTGCGCCCTTGCTTCTTCTGGTGAAATTAATAACTCTTCATGTTTCTCATCACTTTCTATTTTTGATAAATAATAATTTATAGAGTTAGTATCATTATTAATAATAATATTACAAGGTTTACCTAATTGTTTTACTACAGCTGATAATCCTATAGCTGATCCAAAACAATCCATGTCTGGATTTGAGTGACCTATAATGAATACATTACTACTTTCGTATATTAACTCTTTTAAAGCATGTGCTATTACTCTTGCTCTTACTCTGGTTCTTTTTTCTATCTCTCTACTATTACCGCCAAAGAATGTTATTTTGTCATTACTTTTAACTGCTACTTGGTCTCCACCTCTACCTAATGAGAGTTCTTTTGCGGTAACTGCAAAAGTATAGTTTTCTTGTGGAGATGTTCCTCCTCTACCAATACCTATGCTAAGAGTTACTTCTAGTGTATTTCCTCTATCAATTTTAGAAATCTCATCTAATATATTAAATTTAGAATTTATTTCCTCATTAATATATTTATCCTGAACAGAAAGTACATACTTATTAGAATCGTACTTAGTTATCATTGCCTTAAGTTTTTGAGCATATGTATTTATAGCTTTCTCAACTTCTGCAACTAACATCGGTCTATCACTTTCACTAGTTGTTTCTAACGCCTCTGATAAATTATCTACCTCTATTAACATTATACTCTCTTTAGTATTATCTATATTTTTTAGATTACTTATGTCATTAAAATAAACAACATATACATTTTCATCACTTTCCTCTAGCTTAATACTACTTGCATATACTCTATATAAACAATCTAATATTCTAATTTTTTGATGTAAATCTTTGTCACAAGTTAATAATCTAGCCAAATTTAATCCTCTAGCTATACTTACTATATTTAGTCCTTCTGGATCCTCTTCTGTAAATTTATTAAACTTAGAATTACTCCAAATAATTTTTCCGCATTTATCTATTAATGCTACTGGAAATATTAAATTAAATATGTTTTGATTTATAGAGTTATTTATATTTATATTTAACTCCTCTATTGAATCTTGATAGTTATTTCTACCAATGTACTCTGTTTCGCTAAATATAATAAATATTATAAGTAATATTGAGCCAAGTAACGTGCTCTTTATATAATAAAAACTTATACACGCTCCTACAAACATTAGAGGTATTATCATTGGCTTAATGTTATCTAGCTTTTTTTTCATAAAAGCCTCCTAATTATCATTAATTAATGATTTTTCTTTAAATGCTCTTGAAGCTTACTTAAACTTCTACCATCCTTTTCATATTCATGACCTTCGGCTATACCAGCTCTTAATTTCTTTTTCATATCATCATCTACATCATCACATGAGTACCCTAACTTTTGTCCTAAGACATACAAAATTAGTATAGATCCTGATATACAATTTAAAATGGCATCTTGAGCCACGTTGCTGCCCTTAGTTAATAAATAATAGAATTCTCCAATTATACATAAAAGATTGGCTTTAAGCTTTTCTATCATTTTTATATTAGCCATTATATTTAGGTCCTCTCTTTTCACTCTTTTCACCCCTGTTCACATACCCTTGTATATATATTTTAATTATAATTTATTATTAATGCAACAAATTCTACATGTCAATTACAAATTATGTAAACAATTTAAGTTATTTATCTTTTATACCATATATAAATTTATAATATTATAAAATTTACACTTTTATTTATGTATTAGTAAAATTTTTTATAACAAAAAACCCCTGACACGTCAGGGGTTATAATTACTACTATTCAGTTGTGAATGGTAGTAATGCTATATTTCTTGATCTCTTTATAGCAGATGTTAATTGTCTTTGGTGCTTAGCGCAAGTTCCAGAAATTCTTCTTGGTAAAATCTTACCTCTTTCTGTAACGAACTTTCTTAGCTTAGTTATATCTTTATAATCTATATTTTCAGCTTTTTCTACGCAGAAAGCACATACTTTTCTCTTAGATCTTCTCATTTTTCCAGATCTTTTCATATCTCTCATGCTTAGTTCCTCCTTATAAAAATTTAGACATTAGAAAGGCATATCTCCATCATCTACAGGAGTCATGTCTTCATCAAAATTCATACCACCAAATGCATCATTTGATGAACTTGAATTATCAGAATTAGGGTTTGAATAACCATATCCACCATTTGATGAACCTTGGTCTCTTCCACCATTACCTGAACCGATGAACTCAAATGAATCTACAACTACATCAGTTGTATATCTTTTAGTTCCATCTTTAGCATCATAACTACCAGTTCTAATGCTTCCTGTAACAGCTAATTGTCTACCCTTAGTAAGATATTGCGCTATTGTTTCTCCTGTTTTACCAAAAGCTATACAATTGATAAAATCAGTTTCATCTTTTTTGAATGGTCTATTTACAGCTAAAGAAAATCTTGTAACAGCAGTTCCACTGTTTGCTGCAAAATTTAACTCTGGATCTCTAGTGAGTCTTCCAATAAGTATAACCTTATTCATTACAATATCACCTCTTACGCTTCTTGTTTAACAATGATGTGTCTTAAAACACCATCAGTAATTCTGAATATTCTGTCTAACTCTTTTGGTAGGTCAGCATCAGCATTGAAGTTGATTAACGTATAGAAACCTTCGTTAACTTTTGAGATTTCGTAAGCAAGCTTTCTCTTACCCCAAACATCAACGTTTTCTATAGTTCCTCCACCATTTTCTATTACACCCTTGAATTTTTCGATGTTAGCTTTACAAGCTTCTTCATCTAATGATGGGTGTAGTATAAATATAGTTTCGTACTTTCTCATCATTTTCACCTCCTCCCCTCGGACTATGGCTGTGCATTGCACAGCAGGGATTACAATTTTATATTTTATCAGTTTAAATTTTGTTTTGCAAGTTTTTTATTCTAATTGTTACATATTAACTATTTTTTTAGCATCTTTTTGAAATTTACTTCTTGGAAGCATTATTATTCTTCCACATCCAGTGCATTTTATTTTTATATCAGCTCCAAGTCTTATAACCTCAAAAGCCTTACTACCACAAGGATGTTGTTTTTTCATTTCAATTATATCTCCTAATTCAAATGTATCTATCATATTTCCACCTCTTAATTCTATTTTCCATAATGCATTTATTTTCTATTTAGATTTTATTATTTGAGTTTTTGGATATGGAATTTCTATTCCCTCTTCATCTAATGCTTCTTTAATATTTTTTCTTAACTCTCTTTCCATTTTCCATTGGCTTAAAGGCTTAGCCCTTCCTATAACTCTAATATTTACTCCTGATGCATTTAATGATGTAACTCCTAAAACTTCTATATCTCCTCTTATCTCTTCTTTGTTATTGACTTTAAACTTATTGCATACATTTGTTATTAAACTAATAGCTGCTTCAATATTTTCTTCATAAGCAATTTCTACATCTACTATAAATCTAATATCACCTCTTGAGTGGTTAGTTACTTCTAATATAGATCCATTAGTTATAACATGTAAGTCTCCAGTAAAATCCCTCAAAACTGTTGTTCGTATTCCAATATTTTCTACTATTCCCGTATATTGTCCAACGCTTATATGATCTCCAACTCCGTATTGATCCTCAAATAATATAAAAAAACCATTAATTAAATCCTTTACTAAACTTTGAGCTCCTATACCTATTGCAAAACCTCCAGCACCAAGAACAGCTGCTGAAACTCCTGAAAATACATTTGCAACAATTATAGCTACTCCAGTCAAATATACACCATACTTTAAAGCACTCTTTAATACTGCTCCTATGGTTATAGCTTTTTGCTCATTCATTGAAAAACTAAGTTTACTTTTTATTTGCCTTTTAATAAATTTATCTATTACTTTATTTCCTATTTTTATAGTTAAGTACATTATTATAAGTATACTTATAATTCTTATTCCTTTACCTATAAAATTTTCTACTTCTTCCCATTTTATCATTAGTTTTAAACTACCATCTATAGGTTCTAATCCAAAAAACATTAAATAATTATACATATTATCACCTTTTAATAATTATTAATTTATTTGATTATATCCACTTTCTGTTTTTATATATATTTTTTTATAATTAATTATACTTTCACTAATTATCTTTTCTACATACTCTTTATTTTCTATCCTTACACACAATCCACAACTTTGAGTTATAACTGTTGGAGTTGGCATCATCTTAAATTCTATTTCCTCCTTTAATAAATTATTCTCTGCCGTCATTGCATCTAAAGTATTTTTAAATACTATAATATAATAATTCATTTTCTCTTTTTCCTCCTAATAATTTTATCGTTTGTTATTAATTATATTATAACTATTTTCCTTTTTAAATGTTTAAATCTTACCATTGTTTTAATAATATTTTTAAATTTTAATGCAATTCTTTACATATTATTTTATAATTATTTTATTATAATTTTATAAATAAGAAGGAGTAAAAATGAGTATATATCTTGATAATGCCAGTACTACCTTTCCTAAACCAAAAGCAGTTGCTGATGCAATTTATAATTTCATTACACATATAGGTGGGAATGCGGGTCGTTCAAATCATTCAAATTCATTAGAAACAAATCGTATATTGTTTGAAACTCGTTCTGCTTTAGCAGAATTTTTTAACTACAGTTTTATTGAAAATGTTATTTTTACAAATAATATAACAACTTCGCTAAATATTTTAATACAAGGAAGTTTATCTAAAGGAGATCATGTAATTACATCCTCTATGGAACATAATTCTGTTATTCGACCTCTTTATTATATGAAAGAGAATAATAATATCGAATTAGATATAGTAAACGCTAATTCTCAAGGATTTATAAATCCATTAGATATAGAAAAGCTTATTAAACCTAACACAAAACTTATTATAATAAGTCAAGCATCAAATGTTACAGGAAGCATTCAACCAATAAAAGAGATAGGCTTACTTTGTAAAAAGCATAATGTATTTTTTATTCTTGATACGGCTCAAGGAGCTGGAGTTTTAAAAACAGATTTTTCTGAATTAAACTTAAATGCATTAGCTTTTACTGGACATAAAAGTTTATTAGGTCCTCAAGGAATTGGTGGATTCATCATAGATAATAAATTAAATAAAATATGTAAGCCTTTATATTTAGGTGGCACTGGTAGTTTATCTCACGACTTAAATCAACCGGATTTTTTACCAGATAAATTTGAATCTGGAACACTTAATACTCCAGGTATAATAGGTTTACTAGAAGCAATAAAATTTATAAATTCAGAAGGTTTAAATACAATATATGAATATAATAATTCCCTTCATAGTTATTTTATTAATAACTTACTTAATATAAATAAAATTAAGTATTATGGTGATATAACAGGAGATAAATCTACAACTTGCGTTTCATTTAATATTGATGGTATGGATACTGCTGAAGTATCTTATATATTAGATAATATATTTGAAATTAAAAATAGATCTGGATTACACTGCTCTCCACTAGCTCATAAAACTATTGGAACTTATCCTACTGGAACTATAAGATTAAGCACAAGCTATTTTACAAAAAAAGAAGATATAGATTTTGCTTTATCTTCAATAAATAAAATTTCTAAGAAGGGAGTTGAAACTTTTGGATAAAGATACTAATTTAAATGATAATTATAAATTTCAAGATAAAATTTCTAAGCTAGTTCTTTTCTTTACAATATATACATTATCATTTGTATTTTTTACTAGTACAATTAAATTTACTTTACCCTTTATATTAGCAGGAATATTTGCTCTAATATTAAAGTCTCCAACTAAATATTTAATAAAAAAAATTAAGATGAAATCTTGGCTAGCTTCTTTAGCTTCCACAATAATATTTTTCTCATTATTTATATTTATATTAATTTTAGCTATAAGTTCTTTAACTAGTGAACTTGTATCAGTTGCTAAAACTCTTCAAGAATTTTTATCAAGTAACTCTTCATCTTATTTCTCAGAATTAGGATCATTCTTTCAAAACATAGTTGATAATTTAAATCTTATTGATCCCTCTGTATGGAATAATATAGTTAAGACAGCAACTGAATCACTTAATAAATTCTTACAATTAGGTGTATCTGGTGTAACATCATTAATAACTGGATTATTTTCATTCTTTGGATATGTTCCATATATAGGAATGGTTATAGCATTTACATTATTATCGACCTATTTCTTTACTGAAAAGGTAGCAACTGCTTCTAGTGATAAATTTAATAACCTTATTCCTCTAGGAAATAAAAAAATATTTAACGCTATTAAGCATGGCAAAAAGATGATTGCTAACTATTTATTAGCTTATATGTTTTTAATATTTTTAAGTATGTTTATTACTTTTATAGGTTTTCTAATTTTTAAAATTGATTATGCTTTATTATTAAGTATATTAGCAGGATTATTGGATTTGCTTCCTATAGTTGGTATGGCATGTGTCTATATACCTTTAATATTATATTTTTTATATCAAGGAAATCTTTTTGTAGCTATAGGATTAGTTATTTTATATTTATTAGTATTTGTTTCTAGACAGTTACTTGAACCTAAAATCATGAGTTCATCTCTTGGAATAAGCCCGATATCCACATTAGCTGCGATGTTTATAGGCCTACAACTAAATGGACTTATGGGAATGGTATTTTGTATGCTTTTAGTTGTTTGTTATACTATTCTAAAAAGGGTAGAAATATTATAGATAAATGAAAAATTTGAATATGAACCTCCTTTATTGGCAATAATTTCAATAAAGGAGGTTTTTTTATGAGCAAATGTTTTTCGGTAACTGCATGTTCTCCTAACTCATATGTAGAAGTTAGAGATTATTTATGTAATAAACTGAATAAGTTAATTAAAGAAAATAAAGATATAATTTTTATTTGTATTGGTACTGATAGATCTACTGGTGATTCCCTAGGCCCTTTAGTTGGATATAAATTAAAGTTTATTTCTCGTAAAAACATTCATATTTATGGTTCTCTAGAAAATCCTATTCATGCTAATAATGTTGAAAATACTTTTAAGAAAATAAAAAGTACTTTTAATAATCCATATATAATTGCTATAGATTCATGCTTAGGAGATATTCATAATATAGGCAAGGTTTTTATAGAGGATAAACCTTTAAGACCTGGATTAGCATTAGATAAAAATTTGCCTCCTATAGGAAATATGAGTATACGAGGCGTTGTTAATATAGCTGGTAATCTAGAATTTATGGTTTTACAAAATACTAGATTATGCACAGTAATGACTTTAGCTGATTGTATTTCTAATGGAATATTTCACTTTATTTTAAAATCATTAGGTAATAATACTAAATATCTAAATACTTCTCTTGATAGTATGAAATATCTGTAAGTATAAAAAAATAAACAGTATGATTTTTATATTTCATACTGTTTATTATTATTATTTTTTTTACTTATTCATTGCTTCATTTAAAACATGAAGCTCTTCTTCTGATAATTCATATCTTGAAATACCTTTATCTATTGGTTTCGCATATGTAATACTTTCCTGTCTAGAATAAATTCCTGTTAACATAACTCCGTCATTATGAGAATCTAAAATTGCAACTGAAAAACTTAAATCACTTCCAACATCCTCAAATGCCTTGTACCTCATTATAGCAACTTTATTAACACAATCTTTCATCTCTTCTCGTGTTATTTCACATTGTTTTATAGACTCCTCTGATTTTTCAACAGCTTTATCTATTTCATCCAATTTAGAATTTATAAGAGCTTCTAAATTTTTATTATTTACTCCTCTCATCATCTTTCTATACTTAAGTTCTACTTTGTTAATTGATCTCATCAGCACTAAAACCACTATAAATAGTAGAATTACAATTACTGCTAATCCTATTATTAAAAACGATGAGTAATCATTTATCATATTTATTATATTTTGCATTTATATCATCCTTTCTTGAAATGTTTCACGTGAAACAATCTTTATATATAATAAATTTCGTTTCACGTGAAACATTTTATAGGTTTATAATTTCTAATATTCTTTGTAAATCTTCATCAGAATAATATTCAATCTCTATTTTTCCTTTATTATTTTTATTGCTAATATTAACTTTAGTACCTAAGAATTCTTGTAATCTTTCAGTAACATCTTTATAATAAGGACTATTTTCTATTTTTCTCTCAATATTTTTTTTAGGTTTATTTAAAAATTTTATAAATTTTTCCAATTCCCTAACTGAAAGTTTTTCATCTATTACCTTTTGAGCTATTTCACATTGAAGATTTTCATCTGAAATAGCTAATAATACTCTTCCATGTCCTTCTGTAATTACTCCATCCATAAGGTATTGCTGAACAGTCTCAGTTAAATTCATTAATCTCATAGTATTGCTTATTGCAACTCTAGATTTACCTATTCGTCTACTTAATTCTTCTTGTGTTAATTTAAATTCACCTAATAATTTTTTATAAGCAACTGCCTCTTCTATAGGATTTAAATCTTGTCTTTGTATATTTTCTATTAATGATATCTCAAGTATATCTTTATCAGTTAAATTCATTACTATAGCAGGAACTTCTTTTAACCCTAATAGCTTTGCTGCTCTCCATCTTCTTTCTCCTGCAACAATTATATAATCCTCTTTATTCTTTTTTAATATAATCGGTTGTATAATTCCGTGATGTTTTATAGATTCTGCTAATTCTGCTATTTTATCATCATCAAAAAATTTTCTTGGTTGATCACTGTTGCTTTTAATTAAATTAATAGAAATTAATGTTTTTGAACTTTCTTCCTTCTTCTCGTTAGTAGGTGCTGTCACCATATCCTCTGGAATTAATGCTCCTAGACCTTTACCCAATGCAAATTTTTTACTCATATTTTCTCACCTTCTTATTGCTTTTTTAAAAATTCTTTTGTTAACTCTTTATATGCATTTGCACCCTTACATTTTTCATCGTATAACATTATCGGTAATCCAAAACTTGGAGCTTCCGCTAGCCTTATATTTCTTGGTATTTTAGTATTATAAACTTTCTCGTTAAAGAAATTTTTAACTTCATCATATACCTCATTACTTAAATTAGTTCTATAATCATACATTGTCATAATTACACCTTCAATATCTAAATCCTTATTTAAAGATTTCTTAACCAATTGAAGAGTATTCATCAATTGTCCCACTCCTTCTAATGCGTAAAATTCACATTGTATTGGAATTAAAACAGATTCTACTGATGTTAATGCATTTATTGTAAGGACCCCTAATGATGGTGGACAATCAATAAATATAAAATCATATTGATCTTCTATTTCTTTAATTTTACTTGTTAATATAGTTTCTCTATTTTCCTTACCTATTATCTCAACTTCTGCACCAGCTAATTCCATTGTTGATGGTGCAATAAAAAGATTTTGAACTAATTCACTTCTCAATATAACATCATTAAGTGAAGCATCTGAAGTTAAAACATCATACATTGATAATTCTAAATTTCTTTTATCTAACCCTAATCCGCTAGTAGTATTACCTTGTGGGTCAATATCTATAGTTAAAACTCTATATCCTTCCATAGCTAAATACGCACATAAATTTATATTAGTAGTTGTTTTTCCTACTCCACCCTTTTGATTAAAAACACAAATTTTTTTCATAATAAAGCTCTAATTATAGAGCTTCACCCCCTTCCCATATAATAATATTATATAGAGTTTTATATAATATTAAAAGATTAACCTAATAAAAAATTATGTAATATTAGTATTTTTATTTATTTTTTCTGATACAGATGAATATAAGTATAAAAAAAAGAAATTATATTCAATTTTGAATATAATTTCTTTAAAAAAAGTCAATTTATATTTATTTTTTTATTTCTTTGGTATTGATACAGTTATCTCTATACATTCTTCTGAATCTTTGAACTTGTAATCTGCTGGTATATTAAATTTATCAAAAACTTGCTTTATTGTGTTAACATATAACTTTGCTGGAAAAACACTTTTCACTTTCTTTTTGTTTTTATCATTTAGTTGTTCTCCTGCTAATTTAAGTAATTCCTTATTTATAAGTTCTTCTGTTTTCTTAACATTTAAACCATTCTTAACTACTTTTTCAACTACCTTTAACTGCATCTCTTCATTTGGTAAAGATAATAACGCTCTTGCATGTCTCTCCGTCAATTTATTATCTATACAAATAGTTCTAACATTTTCACTTAACTTTAAAAGTCTTAATTTATTTGCTATAGTTGATTGCTTCTTTCCCATCCTTTTAGCTAAATCATCTTGTGTAAATTTATGATCATTTATAAGATTATAATAAGCTTCTGCTTCTTCAATAAAATTTAGATCTTCTCTTTGAAGGTTTTCTAAAAGAGCTATTTCTGCTGATTCAGTATCTGTAATTTCTATTATATTGCAAGGAACTAATTCTAGTAAGGCAAGTCTAGCCGCTCTCCATCTTCTTTCTCCAGCAACTAATTCAAAACTATCTCCTCTTCGTCTAACTGTCAAAGGCTGAATAATTCCGTGTTCTTTTATTGATTGAGATAATTCCGTTAATGCCTCTTCATTAAAAAACTTTCTTGGTTGATAAGTATTAGGAAAAATCTTATCAACACTTATATTTACAATTTCTTTACTCATATGCGCACCCAACCATCCCTCTTTTTTGTAAATCATCCACTTATTCCATGATTTAACAATTCTATTTTATTCTCTTATTTTCCTTCTTTTTTTTCATTAAATCGTAGAACAAATTGATCTCTAATAATTCATATTTTTACATTTTTAACCAAATCATCTATTTAGTTATAATTATCGACATATTAAGTCTATTTTTATAACTAAAACTAACTTAACTACTTAATAGGCTTTTTATTAACTGTACCAGCCTTTCTAGGATAAATTTTAGAGCATTGCTTAATCTTTTTTATTTCAACTATATTATGTCTTAAGTCCGTACCTTCTATTTTTACTTCTATTATATCTTTTAGTTCTCCACCTAAAGTTCTTATGGCCTTATCCCCATCTTTAAGTTCATCATCTATTAAAGGGCCTTTTAAAGCAATAAAATATCCACCTTTTTTTACATATGGAATACAAAACTCTGATAAAACAGCCATATTCGCTACTGCTCTTGAAGTTGCAACATCAAAATTTTCTCTTAGTTCGGTCTTTCTAGCCCCATCTTCTGCTCTTGAATGTATAGTTGTAACATTTTCTAATCCTAATTCATTAACCACTGTATTTAAAAAATTTATTCTCTTATTTAATGAATCCAATAATGTTACTTTTATATTTGAATTCATAATTGCTATTGGTAATCCTGGAAATCCAGCTCCAGTTCCAACATCTATTATAGTCTTAGCATTTCTTATTGGTTCTGATTTAAAAGCCTTTATGCAATCTATAAAGTGCTTTTTTATTATCTCCTCATCTTCAGTTATTGCAGTTAAATTTATCTTTTCATTCCATTCTTGAAGAAGTCTCATGTATTTTATAAATTTTTCGTATTGTTCTTCTGATAAATCTAAATTAGCTTCTGATGCTGCTGTCTTCATTAAATCAAAAAATTCCATATATTCCTCCATAGAAACTATTGTTTTTTCTTATATTTATGTTCTAAATATATTAATAACACAGATATATCAGCCGGTGATACTCCTGATATTCTTGATGCTTGGCCTATACTTACTGGTCTAATATTAGAAAGCTTTTGAATAGCCTCAGTTCTTAATCCTTTTACATCATTATAATCTATGTCTTCTGGTAATAATTTTTTTTCAAATTTTCTAAACTGATTAACTTGTTCTAGTTGACTATCTATATATCCTTCATATTTAGCAATTATATTAATTTGTTCACCTATATTTTCTGGATATTCTGGTCTATCAGGATCTAAACTTGATAAGCTAAAATAATCAACTTCAGGTCTCTTTATTAACTCATAAAATTTAATTGGCTTTTTTAATTCTGTAGATCCAATTGATATTAAGAATTCATTAACTTCTTTTTTATTTGTTACTTGAAGCTCTTTTATTCTTTGTAATTCATTTTCTATATCAGATTTTCTCTTTAAAAATTTTGAATATCTCTCTTCTGAAACAAGTCCAACCTTATATCCTATCTCAGTTAATCTAAAATCAGCATTATCTTGTCTTAATAATAGTCTATACTCAGCCCTAGAAGTCATCATTCTATAAGGTTCATTAGTTCCCTTAGTAACTAAATCATCTATTAGAACACCAACATATCCATCTGAACGAGTTAATATCATTGGTTCTTCACCCTTAAGTTTTAAAGAAGCATTTATTCCTGCTACAATTCCTTGTGATGCTGCTTCTTCATATCCTGAGCTACCATTTAGTTGCCCAGCTCCATATAAACCTTCTATATTTTTAAATTCTAATGTTGGCTTTAATTGTGTAGGGTCTATTGCATCATATTCTATTGCATATGCAGTTCTCATTATCTCTACATTTTCTAACCCATCTATTGTTCTAAGCATTTTAATTTGAACATCTTCCGGAAGTGAAGAGGACATACCTCCAACATACATTTCTAATGTATCTTCACCTTCTGGCTCTACGAATATCTGATGCCTTGATTTATCTGGAAATCTCATTACCTTATCCTCTATTGAAGGACAATATCTAGGTCCTACACCCTCAATCATTCCGTTATACATTGGTGATCTATCAATATTCTCTTGAATAACTTTGTGAGTTTCCTCTGATGTATAAGTTAACCAACAAGACACTTGATCTCTTTCTATATTTTCACTCATAAATGAAAATGGTACTATTTTTTCATCACCTGGTTGTTCTACCATTTTTGAAAAATCAACTGATTTCATATTAATTCTAGCTGGAGTACCTGTTTTAAATCTTCTTAACTCTACACCTAAATTAATTAATGATTGTGATAATTCATTTGCAGCTGCTAATCCATTTGGACCACTATTGTACTCTACATCTCCAACTATTATTCTAGCCCTTAAATAAGTTCCAGTAGTTAAAATCAAAGCTTTACAACCAAAGTAAGCACCATTTTTAGTGTGTACTCCTATAATTTTTCCATCTTTAACTTCAATGTCTGTAACTTCTACTTGTCTAACTTGTAGATTTTTTTCATTTTCTAAAACTCTTTTCATTCTCTCCTGATATTTCTTTTTATCAGCTTGAGCTCTTAGTGAATGTACTGCTGGTCCTTTTGATGTATTTAACATTCTTGATTGTATAAATGTATTATCTATATTTATACCCATCTCACCGCCTAAAGCATCTATTTCTCTAACTAAATGCCCTTTAGCAGTTCCTCCTATATTAGGATTACAAGGCATCATGGCTATAGAATCAAGATTTATAGTACAAATTAATGTTCTAAATCCCATTCTAGCTGATGCTAACGCTGCTTCGCATCCTGCATGCCCTGCACCTACAACTACTATATCGTAATCTCCCGCATTATATTTCATTATCTCCACTTCTCCTATTTTCCACAACAAAATTCTCTAAATATTTTATTTACTAAATCCTCTTCTAATTCTGATCCTGTTATTTCTCCTAAAGCTTTCAATGCCGCTGTTACGTATATTGATATTAAGTCAAGGAATTCATTATTTTTAACTCTAATATAAGCATTTTCTGAGTTTTCTTTAGCTCTTATTAAAGCTTGCTTATGTCTTGAATTAGATATTATTAAGCTTTCACTATCTATTTTACCATTAAAGAACATATCCTTAATCTTATTTTTTAATCCATCAATTCCAATTTGTTCTTTTGCTGATATCTTTATCATATTTTCAAAATCATTTAATATTTCTATATCTAATTTATTCTCTAAATCTATCTTATTTAAAATTACAATAGATTTCTTATGTCTAATAGCCTCTATAATCTCCCTATCTTCAGCGTCTAATTCTCTTGATGAATCTAAAACTAATAGTACTAAATCTGCTTCTTTAATCTTTTCTTTAGATCTCTCAACTCCAATTTTTTCAACAACATCTTCTGTATCTCTTATTCCTGCAGTATCTATTATCTTAATTGGAATTCCGTCTAAATTTATATATTCTTCAATTACATCTCTAGTTGTTCCAGCTATTTCAGTAACAATTGCTCTTTTTTCCTTTAACAATGCATTTAAAAGGGATGATTTTCCTACATTTGGTTTTCCTACTATAGCTAAGCTTAATCCATCTCTAATTATTTTTCCTTCTTCAGCATTCTTAAGCAATCTATCCATATTGGTTATAGCTTCATTTAAACTTTCAGCTACTCTTATAGGTATTGTTGGGTCTATTTCTTCATCATCTTCAGTAAAATCTACTGCATATTCTATTAAAGCTAATACGTTTAATAAGTACTCATTTAACTTATTTATTTCCTGGGAAAGTGAACCTGAACTTTGCATTAAAGCAGATTTCATAGCTAATTCCGTTTTAGCTGTTATTAAATCCATAACCGCCTCTGCTTGTGATAAATCTATTCTACCATTTAAAAATGCTCTCTTAGTAAATTCACCAGGCTCAGCAATTCTTGCTCCTGCCTTTATAACCGTCTCTAAAACCTTATTAGTAGAGGTTACTCCTCCATGGCAATTTATCTCTACAGTATCTTCTGCCGTAAAGCTTCTAGGTCCCTTCATATAACTTATTATTACTTCATCAACTAATTCTTCCGTTTCAAAATCTATAACATGCCCATACCTCATAGTATAAGTCTTCATTGTCTTTATATCTGCTCCATTTTTAGGCTTAAAAATTTTAGAAACTATATCTAAAGCTCTATCACCAGAAACTCTTATAATAGCAATTCCACCTTCTCCTAAAGCCGTAGCTATGGCACAGATAGTATCAAATTCTTTCATTAATTATCCTCCTTATAATTTGCTCCCTTCCTTTTATTATAACCCATTTTAACTAATATTCATTTTACAAAAATATTTAAGTTTAGTCAAAACTTAAGAAAATAAAAAGAAAGCCAAAATTGGCTTTCTTTTTATTTATTTCTAATATCTACTACTACTCTTCTATATGGTTCTTCACCTTCACTATAGGTACATACAAGATCATTTTCCTGTAGAGTTGAGTGAATTATCCTTCTTTCATAAGGATTCATTGGCTCTAATTTAAAACTTCTTTTATTTTTAGCTACTTTATAAGCAGTTTTATTAGCAACCCTTTTTAAAGTCTCTTCCCTCTTTTTCCTGTAGTTTTCGGTATCTAAAACAACTTTTTTATAAGGTATATCATGTCCTTTATTAACGACCAAAGAAAGTAAGTATTGTAATGAATCTAATGTCTCACCTCTATAACCTATTATTAGTCCCATTTTAGGTCCAGTTAAATCAACATAAATAACATCATTATCTTCTTTAATTCTTATTTCAGCTTTTACATTCATAGAATCTAATACGCTTCTTAAAAAATTATGTGCTTCTTCAACATAGTCTCTTTTAACCTTCACTAGAATTTTTGCAGGTTTAACACCAATAATTCCTAACAACCCTTTATTTCCTTCTTCGATAACTTCAACTTCAACTTTATCTTCTGTTACACTTAATTGCTTTAATGCATTTTGTAAAGCCTCATTTACAGTCTTCCCTGTCATTTCTAATATTTTCATACCCTATTCACCCACCTATACATGCTCTTTTAACAGCATATTAATTTCTTTTTTTAGTTTTTGGTGTTGCCTTTTTAGCATTTACTACAGCTGATTCAGCATCTTTATTTGCTTTTTCTGCTTGCTTCTTCTTATATGGTAAATAATTTAAGAAATAAGTTTGACCTAATTGAATGATTCCGCCTATTACCCAATAAATTACAAGTATTGCACTAAAATTAATAGCCATAAACGCCATCATCCCAGACATCATTATATTCATAGTTGACATATTCATTGGACTATCTGGATTCTGAGGCATTGATTTACTTAATAAAACAGATGGTAAGTACGTACTTAAGAACGCAAGAACCGGTAATATAAACCAAGGATCTTTTGCAAATACATCTGGTATCCATAAGAATGATGTATCCATACCTGCACCTGGTTTTATTGCCATAAATACATAATATAAAGCAAATAATATTGGTAATGGTAAAAGAGTTGGTAAACATCCTCCAAACATACTTACTTTATTTTCTTTCATTAATTTTGAGTATTCTAATTGCATTTTTTGAGGATCATTTGCATATTTCTTTTGCAACTTTTGTAATTCTGGTTGAATTTCTTGAAGTCTTGCATTTGATCTAGTTGACTTAACATTTAGTGGTAATATAAGTAATCTTATTATTAATGTAAAAATGAAAATTGCTAATACATAAGATACCCCACTTGGCTGCATATGAAATAATTGAAGTATAAATTCATGCAAGCCATTAAAAATTTTCCCTAAAAAGTCCGCCACTGGCGATAAAAACGACATCATACTTTATGTCTTCCCTCCCTTATTTAACTGGATCATATCCACCTTTTGAAAATGGATTACATCTTAAAATTCTTTTTATAGATAAAAATCCACCCTTAATTGCCCCATACTTAGTTATTGCATCAATAGCATATTGTGAACAAGTTGGTATGTATCTACAGCATGGTTGTCTTGTAGGTGAAATATATTTCCTATACAATATTATAGCCTTTAGCATTAATTCTTTCATTAATTATATAATCCTGCCTTTGAAAAAAGTTTTTTCATTGCATCTTCTACTTCAAAATACGTTTTATCCTTAATTGAAGTTCTTGCAATAAATACAAAATCATATCCATTTTTCAAGTTTTCACAATTAAGCCTATAGCTCTCACTTATCAATCGTTTACTTCTACTACGGATTACACTGTTTCCTACTTTCTTGCTTACAGAAACTCCTATCCTATTATAATAGTGTCCTTCTTCATTTATATTTCTTCTATTATTAAATATATATAGAACCAAAAGCCCATTAGCTAATGACTTCCCTCTTTTATATACAGTTCTAAATTCATTATTTTTTCTTATTCTATAAATCATGAGAACTTACATCCTCCTCTTTTTTTCCTGCATTTGCAGAAAAAAGGCCACTTATTGCGGCCCTTATGCTGTTAATTTTTTTCTTCCTTTTTGTCTTCTTCTTTTAAGAACGTTTCTTCCACCTTGAGTACTCATTCTTTTTCTGAAACCATGTTCTTTTTTTCTTTGTCTCTTTTTTGGTTGGTATGTCATGAACATTTCATTACACCCCCTTTAAATGTTTTTATATATAGTAAATAACTATATTATTCGTATTTTAAATTTACTTTATTATTATATATATATCACCTTTTCCTGTCAATACACTATAATTTCCATTATCCTGTTGATAAATGAAAATATTAACTCACATTTTTGTGGATAACTTCTTGAATCCTTTATTTAACTTATGTTATTATTAATATTGACTGTGAATAAATTTGTTAGCAAGGATACTTATCCACAGTTGTGGATTAAATTGTTGATAACTTGTTTATTTTTTCTAAAAATTATAGCAATTTAAACTTATTAGACACAATAATAGCTATATATACTAGTGTTAGTAATGTTAAAAACTTATTATCATCTGTTTGTGGATAACTTTTGTTTTATTTTTTTATCACCATAATTATTAACATGTGAATATTTATATATTTATTATCAACAATCTGAATAACCTGTTAATAATTATGTTGATATATTGTTACTATATTGTTATTATATTATTTCAAAATTATTTTTTATGGAGGATATACAATGGATACTGAGCTTAAATTATTATGGGAAAAAACATTAAATATTATTAAAGGTGAAATGAGTGAAGTTAGCTTTAACACCTGGATTAAAAGTTGTGAACCAATTTCTATATCTTCCCACGAAATAAAAATCAGTGTTCCAAATTCTTTTACTCAAGATATTTTGGAGAAAAGATATAAAGACTTGGTTGTAAATTCAATAGAAGCTGCTTGCTCTAAATTATATAAAGTAGAGTTTTTAATTGAATCTGAGCTTCAAGAAGCAGAAGAAGAAGTTGAAATAAAAAAAATAAAAGTTAGAAATCAAGCATCTATTACTGTAAATGACGAAATGTCTTGTACTTTGAATCCTAAATATACGTTTGATTCATTTGTAATTGGTAATAGTAATAGGTTTGCTCACGCTGCATCTTTAGCTGTTGCTGAAGCCCCAGCTAAAGCATATAATCCTCTTTTTATTTATGGAGGCGTTGGTCTTGGAAAGACTCACTTAATGCACGCTATAGGTCATTATATATTACAAAATAATTCAAGTGCAAAAGTAGCTTATGTTTCATCTGAAAAATTTACTAACGAGCTTATTAATGCAATTAAAGATGATAAAAACGAAGAATTTAGAAATAGATATAGAAACGTAGATGTTCTTTTAATAGATGATATCCAATTTATTGCTGGAAAAGAAAGAACTCAAGAAGAATTTTTCCATACATTTAATGCTCTACATGAAGCAAATAAACAGATAATCCTATCATCAGATAGACCACCAAAAGAAATACCTACTTTAGAAGATAGATTACGTTCTAGATTTGAATGGGGACTTATTGCCGATATTCAGGCTCCAGACTTTGAAACTCGAATGGCAATTTTAAAGAAAAAAGCTGATGTAGAAAACCTTAATGTGGCAAATGAGGTTATGGTTTATATTGCTACTAAAATTAAATCAAATATTAGAGAACTAGAAGGCGCTTTAATAAGAATAGTTGCTTATTCCTCATTAACCAATAGAGAAATAACTGTTGATCTAGCAACTGAAGCATTAAAAGATATTATCTCAAATAAGCAAAATAAAAATATTACTATAGATGTAATTCAAGATGTCGTTTCAGGATACTTTAATCTAAGAGTAGAAGATTTAAAGTCTCAAAGAAGAACTAGAAACGTGTCCTATCCTAGACAAATAGCTATGTATTTAAGTAGAAAACTTACAGATATGTCATTGCCAAAAATAGGAGAAGAATTTGGGGGAGAGATCATACTACTGTAATTCATGCTTACGAAAAAATTTCTGATAGTTTAAATACTGATGAAAGCTTACAACATACAGTAAATGATATAACAAAGAAACTCACTCAAAATTAATCAACAGATGTACATAACTTTTTTAGAATTAGGTGTGGATAACTTTTAGAAATTATATTTAATGTTAATAATGTGGATAATGTATGTTTTTTTTGCTATACTTATCCACAATATTTTTTTATAAAAAACTTAGTAATTTTAATGGTTAGAGGTACTTTTCCACATATCAACAGCCCCTACTACTATTATTATTAATAATATATCTATATTATCTTATTTAATATATTAATCATTGTTTATAAATTAGGAGGTATTTTATGATTTTTATATGTGAAAAACAAAAATTACAAGAAGCTATTTCTATAGTAACGAAAGCTATAACAGGTAAAACAACGATGCCTATCTTAGAAGGTATATACATAAATGCAAATAAAGATGGCTTAACTTTAATAGGGTCTGATATGGATGTATCTATAGAAACTAAATTACCAGCTGATGTTTTAGAAATAGGTAAAATAGTTATTGATGCTAGGATATTTAGTGAAATAATAAGAAAATTACCTAACTCAGAAGTAAAAATAGAAACTTTAGAAAATAATATTATACAAATAACTTGTGAAAAGTCAGTCTTTAACTTAGTTTATATGGATGGTGAAGATTATCCGTTATTACCAAGTATAAATGAAAACTTAACAGTTGAAGTTCCTCAAAATATATTAAAAAATATGATTAAGGGAACAGCATTTGCAATAGCTCAAGATGAAACTAGACCAATATTGCAAGGAATTCTTTTTGAAGTTAAAAACAAAACTCTTAATTTAGTTGCTTTAGATGGATATAGATTAGCTGTTAAAAATGAATTTTTAGATAATGATAATGAAATAGAAGTCGTTATTCCAGGAAAAACTTTAAATGAAGTTTCAAAAATATTAGAAGATATATCAGATATAGTTAGAATAACATTTACTAATAATCATATTCTATTTAATCTAAACGAAACAAAAGTTATTTCAAGATTATTAGATGGAAAATATGTTAACTATGAATCTCTTTTACCTCAAGAATATAAAATTCTTATAAATGTGGATAAACAAGAATTACAAAGTTGTATTGAAAGAGCCTCTCTTATGGCTAAAGATGGAAATAGTAATTTAATAAAATTAGATGTTCAAGAAGATATATTAGTTATAACATCGAATTCTCAATTGGGAAAAGTTAGAGAAGAAGTATCTATAAATATGCAAGGTGGAGATATACAAATTGCATTTAATTCAAGATATTTATTAGATGTTCTAAAGAATATGGAAGATGATGAAGTGGTTATGCAAATGACATCAAGCGTAAGTCCATGTGTAATAAAAGGGAAAAATATGGAAAATGCTAAATATCTAGTTTTACCAGTTAGATTAATAAGATAAAAATGGAGGTGTAAATCGGTGAATAAAAAAAGTATAAATATTCACCGATTAAGTAATTATGCAAGAAATAAAAATAAATACTGAGTTTATAAAGTTAGATTCATTTTTAAAATGGTGTGGAGTAGCTTCATTAGGATCAGAAGCAAAAATTTATGTTTTAGAGGAAATGGTAAAAGTTAATGGTGAAGTTTGTACGCAAAGAGGTAAAAAAATAAGACCGGGAGATGTAGTTGAATTTGAAGGAGAAAAATTTAAGGTTATATAAATATTTAGTTATATAATTATTTAAAAATTTTTTATAAACACTTTTTACTCATCTAACTATGATATAATTAAATAGGTGTTAAAAATGTATATTAAAAAACTACAATTATTGAATTATAGGAATTATAAGGTTTTAGACATTGACTTAGGAAAATACGTAAACGTGTTTATGGGCGATAATGCTCAAGGAAAAACTAATATACTAGAAGCTATGTATTATTGTGCATTTGCTAAATCTCATAGAACTTCTAGAGATAGAGAACTTTTAAATTGGGAAAGTGAAAATGCATATGTAAGTTTAACAATAGGTAAAGATAGGTTAGACAAAAAAATAGATATAACAATCCTAAAGGACGGAAAAAAAGCCATAAGAATAAATAAAGTTAAAGTAAATAAAATAGGAGAACTATTTGGAACTTTTAATGTTGTTATGTTTTCACCAGAGGATCTAAAAATAATAAAGGATTCGCCTGGGGTAAGACGTAAATTTATTGACATGGAATTATGTCAATTGGATTCAAGATACTATTATAATTTAGTCCAATATAATAAAGTTTTAAATGAACGTAATATGGTTTTGAAAAATAGAAGACTAGATGAAGAAATATTAGACATTTATGATATACAATTGTCAAATTATGGTCATAATATAATAATAGATAGACTTAAGTATATAGATAAGTTAAATTTTTATGGGAAAAATATACATAAAGATATATCTTCTGGTAAGGAAGAAGTTGAATTTAGATATATAAGCCTAATTAAAGACTTAGATAATATAGAAAATAATTTCTATGAACTTTTAAAGAAAAATAGAAAAAAAGATATGGAGAGAGGGATAACAAGTGTAGGTCCTCATAGAGATGATTTTTCTACTCTTATAAATGGAGTAGATACTAAAAGTTATGGGTCTCAAGGGCAGCAGAGGTCAGCAGTATTAACTATAAAGTTTTCATCTTTAAAAATAATAAAGGAGCTAACTTCAGAATATCCCGTTCTTTTATTAGATGATGTATTATCTGAATTGGATTTTAGTAGAAAAAGATATATTCTTAAAACTATTGGAGAAATTCAAACTGTAATAACTTGTACAGGAATAGAGGATTTAACAGACTATTTAGATCAAAACTCTAAAGTTTTTAAGGTTAAGAATGGAGAAATCCTAAATTAGTAGGGAGGGACTCATATGTTTTTACATTTAGGAGAAAATGTAGTAGTTCCTATTAAAGATGTAATAGGAATTTTTGACTTACAAACAACTATGTACAGCTCTGATACAAGTGCATTTTTACGAATGGCCGAAGAAGACGGGTTTGTAGAAAAAATATCTAAAGAGAAGCCAAAATCTTTTGTTATAGCAGAAGTAAATAAAATGAGTAAGGTATATTTATCACCTATATCATCTTCAACTTTAACAAAAAGAACTAATATAGATTATAATCCATAAGTCCAATATTTAAACCTTCATTGTGATTATAATAAAATTATGTATTTGAGGAGGAACTTAAGTTGGAACAAAACAGAGAAAATTACGACGAAAGTCAGATTCAGGTTCTTGAGGGATTAGAAGCTGTTAGAAAAAGACCTGGAATGTATATAGGAAGTACAAGTTCTAGGGGATTACATCACCTTGTTTATGAAATAGTAGACAATAGTATTGATGAAGCTTTGGCAGGATTTTGTAAAAATATAAACGTTACAATAAACAAAGATAACTCAATAACTGTAATAGATGATGGTAGAGGTATGCCAACAGGAATTCATCCTAAAATGGGGAAGTCTACTGTAGAAGTTATTATGACGGTACTACATGCTGGTGGAAAGTTTGGTGGAGGCGGATATAAGGTATCCGGAGGCTTACATGGTGTTGGTGCATCTGTTGTAAATGCTTTATCAGAATGGTGTGAAGTTACTGTAAAAAGAGAAGGAACAGTATGGCAACAAAAATATTCTAGAGGTAATGTTCTTAGCGATTTAACTCAAATTGGAACATCAGATGATCATGGAACTCAAGTATCTTTTAAACCAGATACTGAAATATTTGAAGAAACAGAATATGATTTTGATATCCTATCAAATAGATTAAGGGAATTAGCCTTTTTAAATAAGGGAATAAGTATAACTCTTATAGATAAAAGAGAAGAGAATGAGAGAGTTGAAGAATATATTTATGAAGGTGGTATAAAAGAATTTGTTTTATACCTAAATAGAAATAAAGAAGTTCTTCATCCTGAACCAATTTATGTTGAAGGTGAAAAAGATGGAATTTTAGCTGAAATATCACTTCAGTATAATGATGGATATAGTGAAAATTTATATTCTTTTGCTAATAATATAGATACAATTGAAGGTGGAACTCATTTAGCTGGATTTAAATCAGCACTAACAAGAGTAATAAATGATTATGCTAAGAAATTTGGACATATAAAAGAAAATGATAAGAACCTTTCAGGAGATGATATTAGAGAAGGTTTAACAGCGGTTATATCTGTAAAAATATCCGAACCTCAATTTGAAGGTCAAACAAAAACTAAGTTAGGAAATTCAGAGGTAAGAGGAATTGTTGATTCTATATTAACAGAAGGTGCAACAATATTCTTGGAAGAGAATCCTAATGTAGCTAAAATTATAATAGAAAAAGCTTTGATGGCAGCAAGAGCTAGAGATGCAGCAAGAAAGGCTAGAGAATTAACTAGAAAATCAGTTTTAGAACGTTCATCATTACCTGGTAAACTAGCAGATTGTTCATCTAAAGACCCTATGGAATGTGAAATCTATATAGTCGAAGGGGATTCAGCTGGAGGATCAGCTAAGCAAGGAAGAGATAGAAAGTTCCAAGCTATTTTACCTTTAAGAGGTAAGATAATTAATGTTGAAAAGCAAAGATTAGATAAAATACTTAACTCTGATTCAATAAGATCTATGGTTACAGCCTTTGGAGCAGGAATAGGAAAAGACTTCGATTTAGAGAAGATAAGATATAATAGAATAATAATAATGACAGATGCAGATGTTGATGGTGCTCATATAAGAACATTACTATTAACATTCTTCTATAGATATATGAGAGAACTGTTAGAACAAGGTCATGTGTATATAGCACAACCTCCTCTTTATCAAGTTAAGAAGAATAAAAAAGAATACTATGCCTATTCAGATTTAGAGCTTGAAAGAACTTTAAATGAAATTGGTGGAAAAGATAATTCAACTAACATTCAAAGATACAAAGGTCTTGGAGAAATGAATGCAACTCAATTATGGGAAACTACAATGGATCCTGAAAGAAGAGTTTTATTAAAAGCAACAATTGAAGATGCTATAGCTGCAGATGAAATATTCACTATTTTAATGGGGGATAAAGTTGAACCAAGAAGAGAATTTATTACAAAAAATGCTAAGAAAGTTAGCAATTTAGATATTTAGTACTAGAACGAGGTGAAGTACATGAGTTTAAACGAGGGAAAAGTTATACCTGTTGATATAAACAAGGAAATGAAAAAGTGTTATATAGATTATGCTATGAGTGTTATAGTTGGTCGTGCACTACCAGATGTTAGAGATGGGTTAAAGCCAGTTCATAGAAGAATACTTTATTCTATGCATGAATTAGGATTATCTCCAGAAAAGGGATATAGAAAATGTGCAAGAATAGTTGGGGAAGTTTTGGGTAAGTATCATCCACATGGTGACTCATCAGTATATGATGCGCTTGTAAGAATGGCTCAAGATTTTTCAATGAGATATATGCTAGTTGACGGTCATGGAAATTTTGGATCTGTAGATGGTGATAATGCAGCGGCAATGAGATATACAGAAGCAAAGATGAATAAAATTGCAGCTGAAATGTTAAGAGATATAAATAAAGATACAGTAAACTTTATTCCTAATTTTGATGGTGAAGAAAAAGAACCAGAAGTATTACCATCAAGGTATCCTAACCTTTTAGTTAATGGTTCATCAGGTATAGCAGTAGGTATGGCAACAAATATACCACCTCATAACTTAGGTGAAGTTATAGATGGTACTATAATGCTTATAGATAATCCAGAATCTACAATATTAGAGCTGATGACAGTAATTAAAGGACCTGACTTTCCAACAGGAGCAACTATAATGGGTAAATCAGGAATAAGAGCTGCTTATGAAACTGGAAAAGGTAGAGTAATAGTTAGAGCAAAGGCTGAAATAGAAGAAGAAAATAATAGACATAGAATAATAGTTACTGAAATACCATATCAAGTTAATAAGGCTAAACTTATAGAAAATATAGCTGATTTAGTAAAGGATAAGAAAATAGTTGGTATATCAGATTTAAGAGATGAGTCTGATAGAGAAGGTATGAGAATAGTAATAGAGCTTAAAAAAGATGCTAATCCAAATGTTGTATTAAATCTTTTATATAAGCATACTAAAATGCAAGATACTTTCGGTGTAATAATGTTAGCTCTAGTTAACAATGAACCACAAGTTTTAAATATAAAGCAAGTTTTAAATTATTATATATCATTTCAAAAGGAAGTAATTACAAGAAGAACTACTTTTGAATTAAATAAGGCTGAAGCAAGAGCTCATATCTTAGAAGGATTGAGAATAGCTTTAGATAATATCGATGAAGTAATTAGCATAATTAGAGGATCAAAAACTTCTGAGATTGCTAGAAATACATTAATGGAAAGATTTAATTTAAGTGAAAAGCAATCTACTGCAATTTTAGAGATGAGATTAAGAAGACTAACGGGACTAGAAAGAGATAAGATTGAAGAAGAATATGCTGAGCTTATGAAATTAATAGATTATCTAAATTCCATACTTGCAAGTGAAGAAAAACTTTTAGGTGTAATTAAAGATGAGTTATTACAAATAAAAACTAAGTATGGTGATGAAAGAAGAACATCAATTGAAAAAGTTGTAAATGAAATAGATATTGAAGATCTTATTCAAGAGGAAGAAGTTGTTGTTACTTTAACTCACACTGGATATATTAAAAGAATATCTGCTGATACATATTCTGCCCAAAGAAGAGGGGAAGAGGTATTCAAGCAATGTCTACAAAGGAAGATGACTTTGTAGAACATGTTAATATAACTTCAACGCATTCAGATGTATTATTCTTTACAAATAGAGGTAGAGTATATAAATTAAGGGCTTATGAAATTCCAGATGCAGGAAGAACTGCGAAGGGAACTAATATTATAAACTTAATAGCAATAGAGCAAGATGAAAGAATAGAGACAGTTTTAACTGTTAGGGATGATGTTAATGATGGATTCTTATTTATGGGTACAAAACAAGGTATAGTTAAGAAGACACCATTATCTGAATTTAAAAATCTTAGAAAGAATGGTTTAATAGCTATAAATCTAAGAGATGGAGATGAACTTCTTAAAGTTAAAGTTACAAGAGGAGATGCTGATATTATAATAGCAACTCAAGATGGTAATGCAATAAAGTTTAATGAACAAGATGTAAGACCAATGGGAAGAACAGCATCAGGAGTTAAATCTATAAACTTAAGAAAAAATGATATAGCTGTATGTATGGATATAGCTGTTGAAGGTGAAGATTTATTAGTTATAAGTGAAAATGGATTTGGTAAGAGAACACCTGTTACTGAATATAAGAGACAAAAAAGAGGTGGAACAGGTCTTATAACTTATAAAATAAGTGAAAAGACAGGTAAGTTAATTGGTGCTACTGTATGTAAAGTTGATGATGAATTAATGCTTATAAATACAAGTGGTGTAGCTATAAGAATTAATATTTCAGATATATCAGTAACAAGCAGGGCTGCAATGGGAGTAACTCTTATGAGAACTGGAGAAGAAGAAAAAGTTGTTGCTATTGCAAAGATATCAGGCAATGATGATGAAAAAGATGTTCAATTAGCAATCGAAGTGAATAATAACGAAGTAGCAGTAGAAGGTTCAGAGAATACACTAGATGTAAGTCAAGAAAATGATAATAGTATAGATAAACTTATAGAAAGAACTGAAAATGAAGAATAGTAATATAAAAAATTATTTAATATTAAAGTAAGTTTATAATAAAAATTGGTGCAACCTATATAATAAACAATAGGGTTGCACCTTTTTTATTTTATTAATTATAATAACTAGATTAAGTGTAATTTGATTATTATATTAAAACTAAGTTTTCTGTGTAGTTTATCAAAGGTTCTAACTATATAACACTTGAAAACGGAATATATACAAATGGGAAAACAGCTATAGAATATCTTGAACTAGTATTTATATTGAAAATAGAAAAATATATATAAAATAGTAATATGCTTATTAAAAATAATAATATAAATATAATAAAAGTTAGTAGTAAAATTAGATAAATAAGAAAATACTATATAAATACAAAGTAATCTTATCCAGGTGTATCATTAATAGAAAAATAAAGAAAAAATAAGATTTATTGAGTAAAATTAGAATAAATTTGAATAATAGATAGATTTTATTGAAAAAAGTAATGATTTAGATGGTAAGATAAATCTCGTCGCTGAGAGATGTGGCAAGAATTTGAAAACAACTTGAAGATAAAAAAGTTGTTGACAATAACTAAAAAAAATGATAAGATAAATGAGTCGCTTGAGGGCGATGAAGAAAATGGTCTTTGAAAATTGAACAGAATAAAAGTTAAGTAATAACCAGCAATTCTTTTGAGAGTCTTAAAAGACTCAAAGTAATTTGAGCAACAGATTAAACTTTTTAGTGAGAGTTTGATCCTGGCTCAGGACGAACGCTGGCGGCGTGCCTAACACATGCAAGTCGAGCGAGGGGAGTTTCTTCGGAAACAAACCTAGCGGCGGACGGGTGAGTAACACGTGGGCAACCTGCCTTGTAGAGGGGAATAGCCTCCCGAAAGGGAGATTAATACCGCATAACATTGCAGCTTCGCATGGAGCAGCAATTAAAGGAGTAATCCGCTACAAGATGGGCCCGCGGCGCATTAGCTAGTTGGTGAGGTAACGGCTCACCAAGGCGACGATGCGTAGCCGACCTGAGAGGGTGATCGGCCACATTGGGACTGAGACACGGCCCAGACTCCTACGGGAGGCAGCAGTGGGGAATATTGCACAATGGGGGAAACCCTGATGCAGCAACGCCGCGTGAGTGATGAAGGTTTTCGGATCGTAAAGCTCTGTCTTCAGGGACGATAATGACGGTACCTGAGGAGGAAGCCACGGCTAACTACGTGCCAGCAGCCGCGGTAATACGTAGGTGGCGAGCGTTGTCCGGATTTACTGGGCGTAAAGGGAGCGTAGGCGGACTTTTAAGTGAGATGTGAAATACCCGGGCTCAACCTGGGGGCTGCATTTCAAACTGGAAGTCTAGAGTGCAGGAGAGGAGAGTGGAATTCCTAGTGTAGCGGTGAAATGCGTAGAGATTAGGAAGAACACCAGTGGCGAAGGCGACTCTCTGGACTGTAACTGACGCTGAGGCTCGAAAGCGTGGGGAGCAAACAGGATTAGATACCCTGGTAGTCCACGCCGTAAACGATGGATACTAGGTGTGGGAGGTATCAACTCCTTCCGTGCCGCCGTTAACACATTAAGTATCCCGCCTGGGGAGTACGGTCGCAAGATTAAAACTCAAAGGAATTGACGGGGGCCCGCACAAGCAGCGGAGCATGTGGTTTAATTCGAAGCAACGCGAAGAACCTTACCTAGACTTGACATCTCCTGCATTACTCTTAATCGAGGAAGTCCCTTCGGGGACAGGATGACAGGTGGTGCATGGTTGTCGTCAGCTCGTGTCGTGAGATGTTGGGTTAAGTCCCGCAACGAGCGCAACCCTTATTGTTAGTTGCTACCATTTAGTTGAGCACTCTAGCGAGACTGCCCGGGTTAACCGGGAGGAAGGTGGGGATGACGTCAAATCATCATGCCCCTTATGTCTAGGGCTACACACGTGCTACAATGGCAAGTACAACGAGATGCAATACCGTGAGGTGGAGCTAAACTATAAAACTTGTCTCAGTTCGGATTGTAGGCTGAAACTCGCCTACATGAAGCTGGAGTTGCTAGTAATCGCGAATCAGCATGTCGCGGTGAATACGTTCCCGGGCCTTGTACACACCGCCCGTCACACCATGAGAGTTGGCAATACCCAAAGTTCGTGAGCTAACCGCAAGGAGGCAGCGACCTAAGGTAGGGTCAGCGATTGGGGTGAAGTCGTAACAAGGTAGCCGTAGGAGAACCTGCGGCTGGATCACCTCCTTTCTATGGAGAAATCTAGTTAACAAGATGATTAACTAGTAATAACTCAAAAGATATGGTATCTTAACTTCTGTTCAATTTTGAAGGACCAAAAGCCTTCAAAATTTTTGTTCTTTGAAAATTGCACATGAATTAAAAACAACTTAAGTGAGAATCTAAATTTATAATTTAGTTATTCGAACTTACTCCTGAAAGCGTATGTGAACAGGAGTTTCAGATTAACGAAAGTTAATTGAGAAGTGACAACAAGCCAAGAATAATATTCTTTGTGAAAGTAAATTAACTCTTTGTAAAAGAGAACCGTATAGGTCAAGCTACAAAGGGCGCATGGTGAATGCCTTGGCATCAGGAGCCGATGAAGGACGTGATAAGCTGCGAAAAGCTTCGGGTAGGCGCACATAGCCAGTGATCCGGAGATCTCCGAATGAGGAAACTCACATGGGAAACCCCATGTATCCTGTAATAAATAAATAGTTGCAGGAAGGTAAACCCAGGGAACTGAAACATCTAAGTACCTGGAGGAAGAGAAAGAAAAATCGATTTTCTAAGTAGCGGCGAGCGAAAGGGAAAGAGCCCAAACCAGAGATTTATCTCTGGGGTTGCGGACAGAACATTAACAGGAAATTATAATTAATTGAATTTAACTGGAAAGTTAAGCCACAGAGTGTAATAGCCACGTAAATAAAAATTATAATAACTAAGTTCTGATCCAGAGTACCACGAGACACGTGAAACCTTGTGGGAAGCAGGGAGGACCACCTCCCAAGGCTAAATACTACCTGATGACCGATAGTGAAGCAGTACCGTGAGGGAAAGGTGAAAAGAACCCCGGGAGGGGAGTGAAATAGAACCTGAAACCGTGTGCCTACAACCGGTCAGAGCACCATATGAGTGTGATGACGTGCTTTTTGTAGAACGAGCCAACGAGTTACGGTATGTAGCAAGGTTAAGTACTTAAGGTACGGAGCCGAAGGGAAACCGAGTCTTAATAGGGCGAGTAGTTGCATGCCGTAGACCCGAAACCGGGTGACCTATCCATGGCCAGGTTGAAGCAGGGGTAAAACCCCGTGGAGGACCGAACCACGTTGCTGTTGAAAAAGCATGGGATGAGCTGTGGATAGCGGAGAAATTCCAATCGAACTCGGAGATAGCTGGTTCTCCTCGAAATAGCTTTAGGGCTAGCGTCGGATATGAGTAATGGAGGTAGAGCACTGAATGGGCTAGGGGGCGTATCGCTTACCGAACCTTATCAAACTCCGAATGCCATATACTATTAGTCCGGCAGTCAGACTACGAATGATAAGATCCGTGGTCAAAAGGGAAAAAGCCCAGATCGTCAGCTAAGGTCCCAAAGTGTAAGTTAAGTGGAAAAGGATGTGGGATTTCTAAGACAACTAGGATGTTGGCTTAGAAGCAGCCACTCATTGAAAGAGTGCGTAATAGCTCACTAGTCGAGAGATCCTGCGCCGAAAATGTCCGGGGCTCAAACTTACCACCGAAGCTACGGGCTCATCGTAAGATGAGCGGTAGAGGAGCGTCGTAATCGGGCTGAAGTCGTACCGTAAGGAGCGGTGGACTGATTACGAGTGAGAATGTTGGCATTAGTAGCGAGATGTGAGTGAGAATCTCACAGGTCGAAAATCTAAGGTTTCCTGGGGAAGGCTCGTCCGCCCAGGGTTAGTCGGGACCTAAGCCGAGGCCGATAGGCGTAGGCGATGGACAATCGGTTGATATTCCGATACCACTACAATCGTTATTATCGATGGTGTGACGGAGAAGGATAGGATGTGCTAGCGATTGGAAATGCTAGTCTAAGCGTTTAGGGAGTTGAAATAGGCAAATCCGTTTCAACAATCCTGAGGCGTGATGGGGAAGGCCATTAGGCTGAAGTATCTGATTCCATGCTTCCAAGAAAAGCATCTAGAGAGAGAAGTAGTGCCCGTACCGCAAACCGACACAGGTAGATGAGGAGAGAATCCTAAGACCAGCGGAAGAATTGCAGTTAAGGAACTAGGCAAATTGACCCCGTAAGTTAGCGAGAAGGGGTGCCTACGAGAGTAGGCCGCAGAGAATAGGCCCAAGCAACTGTTTAGCAAAAACACAGGTCTCTGCTAAAGCGCAAGCTGATGTATAGGGGCTGACGCCTGCCCGGTGCTGGAAGGTTAAGGGGAACACTTAGCGCAAGCGAAGGTGTGAACTTAAGCCCCAGTAAACGGCGGCCGTAACTATAACGGTCCTAAGGTAGCGAAATTCCTTGTCAGGTAAGTTCTGACCCGCACGAATGGCGTAATGACTTGGGCACTGTCTCAACTGCAAATCCGGCGAAGTTGTAGTGCGAGTGAAGATGCTCGCTACCCGCGATTGGACGGAAAGACCCCGTAGAGCTTTACTGTAGCTTAGCATTGAATTCCGATATTGTCTGTACAGGATAGGTGGGAGACTTGGAAACTAGGGCGTCAGCCTTGGTGGAGTCAACCTTGGGATACCACCCTGACAGTATTGGGGTTCTAACCGGACGCCATGAATCTGGTGACGGGACATTGTTAGGTGGGCAGTTTGACTGGGGCGGTCGCCTCCTAAAAAGTAACGGAGGCGCCCAAAGGTTCCCTCAGAACGGTCGGAAATCGTTCGAAGAGTGCAAAGGCAGAAGGGAGCCTGACTGCGACACCCACAAGTGGAGCAGGGACGAAAGTCGGGCTTAGTGATCCGGTGGTACCTCGTGGGAGGGCCATCGCTCAACGGATAAAAGCTACCTCGGGGATAACAGGCTGATCTCCCCCAAGAGTCCACATCGACGGGGAGGTTTGGCACCTCGATGTCGGCTCGTCGCATCCTGGGGCTGTAGTAGGTCCCAAGGGTTGGGCTGTTCGCCCATTAAAGCGGCACGCGAGCTGGGTTCAGAACGTCGTGAGACAGTTCGGTCCCTATCCGTCGCGGGCGTAGGAAATTTGAGAGGAGCTGTCCTTAGTACGAGAGGACCGGGATGGACTGACCTCTGGTGCACCAGTTGTTCCGCCAGGAGCATGGCTGGGTAGCTAAGTCGGGAAGGGATAAACGCTGAAAGCATCTAAGCGTGAAGCCCCCTCAAGATGAGATTTCCCATAGCATAAGCTAGTAAGACCCCTTGAAGAACACAAGGTTGATAGGTCAGAGGTGTAAGTGTGGTAACATATTTAGCTGACTGATACTAATAGGTCGAGGGCTTGACCAAAACAATAAGATGAAACTCAGCAGAGTTGAGTGAATTCGAGAAACGAAATCAAAGATTTTGGCTCTCATTCATGTGCAATTTTCAGAGAACATTCTCTGAAAAAGTAAAGTAAGAACTAAACTAAGATTTAATTATTGACAAGGAAACTCAGCACAGTTGAGTGGGTTCGATATCTAAATCAAAGATTTAGGATTTCATACCATCTGGTGATGATGGCGTAGAGGAAACACTCCTTCCCATTCCGAACAGGAAAGTTAAGCTCTACAGCGTCGATGGTACTGCACGGGAGACTGTGTGGGAGAGTAGAACGTTGCCAGGTTAGATGAGGATCTTTAGCTCAGTTGGTTAGAGCAACCGGCTCATAACCGGTAGGTCCGGGGTTCGAGTCCCTGAAGGTCCACCATATTTGGGGGTATAGCTCAGTTGGGAGAGCACTTGCCTTGCACGCAAGGGGTCAAGAGTTCGAATCTCTTTATCTCCACCATATAAAGCTACGAATTAATTCGTAGCTTTTTTTGTTTTGCATATTATCATAGCTATTAATAAAAAATTTCATTAATGGCTAATTCAAAATATAGATATCAAATAAATAAGTATAGAGTTTTTAAAGAATAGAAATCACATAATTGATTATAGATTTTGTCATAGAGTATATAATGTAATAGAAAATTATTACAAAATTAAAAGATATCATAAATTACAAAATATTATAATTAATATTAATAGTAAGTTTAAATTTGATTATTTTAAGTTAATATCATGCTAAAGAAATTTATAATAAAATATATTAATAATCAATGAATAGTTAAATATTTAGATTATTAAATCAAAAAAGGGATACTTAACCTGGCGTATCAATATAAGAATAATGTTGAAATACACAGAATTATTAAGATATAAGAGGATAATTTCAACAAGGAAGAATAAATATAATATAATTAACTATATTAAGATGATATCATAAGTCATGTTCTCAGCAGAAAGCTGTAAACAAGTAAAAATTTATTTAAAGTTAGAAACAAATAAGTTTTTAAAAAAAGTGTTGACAAAAAGCACTTAAGATGATAAGATAAATGAGTCGCTTGAGGGCGATGAAGAAAATGGTCTTTGAAAATTGAACAGAATAAAAGTTAAGTAATAACCAGCAATTCTTTTGAGAGTCTTAAAAGACTCAAAGTAATTTGAGCAACAGATTAAACTTTTTAGTGAGAGTTTGATCCTGGCTCAGGACGAACGCTGGCGGCGTGCCTAACACATGCAAGTCGAGCGAGGGGAGTTTCTTCGGAAACAAACCTAGCGGCGGACGGGTGAGTAACACGTGGGCAACCTGCCTTGTAGAGGGGAATAGCCTCCCGAAAGGGAGATTAATACCGCATAACATTGCAGCTTCGCATGGAGCAGCAATTAAAGGAGTAATCCGCTACAAGATGGGCCCGCGGCGCATTAGCTAGTTGGTGAGGTAACGGCTCACCAAGGCGACGATGCGTAGCCGACCTGAGAGGGTGATCGGCCACATTGGGACTGAGACACGGCCCAGACTCCTACGGGAGGCAGCAGTGGGGAATATTGCACAATGGGGGAAACCCTGATGCAGCAACGCCGCGTGAGTGATGAAGGTTTTCGGATCGTAAAGCTCTGTCTTCAGGGACGATAATGACGGTACCTGAGGAGGAAGCCACGGCTAACTACGTGCCAGCAGCCGCGGTAATACGTAGGTGGCGAGCGTTGTCCGGATTTACTGGGCGTAAAGGGAGCGTAGGCGGACTTTTAAGTGAGATGTGAAATACCCGGGCTCAACCTGGGGGCTGCATTTCAAACTGGAAGTCTAGAGTGCAGGAGAGGAGAGTGGAATTCCTAGTGTAGCGGTGAAATGCGTAGAGATTAGGAAGAACACCAGTGGCGAAGGCGACTCTCTGGACTGTAACTGACGCTGAGGCTCGAAAGCGTGGGGAGCAAACAGGATTAGATACCCTGGTAGTCCACGCCGTAAACGATGGATACTAGGTGTGGGAGGTATCAACTCCTTCCGTGCCGCCGTTAACACATTAAGTATCCCGCCTGGGGAGTACGGTCGCAAGATTAAAACTCAAAGGAATTGACGGGGGCCCGCACAAGCAGCGGAGCATGTGGTTTAATTCGAAGCAACGCGAAGAACCTTACCTAGACTTGACATCTCCTGCATTACTCTTAATCGAGGAAGTCCCTTCGGGGACAGGATGACAGGTGGTGCATGGTTGTCGTCAGCTCGTGTCGTGAGATGTTGGGTTAAGTCCCGCAACGAGCGCAACCCTTATTGTTAGTTGCTACCATTTAGTTGAGCACTCTAGCGAGACTGCCCGGGTTAACCGGGAGGAAGGTGGGGATGACGTCAAATCATCATGCCCCTTATGTCTAGGGCTACACACGTGCTACAATGGCAAGTACAACGAGATGCAATACCGTGAGGTGGAGCTAAACTATAAAACTTGTCTCAGTTCGGATTGTAGGCTGAAACTCGCCTACATGAAGCTGGAGTTGCTAGTAATCGCGAATCAGCATGTCGCGGTGAATACGTTCCCGGGCCTTGTACACACCGCCCGTCACACCATGAGAGTTGGCAATACCCAAAGTTCGTGAGCTAACCGCAAGGAGGCAGCGACCTAAGGTAGGGTCAGCGATTGGGGTGAAGTCGTAACAAGGTAGCCGTAGGAGAACCTGCGGCTGGATCACCTCCTTTCTATGGAGAAATCTAGTTAACAAGATGATTAACTAGTAATAACTCAAAAGATATGGTATCTTAACTTCTGTTCAATTTTGAAGGACCAAAAGCCTTCAAAATTTTTGTTCTTTGAAAATTGCACATGAATTAAAAACAACTTAAGTGAGAATCTAAATTTATGATTTAGTTATTCGAACTTACTCCTGAAAGCGTATGTGAACAGGAGTTTCAGATTAACGAAAGTTAATTGAGAAGTGACAACAAGCCAAGAATAATATTCTTTGTGAAAGTAAATTAACTCTTTGTAAAAGAGAACCGTATAGGTCAAGCTACAAAGGGCGCATGGTGAATGCCTTGGCATCAGGAGCCGATGAAGGACGTGATAAGCTGCGAAAAGCTTCGGGTAGGCGCACATAGCCAGTGATCCGGAGATCTCCGAATGAGGAAACTCACATGGGAAACCCCATGTATCCTGTAATGAATAAATAGTTGCAGGAAGGTAAACCCAGGGAACTGAAACATCTAAGTACCTGGAGGAAGAGAAAGAAAAATCGATTTTCTAAGTAGCGGCGAGCGAAAGGGAAAGAGCCCAAACCAGAGATTTATCTCTGGGGTTGCGGACAGAACATAAAATAAACTAATTTGTAACCGAAAATAACTGGAAAGTTAGGCCATAGAGTGTAATAGCCACGTAGGTAAAACAAAAAGGTTTAGAGTTCTGATCCAGAGTACCACGAGACACGTGAAACCTTGTGGGAAGCAGGGAGGACCACCTCCCAAGGCTAAATACTACCTGATGACCGATAGTGAAGCAGTACCGTGAGGGAAAGGTGAAAAGAACCCCGGGAGGGGAGTGAAATAGAACCTGAAACCGTGTGCCTACAACCGGTCAGAGCACCATATGAGTGTGATGACGTGCTTTTTGTAGAACGAGCCAACGAGTTACGGTATGTAGCAAGGTTAAGTACTTAAGGTACGGAGCCGAAGGGAAACCGAGTCTTAATAGGGCGAGTAGTTGCATGCCGTAGACCCGAAACCGGGTGACCTATCCATGGCCAGGTTGAAGCGGGGGTAAAACCCCGTGGAGGACCGAACCACGTTGCTGTTGAAAAAGCATGGGATGAGCTGTGGATAGCGGAGAAATTCCAATCGAACTCGGAGATAGCTGGTTCTCCTCGAAATAGCTTTAGGGCTAGCGTCGGATATGAGTAATGGAGGTAGAGCACTGAATGGGCTAGGGGGCGTATCGCTTACCGAACCTTATCAAACTCCGAATGCCATATACTATTAGTCCGGCAGTCAGACTACGAATGATAAGATCCGTGGTCAAAAGGGAAAAAGCCCAGATCGTCAGCTAAGGTCCCAAAGTGTAAGTTAAGTGGAAAAGGATGTGGGATTTCTAAGACAACTAGGATGTTGGCTTAGAAGCAGCCACTCATTGAAAGAGTGCGTAATAGCTCACTAGTCGAGAGATCCTGCGCCGAAAATGTCCGGGGCTCAAACTTACCACCGAAGCTACGGGCTCATCGTAAGATGAGCGGTAGAGGAGCGTCGTAATCGGGCTGAAGTCGTACCGTAAGGAGCGGTGGACTGATTACGAGTGAGAATGTTGGCATTAGTAGCGAGATGTGAGTGAGAATCTCACAGGTCGAAAATCTAAGGTTTCCTGGGGAAGGCTCGTCCGCCCAGGGTTAGTCGGGACCTAAGCCGAGGCCGATAGGCGTAGGCGATGGACAATCGGTTGATATTCCGATACCACTACAATCGTTATTATCGATGGTGTGACGGAGAAGGATAGGATGTGCTAGCGATTGGAAATGCTAGTCTAAGCGTTTAGGGAGTTGAAATAGGCAAATCCGTTTCAACAATCCTGAGGCGTGATGGGGAAGGCCATTAGGCTGAAGTATCTGATTCCATGCTTCCAAGAAAAGCATCTAGAGAGAGAAGTAGTGCCCGTACCGCAAACCGACACAGGTAGATGAGGAGAGAATCCTAAGACCAGCGGAAGAATTGCAGTTAAGGAACTAGGCAAATTGACCCCGTAAGTTAGCGAGAAGGGGTGCCTACGAGAGTAGGCCGCAGAGAATAGGCCCAAGCAACTGTTTAGCAAAAACACAGGTCTCTGCTAAAGCGCAAGCTGATGTATAGGGGCTGACGCCTGCCCGGTGCTGGAAGGTTAAGGGGAACACTTAGCGCAAGCGAAGGTGTGAACTTAAGCCCCAGTAAACGGCGGCCGTAACTATAACGGTCCTAAGGTAGCGAAATTCCTTGTCAGGTAAGTTCTGACCCGCACGAATGGCGTAATGACTTGGGCACTGTCTCAACTGCAAATCCGGCGAAGTTGTAGTGCGAGTGAAGATGCTCGCTACCCGCGATTGGACGGAAAGACCCCGTAGAGCTTTACTGTAGCTTAGCATTGAATTCCGATATTGTCTGTACAGGATAGGTGGGAGACTTGGAAACTAGGGCGTCAGCCTTGGTGGAGTCAACCTTGGGATACCACCCTGACAGTATTGGGGTTCTAACCGGACGCCATGAATCTGGTGACGGGACATTGTTAGGTGGGCAGTTTGACTGGGGCGGTCGCCTCCTAAAAAGTAACGGAGGCGCCCAAAGGTTCCCTCAGAACGGTCGGAAATCGTTCGAAGAGTGCAAAGGCAGAAGGGAGCCTGACTGCGACACCCACAAGTGGAGCAGGGACGAAAGTCGGGCTTAGTGATCCGGTGGTACCTCGTGGGAGGGCCATCGCTCAACGGATAAAAGCTACCTCGGGGATAACAGGCTGATCTCCCCCAAGAGTCCACATCGACGGGGAGGTTTGGCACCTCGATGTCGGCTCGTCGCATCCTGGGGCTGTAGTAGGTCCCAAGGGTTGGGCTGTTCGCCCATTAAAGCGGCACGCGAGCTGGGTTCAGAACGTCGTGAGACAGTTCGGTCCCTATCCGTCGCGGGCGTAGGAAATTTGAGAGGAGCTGTCCTTAGTACGAGAGGACCGGGATGGACTGACCTCTGGTGCACCAGTTGTTCCGCCAGGAGCATGGCTGGGTAGCTAAGTCGGGAAGGGATAAACGCTGAAAGCATCTAAGCGTGAAGCCCCCCTCAAGATGAGATTTCCCATAGCATAAGCTAGTAAGACCCCTTGAAGAACACAAGGTTGATAGGTCAGAGGTGTAAGTGTGGTAACATATTTAGCTGACTGATACTAATAGGTCGAGGGCTTGACCAAAACAATAAGATGAAACTCAGCAGAGCTGAGTGAATTCGAGAAACGAAATCAAAGATTTTGGCTCTCATTCATGTGCAATTTTCAGAGAACATTCTCTGAAAAAGTAAAGTAAGAACTAAACTAAGATTTAATTATTGAGAAGGAAACTCAGCACAGCTGAGTAGGTTCGATATCTAAATCAAAGATTTAGGATTTCACACCATCTGGTGATGATGGCGTAGAGGAAACACTCCTTCCCATTCCGAACAGGAAAGTTAAGCTCTACAGCGTCGATGGTACTGCACGGGAGACTGTGTGGGAGAGTAGAACGTTGCCAGGTTAGTAAATAAGAGTCTATTAAGACTCTTATTTTTTTGTAAAATTATATATAAACAGGTAATTTTAAAAGCACTATAACTGATATAATAGTTATAGTGCTTTATGTATATAAAAAGAAAAAAGGATAAAATGTACATATAAGATAATTTTATTAGTTGTTTGAAAAGGGAGGATAATAAATGAGAAAAAAATTTAGTATAGTTATATCAATTTTTTTATTAATTGGATTAATATCATGTAAAGCTAGCAAGATGGATTTAAAAAAAGTATACATTATATTGCCTGATGGATTGCCTGCAATTGCTACAAGTAAATTCATAGACGATAATGAATCAAAAAGTGAAAATAAATTTAATATAGCATTGCAAAAAACTCCAGATGCATTAGTAGCAGAAATTCTAAAAGGAGAAGCAGAAATTGCTGTAGTTCCATCAAATTTAGCATTACAGGCATACAAAAAGGGATTAGATTATAAAGTAGTAGGAACTGTAGGTTGGGGATCTATGTATTTAATTTCAACAGAAGAAATTAATGATGTATCAGATTTAAATGGGAAAGAAATATATAATACAGGCAAAGGCTTAACTCCGGATATAATTTGTAGGGAGATATTAAATAGTAAGGGAATAGATGATAAAAAAATAAATTACTCATATGTTAATGCAGCAAGTGAATTAGCACCTATGATAATAAATAATAAGGCTAAAATAGCTGTTGTTCCAGAACCTGCATTATCAACTATATTAGCTAAAAAACCTGATACTAAAATATTGTTAGATTTAAATCTAGAATGGAAGAATTTAAAGAATGTAGATAAAGGTTATCCTCAGTCTACAATACTTATAAAAGAATCATTTTATAAAGATAATAAAAAGTTATGTAATGAAATTTTAGATAAAATAAAAAATTCTATAGAGTGGGTTAATAGTAATTCTAACGATGTATCTGGAATATGCGAGAAGAATTCTATAACTGTAAATAAAGTAACTTTAGATAAAGCTCTAGAAAGAGGAAATTTAAAATATTATTCTATAGATGAAAGTAAAAATGAGTATAAAATTTATTTTGAGTCCATAGATAAGATTACAGAAACACAGGAAGGAAAAGTAGATTATGAGAAAATCTTTATTGAAGGATAATAAATATATGTTTATTTCAATTATTATCCTTTTAATATTATGGCAAATGGGAGCAGTAGCTGTAAATAATCAGCTACTTTTTCCATCATTAGATAGAATTACAGATGAATTACATAGAATTATACTTAATAAGGATTTTATAAATTTAATATTTGCTAGTCTTTTAAGATGTCTAATAAGTTTTATAATATCTATTATATTAGCAATAATTTTAGGTACACTTAGCTATATAAATAAATTTATATATAATTTTTTATATCCAATTTTTTCTGTTATTAAATCAATACCCACAATGGCGTTTATAGTATTAGCTTTAATTTGGATATCCAAGGATTATGCGCCAATAATGATAGGAGGATTGATTTCTATACCAATATATTATGAAGTTGTTTTAAACTCATTATTAGGAATAGATGAAAATATTATAGAGATGTGTGAAGTCTATAGAGTAAAAAATAAAGATATTATTATAAGCATATATTTACCAACAATAATTTTTGGGTTAATAAATGTATTTAGTTCATCTTTATCTTTAATATTTAAAGTTGTTATTTCAGGAGAAATTTACTCACAACCTAAATATGGTATAGGTGCAATAATACAGATGGAAAAAATGCAATTAAATACTGTAGCTGTGATTGCTTGGATAATAATAATATCTATAATAACAATATTATTTGATAAAGTAATAAAAAAACTAAGTAGCAGATGTATTAAATGGAACAAGGGGATATGATATGTATATTAAAAATATAAATGTAAATTATGGTAATAAAATTATATATAAGGACTTTAGTATAAATATTGAATCTGATAAAATAAATTGTATAATAGGTCAATCTGGATGTGGAAAAACTACTTTATTAAAAAATATTTCTAAAGAGTTAATTAAAAATGGAGTAGAAGTAAGTTTTGTCTTTCAGGAAGATAGACTAATACCCTGGAAAACAGTTTATGAAAATTTATATTTAATAAGTAAGTCATATTATTCTAAAGATAAAGCTAGGGGAAAGTTTTAGAGGTATTAATAAAAATAGGATTAGAAGAATCAAAAAAGTTATATCCAAATGAATTAAGCGGAGGTATGAAACAAAAAATTAATATAGCAAGAGCCTTAATAAGTAAGTCAAAATTTTTAATTATGGATGAACCATTTAAATCAATAGATATAAAAAGTAAAATAAAAATTATAAATATTATTAAAGAAAAAATAAGAAAAGAAAAATTAACTGTAATTTTTGTAAGTCATGATAAAGAAGAAATAGATTTATTAGGAGAAAAAATATTTATTTTAGATGGACAACCGATAAAAATTATTGAAGAATATGATAATTTTATATAAAAATAAGATAAGTATATCAATAAAAAGCAAAAACCATGCCAGGTGTATCAATAATAGGTATAAATAGAAAAGAAGAGAAAAATACAATAATGTGTATATTAAATTTAAATTATGAGTATAAATAGAAAAAACATAATGTTTTATAAGTAGTATCATAAGTTTCGTTCCCAAGAGGAACAGATTAAATCAGCTAAACAAATTAAGTTAATTATAAAAACTTATTTTAAAAGTTTTTTAAAAAAATGTTGACAGAGATTTGAATAGATGATAAGATAAATGAGTCGCTTGAGGGCGATGAAGAAAATGGTCTTTGAAAATTGAACAGAATAAAAGTTAAGTAATAACCAGCAATTCTTTTGAGAGTCTTAAAAGACTCAAAGTAATTTGAGCAACAGATTAAACTTTTTAGTGAGAGTTTGATCCTGGCTCAGGACGAACGCTGGCGGCGTGCCTAACACATGCAAGTCGAGCGAGGGAAGTTTCTTCGGAAACAAACCTAGCGGCGGACGGGTGAGTAACACGTGGGCAACCTGCCTTGTAGAGGGGAATAGCCTCCCGAAAGGGAGATTAATACCGCATAACATTGCAGCTTCGCATGGAGCAGCAATTAAAGGAGTAATCCGCTACAAGATGGGCCCGCGGCGCATTAGCTAGTTGGTGAGGTAACGGCTCACCAAGGCGACGATGCGTAGCCGACCTGAGAGGGTGATCGGCCACATTGGGACTGAGACACGGCCCAGACTCCTACGGGAGGCAGCAGTGGGGAATATTGCACAATGGGGGAAACCCTGATGCAGCAACGCCGCGTGAGTGATGAAGGTTTTCGGATCGTAAAGCTCTGTCTTCAGGGACGATAATGACGGTACCTGAGGAGGAAGCCACGGCTAACTACGTGCCAGCAGCCGCGGTAATACGTAGGTGGCGAGCGTTGTCCGGATTTACTGGGCGTAAAGGGAGCGTAGGCGGACTTTTAAGTGAGATGTGAAATACCCGGGCTCAACCTGGGGGCTGCATTTCAAACTGGAAGTCTAGAGTGCAGGAGAGGAGAGTGGAATTCCTAGTGTAGCGGTGAAATGCGTAGAGATTAGGAAGAACACCAGTGGCGAAGGCGACTCTCTGGACTGTAACTGACGCTGAGGCTCGAAAGCGTGGGGAGCAAACAGGATTAGATACCCTGGTAGTCCACGCCGTAAACGATGGATACTAGGTGTGGGAGGTATCAACTCCTTCCGTGCCGCCGTTAACACATTAAGTATCCCGCCTGGGGAGTACGGTCGCAAGATTAAAACTCAAAGGAATTGACGGGGGCCCGCACAAGCAGCGGAGCATGTGGTTTAATTCGAAGCAACGCGAAGAACCTTACCTAGACTTGACATCTCCTGCATTACTCTTAATCGAGGAAGTCCCTTCGGGGACAGGATGACAGGTGGTGCATGGTTGTCGTCAGCTCGTGTCGTGAGATGTTGGGTTAAGTCCCGCAACGAGCGCAACCCTTATTGTTAGTTGCTACCATTTAGTTGAGCACTCTAGCGAGACTGCCCGGGTTAACCGGGAGGAAGGTGGGGATGACGTCAAATCATCATGCCCCTTATGTCTAGGGCTACACACGTGCTACAATGGCAAGTACAACGAGATGCAATACCGCGAGGTGGAGCTAAACTATAAAACTTGTCTCAGTTCGGATTGTAGGCTGAAACTCGCCTACATGAAGCTGGAGTTGCTAGTAATCGCGAATCAGCATGTCGCGGTGAATACGTTCCCGGGCCTTGTACACACCGCCCGTCACACCATGAGAGTTGGCAATACCCAAAGTTCGTGAGCTAACCGCAAGGAGGCAGCGACCTAAGGTAGGGTCAGCGATTGGGGTGAAGTCGTAACAAGGTAGCCGTAGGAGAACCTGCGGCTGGATCACCTCCTTTCTATGGAGAAATCTAGTTAACAAGATGATTAACTAGTAATAACTCAAAAGATATGGTATCTTAACTTCTGTTCAATTTTGAAGGACCAAAAGCCTTCAAAATTTTTGTTCTTTGAAAATTGCACATGAATTAAAAACAACTTAAGTGAGAATCTAAATTTATGATTTAGTTATTCGAACTTACTCCTGAAAGCATATGTGAACAGGAGTTTCAGATTAACGAAAGTTAATTGAGAAGTGACAACAAGCCAAGAATAATATTCTTTGTGAAAGTAAATTAACTCTTTGTAAAAGAGAACCGTATAGGTCAAGCTACAAAGGGCGCATGGTGAATGCCTTGGCATCAGGAGCCGATGAAGGACGTGATAAGCTGCGAAAAGCTTCGGGTAGGCGCACATAGCCAGTGATCCGGAGATCTCCGAATGAGGAAACTCACATGGGAAACCCCATGTATCCTGTAATGAATAAATAGTTGCAGGAAGGTAAACCCAGGGAACTGAAACATCTAAGTACCTGGAGGAAGAGAAAGAAAAATCGATTTTCTAAGTAGCGGCGAGCGAAAGGGAAAGAGCCCAAACCAGAGATTTATCTCTGGGGTTGCGGACAGAACATAAAATAAACTAATTTGTAACCGAAAATAACTGGAAAGTTAGGCCATAGAGTGTAATAGCCACGTAGGTAAAACAAAAAGGTTTAGAGTTCTGATCCAGAGTACCACGAGACACGTGAAACCTTGTGGGAAGCAGGGAGGACCACCTCCCAAGGCTAAATACTACCTGATGACCGATAGTGAAGCAGTACCGTGAGGGAAAGGTGAAAAGAACCCCGGGAGGGGAGTGAAATAGAACCTGAAACCGTGTGCCTACAACCGGTCAGAGCACCATATGAGTGTGATGACGTGCTTTTTGTAGAACGAGCCAACGAGTTACGGTATGTAGCAAGGTTAAGTACTTAAGGTACGGAGCCGAAGGGAAACCGAGTCTTAATAGGGCGAGTAGTTGCATGCCGTAGACCCGAAACCGGGTGACCTATCCATGGCCAGGTTGAAGCGGGGGTAAAACCCCGTGGAGGACCGAACCACGTTGCTGTTGAAAAAGCATGGGATGAGCTGTGGATAGCGGAGAAATTCCAATCGAACTCGGAGATAGCTGGTTCTCCTCGAAATAGCTTTAGGGCTAGCGTCGGATATGAGTAATGGAGGTAGAGCACTGAATGGGCTAGGGGGCGTATCGCTTACCGAACCTTATCAAACTCCGAATGCCATATACTATTAGTCCGGCAGTCAGACTACGAATGATAAGATCCGTGGTCAAAAGGGAAAAAGCCCAGATCGTCAGCTAAGGTCCCAAAGTGTAAGTTAAGTGGAAAAGGATGTGGGATTTCTAAGACAACTAGGATGTTGGCTTAGAAGCAGCCACTCATTGAAAGAGTGCGTAATAGCTCACTAGTCGAGAGATCCTGCGCCGAAAATGTCCGGGGCTCAAACTTACCACCGAAGCTACGGGCTCATCGTAAGATGAGCGGTAGAGGAGCGTCGTAATCGGGCTGAAGTCGTACCGTAAGGAGCGGTGGACTGATTACGAGTGAGAATGTTGGCATTAGTAGCGAGATGTGAGTGAGAATCTCACAGGTCGAAAATCTAAGGTTTCCTGGGGAAGGCTCGTCCGCCCAGGGTTAGTCGGGACCTAAGCCGAGGCCGATAGGCGTAGGCGATGGACAATCGGTTGATATTCCGATACCACTATAATCGTTATTATCGATGGTGTGACGGAGAAGGATAGGATGTGCTAGCGATTGGAAATGCTAGTCTAAGCGTTTAGGGAGTTGAAATAGGCAAATCCGTTTCAACAATCCTGAGGCGTGATGGGGAAGGCCATTAGGCTGAAGTATCTGATTCCATGCTTCCAAGAAAAGCATCTAGAGAGAGAAGTAGTGCCCGTACCGCAAACCGACACAGGTAGATGAGGAGAGAATCCTAAGACCAGCGGAAGAATTGCAGTTAAGGAACTAGGCAAATTGACCCCGTAAGTTAGCGAGAAGGGGTGCCTACGAGAGTAGGCCGCAGAGAATAGGCCCAAGCAACTGTTTAGCAAAAACACAGGTCTCTGCTAAAGCGCAAGCTGATGTATAGGGGCTGACGCCTGCCCGGTGCTGGAAGGTTAAGGGGAACACTTAGCGCAAGCGAAGGTGTGAACTTAAGCCCCAGTAAACGGCGGCCGTAACTATAACGGTCCTAAGGTAGCGAAATTCCTTGTCAGGTAAGTTCTGACCCGCACGAATGGCGTAATGACTTGGGCACTGTCTCAACTGCAAATCCGGCGAAGTTGTAGTGCGAGTGAAGATGCTCGCTACCCGCGATTGGACGGAAAGACCCCGTAGAGCTTTACTGTAGCTTAGCATTGAATTCCGATATTGTCTGTACAGGATAGGTGGGAGACTTGGAAACTAGGGCGTCAGCCTTGGTGGAGTCAACCTTGGGATACCACCCTGACAGTATTGGGGTTCTAACCGGACGCCATGAATCTGGTGACGGGACATTGTTAGGTGGGCAGTTTGACTGGGGCGGTCGCCTCCTAAAAAGTAACGGAGGCGCCCAAAGGTTCCCTCAGAACGGTCGGAAATCGTTCGAAGAGTGCAAAGGCAGAAGGGAGCCTGACTGCGACACCCACAAGTGGAGCAGGGACGAAAGTCGGGCTTAGTGATCCGGTGGTACCTCGTGGGAGGGCCATCGCTCAACGGATAAAAGCTACCTCGGGGATAACAGGCTGATCTCCCCCAAGAGTCCACATCGACGGGGAGGTTTGGCACCTCGATGTCGGCTCGTCGCATCCTGGGGCTGTAGTAGGTCCCAAGGGTTGGGCTGTTCGCCCATTAAAGCGGCACGCGAGCTGGGTTCAGAACGTCGTGAGACAGTTCGGTCCCTATCCGTCGCGGGCGTAGGAAATTTGAGAGGAGCTGTCCTTAGTACGAGAGGACCGGGATGGACTGACCTCTGGTGCACCAGTTGTTCCGCCAGGAGCATGGCTGGGTAGCTAAGTCGGGAAGGGATAAACGCTGAAAGCATCTAAGCGTGAAGCCCCCTCAAGATGAGATTTCCCATAGCATAAGCTAGTAAGACCCCTTGAAGAACACAAGGTTGATAGGTCAGAGGTGTAAGTGTGGTAACATATTTAGCTGACTGATACTAATAGGTCGAGGGCTTGACCAAAACAATAAGATGAAACTCAGCAAGGCTGAGTGAATTCGAGAAACGAAATCAAAGATTTTGGCTCTCATTCATGTGCAATTTTCAGAGAACATTCTCTGAAAAAGTAAAGCAAGAACTAAACTGAGATTTAATTGTTGAAAAGGAAACTCAGCACAACTGAGTGGGTTCGACATCTAAATCAAAGATTTAGGGTCTCACAGCATCTGGTAATGATGGCGTAGAGGAAACACTCCTTCCCATTCCGAACAGGAAAGTTAAGCTCTACAGCGTCGATGGTACTGCACGGGAGACTGTGTGGGAGAGTAGAACGTTGCCAGGTTAGTAAATAAGAGTCTATTAAGACTCTTATTTTTTTATTTAAAATTAATTATAATATAAAATAATTTAATAGTAGAATTAATTTCTTTCAAGTAAATATTATGAATAGAAATTTTTTAGTTTAGTATGTAGTTATAATATAAATTGTTTATGTGAAATTATATAGTACAACTATTATTTTTTTGATGAAGAACAATAGTTGAAGATACTGTATTAAGTATCTTCTAGAAATATAAATTAATTAATAGCCTATGAAATTAAGGACACTTCTCCTAGTGTATCAATAGTAGAGTAGTAGAGATAAAGGTAGTAAATTGGAGGAAATTTAATATAAATTGTTAATATTAGCTTTTATAATTATACATAGCTATAAATTAAGTGGTATTATAAATTTCGTTCCCAAGAGGAACATAAAAAAAACACTAAATAAATCGAATTAACAGTTTTAAATTATAAAAAAAAGTGTTGACATTGATTTAAATAGGTGATAAGATAAATGAGTCGCTTGAGGGCGAGGAAGAAAATGGTCTTTGAAAATTGAACAGAATAAAAGTTAAGTAATAACCAGCAATTCTTTTGAGAGTCTTAAAAGACTCAAAGTAATTTGAGCAACAGATTAAACTTTTTAGTGAGAGTTTGATCCTGGCTCAGGACGAACGCTGGCGGCGTGCCTAACACATGCAAGTCGAGCGAGGGGAGTTTCTTCGGAAACAAACCTAGCGGCGGACGGGTGAGTAACACGTGGGCAACCTGCCTTGTAGAGGGGAATAGCCTCCCGAAAGGGAGATTAATACCGCATAACATTGCAGCTTCGCATGGAGCAGCAATTAAAGGAGTAATCCGCTACAAGATGGGCCCGCGGCGCATTAGCTAGTTGGTGAGGTAACGGCTCACCAAGGCGACGATGCGTAGCCGACCTGAGAGGGTGATCGGCCACATTGGGACTGAGACACGGCCCAGACTCCTACGGGAGGCAGCAGTGGGGAATATTGCACAATGGGGGAAACCCTGATGCAGCAACGCCGCGTGAGTGATGAAGGTTTTCGGATCGTAAAGCTCTGTCTTCAGGGACGATAATGACGGTACCTGAGGAGGAAGCCACGGCTAACTACGTGCCAGCAGCCGCGGTAATACGTAGGTGGCGAGCGTTGTCCGGATTTACTGGGCGTAAAGGGAGCGTAGGCGGACTTTTAAGTGAGATGTGAAATACCCGGGCTCAACCTGGGGGCTGCATTTCAAACTGGAAGTCTAGAGTGCAGGAGAGGAGAGTGGAATTCCTAGTGTAGCGGTGAAATGCGTAGAGATTAGGAAGAACACCAGTGGCGAAGGCGACTCTCTGGACTGTAACTGACGCTGAGGCTCGAAAGCGTGGGGAGCAAACAGGATTAGATACCCTGGTAGTCCACGCCGTAAACGATGGATACTAGGTGTGGGAGGTATCAACTCCTTCCGTGCCGCCGTTAACACATTAAGTATCCCGCCTGGGGAGTACGGTCGCAAGATTAAAACTCAAAGGAATTGACGGGGGCCCGCACAAGCAGCGGAGCATGTGGTTTAATTCGAAGCAACGCGAAGAACCTTACCTAGACTTGACATCTCCTGCATTACTCTTAATCGAGGAAGTCCCTTTGGGGACAGGATGACAGGTGGTGCATGGTTGTCGTCAGCTCGTGTCGTGAGATGTTGGGTTAAGTCCCGCAACGAGCGCAACCCTTATTGTTAGTTGCTACCATTTAGTTGAGCACTCTAGCGAGACTGCCCGGGTTAACCGGGAGGAAGGTGGGGATGACGTCAAATCATCATGCCCCTTATGTCTAGGGCTACACACGTGCTACAATGGCAAGTACAACGAGATGCAATACCGCGAGGTGGAGCTAAACTATAAAACTTGTCTCAGTTCGGATTGTAGGCTGAAACTCGCCTACATGAAGCTGGAGTTGCTAGTAATCGCGAATCAGCATGTCGCGGTGAATACGTTCCCGGGCCTTGTACACACCGCCCGTCACACCATGAGAGTTGGCAATACCCAAAGTTCGTGAGCTAACCGCAAGGAGGCAGCGACCTAAGGTAGGGTCAGCGATTGGGGTGAAGTCGTAACAAGGTAGCCGTAGGAGAACCTGCGGCTGGATCACCTCCTTTCTATGGAGAAATCTAGTTAACAATATGATTAACTAGTAATAACTCAAAAGATATGGTATCTTAACTTCTGTTCAATTTTGAAGGACCAAAAGCCTTCAAAATTTTTGTTCTTTGAAAATTGCACATGAATTAAAAACAACTTAAGTGAGAATCTAAAATTATAATTTAGTTATTCGAACTTACTCCTGAAAGCGTATGTGAACAGGAGTTTCAGATTAACGAAAGTTAATTGAGAAGTGACAACAAGCCAAGAATAATATTCTTTGTGAAAGTAAATTAACTCTTTGTAAAAGAGAACCGTATAGGTCAAGCTACAAAGGGCGCATGGTGAATGCCTTGGCATCAGGAGCCGATGAAGGACGTGATAAGCTGCGAAAAGCTTCGGGTAGGCGCACATAGCCAGTGATCCGGAGATCTCCGAATGAGGAAACTCACATGGGAAACCCCATGTATCCTGTAATGAATAAATAGTTGCAGGAAGGTAAACCCAGGGAACTGAAACATCTAAGTACCTGGAGGAAGAGAAAGAAAAATCGATTTTCTAAGTAGCGGCGAGCGAAAGGGAAAGAGCCCAAACCAGAGATTTATCTCTGGGGTTGCGGACAGAACATAAAATAAACTAATTTGTAACCGAAAATAACTGGAAAGTTAGGCCATAGAGTGTAATAGCCACGTAGGTAAAACAAAAAGGTTTAGAGTTCTGATCCAGAGTACCACGAGACACGTGAAACCTTGTGGGAAGCAGGGAGGACCACCTCCCAAGGCTAAATACTACCTGATGACCGATAGTGAAGCAGTACCGTGAGGGAAAGGTGAAAAGAACCCCGGGAGGGGAGTGAAATAGAACCTGAAACCGTGTGCCTACAACCGGTCAGAGCACCATATGAGTGTGATGACGTGCTTTTTGTAGAACGAGCCAACGAGTTACGGTATGTAGCAAGGTTAAGTACTTAAGGTACGGAGCCGAAGGGAAACCGAGTCTTAATAGGGCGAGTAGTTGCATGCCGTAGACCCGAAACCGGGTGACCTATCCATGGCCAGGTTGAAGCGGGGGTAAAACCCCGTGGAGGACCGAACCACGTTGCTGTTGAAAAAGCATGGGATGAGCTGTGGATAGCGGAGAAATTCCAATCGAACTCGGAGATAGCTGGTTCTCCTCGAAATAGCTTTAGGGCTAGCGTCGGATATGAGTAATGGAGGTAGAGCACTGAATGGGCTAGGGGGCGTATCGCTTACCGAACCTTATCAAACTCCGAATGCCATATACTATTAGTCCGGCAGTCAGACTACGAATGATAAGATCCGTGGTCAAAAGGGAAAAAGCCCAGATCGTCAGCTAAGGTCCCAAAGTGTAAGTTAAGTGGAAAAGGATGTGGGATTTCTAAGACAACTAGGATGTTGGCTTAGAAGCAGCCACTCATTGAAAGAGTGCGTAATAGCTCACTAGTCGAGAGATCCTGCGCCGAAAATGTCCGGGGCTCAAACTTACCACCGAAGCTACGGGCTCATCGTAAGATGAGCGGTAGAGGAGCGTCGTAATCGGGCTGAAGTCGTACCGTAAGGAGCGGTGGACTGATTACGAGTGAGAATGTTGGCATTAGTAGCGAGATGTGAGTGAGAATCTCACAGGTCGAAAATCTAAGGTTTCCTGGGGAAGGCTCGTCCGCCCAGGGTTAGTCGGGACCTAAGCCGAGGCCGATAGGCGTAGGCGATGGACAATCGGTTGATATTCCGATACCACTACAATCGTTATTATCGATGGTGTGACGGAGAAGGATAGGATGTGCTAGCGATTGGAAATGCTAGTCTAAGCGTTTAGGGAGTTGAAATAGGCAAATCCGTTTCAACAATCCTGAGGCGTGATGGGGAAGGCCATTAGGCTGAAGTATCTGATTCCATGCTTCCAAGAAAAGCATCTAGAGAGAGAAGTAGTGCCCGTACCGCAAACCGACACAGGTAGATGAGGAGAGAATCCTAAGACCAGCGGAAGAATTGCAGTTAAGGAACTAGGCAAATTGACCCCGTAAGTTAGCGAGAAGGGGTGCCTACGAGAGTAGGCCGCAGAGAATAGGCCCAAGCAACTGTTTAGCAAAAACACAGGTCTCTGCTAAAGCGCAAGCTGATGTATAGGGGCTGACGCCTGCCCGGTGCTGGAAGGTTAAGGGGAACACTTAGCGCAAGCGAAGGTGTGAACTTAAGCCCCAGTAAACGGCGGCCGTAACTATAACGGTCCTAAGGTAGCGAAATTCCTTGTCAGGTAAGTTCTGACCCGCACGAATGGCGTAATGACTTGGGCACTGTCTCAACTGCAAATCCGGCGAAGTTGTAGTGCGAGTGAAGATGCTCGCTACCCGCGATTGGACGGAAAGACCCCGTAGAGCTTTACTGTAGCTTAGCATTGAATTCCGATATTGTCTGTACAGGATAGGTGGGAGACTTGGAAACTAGGGCGTCAGCCTTGGTGGAGTCAACCTTGGGATACCACCCTGACAGTATTGGGGTTCTAACCGGACGCCATGAATCTGGTGACGGGACATTGTTAGGTGGGCAGTTTGACTGGGGCGGTCGCCTCCTAAAAAGTAACGGAGGCGCCCAAAGGTTCCCTCAGAACGGTCGGAAATCGTTCGAAGAGTGCAAAGGCAGAAGGGAGCCTGACTGCGACACCCACAAGTGGAGCAGGGACGAAAGTCGGGCTTAGTGATCCGGTGGTACCTCGTGGGAGGGCCATCGCTCAACGGATAAAAGCTACCTCGGGGATAACAGGCTGATCTCCCCCAAGAGTCCACATCGACGGGGAGGTTTGGCACCTCGATGTCGGCTCGTCGCATCCTGGGGCTGTAGTAGGTCCCAAGGGTTGGGCTGTTCGCCCATTAAAGCGGCACGCGAGCTGGGTTCAGAACGTCGTGAGACAGTTCGGTCCCTATCCGTCGCGGGCGTAGGAAATTTGAGAGGAGCTGTCCTTAGTACGAGAGGACCGGGATGGACTGACCTCTGGTGCACCAGTTGTTCCGCCAGGAGCATGGCTGGGTAGCTAAGTCGGGAAGGGATAAACGCTGAAAGCATCTAAGCGTGAAGCCCCCCTCAAGATGAGATTTCCCATAGCATAAGCTAGTAAGACCCCTTGAAGAACACAAGGTTGATAGGTCAGAGGTGTAAGTGTGGTAACATATTTAGCTGACTGATACTAATAGGTCGAGGGCTTGACCAAAACAATAAGATGAAACTCAGCAGAGCTGAGTGAATTCGAGAAACGAAATCAAAGATTTTGGCTTCATTCATGTGCAATTTTCAGAGAACATTCTCTGAAAAGGTAAAGTAAGAACTAAACTGAGATTTAATTGTTGAAAAGGAAACTCAGCATAGCTGAGTGGGTTCGATATCTAAATCAAAGATTTAGGATCTCACACCATCTGGTGATGATGGCGTAGAGGAAACACTCCTTCCCATTCCGAACAGGAAAGTTAAGCTCTACAGCGTCGATGGTACTGCACGGGAGACTGTGTGGGAGAGTAGAACGTTGCCAGGTCATATGGGGGTATAGCTCAGTTGGGAGAGCACTTGCCTTGCACGCAAGGGGTCAAGAGTTCGAATCTCTTTATCTCCACCATATAAAGCTACGAATTAATTCGTAGCTTTTTTTGTTATATATAATATATACTTAACAATATTTGATAATAAAAGGGTATAGTGTTATTATTTTTATATATAAGTTTATAAAAAGGCTAGGTGAACATATGTCATTTTATAGAGTTAAGCAGTTCTTATGGGCTATAGGATCAACATTTAAAAAGGTAGATTATGATTATTTAAGAAAATATTTAAATGAAGAAGAAATAAAGTTATTTAATACATTAAAGCATAATGAGAAGCATCATTGTATAAGAGTATGTAAAGATTCTATATCAATGAAAGAGGAAAATAATATAGATGTTGATGTTATGAAACTCGGAAAAGCTGCATTACTTCATGATATAGGAAAAAGTAAGTTTAAATTAAATGTATTCGAAAAGTCTATTGTAGTACTTTTAGATAAAGCTACAAATGGAAAAATTAATAGATATAATAATATAAAGCAAATAGATATATATTATAATCATCCTAAAATTGGAGAAAAAATTTTAAGAAAATATAATTACGATGAAGAATTTCTTCAAGTTATTAAATATCACCATAATAATAAAAATACTAATAATAGGATATTAGACATAATAAGTATATGTGATGATAAAAATTAGGAAGGGAGAAATTTTATGGCATCTACAAAAAGAAGAGAAGATATAATAAGGTTATTAATGACTAGTAATTTGCCTATAAAAGGAACAGATTTAGCTAAGAAATTTGGTGTTACTAGGCAAATAATAGTTAAAGATATAGCTATATTAAGGGCATCAGGTAATTCTATTATAGCAACTCCTGATGGTTACATTTATAATGCAATTAATAATAAGATTAAGAGTATTATTGCAGTAAATCATAATATTAACGAAACAATAAGTGAACTTGAAACAGTTGTTAAATATGGAGGAACTATTGAAGATGTAATAATAGAACATTCTTTATATGGTGAAATTAGAGGGAATTTAATGATTAAGAATTTGTATGATTTAAATAAATTTCAAGATGAGTTTAATAATAAGAATGTTAAACCACTATCTAATTTAACTAATGGAATTCATCTTCACACTATATCAGCAGATAGAGAAGAGGATATAGAATCAATAAAACTGGAGTTAAAACAGAAAGGGTTTTTGCTATAGTAAGATCAGGAGGGAGTATAGGTCATGGATTATGATATTCTTATATTAGGCGGTGGAATAATAGGCTGTTCTGTAGCTTATGAGTTGTCAAAATATAATTTTAATATAGCTGTTATAGAGAAAGATTATGATATTGCAGATGACATATCTTTTGTTAATACATCTATAGTTTATGATGGTTCAGAAACATCTGATAATGTAATGGCTGGACTAGAGTATATAGGAAATTCTATATTAGAAGAGACATGTAAAAAGTTTAATGTTCCTTTTAAAAGAATAGGAGCATTGAGAGTAGTAAATGATGAAAATGGTGTTAGAAAGCTTGAAGAAATGCATAGTAGGGCAAAATATAGAGGAATCGAAGGGGTAACTTTAATAGATGCTGAACAAGTATATAAGATAGAACCTAATATAAACACTAATATTAAAAAAGGTTTATACTCTGAAAATGTGGCTATAGTTGCACCATATGATCTCGCTATAGCATATGCAGAAGTTGCATCTGATAATGGTGTTAATTTTAGATTAGAAGAAGAAGTTTTAAATATTAAAAACTTAGCTAAAGGATTTAAAGTAACAACTAATAAAAATAAATTTTCATGTAAAGTCGTTATAAATACAATACCAAATGAAATGTATATACAAGAAAATGGGATCGTTGAAGAGAAGGATTCTGAGATTAGCGAAAATGAATTTAAAAATATGAGTTATTTATTAGTAGCTAATAATTATAAAAATAAATTAAAAAAAATAGTTATAGAAACATTAGATAAAAATACTTTTGTGGTAAGTACTCCTACAACAACTACTGGATCGTTAATAGGAATTAAAAGTATTAATAAAACTAGTTTAGATGATAATTTAGATTATGTAAATAATTTACTTATTGGACTTGAGAAGAAACATATAAATAATTTATTTAGAGAGAGTTATGATAAGGATTCTATATTAATAGATGATAGTGAAATTGATAGGGGATATATAAGAGTTACTGGAACTCATTATGGCAAGATAACAATGGCACCAGCTATAGCTAAAATGCTTTGTGATACTTTAACAAATAATTTAAAATGTACATTAAAGAAAAATTTCTTAGATAAAAGAAGATATTTCTATAAATTTAGAGAAATGGATAAAGATGAACTTAATGAAGTTATATCACTAGATAAAAGATATGGCAAAATAATTTGTGTTTGTAATAATATATCAGAAGGTGAAATAGTAGATTGTATTAGGAGACCTTTAGGAGCTAGAACTGTAGAAGGAGTTAAAAGAAGAACCGGGGCAGGATTTGGCAGCTGCCATGGATCATATTGTTATGATAAAATAATTAATATTCTAGCAAGAGAATTAGATAAAAAGGTTACGGATATTGTAGATGATTCAAAGGAATCTAAAATTATATCAGGTAGGATAAAAGAGTTTGATGAAATGTAGGAAAGTGAGGTTACTACTATGGATAAGGATGTTTTTACCTCTATTGTTCGAGTAAAAGGTAGTGATAAATATAAAGTAGTTTCAGTAAAGAGTAGTGAAGAGGTAGATAAAAAATTGTGGGTTGAATTATCTAAGGTTTTAGGTAGAATTTATGTTAATATACCTATTAATTCAGGTGATATTATATGTAAAAATATACTAAATACTGGAATTAACATAATATGCACAAGGACACTAGAACAAGAATAAATAAATATAATATGGTTATTATATAGATAAGAATAAATTAAATGTGAGTAAATTATTGACAAGTTAGAAATAGTATAATATATTAAAGTTAACTAAAATGTAATATTAAACCTATGAAGAGGCTAGTAATAATATTATTTACTTTAAGAGAGTCGATGGTTGCTGCAAATCGATAGTAAAGTATTATGAATCCACCTTGGAGGGACTGTGATGAGCAGTACGGATTTAACCGTTATATTTTTTAAGAGGATAGTATAATTTATAATACTATCAATTAGGGTGGCAACGCGGAGTCTTTCGTCCCTTTTATTAGGGGAGAAGGCTCTTTTTTATTTTCTAAAATTGATTTTTTATTATAGAGAGGAGATATAAAATGTTAGATTTAAAAAGAATTAGAAATAATCCAGAAGAAATTAAAAAGGCTTTAGCAAATAGAGGTGAGGATTTTCAAGAATCAACTATTGATGAAATAATAGCTTTAGATGAGCAAAGAAGAAATATATTAGTTGATGTTGAAGCATTAAAGAGCAAAAGAAATCAAGTTTCAGCTGAAATTCCTAAATTAAAAAAAGCTGGAGAAGATGTTACAGCAATAATGACTGAAATGAGGGAACTTGGAGACAAAATAAAAGAAGATGATGCTAAAATATCAGAAATAGATGAAAAGTTAGAATATATAATGTTAAGAATGCCAAATATACCAAATCCACAAGTTCCAGAGGGAGATACTGATGAAGATAATGTGGAAATAAAGAAATGGGGAGAGCCAACAAAGTTTAACTATGAACCAAAGGCTCACTGGGATTTAGGAACAGATTTAAATATATTTGATTTTGAAAGAGCTGGTAAGGTAACAGGTTCAAGATTTACTATATATAAAGGATTAGGGGCTAGATTAGAAAGAGCTATAATTAACTATTTCTTAGATAAGCATACTTTTGAAAATGGATATGAAGAAGTATTACCACCGTATATGGTAAATAGAGATAGTATGACAGGAACAGGTCAATTACCAAAGTTTGAAGAAGATGCATTTAAAGTTGAAAACAATGGATATTTCCTAATTCCAACAGCTGAAGTTCCAGTAACTAATATGTATAGAAATGAAACATTAAAGGGCACTGATCTTCCTGTTAAACATGTTGCTTACTCAGCTTGCTTTAGAGCTGAAGCTGGATCAGCAGGAAGAGATACTAGAGGACTTATAAGACAACATCAATTTAATAAAGTTGAACTAGTTAAATTCTGTAAGCCAGAACAAAGTTATGATGAATTAGATAAGCTAGTAAAAGATGCAGAATCAGTATTACAAGGTTTAGGATTACCGTATAGAATAGTAAGAATATGTAAAGGTGATTTAGGATTCACAGCAGCATTAAAATATGATATAGAAGTATGGATGCCAAGTTATAATAGATATGTTGAAATATCAAGTTGTTCAAATTTTGAAGATTTCCAAGCTAGAAGAGCAAATATTAAATATAAAGAAACGCCAAAGGATAAACCACAATTTGTTCATACACTAAATGGTTCAGGTGTTGCTATAGGAAGAACTGTTGCAGCTATATTAGAGAACTATCAAAGAGAGGATGGAACAGTAGAAATTCCAGAAGCATTAAGAAGATTTATGAACTGTGATGAAATAAAATAAGATTTAACGGATGTCTTTAAAAAGATAGTTATGAAAATATGATTTATATCTCATAAAAATTAAATAATAAATTTAGATATACCAATAGCACCTAGTAAGATTAAATATTCTTACTAGGTGCTATTTATTTGTAGTGAATGAAAAATAATCACTAAATTATATAGATTTTATACAGCTTCATTTTCCTTTTAGAGAGGTTACTATAGCGATTATACTGGTAGGCAAAAATAGTTTTTCATAAAAAATTAATTTGTAAATTATTGAATAAAATAACATAATATGATAATGTGTATGTGGGTGGTATTGGAATAAACCACACCATTAAATTTATATTTGAATTATTTTAATTAGACAGCTCATATCATAAAGAATGAGACTTAATAGTATCACACTCTATTTTGGAGGTGATAATTATAAAAATAGGATTTATAGGTGCAGGAAAGGTTGGTTTTTCTTTAGGAAAATATCTAACTGAAAATAATATTACTGTAACTGGATATTACAGTAGAAATGAAGACTCCGCATATGAAGCTTCAATTTTTACAAAAACAAAACAATATAATAATTTAAAAGAAATAATAAATGAAAGTGATGCTATTTTTATTACTACACCTGATAGAGAAATTCAAAAGGTTTGGAATGAAATAAAAAAACTGTCTATTCAAAATAAATTAATCTGCCATTGTAGTGGCTCATTATCTTCAAGTATCTTTTCAAATATAAACCAGTATGGTGCTTATGGATATTCTATTCATCCAATGTTAGCAATCTCAGATAAATATAATTCTTATAAAAATCTCAAGGAAGCTTTTATTACAATTGAAGGACATGAAAAATACAGAAATAAATTTAAAAGGCTTATAGAATCTTTAGGAAATAAAGCAACAATAATAAGTAATGAAAATAAGGCTTTGTATCATGCAGCTTCTGTTATTGTAAGTAACTTGGTTTTAGGGCTTATTAATAATAGTGTAAGTTATTTAGAACAATGTGGATTTAAAGAGGAAGAGGCTATCAATGCTCTTTATCCTTTAATTATATTTAATGTAAAGAATATAAGGGAAAAAGGCATTAAAAATAGTTTAACTGGTCCTATTGAAAGAGGAGATTTAAGTACTATTAAGTCACATTGTAAATCATTAAGTAGTGAAGATGAGATTATGTATAAGATATTATCTAAGAATATTTTGGAGATTGCAAAGGTAAAAAATAAAAATAGAGATTATAAAGAGTTAGAGGAATATCTAGGAGGAAAGAAATGAAAAATACAGCTATTACATTCAAAGCAGCTAAACAAAATAATGAAAAGTTAACAATGCTTACAGCATATGACTATTCAACAGCAAAGATAATAGATGAAGCGGGAATTAATGGGATATTAGTTGGAGATTCTTTAGGAATGGTATGTTTAGGATATGAAGACACTCTATCTGTAACTATGGAGGATATAATTCATCATACAAAGGCTGTGTCTAGAGGGGTAAAAAACACATTAGTTGTTGCAGATATGCCTTTTATGTCATATCAGACATCAGTTTATGATGCTGTAGTAAATGCAGGTAGACTTATAAAAGAAGGAAGAGCTCATGTAGTTAAATTAGAAGGTGGAATAGAAGTTTGTGACAAGATAGAAGGTATAGTTAAAGCGTCTATACCTGTTATGGCACATATAGGTTTAACACCACAATCTATTAATGCTTTAGGAGGATTTAAGGTTCAAGGAAAAAATGAAGACGCAGCAAGAGAATTAATAGAAGCAGCTAAAACGGTAGAAAGGGCTGGAGCCTTTGCAGTTGTTTTAGAATGTGTACCTGCTAAATTAGCTGAAATTATAACAAAGGAATTAAGTATTCCTACAATAGGAATTGGTGCCGGAGATAAGTGTGATGGACAAATACTGGTTTATCAAGATATGTTAGGGATGTTTAATGATTTTACACCTAAATTTGTTAAGAAGTATGCCAATGTAGGAGAAATAATGAATGGTGCCTTTAAAAAGTATATAAATGAAGTTAGAGATGGCGTTTTCCCAGAAGAAGTTCATAGCTTTAAAATTAGTGATGAAGTAATAGAAAAACTTTATTAATAAAAGAGGGATTTAGATGAGAATTTTAAAGAGCATAAAAGAAGTTAGAGAACAAATTAAGTTATGGAAAAGAGATGGACTTACAGTTGGGTTAGTTCCAACTATGGGGTATTTACATGAAGGGCATGAAAGTTTAATAAAGAGAGCTGCCAAGGAAAATGATAAGGTGGTTGTTAGCATATTTGTAAATCCAATGCAATTTGGTCCAGCAGAGGATTTAGATAATTATCCAAGAGATTTAGATGGTGACAGTTGTATCTGTGAAGGAGCAGGAGCTGATTTAATATTTAATCCAGATGCAAAAGAAATGTATTTTAATGATTTTTCAACTTTTGTTGATATGAATGGTCTAACTCAAGGATTATGTGGGAAAAGTAGACCCGTTCATTTTAGAGGGGTATGCACTGTTGTATTAAAACTATTTAATATAGCACCAGCAAATAGAGCATATTTTGGAGAGAAGGATGCTCAGCAACTAGCTATAATAAAAAGAATGGTAAGAGATTTAAATATAGATATAGAAATTATAGGATGTCCTACAGTTAGAGAATCTGATGGATTAGCTAAGAGTTCAAGAAACTTTTATTTATCACAAGAAGAAAGAAAAGCAGCAAATATATTAAATAAATCTTTAGAATTAGCTAAAATTAAATTGTGTAGCGGAGAAAAGAGTGCTAAAGCAATAAGAGATATAATCATTGAAAATATAAAAAAAGAACCTTTAGCTAAAGTAGATTACGTGGAAGTTGTTGATAGTAAATCTATGGAGAGAATAGAAAAAATAGATAGAAGTATATTAGTAGCTATAGCGGTTAATATAGGAAAAGCTAGATTAATAGATAATTTTACGTTTGAGGTTTAGTTGGAGGTATAAATATGAAGTTAAATATGTTAAAGGGGAAAATCCATAGAGCAACAGTAATTCAAGCAGAGTTAGATTATGTAGGAAGTATTACTATAGACGAGGATTTATTAGATGCAGCAGGAATTCTAGAGTATGAAATGGTACAAATAGTTGATATAAATAATGGAAATAGATTTGAAACATATACAATTGCAGGAGAAAGGGGAACAGGAATGATATGCTTAAATGGAGCTGCTGCAAGATGTGTACAAGTTAATGATAAGATAATAATAATGAGTTATTGTCAGTTAGATTCAAATGAAGTAAAGGATCATAAACCAAGAGTTATATTTGTAAATAATGAAAATAGAATAAGTAGAATTACAAGATATGAGAAACATGGAAAATTATCAGATTAAATATTATATAAGTGTATGTTTTTAAATAGTAAGTTATAAAATATATCTTAAATTTAATAAAAATTAAATAATACAATGATGAAGAGTATCTAGTAAGAACATTTAATTTTACTAGATACTCTTCATTTGTAGTATCTTAAAAATAATTACTAAATTATAGTTTTTATAAAGAAACTATAAAATTTTTTATAAAAAGTGTTGACATAATAGATTTACGTTGATATAATAATTCTTGTCGTGAGACGTGGAAAGATGGTCGAGTTGGTTTAAGGCACCGGTCTTGAAAACCGGCGTACCTTTGCGGGTACCCAGGGTTCGAATCCCTGTCTTTCCGCCATTTTTTTTGCTCAAAATAAGCAAAAAGGGAAGATAATTTATAATTATAAAATTCTTTAAAAAATATAAAAAAATATAAAAATTATGTTGACAGTTAAAAGAGTCGTTGTTATAATAATAACTGTCGCAAGGCAAAGAATATGGAAAGATGGTCGAGTTGGTTTAAGGCACCGGTCTTGAAAACCGGCGTACCTTTACGGGTACCCAGGGTTCGAATCCCTGTCTTTCCGCCAGTTTTATATTTAATAAAATGTAAGGCACATGGAGAAATACTCAAGTGGCTGAAGAGGCGCCCCTGCTAAGGGCGTAGGTCGGGCAACTGGCGCCCGGGTTCAAATCCCGGTTTCTCCGCCAGAAAACATCTAACTTTAAGTTAGATGTTTTTTTATATTTAAATAATAAAATATAAAAGAGTTTAATGCAAGCGATTGCATAATAAGTACTATTATAAAGATATGTAGAGATAATTTAAAATTAAAGATATATTTTAGTTTTGTAAACAATTTTATAGGTGATATACTTATAGTATAAATAAGTATAGTTTTGTGGAGGAAGAAATGGAGAAGAAGTATGTAATTGGTGTTGATTTAGGTGGTACTAAAATTTATACTGCATTAGTTGATTTAGACGGAAAGATTAAAAAGGAAATAACAATTAAAACAGAAGCGGATAAAGGTGAAGTGGCTGTTTTAGAAAAAATATTATATACAATAGATCATGTATTAGTAGGCTCTGATATTAATGAAGTAAGAGCTATCGGAATAGGGTCACCAGGTCCTTTAGATGTAGAAAAAGGATTAATAGTTTATACTCCAAATTTACCATTTAAGAATTTTAATATAGTAAAACCTATAAGAGAAAAATATAATGTTGATACTTATCTAGATAATGATGCAAATGTAGCAACTTTAGGTGAATTTATGTTTGGTGCTGGTAAAGGAAGCAAAAATATGGTATTTATAACTGCAAGTACTGGAATAGGTGGAGGAGCTATATTAAATGGTAGCTTATTTAGAGGAAGCACATCAAATGCTTTAGAAATTGGACATATGACAGTTATGAATGGTGGACCAAGATGTGGATGCGGTAATACTGGATGTGCTGAAAGTTTAGCTTCAGGAACAGCTATAATGAAAAGAGCTAATGAAGCCGTTGAAAGTAACGCATATACAAGTCTAAAGAATTATGAAAAGATTACAGCTAGAGAAGTATTTATAGAAGCTGAAAAGGGAGATAGAGAGGCTCAAGATATATTAAACAATGCATTAACATATTTAGGAATTACTATAGCAAATGCAGCTAATATATTTGATCCAGACATTATAGTTCTTGGTGGTGGAGTAAGTAATGGTGGTAGAATAGTTTTTGATAAAATTAAAGAAGAAATGGATAGAAGATGTTTAAGAACTATAGCAAATCATTGTGAAGTGAAAAAAGCTATGTTAGATAGCAAAGCTGGGGTATTAGGAGCAGCAGCATTAGCTATTCTAGAAAGTAAATAATATTTAAAAAGTTCAGGCTAAAAAAGCCTGAACTTTTTTTATTCTTTAGGAAATTATATAAATATTTAAATTGTGAATAACTTACCCATTAATTTAAAACTAAGTAAATTGGTCTAAAGAATAAAAAATAAAGTATGTGTGTAGCAGTTTCTCTTGAGGCTAGCTTTGTAGAGGATAGATGCGTAAAAATAATCTGTAGATTTAAAGTCGCCTTGACGATTTTTTTTATTAATATGTAAAATATTAAGTAAACTAACAAATTTAAAAACTTTATGAAGATAATAGGCTACAATTATAAGTAATAAATTGGTAAAGGAAAAGAAAGAGGAGTATTATTCAAGTATAGAGAATTTAATTATATATGGCGGTGAGGGTATGCTTTTTGGAGAACAAATATATTTAAGAGATGTAGTTAAAGAGGATATAGATATTTTATATGATATATGTGTAGATGTAGAGGTTTTAAAATATAATTGTGGATCGGTAGGAATTCCTTCTAAGGATAGAATAATAGAAAGATTCCATCATTTAAATAGACCAAACAGGAAAGAATTATCTGTAGTAAATAAAGATAGCGATGTTATAGGATATGTTTACTATAAAGAAAATAGTTATACAATAGATACTTATTCAATTGGAATAACTATAGGAAAAAGTTATTGGGGATTAGGATATGGTAGAGATGTTGTTAATCAATTGTGTAAATATCTATTTTTAAAGAAGAAAGCTCACAGAATAGAATTGGAAGTAGTTAAAGATAATGAGAGAGCTATTAAATGTTATAAAAATTGTGGTTTTAAAGAAGAAGGAATTAGAAGAAGTAAGTATTATTTAAATGGGGAATATATAGATACAGTATTAATGGGAATGCTTAAATCAGAATTTAAATTTTAAATAAGGTAATAATTAAATTATAGTAAAAATAGGAGAGTGGATATGGGAATAAGATTTATTTTTGGGAGAGCAGGAACTGGAAAAAGTAGATTTTGTTTAGAACAAATAAAAAAGAAAATAGAAAATGGGAGTAATAGAAAGTTAATTTTATTAGTTCCAGAGCAATATACTTTTCAAAGTGAAAAAAACCTTTTAGATATGGTAGGTGAATCGGGACTGCTAACAGCAGAGGTTCTAAGTTTTAAAAGAATGGCTTATATAGTATTTGATGAATGCGGTGGAAGAACTAATATAAGAATGAAAGATTCAGGGAAAAATATGTTAATACATAAGATTCTTAAAGACAATGGAGAAGATCTTGAATATTTCAATAGAATGTCTAAACAACAGGGATTTACAGGAATAGTTTCTAAGACAATAACTGAATTTAAAAAATATAATATTTCCCCGGAAATGTTGGAATTAAAAGAAGCTGATATTGAAGATGAAGAGTTAAAAAAGAAGATAAAAGATTTAAGATTATTATTTAATGATTTTAATAAAATATTACATGAGAAATATATAGATTCAGAAGATGAACTTACCTTTCTTGCAGAAAAATTAAATAGTTGTGATATATATAATGATGCTGAAATATGGCTAGATGAATTTACTACATTTACGCCACAGCAATTAGAAGTTATAAAGAGATTAGCTAAGAAAGCTAAAACTATAAATATAACATTATGTTGTGATAGCTTAAATAATGGAAGTAAAACTGATGAAACTGATATATTTGATGCAATAAAAAGCACTGAAAATAAAATATTAAAGATGATGGAAGAAAATAATATAGGATATGTAGAGCCTATAAATTTAAATAAGGGATATTCACATAGATTTATTAATAGTAAAGAACTTCAACATATAGAAAAACATTTTTTCACTTATCCGTTTAAAGAATATAAAAATAAAGTAAATGATGTAAGAATATATAAAGCTAATAATAGTTATGATGAAGTAGAAACAGTAGCAAAAGATATATTACGTCTAGTAAGAGATAATGGATATAGATTTAAGGACATAGCAGTAGTATGTAGAGAAATAGATAATTATGAAAAAATTACTTCTGTAATATTTAATGAGTATAATATTCCATATTTTTTAGATAAAAAGAGGGATGTTTTAAATAATCCTTTAATAGTTCTTATAATATCATCATTAGAAATATTATCTAGCAACTGGTCTTATGAGAGTGTTTTTAAGTATTTAAAAAGTGGACTTATAACTATTGATTCTAATTATATAGATATATTAGAAAACTATGTATTGGCTAATGGAATTAAAGGATATAAGTGGACTGGAGAGTTAATTACTAAAGAAAATGATGAATTAACTGAAGAAGATATATTAATAACAGAAGTAATGGAAGAAGTGAGAAGACCTTTAATAAATTTATATAATAAAATAAAGGGTGAGAAAAAGGTAATAGAAATTTGTACTGCATTGTATGAATTCTTAGTTGAACTAGATGTGTTTAAAGTTATGGAACTATGGTTAGAAGAATTTGATAATAATGGTTTGCAAGATAGAATAAAAGAATATAATCAAGTTCCAGCTATAGTTATGGATATATTAGATCAGGCTGTAGAAGTTCTTGGTGATGAGGTTACTGATATTAAGGGTTTCGCTAAAATATTAATATCAGGATTTGAAGAGCAAGAAATAGGGGTTATTCCTATTTCTTTAGATCAGGTTAATATAGGTGATATTGCTAGAATAAAAGGAAGAGATGTTAAAGCTTTATATGTAGTTGGTGTAAATGATGGCATTTTACCTTCTGCAAATAAAGAGGAAGGGATTATATTAGATAGAGAAAGAATACTACTTAGAGAGATAGGAGTAGAATTAGCATCTGATACTAAAACTAGAGCCTTTGAAGAACAATTTATGGTTTATACGGCGTTAACAATTCCATCAAAATATTTAATGGTTATCTATCCTATGGCAGATTTTGAAGGGAAATCATTAAGGCCATCAATAATAATTCCAAGACTTAAAAGGCTTTTTCCAAACTTAGAAGAAGAAAGTGATATATATAATAAGAGTTTAAAAGAAGATAGATTAAATAAAATAACTGCACCTATACCAACTTTTAATGAGTTAATATCTGCATTAAGAATGGAATTTGATAGTGAAGAGGTTGAGGATTATTGGGCACAAACATTTAAGTGGTTTGAAGGGAATGAAGAGTTTAAAGATAAGATTAATAGAATGTTTAAAGGATTAAATTATTCTAATTTAGTTGAAAATATGTCAAAGGAGAAAATAAGAAAATTATATGCTACAGATACTGGAAAGCTTAAATTTAGTGTGTCTAGAATAGAAAAATATGCACAGTGTCCTTTTGGATATTATGTTCAATACGGATTAAAGGCTAAGAATAGAAAAGTATATGAGTTTACAGCACCAGATTTAGGTTCTTTTATGCATGATATATTAGATGCTTTTACTAATAAGGTTAAGGATGAAAAGATTGCTTGGTCAGATTTAGATAAGGGTAAATGTGGGGATATTGTAGGAGAACTTATTAGTATAAAATTAGCTGAAGATTCTAATTCAATATTAAATAGTAATAAGAGATATATGTATTTTGCAGATAGATTTAGAAGAACTATAACAAAATCTGTTATGGTTATTGCAGAGCAAATGAAAAGAGGAGAATTTGAAGTATTTAAAAATGAATTTTCTTTTGGAAGCTTTAAAGATGGAGAGCCAATAAAGATAGATTTACATTCAAATGAAACTGTATATTTGGTGGGAAGAATAGATAGAATAGATACTTTAAATATGGATGGCAATACGTATATAAGAATAGTTGATTATAAATCAGGGGCAAAGAAGTTCGATTTAAATGAACTGTATTATGGACTTCAAATACAACTATTAGTATATTTAGATGCATTAATTAAAAATTCACAGTATCTTTTAGATAAGCAAGTAATTCCAGGAGCTATATTATATTTTAGAATAGATGATCCAATAATAAAATCAAAGAAAGAATTATCGGAAGATGAAATTCAAAAGCAAGTATTAGAAAAATTAAAAATGAACGGATTACTTTTAAAAGATGCTAAATTAGTTAGGGCAATGGATAAAAATATGGAGACATACTCATTAGTTATACCAGCAACTTTTAAAAAAGATGGAGATTTCACAAGTAAAAGTTCAGTAGTTACTGAAGAACAATTTAAGCTTTTAAGAGAATATGTCAATAAGAAAATGGTAGATATTTGTGAGGAGATGTTAAGTGGAACTATAAAAATAGAGCCATGTAAATATAATCAGACTACTTATTGTACTTATTGTGATTACTCATCTATATGTCAATTTGATACTGGAATACAAGATAATAAATATAAAATTATATTGAAAAAAGATAACGATGAAATTTGGCAATCTATGAAAGATACAGTTGAAGGTATTGAGAAGGAAGGTGAAAAGTAACTATGGGAGATACTAAATGGACAGATGAACAATTACAATCAATAACTACAAGGGGGTGTAATCTTCTAGTAGCGGCAGCAGCTGGATCAGGAAAAACAGCGGTATTAGTAGAAAGGATCATAAGAATAATAACAAATGAAAGTAATCCTGTAGATATTGATAGATTACTAGTAGTTACTTTTACATCAGCAGCAGCGGCGGAAATGAGAGAAAGAATAGCAGGTGCTATTTCTAAAGCTTTAGAGAAAAATCCAAACTCAAAAACATTACAAAGACAGCTAACATTATTAAGCAGGTCTAATATAACTACTATGCATTCATTTTGTTTAGATGTTATAAAAAATTATTTTCATACAATAGATTTAGATCCAAGTTTTAGAATTTCAGATGAAACAGAAAATACTTTGTTAAAATTAGAAATAATAAATGAGCTTTTCGAAGATTATTATGAAGAAGAAAATGAAAGTTTTAAAAGTCTATTAGAAGCTTATAGTGGCTATAGAGATGATGAAAAATTAAAAAATATAGTTTTAGATTTGTATAGATTTTCTATGAGTGGACCTTGGCCTGAAAAATGGTTATTAGAAAAAGCAGATGAATTTAATATAGATACATTGGAAGAATTAAATAGTACAGAATGGGTAAAGATTTTAAAGGAAAATATAGCTGTTGAAACACAGGGATATTTAAGTATGTTAAATAAGGCTGTAGAAATAATAAATGAAACAGAAGGTTTAGAACCATATTTACCTGCATTTTTAAGTGATATAGAGGCACTAAGAAGAGTTTATGAATCCTTAGATAATGGAATGGAAGATTTATATAGTAGTTTATCAGCAGTTGAGTTTATAAAGCTTAAAGTAGTTAGAAAAAATAATGTATCAGATGAAGAGGCACAAAAGACTGTTAAAAATATAAGGGATGGAATAAAGAAAAAAATAGCTAAACTTATAGAAGATAGTTTTTCTATGACTCCAGAGGAATCTTTAAAAGGTATAAAGAATTCATATCCTTATATGAGAACATTAGCGGAAATAACATTAGAATTTTCTAAAAGATTTTCAGAGAAGAAGAAAGAAAAAAATATATTAGATTTTAATGATTTAGAGCATTTCTGTTTAAAGATATTAGTAGATAAAGATGAAAAGGGAGATATAAAACCATCTAAAGTAGCAGAAGGATTTAGAGAGTTTTTTGATGAAGTATTAGTAGATGAATACCAGGATTCTAATAATGTACAAGAAACTATAATAGATTTAGTATCTAGAAAGAGTTTAGATAATCCAAATGTATTTATGGTTGGAGATGTTAAACAAAGTATATATAGATTTAGGCAAGCAAAACCTGAATTGTTTTTAGATAAGTATAATAAATATCCATTACTTGAAGGAGAAAAAAATAGAAAGATTCAATTATATAAGAACTTTAGAAGTAGAGAAGAAGTAATAAATGGTGTTAATTATATATTTAAAATGGTTATGTCTAAAATTGTTGGGGAACTAGAATATACAGAGGAGGAAGCATTAAATCTAGGAGCTAATTATAAAGAAATAAATGAAGATGATGTTATGATAGCAGGACCTATAGAACTTCATATATTAGATAAGTCTGGAGAATTGTATAACAATGAGGATGATGAAGTAGAGAACGAAGAAGAAGAGTTAGATTCAATAACTTTAGAAGCTAGAATAGTTGCTAAAAGAATAAATGAACTTTTTAATTCAAAAGATGGAAAAGTATATAAAGTTTTAGATAAGGAAACTGGAGAGTATAGACCCATAAAATATAAGGATATAGTTATTTTATTAAGAGCAACTAAAAATTGGGCAGAAATTTTCTTAGATGAGTTGGGATATGAAGGAATACCTGTTTATGCAGATACAGGAACAGGATATTTTGAATCAATAGAAATAAGAACAATAATGGCACTTTTAAAAATCATAGATAATCCTATGCAGGATGTTCCTATGATATCTGTATTAAGATCGCCTATTATGGGATTTACAGCAGAGGAATTAGGAGATATAAGGTTATTAGATAAAGACAAATATTTTTATGAGATTATACGAGATATAGTAGAAAATAAATATGAATGTGATGAAGAGCTTAAAATAAAGTGCGAAGCCCTAATAAATGGATTAAATAAGTGGAGAAGAAAAGCTGTTTATACACCAATAGATGAATTTATATGGTTTTTATATATGGATACAGCTTATTATGGGTATGTAGGAGCAATGCCAAATGGGAAGCTTAGACAAGCGAATTTAAAAATACTTTTCCAAAGAGCAAAACAATATGAGCAAACTAGCTTTAAAGGGCTATTTAACTTTATAAATTTTATTAATAAGTTGAGAAAGTCTTCTGGTGATATGGGAAGTGCTAAAATATTAGGTGAAAATGAAGATGTAGTTAGGATCATGAGTATTCACAAAAGTAAGGGACTTGAATTTCCTGTAGTATTTACATCTGGTGTAGGTAAGCAATTTAATCTTATGGATTTGAATAATCCTATTTTATATCATGATGAATTAGGTTTTGGACCAGAGTATGTTGATTTAAATAAAAGAAATTCATATAGTACTTTAGCGAAAGAAGCAATCAAAAAAAGAATAAGGTTAGAAACATTATCAGAGGAAATGAGAATACTATATGTCGCTTTTACTAGAGCTAAAGAAAAGTTGATAATTACAGGAGCAACTAGAAATTTAGAAAAAACGGTATCAAATTGGTATTCAGCATCAACTTTAGATTTAAACTTAATATTACCTTCAGAAGTTTTGAAAGGGAAAAGTTATTTAGATTGGATTGGAATGGCAATGTTCAAGCATAGAAATGGGGAAGTTTTAAGAGATTATATAGGAGCATGCGGAGATGGTTTATCTAATGACTTTTCCACATGGAGTGTACAATTTTGGAGTAAAAATGATTTAGTTGTTGATAAAAAAAATCAGGCTGTGGATAATTTAGAAGAAAGAGAACTGTTTATAACTTCTAAAAAGAGCACTGTGGATAAGGAAATTGAAAAACGATTAGGTTATGAATATAAATATATGTATGCAGGAACTTTACCAAGTAATATTTCTGTTTCAGATTTAAAAAGAGCCGCATATGAAGATGTAGATGATGAAGTAAGGACAGTAAAAATATTTGGAGAAAAAGAAATTATAAAGCCTAGGTTTTTACAAGAGAAGAAGGGGTTATCAGCATCTGAAAGAGGAACTATAGTACATTTTATTATGCAAAAAATTGATTTAAACAGTGTCAGTAGTATAGGTGAAATTAAAGATCAAATAGAAGAGATGAAAAATAAAAAATTAATAACAAAAGAAGAAGCTGATGTAGTAAAATATAAGAAGATACAACTATTCTTTGAAAGTAATTTAGGGGAAAGATTATTAAAAGCATATAATACAGGGGCTATGATTAAAAGAGAGTTTCCTTTTTTTACTGAAGTGAGTAGCTTAAATATAGATAAGAGTTTACCGAAAGAAATTTATGAAAATGAAATGATAAGACTTCAAGGGATTATAGATTGTTTTTTTGAAGAAGATGGAGAAATAGTTCTTTTAGATTATAAAACTGATTTTGTTGAAAAAGATAATGAAGAGGCTATAAAAGAAAAATATAAGGTTCAAATACAATATTATAAGGATGCAGTCGAAAAAGTTACTGGTAAAAAGGTTAAAGAAAGTTATTTATATTTATTTTATTTAGACAAAGAAGTAAGGTTGGATTAGTTTATCAATTTTAAGGGGCATTAAAATGAGTAATAAAAAAAATAGGAACAAAGAAAAGAAAAATAGGAATAAAGCTAAAGAAGATGTAAGTAAAACCAGTGCAATTAAAGATAAGATAATTTTATCTGTGCTGATAGGAGAAATTTTTGTGGCGATAGGAATGCTAGTACTTATGTTTTCAGTAGATAAATCAATGATGGTAGCTTCAGGAAAGTTAGCTTGGATAATATATTTAGTAATACAAGTAGTACTAGGATTTACTGTATTAAACTATAAAAAAGATAAGAATAAAGGAATATATCATTGGGAAACAGTTTTAATAACAATAACATATTTAGTATTACCATAAAATTATAAGAAAGAATAACAAAATAATTTATCCTTTAGAATGGTATAAATATTTTGCGTAAATTAAATAAAAAGAACTCCTTCTTGGTTATGATATAATATATTATCTGAAGAAGGAGTTTTTACTATATTAAATTTAATAACTCAAATAATATAGGTAAGAATAGGTAGTGGATAATGAAAGAATTAATATATTAGAAAAAAGCAATATATTTTATTTATTTTATAGTTAATATAGCTGACTTACGAACATATCCAGATTCGCTTTCTCCAGTAGGAATAGCTGTATAGTGAATATTATATCTACCTTTTGGTAATGCTTTTAATTTATCAGTATCCTCTTTTCCTCTACAAAGGAGATCAACACTAGTACAAGGTTTATTGCTACCATCGTTAATAAACATAGGCTCATTTTCAATAGAGAAATCAACGCTAGTATTTTTATTAGAGGATATTCCATCTAATAAATTTGGTTCACTACCAGCAACCATAGAAATATCTTTAACTCCGGTAATAGTTGCTTGTTTTGAATAATATTTTTCCATATCTGATTTTTGTTGTTCATTTTGAGCATAATATACATAATCAATAGCAAATTCACTTCCAGCAAGGTTAGTTGCAACTTCACCTGGCCAAGCTCCACCCATAGCTAGATTAAGCTGTATATATTGCGGTGTGTCGATTTGACTTAATGCAATTGGATCATTGCTATAGTCCACAGTTCTTACAATTTTATTATCAACATACCATTCAATTTTTCCTTTAGACCAATTAATTCCGAATATGTGATAGTCATCATTAAATATTTCATTAGATAGTGAGTAGTTTGTTCCATTACCTGCATATTTACCATTATCATTTTTATCTATACCATAATGTAATGTTTGGTAAACAGTTCTATTTCCATAGCTAGTATTTTCTTCTTGACCAGTTAATTCCATAATATCTATTTCACCACATTCAGGCCATCCTCTTCCTTGTTTATTATATATTTTACCATCTAAAGTGAAATCTGATCCTAAAGTCCAAAAAGCTGGGAAAACACCTTTTCCTTTAGGTAATTTTGCTCTCATTTCAATACGGCCATATAAAAATTCCTTTTTTCCATGAGTTCTGATGCTTCCAGAATTGTAAATAACCTTTCTATTTTCATTTCTAGGGTTATAATATTGGTCTTTGGAAGGTCTATTAGTTGCTTTTAAAACTAATTCCCCTCCTTCTTTATTTACTCTTGTAAATATATTATCTTTACTATTAACATAATGTTGTTGTTCATGTCCACGAATTGATCCTAGTTCATACCCCCAAATGTTAGTATCTAACTTGCCAGTATTAAAATCATCTGCCCATATAATCTCGTAATTAGAGCTATTATTCAAGGAGTTAATATTAATAACAGAAACATCATCTATATATGCTGAACATAGCTTAGTTTTATCATAATGATTATCATCAGGAGTAGCCCATTTTACTAATTGAATAAAAATAGCTGTATTTTCACCTGAATTTAAATTTACTTTGTACTTTTTCCATTCAGTAGTAGTAATAGCTAAATCTATTATACTTCCATTTATATCAGAGAGAAATTTTCCAGAATCATTATTTGAGCGAATACTAAAGTTTGCCTTAGCTCCCTCCACATCAACACGTGCCCAGAAAGTAATTTCATAATCTGTATTTTTTTCTACTGATACTACTTGTCCAACATAGCCATTTACATTTGATCCTGTTAAAGCAGTAGTATCTAAAACTCCTGCATTACTACCTTTTAGTCCTTTATTTTTAGATATTTTTCCATTATTTAAATTCCAATTTAAATCTCCTAACTCAAAGCTACTATTTTTAATTAGATTAACTTTATTTAATTCCACTAAATCATACTGATGATTTGTAGCAGCTTTAACATTTATCATATTAAGATTGGATAATCCATATACACTAGTTATTCCAATGAATAGTAATAAAGATATCTTTTTTCTATAGTTTTTCATAAAAAAACCTCCTTTTTAATAGATAAGTCATTTTTAATTTACTAGTTATCTATTAATTGAATGTGATAAATCTGTTAAAGTATGCTTTAAACCTTTAACGAAGATCATAAAGCAAGAATATTTTCTAATTAAGCTAGTATATAATATTTATACTAAATATATCTTTTTAAAGTATATTTACATAAACTAGCTTTATTAATTTCAACAATGGCGAGATATTAATATCATCATTTTCTTTTAAATATATAATGTAATTACATTTATATTATAAATTATATCGTTTTCAAAATCATTAAAATAAAAAAATAGTAATATGTTACATCTAATAAAACGTGTTACTTTAAAAAAATATGTTACTTAATATTATTATTTATTTTCAATGCATTCTGATTGAGATAAATAGAAAGTAAGTTTTTCAATAATATTCATTACTGGAATTTGAGATGTTAAATTTATTTTATTCTCCCCTTTTATTTGTAAAGGGAAGTAATAACTAATAACTAAATCAGATAATTTAGCTATTGTGCTTATTTCACTATTAGTTATAGAGATAACCACACAATTAAACTTTCTAAATTGCCTTATCTGATTTATTATATCTTCTGTTTCTCCGCTTACAGAAAATACAATAATCACTGTTTCATCATAAAACCCATCAGGAACAAGGAAATATGGATAATCAATATATACAGCGAATTTTCCTATATTAATAAAACATCTAGAAGCATACTTAGCTAAGATACCTGATGTTCCTATTCCTAAAAAAATAATTTGTTTACTCTTATTAATAATCTTGCTAGCATCTATTATTTTTTGTAATTCTGAAGGATGATTAGAACGCTTAAAATAATCAATAGCTGCATAATCATTTATATGTAATTTGAAAGGTTTGCTTGTTTCTGTTAAATGTTCTTTTAGTTTATATTTAAATTCAAAAAAACCATCGCAGCCCATTTTTTTACAAAACCTTAATATAGTAGTAGTAGAAACATGAACTTTTTGAGCTAATTCTCGTATTGTTAATTTTAAAACTGTATGTTGGTTTTTAATTATATAGTCATATACCTGTAATTCTAAATCGTTTAAACTTTCTATTTGCTGATATGTAAACATAAAGATTTTTCCTCCATATACAAATTAATATTAATAGCTAATTATATCATATACTGACTGATAGGTTTTACAATATAAACTAAGGATTTGAACAGTTTAAAAAAGAATTAGCAAAAATAAGATTAAGTTTATTTTAGAATAATAATTAAGCTACAAAATTCATTAGTAAAGTTATATTTGTTTACATGAATTTTATAGCTTAATTTAGTCTTTTGATAAGATGCTCTATTTAATATTAAGGGGATGGATGTTTAGATTCTAAATATGATTTTGACTTATTTAAAAGGATGTCTTCGTTATTTAAAGAACTATCATCTAATACTTCATCTAATAAATGGTTTAATATTTCTCCAATTATTTTTCCAGGATTTAAATTTAGTTTTTCAGCGATAGTTTTACCATTTATAGCTAAGTCTTTTACAGTTAATGGCTCATTATTTTCTAATATTAAATTAACTCTATATTCCATAAAATCAATTTTATCTAAAAAGGGTTGAGGGTTCCATAATGCTTTTGTATCTGCTCTTTGAAGGCTAAAAAGTAAACTCATATTGTTTGAACCTACTTTATTAATAAGTCTCTTTATTTCACCATCAGTAGGTAAATATTTAACATTTAAAACAAGGTGTTCATTTATAATAGAGCAAACCCTTTTAATAGTAAGATTATCAAAGGATAATCTAGATAGTATTTTTTTTGTCATAGTAGCACTTTCACAGCTATGACCAGGGAAATAACAGTGACCGTTTTCTAATAAGGTCATTGTGTTAAGTTTTCCAACATCGTGGAATAATGCAGCTAATCTTAAAAGTAAATTATTTTCTGTATTATCAATAACTTTAAGAGTATGTTTAAAAACATCCCTATTATGATTATTGCAATTGGGAGTATATTCTATTAGTTCATATATTTCTGGTAATATAATTTGTAATATTCCAGTATCTTTTAATAACTCAAGGCCTTTTGAGGGATTATTTGAAATAAGAATTTTACAAAGCTCATCTCTTATACGCTCTGAACTAATATTATTTATTAATTTATAATTTTTTCTTATTGAATTATAAGTTGGATAATCTATTTGAAAATCTAATTGGCAACTAAATCTTATAGCTCTAAGCATTCTAAGAGCATCTTCATTAAATCTTTTATTAGGATCTCCAACGCATTTAATTATTTTATTTTGTAAATCATTTAAACCATTAAAATAATCCATTAATCCTTCTTTTTTATTGTAAGCTAATGCATTTATTGTAAAATCTCTTCTTGATAAATCATCTTTAATATTTCTTACAAATGTAACAGAATCAGGTCTTCTATTATCATTATATTCTCCATCTGATCTAAATGTAGTAACTTCATATGATTCATCATTTATAAGTACTGTTATAGTACCGTGTTTTATTCCAGTTGGTACAGTTTTATTAAAAAGATTTATGGTTTCTTCTGGTAATGCAGAAGTTGTTATATCATAGTCTTTAGGGTTACAAGAGAGGATACTATCACGGACGCATCCACCTACCATAAAAGCTTTATATCCATTATTATAAAAAGTATCTATTATAAGTTGAACATCATTAGGAATAGATATATTCATTGATTTTGACTCCTTTAATTATGTATTTATATATATCTATAGTAGCATAAATTTTAAGTATATATTTTTGAATTTAAAACAAAAGAATACCTACAATAATGAACTAATCAATTAGTGTAGGTATTCTATATAATAAATTTAACAGTTAAATTTAAATATGTCTATATTTTATGTAATGTAAGAATTCAGAGTATTAGTTAATAATTATTTTAGTATCATTTGGAGCATTATCATATAGCCATTTAGAAGCATCAACTTCTAGTCTTATACATCCGTGAGAAGCAGGAGTTCCTAAAGTACTATCTACAATTTTGCTTTGATCTTGATTAAATGGAATAGAGTGAAATAAATAATCTCCCATAAATTGAACCCAATATTTTCCGCCTTGCATAAATTCTTCAGAGAAGAACCATTCACCTCTACCAGTTATAGCAAAGACTCCTTTAGGGGTCTCTTTTCCTGGCAACCCTGTAGAGGATTCAAATGTTTTAATTAGTTTCCAATTATTAATTGCTCCTTCATAAATATAAGTTTTTTGTTGTAATAGATTAACATAGATAAAATAAGGAGTTTTACTTTCTATATTTAAGGCATTTACATTATCAATAGTAATTGATTGAAGTATAGCGTTTGAGGTATATTCACTATCTTCATTTGCTATATTAGCTAAATATTCATCTTTTACCATTTTTACAAAGTGTATTTTATCATTTATATCTTTATTATTTTCTCCTAAAATATTAGTATCATAGGAAGATAGTAGCTCAATTGCTTTAGTATAATATTTATTAGCTATTAGTTCATCAGATTTAGTTATTAATTCATTTTTATAAATTTCCTTAGTTTTATGTATGTATTCTTTTGCAGAATTAAAATCTTTTTTATTATCTTTGGAGATGCTATTAAAATAAGACATAGCTTTTAAAAAGTCTTTATTATTTAATGCTTCTATTCCAGATTTTAAAGATTCATTAGTGATATTAGATATATCTTCTTTATTTGAATTAGATGCATAATTACTGTCAAAGGAAGCGATTAATTTATCTAATGATGAATTTAGTACATCATATTTTTTTATTTCAGTTAGTATTGCAAGAGCTTGATTATCCGTTATTTCTCCAGATTTAACAGAATTACAAACTTTTTTTATTACACCAGTAAAATAGTTGTTTAGATCTTGATTATATTTATTTTTATGGAATTTTATAAAAAGACTTTGAGAAGCTAACTTGCTTTGTGCAGTATTAAAATCACATTTATTAAATGAATAATAGAATTCATTTAATTTATTATAATAATTATTTGATAGATAAATATTTGTAAAAGCCCCTAATACTATAAAAAATAAGAATAGAGAGATTAATTTAAATAAACTAAAATTCTTCTTTTTCTTATTTCTTGTATTAGATTTAATTTTCATTTTTTTACCTCCTTAATATATAGAGCTATATATATAATAATTAACAAAAAGTAATAACTTTAATCCCTAAAATTTAAATTTACGAAAATTACATATGTTTATAAATAAATTTATATATGATAAAATAGTTATTAACTGAAATAATGCCAATTCTACGGAGGTACGTAAAGGTGAAGTTAAGTTTTATTAAGAGAATGAGAATAAGTGTAGCTAATATAAGAGGATATGATGTTTTAGTTAAGGAATGCTTCAATAAAGTATTAATGTATATATTAGTTCTTAGCTTGATAATAGGTTTAACGTTGGGTATATCTCAAGCAATATTTTTGGGAACTTTTGAAAATATTGCTATTAATTTATTAAATGAAGAAGATTATAAATTCGAAATGAAAAATGGAGAACTTAATTTTGAAAAATCTCCATATGAGAAAGAAGAGGGAAGTGTTATTAGTATATTTGATACTACAAAATCAGTTGACGATGTAGAATCATATAGAAGTATAGTTGTACATAAAGATATGTCTGTAATATTTTTTAAAGATGGAGTAGTTGCTAGAAGCAATGGAGATCAGTACATAGCAAAATTTAAGGATATTCCTTTTATGCCAGAGTATATGAATAATGATACATTAATAGATGCGGTTAATAAGCTATCAATATTAAAATATATTATAATTGTAGTTATGGTATTAGTAAAATATGCAGCTATTTTAGTTCAAGGATTAATAGTATCAGTGGCAGGAATATTAATTAATAAAATGAAAAAAACAAATTTAAAGTATGTCGATATATTAAAAATATCATTATATGCAATGACTTTACCTATTATATTAAGTTTAATTATACCAATAGGAGCATTTACAGTAGTAATTGCAACTATATATGTTATTATGGTAATTAAATCATTGAATAATAAAAATAGTAATATAGCATAAAAGCACCTAATGGTGCTTTTTATTTTTATATAAATTAATCTAAAATCATTGTTAAGATATTTTATAAATTTATATTCAAAATAAATCAGAAAAAAATAAAAAAAAATAACATAATGTTAAAAATATATAAAAAATGTAATAAAATACTATAAAAGTGGTTGTTACAAAAAAATGGATATGATAAACTAAGAAGTATATAAAGAAATATTAATAATTGATAGAAGTTATATTTATAAGAGAGGTTCAGGGGAATGGGTGAGAAGGGATTATTTTTAAAATATGAGGATATTTTGAAAGATAGTATTTCGAATACTAGTTATAATAAAATAATAGAATTATTAGCTGAACTACAAGAAAAAAATACAAAACAAGAAGAACTTTTATTAAATATATCTCATGATATGCGAGCTCATTTAAATGTAATTTTAAGTATAATGCAGTGTATTGAATGTGGAAATGTGGATATAGAGGATAAAAAAGCTATAGAGTATATGAAAATTGTCAAAAGAAATAGTCTTAAGATGTTAAAACTAATTAATAATTTAATAGATACTACTAGGCTTGAAAATAACTATTATGTTTTAAATAAGAAAAATATAGATATAGTTTCTATGATTGAAGGAACTATAAGTTGTATAGATAGATATGCTAAACAAAAGAATATACAATTAATTTTTGACACTAATGAAGAAGAATGTATAATTGCAGCAGATCCAGAAGTTATAGATAGAATAGTTATGAATTTGATTTCTAATGCAATAAAGTTTTCTTCAGAAGATAAGAATGTTTATATAGACCTTTATATAAGTGAAAAGGAAGTAGAAATAATTGTTACTGATGAAGGTGTAGGAATATCTAAAGAAGATCAAAAGAAAATATTTGATAGATTTTATCAAATAAGCAAAAAGAAAAGTAATGAAAATTCAGGTAGTGGTATAGGGTTAGACTTGGTAAATTATTTAGTTAAGACTCATGATGGAAAAATTGATATAGTAAGCGAAGAAGGAGAGGGTTCTTCCTTTATAGTAAAGCTACCAATAACAATAGTCAAAGAAAATAATATTATTACTGAGAGAGGAAATAGTGATAAGATACAAATGTTAGAGATAGAATTTTCTGATATATATTTACCTTAAATAAGCAATATAGTATATTAAGCGTATTATATTTTGATATTTTAAAAAGATTTATTGGATATGATTACTTGCTTTATTTAGTGCTTTATGTTAAGATAAAAATTGTTCAAATGAATATGCGGTGGTAGCTCAGTTGGATAGAGTAGCTGGCTACGAACCAGTTGGTCGGGGGTTCGAATCCTCTCCGCCGTACCATTTATAAGGCTTTGCAGTTAGCAAGGTCTTTTTTATCACCATTTTTTACCGCTTATAGATTTTAAATAGATATTTATGAGAGGTTTAGAACAATAAAAAAATAGGTAATTTTATTATCATATGAAAATATATATGTTAGTTTAATTTGTTGAAGAATTTAATTTTATTAATTATAAATATTTAAGGGTTGTAAATTAATTACAACCCTTTTTCTTTTTATTTATAATAAATGAGAGTAAATATTATAGACAATAAATTTTTATATATTAAAATTTACCTTCTTTTAGCATGCTAGTTAAATCATCTAACATTAAATTAGCAGCTTTTATACCTCCAGCTGTATTCCATATAGTATCATCTACTTTAAATGCTTTATTTGATTTAACTGAATCTAAGGATTTAAATAAAGGATCCTGCATCCATTCAGCTTCTCTAGCAAGACCCTTTCCATCACCTAACTCATAAGTAAAGTAGAACATTACATCACCATCAGCTTCTTTTAATCTTTCTTTACCAATTTCGTTAACAAACTCAGTTCCTTGTTGAGATTCAGGTCTTTTAAAGCCTATTTCCTTAAGAATTGTTCCAGCAAAAGTATCGCCAAGGTATATTCTAGTTTTACCTTCCATAAATCTAACAAGTGAAATTTTAGTATCTAATTTTTCTTTGTAATTTTCTTTTATGTAAGTAATTTTATTTTCATATTTCCCTATAGCCTTTTCACCTTCAGACTCTTTGTTTAAAACATTAGCATAGAATTTAAAGTTATCTTTCCAAGCTCCTCTTATTGTATCTGAGAAAACGGTTGGAGCTATTGAGTTTAATTGATCATAAATTTTTTCATGTCTCATTTTATTACCAATTATTAAATCAGGCTTTAAGGCAGCAATTGCTTCTATATTAGGGGCTTTCTCTTTTCCGATAGGTTTAACTCCATCAAGTTCATTTTTATTATGTTCATACCAATCGCCAGTAACTCCAGTAACAGCGCCTACAGGTTTAATGCCAAGAGTAAGAAGCGCTTCAGTACCTTCATTAGTTAGTATAACAACGCGTTCTGGAGTCTTAGGAATTTCAGATGTTCCCATTGAATGTTGTATAGATATAGTTTGATCTTTTGATGTTTTATCTACTTTATTTGAGCAGCTTACAAATAAGCTTGTTGCTACCATACTTGATAAAATCATAGACAATATTTTCTTTGTCATATTTATACCTCCAAATTAATTTTATATTTCTGTCGAATATTGTAGATTTAATGGTAAAATTATGATAACATAATTAATATAAATTATCAATAGAAAATGATAATTTATATCAATTGATTGATGGAGGGATCATATGGGAAGCATTGTAAAAAATAATAAAGGTAAATTTATAGTACTTTTATTATTAGTAGCGTTAATTTTTATATTATGTTATTTAAGTATTTCTAAAGGTTTTATAGATACATCTTATGATATGATTATAGATTCATATAGAAATTTTAATAATTCTCAAGAACATATAATTATAAGAACATCTAGGGTTCCAAGAACTTTAAATGCATTTTTAGTTGGTGGAGCTCTTGGTGTTTCAGGTCTTTTAATACAAGGATTAACAAGAAATAAATTGGCATCTCCAAGTGTACTAGGTATAAATTCTGGGGCGGTATTTGCTTTAGTAATAGCGATAACTTATATTTCAAATATATCTAGTTTTGGGCTTGCGTGGATATCCTTTTTTGGTGCGTTATTAACTGCAATATTAGTATATGTATTATCAGGGGACTTCATAGGGAAATAAGATCTACTGACTTAACATTGGGGGGAGCAGCATTAGCGGCATTATTATTTTCATTAACTCAAGGTATTCTGTATAGAAATGATGTTGCTTTAGAAGAAGTAGTTTATTGGATGACAGGTTCGGTAGAAGGTAAAAAGATGGAAGTTATTATTCAATTTGCACCAATAATTATAGGAGTAATAATTTTTACTTTATTTATTGGAAAGAAGCTTAATGTATTTTCATTGGGAGAAGAAATGGCAAAATCTTTGGGAATGAAAACAATATATTTAAAAATACTTATAATAGCTATAGTTTCAGTTTTATCAGGAGTATCTGTAGCACTTGCTGGACCAGTAGCTTTTATTGGACTTGTGACACCACATATAGTAAATAAGTTTTTTGGCACAGATTATAGATGGCTTATACCTTTTTCTGTATTAATAGGTTCTTCTATATTATTACTTGCAGATATAATGTCAAGATTTATAATTTATCCAAAGGAAGTTCCAGTTGGTGCTTTAACAGCACTGATAGGAGGGCCATTCTTTATATATATTGCTATAAGGAGAGAGAACAATGATTAATATAAGCAAAAAAACTATAAAAATAAGTATAGTTTTAATAATAATAATTCTTGCAATATTTACTATATCTTTAGGATTTGGAGAGGTAATGGTAAGCCCGTTAGAGGTTTTAAAAAGTATTTTAGGTATAGATAGTGGATTTTCCTCCATTTTGGTAATGAATATAAGGTTACCAAGGGTTATAGTTGCTTTTTTTGTTGGTTCATCTTTAGCATTATCTGGAGCTATACTTCAAGGTGTAGTTAAAAATCATTTGGCATCTCCAGATATATTAGGAATAGTAAATGGAGGTGCTGTTGGAGCTTTAGTATTTTTAACTATGTTTATAGATCCTAAGAATAATTCACTAACAACATCAATTTTATATATGCCATTATTTACTTTCGCATTTTCGTTTATAGCTGTAATCCTTATTTTCCTTATTTCGGGAAAATCAACATCAACAAATAAGTTAATTATAATAGGAATTGGAGTTTCAGCTATTTTCAAAGCTTTAACTAATATTCTTATAATAAATGGTCCTGTAATATTTATAAAGGAAGCTACAACATGGATAACAGGAAGTATATATGGTGTGAATTGGACTCATGCAATAATTATTATGGTAACATTTATATTTTTTACTATATTAACTATTATATTTACAAAGGATTTAAATCTTCATCAGTTAGATGATGAAGTTATAATTGTTTTAGGAAATAACTTACGTAAGAGAAGATTGATACTTCTAAGTATTTCAGCGGCATTGAGTGCTGGTGCTGTAACTATCGGAGGTGGAATATCTTTTGTAGGGTTAATAGCTCCCCATATTGCTAGAAAACTTGTAGATTCAAAATTTGAGAATATAACGTTACTTTCTATATTGATAGGAGGAATTATAACTTTAATAGCTGATTTTGTTTCTAAATGGTTATTCTATCCACAGGATTTACCAATAGGAATATTTACAGCTTCTATTGGAGCACCATACTTTATATATCTTTTAATTAAAAATAGAAAGTATTCAAAGGGGAGATAAAAATGATAAAAGCAAATGATTTAAAGTTATGTTATGATGAAAAGATAATATTAGATAATATTAATTTAGATATAGAAGAAGGAAAAATTACGGCTTTAATAGGTTCTAATGGATGTGGGAAATCAACATTAATAAAATCTATAGCAAGAATACTTACACCTAAAAGTGGAACTGTATTAATGAAGGATAAAAATATTTTAAAAATACCTTCAAAGGAAGTATCTAGGTTGTTATCAATGCTTCCTCAAAATAGCAATGCACCGGAAGATTTGACAGTCTATGATTTAGTAAAACAAGGTAGATATCCTTATCATAATTTATTATCTTTTTGGAGTAAAAAAGACGAAAAAATTGTTTTAGAAGCAATAAGTAAAATGGGACTTGTTAATGAAAAGAATGTAACTTTAGGAAATCTTTCAGGTGGTCAAAGGCAAAGAGCTTGGATTGCCTTAGCATTAGCACAGGATACAGAAATTATTCTTCTAGATGAGCCTACAAATCATTTAGATATAAAGTATCAATTAGAAATTTTAAATATATTAAAGGAATTAAATGAAAAAGAAAATAGAACTATAGTAATGGTTATTCATGATATAAATCATGCATTAAAATACGCACATAATATAGTTGCTTTAAAAGATGGAGATATATTTGCACAGGGAAATAAGGAAAGTATCATAAATGAGGATCTTATAAAAAGTGTGTTTGATATTAAATGTAAGCTTATTGATTCTCCAGTAGATAGTTGTAAAATGTGCGTACCTTTTATATAAGATAGTTTTAAGAGGTTGTATTAAGACAGTTAGTTCCTATAAGGTTAAATTGTTTTTTGCAAATTTAAAATAAGCTATTAAATTAAAATAATAAAACCAGTAGAAACTTTAAATTCTACTGGTTATTTTTTTATTAGAAGTTTATAATTCAGTTTAATAAATATTTTATATTATTTTATATGTTAAATTTGTTAATACTAATAAAAGGTATTGATATTACTAAAAATATACGTATAATAATTAATGGATTTATGAAAATATTCGTTTATAAGGGGGCTAAGTTTTGAGTGTAAAAGATAAAAAATATGATGTAATAATAGTTGGGGCAGGACCAAGTGGTATATTTACAGCTTATGAGCTTAATAAAATTCATCCGGAAAAAAAGATTTTAATAATAGAAAAAGGAAAATCAGTACATAAAAGAAGTTGTCCAATACCTATAATAAATAAATGTATAAAATGTAAGCCTTATTGCAATATAACAACAGGGTTTGCTGGAGCAGGAGCTTTTTCAGATGCCAAATTATCTTTATATGATTCAGAAGTAGAAGAAGTTTTAGTTGGTGGAAATTTACCAAATGTAATAGGACATTTAAAAACAAAAAAATTAATTGATTATTGTGATAAAGTATACTTAGATTTTGGCGGAGAAAAAAATATTTCTGGAGTAGAGAATAAAGCTGAAATAAAGAGTATTAAAAATAATGCAAAGAATCATAATATAAATCTTGTAGATATACCTATAAGACATTTAGGAACTGAAAAGTCTAGAGAGTTATATGGAAAGTTGGAGGATTACCTAAGAAGACAAGGTGTAGAGATGCTATTTGAAACTCCTGTTAATGATTTAATTATAGATAATGGAGAAATATTAGGTGTTACAACAGAGAATGATTCTTTTTATGGGGAAAAAACTGTAATATCAGTAGGAAGAAATGGAGCTGATATGTTATCAGATTTATGTGATAGATATGGTATTGAAAAAGAAGTTGGAATAGTTGATATTGGAGTTAGATTTGAAATGAGATCTGAAGGAGATATTAAAAGAATTAATGAGCTTATGTATGAAGGAAAATTTATAGGTAAAGTAGCTCCATTTAAAGATAAGGTAAGAACGTTCTGCCAAAATCCTGATGGATTTGTAGCTGCTGAAGTTTATGATAATGGTTTATCTTTAGTGAACGGACATGCGTATAAAGAGAAAAAAAGTATTAATACTAATTTTGCTATATTATGTTCTCACAATTTTACAGAGCCATTTAATAAGCCTATAGAGTATGCACACAAAGTAGCTGAGTTAACAAATCTTTTATCTAATGGAGAAGTTGTTGTTCAAAGGTTTGGAGATATATTAAAAGGTAAAAGAACTTGGCAAGAGGAACTAGATAAAAATTCAGTTGAAGCTACATTAAAGACAGCTATGCCAGGAGATATTACTTTAGGAATTCCATATAGAACTATGACTAATATAATAAATTTTATATTAGAAATGGATAAAGTAGTTAAAGGATTTGCAGATCCAGATAATTTATTATATGGACCAGAAATAAAGTTTTATTCAAATGCAATTAAATTAGGTGAAAATCTAGAAACTAATATAAAAAATTTATATGCAATTGGAGATGGGGCAGGTTTAACAAGAGGATTAATGATGGCATCATGTTCAGGAGTATATTTAGCAAGAAATTTGTTTATCTAATCAATATATGACTGTCTTAAAGATTATTTAAAAAGAAAATCTTTAAAACAGTCTATTTTTAATTTATAGGAAATTATAAAATATATAATTCTAGAAAACTAAACTTATAGCTACATAGAAAACTTTAACTATGGGCAAATTAATAAAAATATATTTATTAAAAGAAGGTATAGTTATGCAGGTAGAAACTTTAATTAATCAGCTTGATGAGCATAATGAAGGTAATATTTTAGCTACTAAAAAATTTAAACCAGAATTAGTAATATTTATAAGAACTTCTAAAGAAGAAGGTAAAATGAAATCAATAAGAGAGTATTATAACAATTATTTGCCACAAGTTATTTTAAAAGAAAAGGTTATAGAAGAGGGCGATAGTAGTGAAATAAAAAATCTTATAAATGAAAATAAAAACGGAAAGGTTTTAGTTAACTTAACTGGTGGAAAAAGAATTAATTCGTTAATACTTTTAAAAATATGTAATGAGAATAGTATTAAGAGTATATATGTAGATATTAAACAAAAAACATTATATACAATAGATTCAAATATAGAAATATTGAAAGAAGATTTTGGTGATTTAGAAATAGAAGACATTATAAAAGCATCAGGAGGCCAAGTTATTCAAGATTCAACAAAACTATGTAATGAAGAAGATTTAGTATATTTAACAAAGCAAATATATAAAAATTTATCAATATGGCATAAGCATAAACAAAAGTTATATGATTCTAATATTTTTATTCATGATTGGCAAGATTCTAAAAAGGTATTAATAAAAACTAAATTTTTAGATGATAATGAAAAAATGCTTTTAGATAAAATACTTACTAAATTAAAAAGTATGGGTGGAATAATATATAAAGATATAGGTTCTAATGAAGTAGAAGTAAGTTTTTTAAGTGACTATCTTAAAGCCTTTATTTTTAAAAGTGGTACTTGGTTAGAAATGGCTACAAACATGATGATAGATGAAATAAAAGAAGTAGATCAAGTTAAAAATGGGGTTATATTTTTATGGAATAATGATGTTAAGACTGTAAGAAATGAGGTTGATGTCGTTGCAGTCAAAGATTCAATACCTATTTGTGTTTCATGTAAAGATAGCGATAGATATAATGAAATGGCATTAAATGAGTTAAATGTTTATAGCTCTAAAATAGGAGGAGAAAAGGCTTATAAAATATTAGTTGCAACCAAGGAACCTATAAAAGCATCTGTAAGAGAAAGAGCAAAAGAAATGGGAATTAATCTAGTTATATTTGATGGAGATGAAAATAAATTTAAAAAAACTATTAAAGCTATTATAAAAAAGTAGTAATAAGTGTATTTTCAAAATTTGAAATTATTTTATAAAATTATATTTTATAATTAAATCATAAGAAATCGATAACAAATTTCAAAAACGTTGAAGTGTTAGGAGGATTTAATTATGAGTAAAAAGGGATTAAAAATCGTTACTATAGGTGGAGGATCAAGTTATACACCAGAATTAGTAGAAGGTTTAATTAAAAGATATGGTGAAATGCCAGTAAGTGAATATTGGTTAGTTGATATTGAAGAAGGAAAAGAAAAATTAGAAATAGTAGGTGCATTAGCTAAAAGAATGGTAGAGAAAGCTGGAGTGCCTATGAATATATATTTAACTTTAGATAGAAGAGAAGCTTTAAAGGATGCAGACTTTGTTACAACACAATTAAGAGTTGGGCTATTACCAGCTCGCGCTAAGGATGAGAGAATCCCTTTAAGCCATGGGTTTTTAGGACAAGAAACAAATGGTGCAGGTGGATTATTTAAAGCATTGAGAACAGTACCTGTAATATTAGATATAGCTAAAGATATTCAAGAATTATGTCCAAATGCTTGGTTAATCAACTTTACAAATCCAGCTGGAATAGTTACAGAAGCTTTATTAAGATATGGTGTTCATAAAAAGATAATAGGGGTTTGTAATGTGCCAATAGGATTACATTATTCATTTGCTGAACTCTTATCAGTAGACTCAAGTAGAGTAACTGTAGATTTTGCAGGATTAAATCATATGGTTTATGCGGAAAGAGTTTATTTAGATGGAAAAAATGTTACAAAGGAAATTATAGAAAAATTAACAGAACCAGGAGGCTCTGTCCAAACTATGGCTAATATAAAGGGGTATGAATGGGATGCTGCATTTATAAAAGCAACAGGTTTAATTCCATGTCCATATCATAGATATTATTATAAAACAAGAGATATGCTTTCATCAGAATTAGAGGAATTTAAAAAAGGAGAAACTAGGGCAGAAGTAGTAACTAGGGTAGAAAAAAGATTATTTGAGCTGTATAAAGATATTAATCTAAAGGAAAAGCCTGAAGAGTTATCAAAGCGTGGAGGAGCACATTATTCAGATGTAGCTTGCAACGTAATTAATAGCATATATAATGATAAAAATATGATTGTAGCTGTAAATACCAAAAATAATGGGGTTTTAAAGCAATTCGATAATGATTCAGCTATAGAAGTAAGTTGTTATATAGGTAAAGACGGTCCTAAACCTATTGAAACAATAACAGAGTTACCTATATTTGCACAAGGATTAACATCTCAAATAAAGGCATTCGAAAGATTAGCTGCTGAAGCAGCATATACAGGAGATTATAATACAGCACTTTTAGCTATGACAACTAATCCATTAGTAGCTGACGATAAGAGAGGAAGAGCATTACTAAATGAAATGTTACTTGCTCATAAGAAATACTTACCTCAATTTAAAAATGTAATTAATCAAATAGAAAAAGTAGAGAGAGCTGAATTTTAAAATCAAATAATATAATAGTATATAATAAGACTGCCTAGTAAGTATATTTAATCTTACTAGGCCTTCTTTATTTAGAATGTATTGTAACAATTTTTGAATCATAGAATCATAGTTTTGATAGAGCCTCTTTAATTTGCATAAAGGCTGCCATATCGTATATAAAGATATTCTATAAGATAACAAAGGGAATATCTATATGGTTGAATATAAAGGTTTGAATTTTCAGAGCTAGGCAAAGATAGTATATAGTTTCCTCTTTTTAAATATTCATCATTTTTAGCTCCGGTTATTATTACGACAATAGCACTACTTTCTTTGATTTTTTTCCATAATCTCTCATGATATATTGAAAACCTACCAGTTGGAGAAATTAAAATTGCTAAAGAACCTTCTGTTAAATCTTCAGCAAGTTTTTCTTGTTCTTGTACATCGTTTGCATGATTAATTATTTTTCCAACATTAACTAGGCGACGTTGTAAATCTTGAGCCATTAATTGAGAATATTGAGTTCCGAATATAGAAACGTTAGGAGAAGAGAAAATAAGATTTATAACCATATCAACTATTTTAAAATCAATATTTTCTATCAATGAATTTATCTCCTTGTCTACTTCGGTGTACATATTTTTTAAAAGATCTTCTCTAGCTAAACTGAAATTTATGGCTTTAGGTCTCATTAAACCTAAATCATAGCTATTTATATTAAATTGAGTACTTTGTTTAAATTCACTTAAATTAGAATAACCTAGCTTGCGACAAAACCTAGTAATGGCTGCAGGAGATGTATAACAAATATCCGCTAGCTTATTTATAGACATATTAGGTATATCCTTAATATTATGTAGCATAGTAGTTGCTATTGTATAATCTAAGTCCTCATTTTTCCTACTATTTAAAAATAATAGTAATCTGTAAATTATATCCCCCAAGTATATCACCTCTTAAAATTTAAAGTTTTTTACCTATGGTTTCACCCATAATAACTTTAGTTTCAAATCCTAAATCAGATTGAGTCAAGATATCCTCATCTATTTTAATTTTATCCTTTTCAAAGAATAGGATTGTAGTAGACCCCCCAAACTTGAAATATCCCTTTTCATCGCCTTTTTTAACTGGTTCGTTAGGATTATAAGTTTGAATTATGGTACCAACACATGTTGCACCAACTTCTACGTGAATAATATCTCCAAAGTTATCAGATTTAAATACTGACCATTCTCTTTTATTTTGGCAATATAGTTTAGGAATTCTCTCTAGAGCAGTAGGATTTACAGAATAATAGTTTCCTTTAATAAAATGATTTTCTAATGGAATTCCACTATCAACAAAATGAAATCTATGATAATCAGTAGGACATAATCTTAAAATAAGGCATACTCCACCTTCGTATTTTTTTATAATATCATTATCTTCTAATAACTCTGAAAGACTATAATTTATACCTTTAACTTGAACTAAGTTTTTAGTATTTATATTATTGAAGGCTAATAATCTACCATCTCCAGGAGAAATTAAAAAATTAGGATTTATATCTATAGGACGAGCATCTTTATGTAATGTTCTAATGAAGAATTCATTGAAGTTATTAAAATCTTTAATGTTTTGATTACATAAATTCATATCTATATCAAAATCCTTAATGAAGCTATCTATTTTATTCCTACTAAACTTTGTGTCACAAAATGCTCCATAAGCTTTAGAAAAGAATTTCTTTTTTATTAATAGCTCAAGAAGTCCTTTGCCAACAGGAGATTCATAAGACCAAGTTATATAGTTTTCACCTGCGACTTTTTCTATATCATAACTTTTAGTGTCTCTATTAAAAACTTTTATCATATATTATAACCTCTTTGATTTTTTAATAATATTTTATATTACTATATTAACACAAATAAATAAAAAAATTCTTTTAAAAATTATATATTAGCTTTACATAAGAGGTCAGGTAATAGATAATAAGATAAAATATTAGCTAAGGAGAAAAATATGTTAGAAAATTTTGTGAGTACAGTAGTACCTATAGGAATTCATTTACTAGAAGCTATGGGAATTGTTATTGTTATAATAGGAGCTATAAAAGCATTTTATAAGTACACTCTTAATTTATTGGCCCAAAAAAATTATTCAATAAAAATAGAGTTTGCTAAATCATTAACATTAGCACTAGAGTTTAAGTTAGGGGCTGAGATATTAAAAACTGTAATAGTTAGGTCTTTAGATGAAATGTATATATTAGCAGCCATAATTTTATTAAGAGCAATTTTAGCATTTGTAATTCATTTAGAGATAAAAGCTGACGAACATAAATGAAAAAACTTAAAAAATAGGTATTATAGGAAAATATTAGTTTTTAATTTTAAATGGTAATTAAGTTTAAAAATGTCAATAAAAAGGGATATAAATTGTAAAAAATACTGTATAATAACCCTTTTTATTTTTTTTGTTTAAATTACTTATATTTAAGAACAATTTTAGCAAATAGTTTCAGTTGTATTTAGTTGTATTATATCGTAAAATCAAATTTGTGATGTAAATAAGAAAAATGTTATAATAATAATTATCTTTTGATAATTATTATGATGAAAATATGATAAAATTATAACAATAAAATATTTAAGGATTTATAAATTAACACTATGAAGCGTTTATAATTTACTTGTGGAGGTAATTTAGATGAAAAATATAGTTATTGATGGAAAACAAATAGAAGCTAATGATAATGATAGCATATTAAAAATTGCTAAAGCTAATGGAATAGATATACCAGCTTTATGTTTTTTAGAAGAGTGTAATAACATAGGGCAATGTGGAACTTGTCTTGTTGAGATAGAAGGTCAAGAAAAGCTAGCTAGAGCATGTTGTGTAAAGCCTAAAGATGGTATGGTAATAAGCACTAAAAGTGAAAGAGTTCAAGAAGAGGTAAAAAATACAGTTTCAGCACTTTTAGATAAACATGAATTTAAGTGTGGACCATGTAAAAGAAGAGAAAATTGTGAGTTCTTAAAATTAGTAATAAAAACTAAAGCTAGAGCATCTAAGCCATTTCTTCCAACTGAGAAATCGGAATATGTGGATGACAGAAGTAAATCAATAGTTTTAGATAGAACTAAGTGTGTTAAGTGTGGAAGATGTGTAGCTACATGTAGAACTAAAACTGGAACAAAAGCAATAACATTCCAAAAGGTAAATGATGAGAGAATTGTAGGACCAGAAAATTTAAAGTGTTTTGATGATACAAACTGCCTATTATGTGGTCAATGTGTAGCAGTATGTCCTGTAGATGCATTATCAGAAAAATCACATACAGATAGAGTGAAAGATGCTTTAGCAGATCCAGAAAAGCATGTTATAGTTGCAATGGCACCTTCAGTTAGAGCTGCAATGGGTGAACTATTTAAAATGGGATATGGGGTAGATGTAACAGGTAAGATATATACTGCATTAAGAATGTTAGGATTTGATAAAATATTTGATATAAATTTTGGTGCAGATATGACTATAATGGAAGAAGCAACAGAATTAATTCAAAGAATTAAAGCTGATGGACCATTTCCTATGTTTACATCTTGTTGCCCAGCATGGGTTAGACAAGTTGAAAATTATTACCCAGAGTTATTAGGGAATTTATCAAGTGCTAAATCACCTCAACAAATATTTGGTGCTGCAAGTAAAACTTATTATCCAGAAGTTTCAGATATAGATCCTAAAAAGGTATTTACAGTAACTATAATGCCATGTACAGCTAAAAAATACGAAGCTGATAGAGAAGAAATGAAAAATGATGATATAAGAAATATAGATGCTGTAATAACAACAAGAGAATTAGCTAAAATGATTAAAGATGCTAAAATTGATTTTGCAAAACTAGAAGATTCAGAAGTAGATCCTGCAATGGGAGAATACACTGGTGCAGGTGCAATATTTGGAGCAACTGGTGGTGTTATGGAGGCTGCTTTAAGAACAGCTAAGGATTTTGTAGAAGGTAAGTATTTAGAAGATATAGAGTACAAGCAAGTCAGAGGATTAGATGGAATAAAAGAAGCAACTGTAGAAATAGGTGGACTAGAGTATAATGTAGCAGTTGTAAATGGATCTTCAAATTTATTTGAATTTATAAATAGCGGAAAAATTAATGATAGAAAATATCATTTTGTTGAAGTTATGGCTTGCCCAGGTGGGTGTGTCAATGGTGGTGGTCAGCCTCATGTTAGCTCAGCGGAAAGAGAAAAAATAGATATAAGAACAGTAAGAGCATCTGTTTTATATAATCAAGATAAAAATTTAAAGAAAAGAAAATCCCATGAAAATGTTGCATTAAGAAAGATGTATGATGAATATATGGGCAAACCAGGTCATGGAAAGGCACATGAATTACTTCATATAAAATATACAAAATAAACATTAGATATAATTCGAAACCTAGATTATAATTAATATAATCTAGGTTTTATTATTTAAAAAAGTGAGGTAGTTATGAAATATTTAGCATGTGATTTAGATGGTACACTTGTACATGAAAATATTATAAAAATTGAAGATGTTGAAGCAATATTAAAGCTTAAACAAAAAGGATATAAATTCATAATATCAACAGGAAGAAGTTTAAATGGAATAGATCAAGTTTTTGATAAATATCCTAATGTAAAATATGATTATATAGTAGCTTGCAATGGATGTTTAATATTAGATGGAGATAGAAATATTATATATGATAATCACATTACTAACGATGTAGCAGAGAATGTATTTAAGGATTTTATAGATGATGAGAATATATGCATTCATTTTGAAAGTGATGGAAAAAACTATCTTGTAGATCCAATAAATACAGATGATATAGAGGATTTGCTTAATTATTTTCAAGGTATAATAAATAGAGAAGATTTGTTTAAAGAAAAAAGAGATTATCTATTAATTAGCTTATTTGCAAGAAATAGAGATATAAATACAGCAGATGAAGCAAAAGAAAAGTTATTAAGTAAATTTGAAAATGAATTAGAGGCATATAGAAATCAATACTTTATAGACATAGTTCCTAAAGGATGTTCTAAAGGGAGTGGAATATTGAAGGTATTGCAATTAGATGGTGGTAATATAGAAAAATTATATACTATTGGTGATTCATATAATGATATATCTATGTTTAAGATAACAGAAAACAGTTTTACTTTTAATAATTCTGAAGATGGAGTTAAAGAACAAGCTAATAATTATGTAGATAGTGTAAGTGAATGTATAGAAGAAATAATTAGAGATAATTAGAGATAAAATAAATGACTGGAGATTATTTTTCCAGTCATTTATTTTATATTTAAACTTAGTTTTTACCAGCAAATTCCAGATATTCATCATAAGTCATAGTTCTATCAACTATTGATCCATCATTTTTAATATCTATAATTCTATTAGCTATAGTTTGAACAAATTGATGGTCATGTGAAGCAAATAATAAAACGCTCTTATAATCTCTAAGACCATTATTTACAGCTGTAATTGATTCAAGGTCTAAGTGATTTGTAGGTTGGTCTAAAATTAATACATTTGCATTTGAAAGCATCATTCTAGATAACATACATCTAACTTTTTCTCCTCCTGATAATACAGAAGCATTCTTTAAAGCTTCTTCTCCAGAGAATAGCATTCTACCTAGGAATCCTCTTAAATAGCTTTCAGATTGTTCTTCAACAGTATTTCCAGAGTATTGTCTTAACCATTCTACAAGGTTTAACTCACAACCTTCGAAGAATTCAGTATTGTCTTGTGGGAAGTATGCTTTAGTTATAGTTATTCCCCATTTAAATTCACCAGCATCTGGTTCCATTTCTCCAGTTATAATTTTGAAGAAAGTTGAAATAGCAATTTCATTATCACCAATAAATGCTATTTTATCGTCTTTATTTACTCTAAAGCTTACATTATCTAAAACCTTAACTCCATCTATAGTTTTAGTTAAACCTTCAACTGTTAATATTTCATTACCAACTTCTCTTTCAGGTTTAAATCCAACGAATGGATATCTTCTACTTGATGGTTCAATATCATCTAATGTAATTTTATCTAGAAGCTTCTTACGAGAAGTAGCTTGCTTAGATTTTGATGCATTAGCACTAAATCTAGCGATGAAGTCTTGTAATTCTTTAATTTTTTCTTCTTTTTTCTTATTTTGATCTTTAGACATTTGAAGTGCTAATTGGCTTGATTCATACCAGAAATCATAGTTACCTACATATAGTTTAATCTTACCAAAGTCAACATCAGCCATGACAGTACATACAGTATTTAAGAAATGTCTATCATGGGATACAACTATTACAGTTCCTTCGAATCTAAGTAAGAAGTCTTCAAGCCAGTTAATTGACTTAATATCTAAGTGGTTAGTAGGTTCGTCTAAAACCAGGATACCAGGATTACCGAATAATGCTTGAGCTAAAAGAACTTTAACCTTTTCAGAACCTGTAAGCTCAGACATTTTCTTGTAATGCATATCAGTTCCTATACCTAATCCTTGAAGTAATGAAGAAGCTTCTGATTCTGCTTCCCAACCATTCATATCAGCGAATTCCCCTTCAAGTTCTGATGCTCTTATACCATCTTCATCTGAAAAATCAGGTTTTGCATATAAAGCATCCTTTTCTTCCATTATTTCATATAATCTTTTATTTCCCATTATAACGGTTTGTAAAACTTCAAACTCGTCATATTCAAAGTGGTCTTGTTTTAAAACAGACATTCTTGTATTAGCAGGAATTATAACTTCACCTGTATTAGGTTCTACTTCTCCTGATAATATTTTTAAGAATGTACTCTTACCAGCTCCATTTGCTCCTATAACTCCATAACAGTTACCAGGAGTGAATTTTAAGTTTACGTCTTCAAAAAGTTTACGTCCACCAAATCTTAAACTTACATTTGATACAGTTATCACTAAAAACCGACCTCATTTCTAATTTTATTCATTTCGTTATTATATCATAAACTTAACATATTTTCTTTAAAGAAAAAATAAAAAAATATGAAAAATTAAGGGAAAAGTACAAATTGAAGGATAATTCTGAAATGAAATATTGACATTTACATATTTTGGTGTTAACATTAAGGAGAAATGAAGGATAAGGAGAACAGATATGAGTAAGAAAATTGGCTTTAGAATGATTAAAGTTAATATGGCATATTATTATAACTATTATAGATAGGTTCTGTATTTGTAATATAAATTATAGGTGCAGGCCATAAGTGAAATTTTGGTTTGTATCTATGATGGTTATGATTATTTTTCTAGCTCAAATTTGTTTAAGTCATGTAACCACGTAGAGATTGCTATGTGGATTTTTTTATTCCTGAGATAATTACCGCATAGCAAATGCTATGTGGTTTTATTATTTTTAGGAGGATTGTAGGTTATGAAGAAAAGAGAGAATTTTACAAGTAGAGCAGGTTTTGTTTTATCTTGTATAGGAGCAGCAGTAGGTCTGGGGAATATATGGATGTTTCCATATAGATTAGGACAAAATGGAGGATCGGTATTCTTAATACCATACTTTATATTTGTTTTAATTTTAGGTTCAACTGGACTTATAACGGAGTTTGCTTTTGGAAGAGCAGCACAAGGGGGATCTTTAACAGGTATAAAAAATTCTTTTAGGAACAAGGGATTAAAGGGTGGAGTATTAGTAGGAGCTATCCCAGCAATAGGGTTAGCAGGAGTTTTTATGTTTTATAATGTAGTAGTAGGATGGATTATAAAATACTTTACATTGAGTGTTGATGGAGGAATAAATAAAATCGACATTTCAACCTTCTTTGATGGATTCTCAGGAAGTCCAGAAACAATAATATGGAATTTCTTAGCTATAGCTATAGCTTTAGCAATAGTATGTATTGGGATAACAAATGGAATTGAGAAAATAAATAAGATAATAATGCCTTTATTATTTGTTATATTTATTATTCTTGCCATTAGATCTCTTACTTTACCGGGTGCCATGGAGGGAGTTAAATATTTATTAACACCACAGTGGGAATACTTATTTAAAATTAATACTTGGGTTATGGCTTTAGGACAAGCATTTTTTACAGTATCTCTAAATGGTTGTGGTATGGTTGTTTACGGTAGTTATATGAAAAGAGATATGGATATACCAAGATCAGCTATAAGTACTGCAATATTTGATACTATATCAGCATTGTTAGCATCTTTTGTTATAATGCCAGCTGTTTTCGCTTTTGGATTTGACCCAGCTGCAGGACCACCATTATTATTTATAACAATACCAACTATATTTAAATCAATGGCTGGTGGACAACTATTATGCATATTATTTTTCTTAAGTATAATATTTGCAGCTATAAGTTCATCTATTAATATGTTAGAGGGGCCAGTAGAAGCGTTAATGTCACAAAGTAAGATTTCTAGAAAAAAAGCTACTATTTTTATAGCAATGGCGTTATTTGTACTTTCTATCCCGCTAAATGTTAACATGAATTTATTTAATGGGTTTGCAGATCTAATGACAGTAATATTATCACCAGTTGGTGCATTAATTGTATTTATATCATTTTACTTTTTAAATAATAAAGATATTGTATTAGAAGAAATAAATACAGGTGCATCAAAATGTTTAGGAAATAAATTTATATTGTTTGCAAAATATGGTTTTACCATAACAACAATATTAGTTATAATTCTTGGAATTATATATGGAGGAATAGGCTAAAAAGAAAAAGCAGAGAGTGTGTGTGAATGCTCTCTGCTTTTTCTTTTATAACGACTAAATCAATTTATAGTAAATATATAAAAACACTTATAAAGTGGCTTAGACTACCTAATAAAATAAAAATATGAAAAATTTCATGAAAACCAAAGGCTCCTAATTGAAGTTTTTTAGGTTTTAATGCATATAGTACACCTCCAAGTGTATAAAGAACTCCACCTAAAACTAACCAGAAGATACTAGTAGGAGACATTACTTGTGATAATGGTTTTATTACAAATATAGCACTCCAGCCCATACCTATATATAAAGCAGTTTGAAGCCATCTTGGGCAGTTAAACCAACAAAGTTTAAAAATTACTCCAGAAATTGCAATTAGAATCATAAGAATAAAAAATGATATACCTAACTTGCCACCAAGAGCAATTAAACAAAATGGTGCATATGAGCCTGCTATAAGTATAAAGATAGTAGAGTGATCTAGCTTTCTAAGTTTAAGAATTATATCATCACTTGAAATTACAGAATGATAAGTAGCAGATACACTATATAAGAGTATAAGACTTACTCCAAAAATAACAACAGATAATATTTGTAGACTAGAAAGATTATTATTAAATCCTTTTATAAGCATTGCTATTAAAGCTAAAATTGACAATATAGCACCAATCCAATGAGTTAAACTATTTATAGGTTCTCTTAAATGTTTCTCCATAAAAACACCCCTTTATATCATGTAGTTTTTAAAACTATATATTATTATATTGATATTATTATATAAATTTTAAGTATAGTCAAAGTTTAAATTGTGCAATTTTTATTAAAATACACCTATTTTTTTACCTTTATCTTGAAATATCATAATAATACTATTATTATTGAATATATAGATGATAACAAGTAGTTTTTAAAACTATATGGAGGTAATTATGGATTTAAATATTTTAAAAGAAAAGTTCCAAGATTTAAAATTAGAAAACCAAATATCCTTAGAGGAGATTCCAGATATAGATTTATACATGGATCAAGTTATACAATTATTTGAAAACAAATTAGGAGATACTAAAAGATCTGAAGATGACAAGACTTTAACTAAAACTATGATAAACAATTATGCTAAGGGAAAGCTATTGATGTCTATAAAAAATAAAAGGTATAGTAAAGAGCACATTATACTTATGAGTATGATTTATAATTTAAAAGGAACTTTATCAATAAATGATATAAAAAGTTCTCTAGATAAAATAGTTAGTTCTTTAGATGAAGAAGGAAACTATCCATTAAAAAATTTATATAAAAATTATCTAGAACAATATAACAATGACTTAATAGATGCAGAGATATCTATTAGTGAGAAAAATTCAATTATTGATGAAAAGTTATCTAAAGATGAAGAGATTTCAGGAGAATTTGAAAAGAACTTTCTATTATTATGTTCTTTAGTAAATATGAGCAATATGTATAGAAGGATGAGTGAAAAACTAATTGATGATTATTTTAATAATATATAAAGGGAGATTAATATGAGAGATTTAAATGACTTAAAGAAAGATTTAGTAAGAATAGACGGTCGAAGTTATAAGGCATATAAGGATTTGGAAGGTCAATATAATTTTAATAAATATATATTAAGTATAGATCATGTGCAAGGTGATCCATTTGCATCACCATCAAGGGTTAGAGTAATAGTAAAGCAAGGAATTGCAAAGTTTCCAATAGAGTTATTTGATAAAAAATATAAAAATATAGCAACAGCAGATTTTTTAACAAGACTTTTTTATAGAAATATAAATAAGTATGGTGAAAAGATATTTGGTTCGGGAAAAAGTGGACTTATATCTATAAGTAAATGTCCTCAAGAGATTTTAGAAAGAACATCTGTAATTATAGAGGATGAAAAAATTGAAGCAAGATTCTATATTGGATTTCCTGCAAGAGGAAGATCTGTTTTATCAAAAGAATTAGAAAAGATATTATATAATGTTATTCCAAGTATAGTTGAAAATACTTTAATTTATAATAATATAGATAAAAATAAATTAATAAATAGAGTTAAGCTTGTAGAAGATCAAGAAGAAATAAGAAAAAATTTAAAAGGTAGGGGATTAGTAGCTTTTATTGCAAATGGAGCTATGTTACCTAGAGAAAGCGGAATATCTACCAAACCATTAAAGGAAGGAAAGGTCTTTAAATCACCAAAGGAATTAGAGGTAGAGGTGGTAACTAAAAATAATGGAACTATAAAAGGAATGGGAATAAAAAAAGGAATTACTCTTATAGTTGGAGGAGGATATCATGGAAAATCTACTCTTTTAAGAGCTTTAGAGCTTGGAGTATATAATCATATAGAAGGTGATGGAAGGGAATTTGTTATTACAGATAACACAGCGTTTAAAGTGAGAGCAGAAGATGGTAGATCCATAGTAAAAACAGATATATCTTTATTTATAGATAACCTTCCAAATGGAAAGGATACAATAAATTTTACAACAGAAAATGCAAGTGGTAGTACATCTCAATCAGCTAATATTGTTGAAGCTATGGAAAGTAAAACTAAGTTGTTATTAGTAGATGAAGATACTTCTGCAACTAATTTCATGATGAGAGATGATTTAATGCAGAAATTAGTAGCAAAAGAAAAAGAGCCAATTACTCCATTTATTGAAATAGTAAAGCCTATATATGAGCAGTTAGATATATCTACGATTATAGTAGTTGGAAGTTCAGGAGATTTCTTTGACATTGCAGACTGTGTTATTCAAATGGACAATTATGAAACAAAGGATGTTACAAAAGAAGCTAAATCTTTAATGAGAGGTGAAATTCTAAAAAGAATAAAAGAAAAAAAACTTAAAATAGATATTAAATTTAATAAAGTAATTAAAAAAGGAAATATAGAAATTGGACCTAAGGGAGCTAAAATAAAAGTATCTGGAATAGATTCAATAAATATAAATAGAGAGAATATAGATTTAAGAGCGGTAGAACAAATTGTAGATACAGAGCAATTAAATTCTATTGGTTCAATAATGAAGTGGATAGAAAATAATTTATCTTATAAAAATTTACCTTTTGAAAAAATGATAGATGAAATAATTTCAGAGATTGCTAAAAATGGATTAATTTCAATTGAAAAAATAAAAGGCGGATGGGGAAGCTTAGCTATGCCAAGAAAGCAAGAAATAATGGCTACTTATAATAGGTATAGAAAGTTAAAAATATAATAAAAATAATATTTATAGGATCTTATATATATAATTATTATTTTAATTATATAAAGTGAAAGAAGCATATTTGCTTATTAATAATGAGAGTTAAAATAGAAATTATATATGAGTAAGAAAAAATAATTTTAAAAAGACATCTCTCAATAAAAAATGAGATGTCTTTTTTACTATGTAAAATAATTAATTTATTAAAGTTTATAATTAATAATAGGATCTTTTCCGGCAGTAACATTTAACCCAGCTAAACCTTCTAGTTTTTTTACTAAATCAGCATTAGTTATTAGTACTGGCGTAATAAGAGAAATACCTTTAGATTGAATTAAATCTCTATTTATTTTTAGTATAGGAGTTCCAGCAGTTACTTTAGTTCCTTGGTTCACTAGTTGCTCAAATCCCTCGCCCTTAAGAGTTACAGTATCTAACCCTACATGTACTAATACTTCAACATTGTTCTCCAAAGACATTCCAAAAGCGTGTTTTGAGTCCATTATTAAAGTAATTTCACCATCAGCAGGGGCAACAATGGTATCACCTGTGATATCTATAGCTATTCCATCTCCAACCATCTTTTGAGAAAATACTGGATCTGGAACATCAGATAACTTTATTGTTTTTCCTGAAGCAGGGGCCAATAGATTTAATGGTTTACTAAAAAATTTAAACATAAGTATTAGTTCCTTTAAGGAACTTCACCACCTTTCAAAGTTGTTATATTTTAAGAAAAAGGCATAGATTTATTAAAACCTATGCCTAGTTTAACACTTAATTTATAGAATTATTATAAAAATTTATTAAGATTTTGTTTAAAATATTATATTTGCGACTAATACTATAATAGGTAGCGTTATTAAGGTTCTTTCTAAGAATATTATAAGTAATTGTTTTAAAGATACTGGTATTTTAGAACCTAATAAAACTCCGCCGACTTCTGACATATATATTAATTGAGAAACTGATGTACAAGCTATTATAAATTTAGTCATATCACTAGTAATAGTTTTTGCCGCTAATACCGAAGGAAGTAGCATATCTGCAAATCCTACAACAAGAGTTTGAGATGCAGCAACAGCTTCAGGCACTTGTAATATTTTCAAAATTGGTATAAATGGCATTCCAAGTATTTGGAATATTGGAGTGAACTCTGCAATTATTAAAGCTATTGTAGCTAATGCCATAACTACAGGTAATACACCTAACCACATATCTAACACATTTTTAATTCCATTTATAAAAAAATCTTTTAAATCATTGTTTTTTGATGCTTTTTCTAAAGCTAAATTATATCCCCAAGTTAAAGATGTGTATCCTTCAGGAATTGTTTCATTATCTACTTGAGGTTTATTATTGTAATAAGTATCAGGTATTTTACATAAAGGATATATTCTTGGAATTATCACAGCTGCAACTATGCCAGCAAGTGTTACAGTTAAATAAAAAGGGATAAATAAATGTGATAATCCAACTTGACTTATTACGACTAAACTAAAAGTTATTGATACAGCAGAGAAGGTTGTACTAATTATAGTAGCCTCTCTTTTTGAATAAAATCCCTCTTCATATTGTTTACTTGTTAATATAATACCTAAAGTACCATCTCCTAACCAAGATGTTATACAATCTATAGAAGAGCGTCCTGGAAGTCTAAAAATAGGTCTCATAATTTTAGTAAGTATAGCTCCAAAAAATTCTAATAAACCAAAATCAAGTAATAGAGGTAAAAAGAATCCTGCAAATAGAAATATTGAAAATAATATAGTTAATAAATCATTTAATACGAATGTACCAGTAGAATCTCCTATTATAGGAAGAGGTCCTACATTAAATATAACTAACACACAAAATACGGCACCTAGTATTCTAGATATGAACCATAAAGGGCCTATGTTAAAAAGTGTGTTTAAATATTCATTGTTTAAAATCCAGTTTGGCTTGGCTATTTTTGTAAAAATACTTATTATTGCTGAAAAACAAACTGTTATAGTTATTATAAATGGTAAGCTAGATCCTAAAAAATTAACTAATATTTTAGATAATATAGCAACAGAAATTGTAATTTCACCATTATGTTTAACTGGAGTCATAAACAAGATTATACCTATTAATGATGGTATAATAAATGTTAATATAGACTTAAATGACGGTTTGATTGATATTGATTTTTGCATCAGCGTCTCCTTTACAATTTACTATTAATATTTATACATTAATATTAATTTTAATACATTTCTAAGAAAAATCAATAGAATATTATGCAAAAAAAATTAAAAATTATGCATTGAAATTAAATTTTATATTAAGTTGTAATAATTATGTTTTTTACAAAAACAAGAATAAATATTTATTTGTATATGGATAATATAAATGTATTAGATAGAACTATAAGAAATTTAATGAATTTAATTGAAATTAAGGTTATTTAATAGAAAATTATTAAACAAAACATAATTAATTTAACTTAAAAGGGATGCTTAATAAAGAGCATATCTATTTTATAGTAAGTTTAAGTTTTATATAGACTTTAAGATTCTAGGATAAATCTGTTTTAGTTAAAATGGTAGAATAATATTAATCTACAGTAATTTTATATAGAAAAATATTATGAAAAAACTTATAATGAAAAGAAGATATAATGAACAATGTGTAAATTCAATTAGGAGTGTATTAAATGAGTTATCGTGAAAAAATAAAAAGTGCTAAAAGAGTTGTTGTTAAAGTTGGAACATCTACTTTAACTTATGACAATGGAAATATAAATTTAACTAGAATAGAAAAGCTTACTAGAATTTTATCAGATATGATTAATTCAGGAAAAGAAGTTACATTAGTAACGTCAGGAGCTATAGGGGTTGGAGTTAATAAGCTAAAATTAAAAGAAAAACCGACTAGTATAAGAGAAAAGCAAGCTGTAGCGTCAGTAGGACAATGTGAATTAATGCATATATATAGTAAGTTTTTTGGTGAATATAGTCATGTTGTTGGACAGGTTCTACTTACTAGAGACGTAGTTGAGGATGACCATATTAGAGAAAATGTATGTAACACATTTGAAACATTATTAGAAAAGGGAATTATACCTATAGTTAATGAAAATGATACAGTTTCAATAGATGAAATAGAAAATATAGTTAGATTTGGAGATAATGATAATTTATCTGCAATAGTTGCAAAGCTAGTAAAAGCAGATTTGTTAATTATACTATCAGATATAGATGGTTTTTATGATTCAGATCCAAGATGTAATCCAAATTCTAAGTTATTAAAAGAAATAGATGAAATAACACCAGAATTAGAAGAATGTTGTGGTGGAGCAGGAAGTAATCTAGGAACAGGTGGAATGGTTACAAAGCTAACAGCAGCTAAAACAGCTACAGAAGCTGGAGTTAATATGATTCTTGCTAATGGAAAAGAGCCTGAAATATTATTAGACATATTAGATGGAAAAGAAATAGGAACTTTATTTAAAGCTTAAATATATAATTGAAGGAGGAAAAAAGATGAGCGAATTAATAACAAAGGGCCAATTAGCTAAGGAGGCTTCATATGAATTGGGAAATGCTAGTACTTCAAGAAAAAATGAAGCTTTAGAGAATATGGCTAAAAAATTACTAAATAATAAAGATGAGATAATAAAAGCTAATGAGTTAGATTTAAAGGTAGCTATGGAAAAAGGCACATCAAAAGCTATGTTAGATAGACTTGCTTTAAATAGTCAAAGAATAGATGATATGGCAGATGGATTAAGACAAATAGTAGCTTTACCAGATCCTGTAGGAGAGGTGCTTTCAATGTGGAAAAGACCTAATGGACTACAAATAGGACAGCAAAGAGTTGCTATGGGAGTTATAGGAATTATATATGAAGCTAGACCAAATGTAACTTGTGATGCAGCTGGACTATGTTTAAAAACAGGGAATGCAGTTATTTTAAGAGGTGGAAGTGAAGCTATAAACTCTAATAAAGCAATAGTTAAAGTATTATCTGAAGCTGTAGAAGAAGTGGGTTTACCTAAAAATTCAGTTCAACTAGTAGAAAATACAAGTAGAGAAGTAGCAACACAAATGATGAAACTTAATGACTATATAGATGTTTTAATTCCAAGAGGTGGTGCTGGACTTATACAAACAGTAGTTAACAATGCCACAGTGCCAGTTATAGAAACAGGAGTAGGAAATTGTCATATTTATGTTGATGAAGAATGTGACCTTGATATGGCAAAAAATATTATAGTAAATGCTAAAACATCAAGACCAGCAGTTTGTAATGCAGCAGAAAAGATGTTAATTAATGAAAAGATATCTGATAAGTTTTTACCTATAATAGCAAATGCATTAAAAGAAAAGGATGTTGAAATTAGAGGCGATGAAAAGGTAAGAAATTTGGTAAAAGAAGCAGTTGAAGCTACAGAAGAAGATTGGAGCAAAGAGTATTTAGATTATATAATTGGAGCTAAGGTAGTTAAGGATATAGATGAAGCTATAAATCATATAAATAAATATGGTTCAGGGCACTCAGAAGCCATAGTAACAAAGAGTTATGAGAACTCACAAAAGTTTATGCAAAGAGTTAGTGCAGCAGCAGTTTATGTTAATGCATCAACAAGATTCACAGATGGATGTGAATTTGGTTTTGGAGCAGAAATAGGAATAAGTACTCAAAAGCTACATGCAAGAGGGCCTATGGGACTTAAAGAGCTTACAACTATTAAATATATTATTTATGGAAACGGACAAATTAGATAAATTATAAAAAATAGCTATTCAAAATTAAATAGCTATTTTTTTATAGGCAAAATGGCAAATATTATTAAATAAAAATTAAGTTTATAGTAATTACATTATTTAGATTATATAATAAAAGGTGGACAGCTATGAAATATAAAAAGGGAGAAACTTATGAAGATAAATAATAACAAGATTAAGTATAAAGTAAGTAGTTTTTATGATTTGACTAGAGATGATATTTATGAAGTAGCAAAGTGTAGATACGAAGTATTCGCATGTGAACAAAAAATAGTTTGTGAAAATGACTTTGATGATAAAGACCAAGAAGCTTATCATTTACTAGCATATTATGAAGAAAAATTAGTAGGTTATTGTAGAATATTAAAAAGTGGAGCTACTTATGATAAGCCATCAATTGGGAGAGTTCTTGTTTTGAAGGAATACAGAAGAAACAATATTGCCCAGGAAATGATGATGAAAGCTGTAGAATTTATAGAAAATGAGATGGGAGAAAAAGAAATTGTGTTATCAGCTCAACTTTATGTTAAGGATTTATATAGTTCTATAGGGTTTAAATCTATATCAAATGTATATGATGAGGCTGAAATACCTCATATTAAAATGTCATTTAAAAGAGAATAAGAATATATTATAAGGAAGTAAGAAATGAAAAAGGGATTTTTAAGGAGAATTAAAAAAAGTATGATAATAGGAATTATGCTATTAATAATTATATTAGTAGGCTCTATGATAGCTATAATTCAAAATGTACAAGGTTATGATAAATATATAGTAAAATTAGAGGATTTACCAAGAGATATTGACTCTATAATAGTTTTAGGAGCTGGAGTTAAAAATGATGGAGAGCCATCGGATATTTTGATAGATAGATTGGAAACTGCTTTAAAAATATATAAAGAAGATAAAAGTGATACTTTCGTTTTAACAGGGGATCATGGAAAAGAAGATTATAATGAAGTAAGAGCTATGAAAGATTATATAATGAAGCATGATATAAATGAAAAACGTGTTTTTATGGATCATGCCGGCTTTAGCACTTATGATAGTATGTATAGAGCTAAAGAAATATTTAAAGTAAATAAAGCTATTATAGTAACTAATGAATATCATTTACCAAGGGCATTGTATATAGCGAGGAAATTAGGAATAGAAGCTTACGGAATCCCTTCAGATATAAGGGAGTATTTATTTATTGATAGTTATAAAACAAGAGAAAAGTTAGCTCAATTAAAGGATTTTATTTATGTAAATGTATTAAAGCCTAAACCAGAATTTTTAGGTGATGAGATACCAGTAAATTCTTCAGATGGAAGGTTAACAGATGATGAAATTAAATTATAAGTTCTGCATATTGCAGAACTTTTATTTTTTTAGAACAGAATAACAAAAATATCATAATTTAATATTAGGGACATTAGATAAGAAACCAGAGGAATATAAATAAAATTAAGGAGGGGGAAGAATGGAATACAAAAATACACTAAATAAGATTGATTCAAGCGACTATGTAGAGGTTGTAAACTTGGATGTTAATGGAGATATGAGAAGGCGTTTTTTAGATCTAGGGATAATAAATGGTACAAAAATAAAAATTTTATATAGAAGTCCTTTAGGAGATCCTAGAGCATATTTAATTAGAGGAGCTGTTATTGCAATTAGAGATGATGAAGCTAAGCATATTTATGTGCAATCATTAAAAAAGGAGATGAATTGATGGGTCTAACAAAAAGTTCTACAGGAACAAGTGTGTTAGCAAAAGGAAAAAAAATGAAGAGCAATGAGAAAATTCATACTATAGGATTAGCAGGAAATCCTAATGTAGGAAAAAGTACAGTATTTAATGAATTAACAGGATTAAATCAACACACAGGAAACTGGCCAGGAAAAACTGTTATAAATGCAGAGGGTTTTTATAAGTATAATGAAAGGTTATATAAAGTTGTTGATTTACCTGGCACATATTCATTATTATCTAACTCAGAAGAAGAGGAAATAGCAAGAAACTTTATTTGCTTTGAGGATTATGACACAATAGCTGTAATAGCCGATTCAACTACTCTAGAGAGAAATTTGAATTTGTTAATTCAAATACTTGAATTAACTGATAATGCTATATTATGTGTAAATTTAATGGACGAGGCAGAGAAAAAAGGAATAAACATAAACTTTAAAAAATTAGAAAAAGAATTGAAATGTAAAGTAGTAAGTATGGCAGCAAGACAAGGTAATGGAATTGAAGAATTTAAAGATAAAGTTCAATTTTTAGCTAGTAATGGCTATAAAGAAACATTTAAAATGACATATGATGAGGAAATTGAAGCGGACTTATCTGAAATAATTCCATTGCTAAAAATTGATGTAGGAGAAAAGAAAAAACGTTGGATTGCATTAAGATTACTAGAAGGAAATAAGGATATATGTGATTTTTTAATAAGTAAGTTTGACATATCAAAAGATGTTATATCTTTAATAGAAAACTTAAGAAATAAATTGATAGAAAGTGGAGATGTTTCTTTAACTGATAGAATTGTAGGAAGTATTATAAAAAAATCTGAAGACATATCTAAAAAGGTTGTTACTACATCTAGAGAGTATGGTTTAAGGGATCAAAAGATAGATAAGATATTAACATCAAAGTTAACAGGAATACCGATAATGATAATACTTTTAGCGGTGGTATTATGGATAACTATAACGTTAGCAAATTATCCATCAGACATGTTAGCTAATATGTTTGCATCATTAGAAATTAAGTTAAGGGAATTTTTTTATTATATTAATTCTCCGTCATGGCTTCAAGGAATGCTTATAGATGGAGTATATACAACATTAGCGTGGGTTATTTCTGTTATGTTGCCACCTATGGCAATATTTTTCCCTATGTTTACTTTGTTAGAGGATTTAGGCTATTTACCAAGGATAGCATTCAATTTAGATAAATGTTTTAAAAGATGTTGTTCTTGTGGTAAACAAGCATTAACAATGTGTATGGGACTCGGGTGTAATGCTGCAGGGGTTATTGGTTGTAGAATAATTAACTCACCAAGAGAAAGATTAATAGCTATAATAACAAATAATTTTATGCCTTGTAATGGAAGATTTCCAATAATAATTACAGTAGCTACAATATTTGTTGGAGGGCTGATTGGGGGAACTGGTACAATTTCGGGAAATGCAATTTCAGCTTTAACAGTAACTGCAATAATAGTATTAGGAGTATTTATTACTTTATTAGTTTCTAAAATATTATCAAGTACATTTTTAAAAGGAATACCTTCTAATTTTATTTTAGAATTACCTCCATATAGAAAGCCTAAAATAGGCCAAGTTTTAGTAAGATCTTTATTAGATAGAACTATTTACGTTTTAGGTAGAGCTGTAGTAGTGGCGGCTCCAGCTGGAATAGTTATATGGATATTTGCCAATATTCAAGTTGGAGGAGTATCTATATTAACTACATGTGCAAATTTTTTAGCACCATTTGCTAATGCAATAGGATTAGATGGATATATATTAATGGCATTTATCCTTGGATTACCAGCAAATGAAATAGTAATGCCAATAATAATAATGAGTTATTTAAGGGCAACTACTATGTTAGAATTAGATAGTATGGTACAGTTAAAAGAATTGCTAATAGCAAATGGTTGGACATTACTAACAGCTATAAATGTTATGTTGTTATCCTTAATGCATTACCCTTGTGCTACTACTTTATTAACAATTAAGAAAGAAACTAATAGTTTTAAATGGACTTTTTTAGCCTTTATAATTCCAACATTATGTGGAATTATAAGCTGTTTTATAGTAACTCAAGTATGGCGATTTATATCTTAATTTAAGGTAAATATAATGATAATATTTAAAAGGGTTATTTGAATTTTGAATTTAAATAACCCTTTTCTATATTTGTATTTAATAATAAGTTTGTTATTATAAGGGTAAGAGTTAGTTTAAATATTTAACTAGAGAGGGTAAGTATATGGAAAAAATGCATGCTAAAAAATATGTTTTAATTACAGGAGCATCTTTAGGGATTGGAAAGGAACTATGTAAATTATATGCAAAAGATGGATATAATTTAATTTTAGTAGCTAGAGATATAGATAAGCTTAAACAATTAAAAGATGAATTAAAGAAGTATAATATATGTGTGGAAATTTTGTCTGTAGATTTAACTGGGGATAAATCATGTGAACAAGTTATTGATTTTGTGAATAAAAAATCTTTGTCTGTGGATATTTTGATAAATAATGCGGGAATAGGATCTTTTGGATATTTAAGTGAAATAGATGTAAATAAGGAATTATCTTTGATAGATATAAATATTAGAGCATTAACGGAATTAACTAAATATTTTTTGAAGGATATGATAAAAAATAATAATGGAGCAATTATGAATGTAGCATCTACAGCAGCATTTTGTGCTGGTCCTAAGATGGCTACATATTATGCATCAAAAGCTTATGTTCTTAGTTTTACTGAAGCTTTGTATGAGGAAGTAAAAGATAAGGGGATTAAAGTAAGTTGTTTATGTCCTGGTGCAGTTAATACAACATTTCAAGGTAAGGCGGGAATTAAAAAGAGAAATGGCGCAGATAAAAATTTAATGTCAGTTAATAAAGTAGCAGAGATTGGTTATAAAAATTTTAATAAGGGAAAGTTAATAATAATTCCTGGATTTAAAAATAAGCTACTTGTTTTAATAAATAAGCTATTACCAAGAGCAATATCAAGAAAAGTTATTCTAATGATGAATAAAGAATAGGAGGAAGTTTATGAGTAAAATATTTAATGGATATCTTTTAGTATCTGATATGGATGGAACATTACTTAATAGTAAAGGAGAACTATCACAAGAAAATATAAGAGCCATAGATTATTTCGTTGATAATGGAGGGGTATTTACTTTAGCTACTGGAAGAATGTTAGCTTCAGCAGGAAGATTTGTACCTAATTTAAAAATTGGATTACCTGTGATTTTATATAATGGAAGTAAAGTTTATGATTATTCAAATAAGAAGTTACTACATGAAAACTATTTAGAAGAAAAAAGAAAAGAAATAGTGAAAAAATTGCAACAAGAAAAGCCTAATTTAGGGATAGAAGTATTTTCAGAAGAGAAGAATTACATAATTCAAAAATGTAAATATACAGATAGGTTAGCAAATTCAGTTTGCGAAACAATATATGATATACCAGATGAGTTATGGAAGCAAAAGTGGACTAAGATATTAATGATTGGGGAAGAAGAAGTAGTAGATGAATTAGAGGAAAATTTTCATTTAATTTGTGATAATGTAGAAGTATTAAGAAGTGGGGATAAATTTTTAGAAATAGTTCCAGAGTATACTTCAAAAGGGTCTGCACTAAAAAAATTAATAGAAGATTTTGATATAGATCCAAGTAAGGTAATAGCCGTAGGGGATAGTATGAACGATAGAGAAATGCTAAAGACTGCAAAATTTGGTTTTTGTACTGAAAATGGAATAAAAAGATTAGTTGAAGAGGCTAAGTTTAAGGCACCTAAAAATGATGATAATGCAGTTGAATATGTAGTAAGATGGTTAGAGGAAAAGATATTAAAAGGTGAATTATAATTATGGGAAATTGTTTAAAGGATGAATTGATAAATATATATACTACTTTAGTAGAAAGTGGGACTATATTTTATTATGGAAATGAAAGTATAAGTTATGGGGAAGTAACATCATTTGCAATAGGTGAAAATGAAAAGTTAGAAATAGAATTAAATGGATTTGAAACTTACAATATAGAATTAGAGGATTTTGAAAAAAATCATTCTAAGGAAGGTGTTAATTACCACAGCTGGGGAATGGTAAGAGAGTTTGATAATGTATTAGGGAAGATAATAAAATAGATTATTAAAACAGTTAGATGTTAGTTAGTTTAGTGTAAAAATAAATAACTAACATTTTTTTATATTAATATTATACTCGTATATGATATTATCTATTAAGCTATATAAATGGAGCTATTATTGAAAAATATAGTAACTACTTATAAGGTACTTTTTTACTATATAATATCTAGTTTAATTATACATCAGCATTGTTTAAAATTTAGTCTAAATTTGTAATTATAGAAAAATAATTTAATATAGTGAGCTTGACTTAGTTAATTATAAAATAAAAATGGATATCACCATGTTTTACTTGGGAATATCCACTTTATTTTAATACTAATAATAATTTGTTTTTTTATTAAATACTAAGGGTTAAAAGATTTCTATTTATATTAGTTTCTAAAGATAACTTCTTCTCTAGAGAACATAAATTTAGCAAATATAATTGCTGCAACTATATAAACTATATGCCAAGCTAAAACTATAACTATATGTTTTATATCAAATATTCCAACAACGAATTCTTTCATTAGACAAATAGAATTTGTAATAGGAATATTAAAAAATACTGGATTTATACTTTTAGCATCCATCATATAAGGTATAAATGCTAATAGCATTGTAGGCATTGTTGTAGCTACTAAATAAGAGTTAGCTTCTTTAGTTGATCTAGCATATAAACTAACTGATATTTGCATTGAACATAGAGTAATTAAAAGTAATATACATATTACTAAGATACCAATTACAGTTATTGGATCGAGATTAAAACTTAATTCAGTGCTTCCAAAAGACATAAATTTTTGCATTGATAAAATCATAACTACTAAGTTAGCTGATAATGAAATAAATGAAACCGTGCAAAGAGCAGCAATTTTACCCCAAAGCAATGAATTTCTTTTAGCAGATGTTGAAAGTAATGGTTCGAATGTAAATCTTTCTTTTTCACCAGCCCCTAAGTCAGCAGCCATACCTACAGTAGATGAAATCATTAAAATAACAATTAGTGTTGGAATCATAGTAAGAAGCATTGAAGCCATTCCATTAACTTCATTGTTGTCTACATTTATTCCAGATTTAATTTCTACTTCAAAAGGTTTAAGTATTGATGGATCTATTCCATTTTCAGATAGCCTAGCTTGTACTATATTATCTTTATATTTATCATAAATACTATTTACCATATTACTTGCAATCATAGATTTATTTGATTCTTCATCAATTAGTAATTCTATTGAAGATTGTTTTCCTTCTAACATATCTTTATCAAAGTTTTCTGGTATTTTTACAATAAGTTGAATATCACCTTTTTTTAATGATTCCGTAGGGGAATCAACAGTATGAGTTTTTATATTTTCTAAGCTTGTTAATGTTTTAGCCATTAAGGAGTTTGAATCTCCTTCTATAACTATATTTATTTCTTTTTCAGCATCTTTTTGAGTTTTTTCTATTGATGATGACATAAATTTGAACATTAGAGGATATAGAAGTATAGGTAAAATTAATGTAAATACCAAGGTTTTCTTATCTCTAAATATGTCTAGTAATTCTTTTTTTAATACTGTAAAGAAGTTACTCATTTAAACTACCTCCAATCAAATCTAAGAACATTTCTTCCAAATCATTATTATTATGTTTTTCCTTTAGATTAAGAATAGTAGAATCTTCTAAAAGCTTACCCTTATTTATTATTACGACTCTATCACATAATTTTTCAACTTCTTTCATAGAGTGACTTGAAAATAGAATGACTTTATTTTCTTTTTTACATTGAAGAATAAAGTTTTGAACTATTCTTGCAGCACTAACATCTAAACCTGTAGTTGGTTCATCAAATAGCATGATGGAAGGATTATGAACTATAGATCTAGCTATAGAAATTTTTTGTTTCATACCTCTAGAATATTTTCCAACAGGTTTGTTTATATACTCTTCCATTCCAAAGCTTTTTGAAAGTTCATCAATTCTTCTATCGGCTTCAGCTTTGCTCATTCCATAAAGATTGGCAAAATATCGTATATTTTCTTTACCTGTAAGTCTATCATATAAACCTACATCACCACCAAAAAGTATTCCTATTTCTTTTCTAACCTTTTCAGGATACTTTTTCACATCAATATTATTAACAAATATATCTCCATTAGATATTTGTAACATAGTGGAGATCATTCTTAAAGTAGTTGTTTTACCAGCTCCATTTTCACCAAGAAGCCCTACAATTTCCCCCTCATTTACATCAAAAGAAATATTATCAACTACGATAGTTTTCTTAAACTTTTTTGTTACATTTTTTAGTTGTAACATTTAATCACCCCTTTATATATCTATTTATTAATTATATAATATATTATTACTAAATAAGTAGTACATTTAACCTAAATAGAAATATATAATATATTATGTTGTATATTATACCATATAGCTAAATGGAAATGGAAGTTAAATTTAAAATTTAATTTAAGGCAATTAGATAAATATCCTTGACATGGATTAGGAATGAATATAGAATATTATAAAAGATAAATAAAAAAACAAATGAAGTTAAAAAGTACACTTTAAATTGGTCCTGTGAGGCCAGAAAGGGAGTATGTGACTATGTTATACTTAAAATTAGATAATAATTGCATAGCTATGTCAGTAAGAGCGTTTTCTAATACTGATGTTAAATATATAAGGATAGTAGGGAGAAGATTTTAAAGTCATCTCCTTAGTATCCTTTTGTTTTACAAAAAAATCAGTAAAGCTTTTATAAAGGTGTATTTTTAGCGTAGATTATATAAATTTAAGGAGGGCTAAAGTATGAAAGCAAAGCTTATATTAGAGAATGGAATGATATTTGAAGGAAAAGCCTTTGGATATCTAAAAGATAGTGTTGGAGAGGTAGTATTTACAACAGGAATGACTGGCTATCAAGAGGTTTTAACAGACCCATCATATTATGGACAAATAGTAACGATGACATATCCTTTGATAGGAAATTATGGAATTAACTTAGAGGATATGGAATCAGACTCACTAAAGGTTAAAGGCTTTATAGTAAGGGAAAAATGTAGCTTTCCCAATAATTTTAGATGTGAAATGGGATTAGAAGACTTTTTAAAACAAAATAAGATTATTGGATTAGAAGGTATAGATACTAGAGCGTTAACAAAGGTTTTGAGAAACTATGGAACAATGAAAGGGATTATTTCTTTAGAATCACATTCTATAGAAGAGGTAGAAGAAAGAATTAAGGCATTTTCAAATAAAGAAGCCGTATCTATAGTATCTACTAAAAATGCTTATACTATAGAAGGTCAGGGGAAACATGTAGCAATAATGGATTTTGGAATAAAGCAAAATATTATAAGAAATTTCAAAAATAGAGGTTGTAAAATAACTGTATTTCCAATGACTACAACGGCTGAAGAAATTTTAGAAGTTAACCCGGACTTAGTATTTTTATCAAATGGTCCTGGAGATCCAGAAGATTTAACAGATGTAATAGAAAATATTAAAAAAATAGTTGGAAAGAAACCAATAGTAGGAATATGTTTAGGACATCAATTATTAGGATTAACTTTAGGGGGAAAAACTACTAAATTGAAATTTGGTCATAGAGGTTGTAATCATCCTGTAAAAGACTTAGAAGAAAATAAAGTTCATATTACATCTCAAAATCATGGATATGTAGTTGAAATATTACCAAAAGATGTTGTAGCAACACATATAAATATAAATGATGGAACAATAGAAGGAATGAAGCACACAAAGCTCCCAATATTCTCAGTTCAATTCCATCCAGAGGCTGCAGCAGGTCCAAAGGATAGTGAATATATATTTGATAAATTTATGAATTACGCACTATAGGAGGGTTATAGATATGCCATTAAATAAAGATATTAAAAAAGTTTTAGTTATAGGATCAGGTCCAATTATAATAGGTCAAGCAGCAGAGTTTGACTATTCAGGAACTCAAGCTTGTCAGGCTTTAAAAGAAGAAGGAATAGAGGTTGTACTAGTAAACTCAAATCCAGCAACAATAATGACAGATGCAGAAGTTGCAGATAAGGTTTATTTAGAACCATTAACAATAGAATTTTTAGAAAAAGTAATTGAAAAGGAGAAACCAGATAGCCTGCTTGCTGGTATGGGGGGGCAAACTGGACTTAACTTAGCAGTAGAGTTATATGATAATGGAATATTAGATAAATATAATGTTAAGGTAATAGGCACATCTATCGAATCCATTAAAGAGGGTGAAGATAGAGAGTTATTCAGGGATATGATGAATAGAATAAATGAACCTGTTATACAAAGTGAAATAGTTATTGACTTAGAAGCTGGAATGGCTTTTGCTAATAAGATAGGATACCCAGTAATAGTTAGACCAGCGTATACGTTAGGAGGAACTGGTGGTGGAATAGCTGAAACAGAAGAAGAGTTAAAAGAAATTTTAGCATCAGGATTACAATTAAGTACTATAGGGCAAGTTCTTTTAGAGAAATCAGTTAAAGGTTGGAAGGAAGTAGAGTATGAGGTTATGAGAGACTCATATGGAAACTGTATAACTGTATGTAATATGGAGAATATAGATCCAGTAGGAATTCATACAGGAGATAGTATAGTGGTAGCTCCTTCTCAAACTTTATCAGATAAGGAATATCAAATGTTAAGAACAGCATCAATAAATATAATAAATGCAGTTGGAATAGAAGGCGGATGTAATGTACAATTTGCATTAAATCCAAATTCATTCGAATATGCAGTTATAGAGATTAATCCAAGGGTATCAAGATCATCAGCTCTTGCATCAAAGGCAACAGGTTATCCTATAGCAAAGCTTGCAGCTAAAATATCATTAGGATATGGATTAGATGAAATAAAAAATGCTGTTACACAAAAAACATACGCATGTTTTGAACCAACTTTAGATTATGTAGTAGTTAAAATTCCAAAGTGGCCTTTTGATAAATTCTTTACTGCTGATAGAGCTTTAGGAACAAAAATGATGGCTACAGGCGAAGTTATGGCTATAGGAGCTAACTTTGAATCAGCATTTTTAAAAGGAATTAGAAGTTTAGAAATAGGTAAATATTCACTAGATCATCCAAAGTTTAAAGAACTAAGTATTCAAGAACTTAAAGAAGCTGTAATGAAGCCAGATGATGAAAGAATGTTTGCCCTTGCAGAAATGATTAGAAGAGATTATAGAATAGAAAGCATTGCTAAAATAACAGGAATAGATATATTCTTCTTAGAAAAAATTAAGTGGATAATTCATGAGGAAACAAGATTGAAGTTAAGTCACATAGAAAATTTAGATAAAGAATGGTTATTAAATCTAAAGAAAAAGGGGTTCTCAGACAAGGCTATAGCAGATATGTTAAAGGTTAGTCCAGATGATATCTATAGATTAAGAAGTATATGGAATATAAAGCCTTCATATAAGATGGTTGATACCTGTGGAGGAGAATTTGAAGCATTATCACCATATTATTATTCAACATATGAACAATTTGATGAAGTAGAAGTTTCAGATAAGAAAAAGGTAATAGTTATAGGATCAGGTCCTATTAGAATAGGTCAAGGTATAGAATTTGATTATGCTTCAGTTCATTGCGTAATGGCATTAAAGAGAATGGGGATTGAAACAATAATAGTAAATAATAATCCTGAAACAGTAAGTACAGATTTTAATATATCAGATAAATTATATTTTGAGCCATTAACAGAAGAAGATGTGTTAAATATAATAGAAAAAGAAAATCCTTATGGAGTTATATTACAATTTGGAGGTCAAACAGCTATAAAACTTGCTAACTTCTTAAAGGAAAAGGGAATAAAAACTTTAGGAACAACAGCAGATCAAATAGATATGGCTGAAGATAGAGAAAAATTTGATGAGTTACTTGAAAGTTTAGGAATAGATAGACCAAAGGGTAAGGGTGTTTGGACGGTACAGGAAGGATTAGAAGAAGCAAGAAGATTAGGATTTCCAGTGTTAGTAAGACCTTCATATGTACTTGGTGGCCAAGGGATGGAAATAACTTTTGATGAAGAAGAATTAACGTACTACTTAAAAAATGCTTTTATTAAAGATAAAAAGAATCCTATACTAGTAGATAAATACTTAATGGGTAGAGAAATAGAAGTAGATGCTATATCAGATGGAGAAAATATCTTAATGCCAGGAATAATGGAGCATTTAGAAAGAGCAGGAGTTCACTCAGGTGATTCAGTAACTATGTATCCAAGTCAGAATGTAAGCAGTGAAATAAAGTCTAAAGTTTTAGATTATACAAAAAAGCTAGCAGTTGCTATAGGAATTAAGGGAATGATAAATATTCAATTCATAGAGTTTGAAGGAGAACTATATATAATAGAAGTTAATCCAAGAGCATCAAGAACAGTTCCATACATTAGTAAAGTTAGCAAGGTTCCAATAGTAGACTTAGCAACTAAAGTAATGCTTGGACATAAGTTAGTGGACTTAGGATATGGAGTAGATGTTTATAAAGAACCAGAATTAGTATCAGTTAAGGTACCTGTATTCTCAACTCAAAAGCTTCCAAAGGTTGAAGTGTCTTTAGGACCAGAAATGAAGTCTACAGGGGAAGTTTTAGGAGTGGGTAGAAATATTAAAGAAGCTCTATATAAAGGATTTGTAGGAGGTAGTATGTATCCTGGAAATAAAAAAGGTAAGATATTAGCAACTATAAATAAGCATGATAAAGAAGAGTTTCTGCCAATAGCTAAAATGCTTTCGGAAGTAGGATATAAATTTATAGCAACAGCTGGAACAGCTAAATTACTTAGAGATGCTGGAATAGATGCAGAGGAAGTAAGAAGGCTTAATGAAGTGGCGCCTAATATATTAGATGTTGTTAAGAATAAGGAAGTTGATTTAGTAATAAATACTCCTACTAAAGGTAATGATTCTAAGAGAGATGGTTTCTTAATTAGAAGAGCAGCTGTAGAAAGAAATATAGGTGTTATAACAGCACTAGATACATTAAAAGCAATAGCACAAGTTAAAATTAGTAAAATAGAAAATAAAGATTTAGAAGTATTTAATATAGCTGAGAGAATAGATAATTCTGTGTAATTATCATTTTTATTATTTTAATATTACTGGAAATTTTCATTTCCAGTAATATTTTTTTATATTTAAGAAATACTAATAATGTTTCTTATTACCTTTTTTAGTATTTCAAAAAAATCTAATAGTATGCATATAATTTATAAAAAGTACAAGCTTTTAAGCTAATTCATCTTTTAATTGATCTTCAAATATTATTGATAGCTCTGCTAACGTAGCACCCCAATTATGTATAGGCTGAGTCCATTTTTCTAGTATCTCCATCGTTGCTAAGTAAACACACTTATTTAAAGATTCATCAGTTGGGAATATGACTCTAACTTTAGTGAATTTACGTATTTGACGATTAAAACCTTCTAAGATATTTGTAGTATAAATCATCTTTCTTATAGTTGGAGAGAAGTCGAAAAATGTTGAAAGGTTACTCCAATTATTATACCAGGAATCTATTACTATTCCATATTTATCTCCCCATCTCTCCTTTAAATTATCTAGCTGTGCTAACGCAAGTTCCTCTGTTGTAGCCTTATAAACCTCCTTCAAATCTTTCATAAATGCTTTTTTATCTTTTGAAGCTATGTATTTTATTGAATTTCTTATTTGATGAACAATACATGTTTGAATATTTACTGATGGAAATACTGTTTTTATAGCTTGTGGAAGCCCTTTTAATCCATCCATACAAGCAATTAAAATTTCTTTTACACCTCTATTTTTTAAATCATTGCAAATTCCTAACCAGAATTTAGCACCTTCAGCTTCATCAACCCATATACCTAAAATATCTTTATATCCTTCCATAGTGTATCCTAAGCATATATAGACAGCCTTGTTAACTATCTTTCCATTACTTCTAACTTTAAAGTACATAGCATCTAAATAAACTATTGGATATATTTTATCTAATGCTCTATTTTGCCATTCGGCGGCGCTAGCAAGCACTTTATCAGTTATTTTAGATACCATCGATGGTGATATAGTTATTCCATATAAGTCTTCAATTTCAGCCTGAATATCAGATGTTGACATACCTTTAGCATATAAAGATATAATCTTTTTATCTAACTCAGTACACACAGTTTCATATTTTTTTATAATTTGTGGCTCAAATTCAGCATTTCTATCACGGGGTACGTCTAGGTCGACGTCACCGAAGGAACTTCTTAAATTTTTGCGACTATAACCATTCCTGTAGTTCTTCTTAGTTTGATCAACTACTTCTACACGTTCATATTTATTTCTTCCTAGATGTTCTTCCATTTCACCTTCTAATATATTTTCAAGAACATCTTTAACTAATCTTTGTATTAATCCGTTTTTACCCATCACATCATCGATTGTTTTACATCTTTTAATTTCCTCGTTGTAATCAAAGTTGGTATCAATTTTTCTTGTCATAATAATTCCTCCTAATTTATATAGTATATTATTCCAAAACTTCCAACTGTTAATACAAAAAAACAGTAGATAGTTTTGTTTTTACACAAAACTATCTACTGTCTCATATAGCTAGGTAATATAAAAGGGATTAGAATCATTTTAAGATTCTAATCCCTTTTATATTAAATATGTTTTAATTAACCTCACCATCTACGGTAGGTGGAGCAGGATATATATCACCTGTAGCATTGTTATGATCAGCATCAGAAACTGGATGGTGCTCATCAGGATTAAATTGTTCATGATCTTCACTTGGTTGTTCATTGCCTTGATTTGATTGTACATTGTCTTGATTAGTTTGATCATTACCTTGATTTGATTGTCCGTTATCTTGATTAGATGAATCGGAATCTAAATTAGGTACATAGTCATTGATAGGTATATAATCACTATTGTCGTTAGATGATTCAGGATACCATATAGTAGTATCATTGCTTTCTGTAGAAGAACTTTCAGCTTCATTAGTATTAGTGTTTGTATCTATAGATTCTTGTTGATTAGTTTTATTAGTTTCCTCTGTAGGAGCAACAGGTGTTTTATTAGAATCATCTTTTTTCTTTTCAGTCTCTTTTTTCTTTTCAGCATCTTTTTTCTTTTCGGTTTCTTTTTTTGTTTCTTCTTTTTCTTTATCAACTTTATTTTTATCTGAATTTTCTTGAATTGTTGAATCAGAAACTTTCTTATATTCAGCATTAGTTTTAATGCCTTCTATAACAAAAATTGAAACTAAAGCAAAGATTAAAATAGCTATTAGTAAATTTTGTAATTTTAATGCTTTTTCTTTCATAAATATGTAAAAAACTCCTTTCTTTTGACATGAACATATATTTTAATTCTGTATTTTTCAAAAAACTCCTTTTTTAATCAAAAAATAAATATAAAATAATTGACATAGAACTTAAGTTCGTGTAATATATGAAGTGTAGAACAAATGTTCTGGAGGGGGCTATGAAAAAGAATAGTGGCATTTTTGTGAAATTAAATTATAAGACAATTGGAGAGTTTAAAAGCTTAATAATAGATAGAGACATAATAACTATAGAAGAAGAAAAGTATTTAATGTGTGCAGGAAAGTATAATAAGGATGGTTGGACTTTTGTGTTTAAGGCAAGTAGTATTAAAGAGGCAGAAGAATTAATAAATACAAAATCAATACGTACAAAAAGAGTAGTTAATGGAAATTCGCATATAATAGATACAGAAAGAGTCGTTATCCCTGGGTGGATATAATAAAAAACACTACAATGAGTTATTAAATAAAGACTCATGTAGTGTTTTTGCTTATATTAAATATCTAATAAATTCTTCTTATATTGAGTATATAAATCTCTTAATTCTGACATCATATCATCAAGCTTTAGATATAAATCAGAAGCAGTAGCAAAATCTTCTTCTGCTAAAGCGACCTTTATCTTAGTGAATAAACTTTTATTAGTATAAGTATCTTTCATTATAGTATGTCTAAGTTCATTAATTCTCATCCAATTTGACACATCTAAATCTAAAGCATGATTACCATGCAGTTGTTTATAAGATCTAACCTCTAAAGAATAATTTGCTATAACTCTATGTGAAATTTCAGTTGCCCATCTTTGAGTAACTGCTAATTTAAAGCTATTAATTAAAGCATCGCTCATAACGTTATTTCTTTTTAAAATTTCTAGTTTTTCTGGATTATTATCTAATTGAATTAGATTTTCATATATTGTAGCAGGAGCTTTCCCGAAAAATCTATTTCTTTCGCTTTCTGTAAAGAATTCAAATACATCTTCTTCACTTCTATAAGCTCTATCCTTTTCTAAGTAGATTGAATCATCACCTGCCTTTTTAGATAATTCAGTTAGTAATTCTTCTTCAGTTTTATTATCAGTAGCATATATTATTCCATCAAGCATAGCCATATAAGAGACTGCTATTGCTAAGTATATGTTAGTATGAGGATTAGGTGATCTAAGTTCAAATCTAGTAGCTAACGGGTTCTGTAAGTCCCTAATAAGTCCAATAAGAACAGTTCTATTTCTTGAAGGATTATCAGGACTTAAACCAAGAGAAGTAACTATACATATTGGAGCTTCAAATCCTGGTTTTAATCTTTTTAATGAATTATTAGTTGATGATATAAAAGGATTCATAACTTCGTAGTTTTTTAGAACTCCCATTATAGCACCATAACCAATACAACTTAGAAAATCTTCTTTAGTAGCATTGAATAAATTTATTCTTTTTCCATTTTTAAGTTTTAAGCTTACCCCTAAATGAATATGCATACCTGAACCAGCAACGCTATCTATAGGTTTAGCTTTAAAAGTTACCTCAAGACCATTTCTTCTAAATATCTCTTGAACAAGTATTTTTACAAATATTTCGTTGTCAGCAGCTTGAACAGCATCGGAATATTTCCAATCAATTTCAAGTTGTTCCATTATATGATTGAAGTTTCCTGTAGACTCTAATTTAGCTTTAACTCCACCGACTTCTTTATGCCCCATTTCAGGTTCGAACCCGTATTCCTCCATAAGTAATAAGCATTGTTCTAAAGCAGTTCTAACAGCACCTTTAGTTCTAGTCCAATAATGCTCATGTAAAACTTGTGATGTTGATAATTCTTCAATTTCAGCCTTGTCATTAGGTGTTTTAACCCAAAATTCAAGCTCAGATGCAGATGTTATAACAACTTCATCTATATCATTAATAGTTATTCCAAAGGGAGTTAATGTTTCGGGTTTATTTTTAAAGATTGAAAGGAGAGTAGATTTAAAGGTATCTACTGCAGATGTTAAGATATGTCTTGAACAAACGGCTTTTTGATTATGAAATAAAAATGAAGGTATTCTTAATGTTCCAACTGGCTTATTAGTCAATGGATCAATATGATCGTAGTTATAGTCAATGAACCAATTACAGTTAAGGTCTGTAACCATATCTACTTTAGCGTCATTAAGAGTAGCTATACCAGGAAGAACAACTGAAGAACCATCGGTTTGGATAGCAACACCATGAAGAAAGTTTTCTATATCTTCTAAAAATAATTTTACAGGTATCTTTTCATCTGTATCATTTCCCGATAAATCAACTCCGACAAAAGACACAAATTTAATTTCTGGATGATTATTAAATATATTTAATAAATCTTCTTTATTGTGGTTTGACTTTGAAATTGTAAATATTAAATCTTTCATAAATATATTCTTGCAAATCACATAAATTATGCAAGAAATAACTCACATCCTTTCTCATAATATCGAACAAAAATTGTATTTTTATAAATAATATTCGCTATAATTACAATTATAAAGAAATTCTATTATATTGATTATATGATGTCAATAATTTATTGATAAATAAGTCAAAAAATTAAAATGATTTTATATAATATGATTTTTATGGATTTTATTAAGATTAAAATTTATGGATTTATATACAATAAAGGTATAAAATAAAAATAGAATTAATGAAAATGGAGTGAGATTACTTGGAGAAGAGAAATATGCCTATAGGTTTTTTTGATTCAGGGGTTGGAGGTCTTAGTGTTATGAGAGAAGCACTTAAGATAATGCCTAATGAAGATTATATATATTTTGGAGATTCTAAAAATGCGCCTTATGGAACTAAATCAGTTAAAGAGGTAAGAGACTTGACTTTTAAAGCAGTAGAGTTTTTATTAAGTAAAGGAGCCAAGGGGATAGTAGTGGCATGTAATACTGCTACAAGTGCAGCAGTAGCTGAATTAAGGAAGGTTTATCCTGAATTACCCCTAGTAGGAATAGAACCTGCCATAAAGCCAGCAGTAGAGTTAAAAAAAGAAGGTAGTATATTAATAATGGCTACACCTATGACTTTAAGAGAAAAGAAATTTAATCTTCTTATGGATAAGTATAGGGAAAAAGCCAATATAGTTCCTGTACCTTGTGCAGGATTAATGGAATTTATAGAGAGAGGTATTTTAGATGGTGAGGAACTTGAAATATATCTAACAGAGAAATTAAATGAATATAGGATTCCTAAAATATCATCAATAGTCTTAGGATGTACTCATTATCCATTTATAAGTAAGACTTTGTCTAAAATAGTTGGAGATGATATTACAATTATAGATGGAGGCCTTGGAACAGCTAAGGAAATTAGAAGAAGGTTAGAAGAAAAAAGATTACTAACTGATTCCAAGGAAAAAGGAAAAATTCAAATATTTAATTCATTAGAATGTGATGATGCTATTAATTTAAGTAAGCATCTTATAGAAATTGGGTAAGTTAAATTGTATTTACAATTTAACTTACCCTTTTTATTTGTTAAATTGTTGACAAAATACTACAAAATTGATATATTAATATCAAGGAGAGAATTTTCAGAAAATTGAAAAAATATTTTATATGGAGGGATATCTATGAATATAAAGGTTAGAGATATACTTGGTGAAAATATTTATATAGAAGATGCTATTTTATTAAGAGAAATCATAAGAAACAATATTAATGAAGGAATACTATTAGATTTTGATGGATTTGAAAGAGTTCCATCAACATTTTTAAATTGTTTATTAAGCGACTTAATTTATAAATTTGGAAGAGAGTTCATTTTTAAACAAATAGGAGTTAAAAATTTATCAAATTATAGTGATTATTCAAGAGTAGTTCTAGGAACTACATTTAATTAAGGATTAAATGGATAAAGTAAATGAAAAGATATCAAATGTATAGTAAAGTAAGCTATATATTTGATATCTTTTTATTTAAATAAAAATTAGAATCTAGTCACTTTATTTTAAATAAGATATAATTACCAATAGTTATATGATATTATAAAATTAATGTATTCATATTATTAAATATGATAATAATATTTAATATGTATAAATTGAAAGGAGATTTGACTATGAAGAATCCAGTAGTAACTATAAATATGGAAAATGGGGGAGTTATAAAAGCCGAATTATATCCAGAAATAGCTCCAAATACAGTTAGAAATTTTATTGACTTAATCAATAGAGGATTTTATGATGGGATAATATTTCATAGAGTAATTCCTGGTTTCATGATTCAAGGGGGATGCCCAGAGGGAACAGGAATGAGTGGTCCAGGATATAGTATAAAAGGTGAATTTACAAGAAATAGATTTAAAAATGATTTAAAACATACAAGAGGAGTATTGTCAATGGCAAGAACTATGATTCCAGATTCAGCAGGAAGTCAGTTCTTTATAATGACTCAAGATTCACCCCATTTAGATGGACAATATGCATCTTTTGGTAAGGTTTTAGAAGGTATGGAAACTGTTGATGAAATAGTTAATACTAAGAGAGATTATAATGATAAACCTTATGAAGATCAAAAAATAAAAACTATGACAGTTGACACATTTGGTGAAACTTATGATGCACCACAAATAATAGAGGATTAAATAAGTTTTTAGGAGTGAATGAAATGCTTGATAATAATAAGTGTATCTTAACTTATAGAATCCCTCAAAAGGAACTAAACACTTTACAAATAGAGGAGATAAAGATAATAGAAATTTCACCAGAAATAGTTGAAATGAAAATCATAGACATATTAGAGGGTTTTAGATTTCCTACTTTCAATCCGTATCCTATAAGGGAAAAGGTTATTCTATTTAATAATTTTTCAGATAGGGAATTAAAATCAACTATTAAGGATATAAGAAAGAACACTAAAGATGGATTATTAGCAGTTGTAACTCCAACATCAATAGAATGGAAGTTTAATGATTTAGTAAAACATTTAGTAGAAGAAAAAGAATGGTTTTTAAATCAACAGAAGGGAAGTTTGTAAAGTGAGTAGAGTCGGGGAGAAGATTAAAGAAGCAAGGCTTAAAAGCGGTATGACTCAAAAGGTATTGGCTAAAAAATTAGGCGTTGCTGAAAAGTATTTAAATGAAGTAGAGATGGGAAGAAAAGTTGCTCAAGAATCATTTATTAATAGAGCAGCTAAAATATTAAAAACTGATTTAAATGATATTAGTATGGTGGTGACAGATGAAGCATTAATGGAGGAAAGAAAAACTTTATCTAATACTCCTGTTAAACCGATAAAAAACAGAGTTGAACAAGATGAAGTTTGGACTAATGCATTTTCAACAGTTTTAAAGAATGTTCCTATATTTGATTATAGTTTAAACAATCCAAAGGGATTTAGAGAATTACCAATACATTCAAATAAAGTAGAAGGATATCATCAAGATAAGGTTATATATATAGAAGTACAAGATGATGAAATGACAGGCTTTAGAATGTTAAAAGGAGATTTAGTTTTTAGTCACCTTGTAAAAGAAATAACTAATAACGGTATTTTTCTAGTTAATTATAAAGGTCAAACTAAAATAAGACAAATAAAGAGCATAGGTAATTCCAAAGTATTACTTGTAAGTAATGGAGGTAGTTTATTAACAGAAACTATGGATATAAAAGAAATACAAGTAATAGCTAAATTGGAAAGAATAGAAATAACTTTATAGGTGTTTTTAAAAGAGCTGCTATTTTTAGTAGCTCTTTTTATTTATTTAAAAATTTTAATATCCAAAGAATTAAATGAACATATAATAATAATTAAACAATGTATTGGGGTGAGTATTATAGAGACAACAATTAATAATCCTAATGTAGGTGAAGGATTAGGAGCATTAAAAAATGTACCCAAAACAATATTAAATAAATTGGGTGTTACTGCGAATTCTGGATATTTAAATCAATCAGAAGTTGAAGTTATAATTATTTCAGGTGAAAGTGTGGATAATATTTCACGATTTGTGGAGAGTCTAGGAGGAAAATATGAAGCATTAGATTATGGATTTGCAATTGTGACTATACCTGTTGATAAGTTAACACAGTTGGCAGCTAACGAAAATATTCAATATATAGAACTCCCTAAAAGTTTATATACTACAGATGAGCAGAGTAATAGAGCAGCCTGTGTACAACGAGCTAGAACTAGCTTTAATATTCAAGGAGAGGGAGTTCTAATTGGTTTTATAGATTCAGGAATAGATTATACTCATAGGGCTTTTAGAAATGAGGATGGAACAACAAGAATAGAATATATTTATGATATAAGTGACGGTGGATTTATTTATAATAAGGCACAAATAAATGAGGCACTTAAATCAAATGATCCATTTTCAATAGTTAAATCTTATGATTTAACAGAACATGGAACTCACGTAGCTGGGATTGCTTGTGCAGGTGGAAATATAAATCCTGAATATTACGGGGTAGCTCCTAAGAGTTCAATAGCCATGGTTAAATGCACCAGGGGAGCTTATGCACTTAGTACAAATATAATGAGAGGATTAAAATTCTTAATAGATAAGGGCAAAGAATTAAGAATGCCCTTATCAGTAAATATAAGTTTAAGTACAAATGATGGAGCTCATAATGGAACAAGTTTATTAGAGCAATATATTTCTACAGTAGCAACACTAGAACGAATAACTATATCAATAGCGGCAGGAAATGAAGGAGAGGCTGCACATCATGTTGGAGGTAATCTTAAAGAGCAAAATAGAATATCTTTTAATGTGGCAAGTGATGAATCAATAGTAGTTATAAATTTATATAAACCTGTATTACCTAACTTAAAAATTAGAATAGTTAGTCCTACAGGAGCAACTAGTGGGGATATAGATATTAAAGAAGGTTTTTATGAAGGAAATATAGGTAGGGATAGATATCAAGTATTTGATACTGGACCAAAGCCTTTCGATATAATAGGAGAAACAGTAATAAGTTTAGTTACTAACGCTCAATATTTATCCTCTGGCCAATGGGATATTAATATGACTGTTACTAATAATTATGATGGAATATTCGATATGTGGTTACCTATATCAGAAGGATTGAATGAAAAAACTAAGTTCTTACAACCTACAGTTTTAAATACATTAGGAATTCCTGCCACTGTATCAAATATAATAGCGGTAGGAAGTTATAACTATAGAACTAACAATATATCGTCTTTCAGTGGGAGAGGAAAGCCGGTAGTATTTGCACCAATGCGGCCAGATTTAGTTGCTCCTGGTGAAGGAATAATGTCAACAGTACCTGATAACAGGTTTGATGTTAAGAGTGGAACATCAATGGCTACTCCTCATGTGGCAGGAATAGTAGCTTTACTTATGCAATGGGGGATAGTAAAAGGAAATGACCCTTATCTTTATGGAGAAAGGCTAAAATATCATCTAATAAATGCAGCAAAAAGAACAAGGATAGATGTAACATATCCAGATCCATCATGGGGGTATGGAGAAGTATGTGCTTATGACAGTATAGAATTAATTATAAATATATTAGGTTATATGGGATTAAGATCAGAGGAATCTCTGGATAAAAAAAATACTTATTTAGATAACGAATGGTGGAGAGATATAAAAAAAGATATTATAGAACAATTTGGAAATTCAAGTGAACAAGTAGGATTTATAGTGGAATATTATTCTAAACAAAAGTTTTTAGAAATAGGTAAACTACCAAATACTTTTGCTGTTATTTTAGATGGAAAGTTTGGAATAGTTTTTACTCCATTTAACAAGGTATTAGATGTAAAACCATATGTTAGAGAGATAATGCCAATAGAAATTCCTGCAATATATACATTAACAGAATTATCTCCAGTAGATGCCAGTGGAGCAAATTTATTTTATAATAATCCTTTAATAACTTTAAATGGAAAAGGTGTTGTTATTGGAATAATAGATACTGGTATAGATTACTTAAATGAAGAATTTATTAAAGAAGATGATACTACAAGAATATTAAGAATATGGGATCAAACTTTAAATGGAGATAAAGATGTTTATGCGGCTAAATTTGGTGTTGAATATACAGATTCTCAAATAAATGAAGCAATTAGAGTTAGTAAGGCTGGAGGGGATCCATATTCAATAGTTGTTAGCAAAGATGAAATAGGGCATGGAACTATGGTTGCAGGAGTGGCAGGAGGAAGAGGAAAAAATCCCCATTTAATAGGGGCAGCTCCAGATTGTGAATTTGCCATAGTTAAATTAAAGCCTGCTTCAAATGCATTTTTAAATTATGCAGGAGTAAAACCAGGAGTAGGAAGGTATACTACAGTAGATATTTTAATGGGATTAAGATATCTATCAAAATTATCAGCTGATATAAAAAAACCAATGATTATTTATATACCATTGGGAACTAATACAGGGGCACATGATGGGACTTCAGTAATAGAAACTTATATTGACGCTATTAGTAGACGACTTGGAGTAATATGTGTCGTTGGTACGGGTAATCAAGGAGATACAGACACTCATACTGAAGGGAAATTCGAAAAACCTGGACAAATAAAATCTTTGGAATTAAAAGTTGGGAAAACTCAAAAAAATATGAACTTTCAAATTTTTATAAGGCAACCAGATAGAATTTCTTTAGGGGTAGTATCTCCATCTGGTGAGGTAATAGATAGAATTCCAGCAAAATTAGGAAAAATAGAAAAGGCTAAATTTATTTATGAAGGAACTGATATAAAAATAACATATATTTACCCTGATTATTCTACTGGTGATGAGATAATTAATGTGGAACTTAGAAATTTAAAAGATGGTATATGGCAATTTAGATTATATGGAGATTATATTGTAGATGGTCAATATTGGAGTTGGATACCACAGAGAAATTTATTGGATCCAGAAACAAAATTTTTAAATCCAAGTCAGTACACTACATTAGCAATACCTGCTACATCTAGATCAGCATTAGTAGCATCTTTTTATAATCAAAACAATAATGCTACAGTAGGACAGGCTGGCAGGGGTTTTACAAGAGATGGTAGAGTAAAACCAGATATTGCAGCTGGTGGAATTAATGCATTAGTAACAGTTCCAGGAGGAGGTACTAAAATAGCTAGTGGTTCATCAATTGGATCTGCAGTATTAGCAGGATGTTGTGCTTTGCTTTTACAATGGGCAATAGTAGAGGGAAACGATCCATCAATATATGCTACTGAAGTAAGGACATATATAATAAGAGGAGCTAAAATGAGACCTGGAGATTTATATCCTAATGAACAATGGGGATATGGAATATTGAATATGAAGGGTATTTTTGATGCAATTAGAGGGAATTTAGTTGGGGGAATAGGTTCAACAAGGGGTATAGATAATAATGATAAGTATGAAGAATATAACATAGGTAAGTTATTTATTAGAATACCTAGAATTTAGTTATAATCTTAAGTATTATGGAGGGGATATTGTGGAATTTATCGATCAGGAAAAGAAGTTTAAAAATATAGTAAATAAAGTTAGCGTTTATGTTGAGTATTCAAATGCACAGACATTTGATCAGCTAAATAAATTAGATGATATAGTAGCTATTGATTTCAATAACGGATTTGGAATTGTATTTACACCAATAGAGAAAATAGCATTAATAGATTCATATATAAAAAATAGAGTTTATGAGGAGGCACCTGCTATATACACATTAACTGCAATATCCCCACAAGATGCAGCAGGTGCATTAGTATATCATAATAATCCGTATATACCATTAAGCGGAAAAGGAGTAATAGTTGGTATAGTAGACACTGGAATAGATTATTTAAACGAGGAATTTATTAGAGAAGATGATACCACTAAAATAATTAGAATTTGGGATCAGAGCATAGAAAGTGAAGAAGTAGTTTATGGTCTTATGTTTGGAACAGAATATACAGAAAAAGAGATTAATGAAGCCATAAGGGTTAAAAAAAGTGGAGGAGACCCATATTCAATAGTGCCAAGTAAGGATGAAATAGGACATGGAACAGCTATGGCAGGTATTGTAGGAGGCATAGGAAAAAATCAAGAGTTAAAAGGTATGGCTCCAGATTGTCAAATTGCAATAGTGAAAATGCAAGAAGCTACTAAGGCGCAATTAGAATTTTCAGGTGTTACAACAGAGGGGCGAGGAAGGTATGGAACAGGTACTGTATTAACAGCAGTAAGATATCTAGAAAGGTTAGCTAATGAAGTTGGTAAACCAGTAGTTATATTTATACCTGTAGGCACAACTGTAGGTGCTCATGATGGAACTTCTAATTTAGAGGTTTATATAGATGAGATAAGTAAAACTCTAGGAATTGTAGTTGTAGCAGATACCGGTAACCAAGGGGATGCAGATACTCATGTTGAAGGAAGAATAGAAAAAACTGGACAATCAATTCCTATAGAATTAAGAATAGGAGAAAATCAAAAAACTATAGATTTCAAAATTTGGTTTTCTATACCAGATAGGGTTTCTTTAGATGTTATCTCTCCTTCAGGAGAAAGATGGGGGGGAATTCCAGCTAAATTTAATCAAAAATACAGTGGAAAATTTATATATGAAGGAACATTTATGGATATAGAGTATTTTATTCCAGAGGAGCTAACAGGAGAGGAAGTTATAAGTATAAGAGCGAGGAATTTAAGTCCTGGATTATGGAAGTTTATATTGACAGGAGATTATATAGTTGATGGGAGATACTGGAGCTGGCTACCACAGGATAAACTTTTAGCTCCAGGTACAAAATTTTTAAGTCCAAGTCAATATACAACTCTTGCAATACCGGCAACAGCTAAATCGGTTATTGTAGCAGCAAATTATGACCAAAATAATAATGGTGTAATTTCACAATCTGGTAGAGGATTCACTAGAGATGGAAGAATAAAACCTGATATTGCAGGTGGAGGTCAAAATGCTATAGTTGCAAAACCGGGAGGTGGAACAGCAGTTATGTCAGGTGGAAGTGTAGCAGGAGCAGTATTAGCGGGAACATGTGTCATTATGCTACAGTGGGGTATAGTAGATAAAAATGATCCTAGAATGTATGCTAATAAGCTTAGGGGATATATTGTTAGAGGTGCTAAATTAAGAAGTGGTGACCAGTATCCAAACGAAAATTGGGGATATGGAATGCTTGATATACCTGGAATATTCTCGGCTATTAGAAGTACAAACTTACAAGCTAGAGGAAATCATTATGATGAATATGATGTAGGAAAATTATTTATTAGTAAACCATTTGATTTGTAATAATCACATTTATCACATATAAAGCATATTATTATTTAAGGATTAATAATAAAAAAGGAGCAATATATGGCTGAAAAAGGTCGTTTGAAAATACAATGTTTTAAAAGTAATACCTATATACCTGTAGATAATACAAAAATAATAATAACTCCATCAGAGGGAACAGGAATGGAAACTAATGAAATAGAGTTAACTACTAATTCTATGGGAGAAACTGAAGTAGTTGAGTTAGAAGCACCGCCTTTTGCGTATTCTCAAGAGCCAACTGGACAAATTCCATATAGTACGTATGATATAAGAGTTGAAAGAGAAGGATTTCAACCACTTTTAATAAATAGGTGTCAAGTTTTTCCTGAAGAAATAGCATTACAACCATGTAATTTATTAGAAGTTGGAACAAGAAGTCTAAGGGCGGATGTTATTAATATACAGCCTAATGTATTAAATGGAGATTTTCCAGCAAAGATTCCAGAAGAAGTAGATAAACCATTACCACCACCATCTAGTGGGGTTGTATTGCAGAAACCTGTTGTTCCAGAATTCATAACTGTACATGCAGGGGGCCCAAATAATGATGCTGCACCAAACTATAGGGTACTATATAAGGATTATATTAAGAATGTAGCATCATGTGAAATATATTCTACTTGGTCTGATAATACAATAAGAAGTAATGTTTATGCTATTATATCTTTTACTTTAAATAGAATTTACACAGAATGGTATAGAGGAAAAGGAAAGAATTTTGATATTACTAATTCTACAGCATATGATCATGCTTTTAATTATGGAAGAAATTTTTTTGAAAGTATAAGTGTTGTAGTTGATGATATTTTTGCAACGTATGTTAGAAGATTTGGTAGAAAACAGCCATTATTAACTCAATACTGTGATGGAAAGAATGTTTCATGTCCAGAATGGATGACACAATGGGGGAGTAAATATCTTGGAGATCAGGGAAAAACACCATATGAAATATTAACATATTTTTATGGTAATGATATAGAACTTGTAACAGCTGAACAAGTTAAGGGAAGTCCAAAATCTTATCCTGGATATGATTTAACTATTGGCTCAACAGGAGAAGAAGTTAAGACTGTTCAAGAATATTTAAATAGAATAGCACAAAACTATCCACTTATTCCTAAGAGTGCAGTAGATGGAGTTTATGGAATCAAAACACAGGAGGCTGTTAATGTATTTCAAGGGGTGTTTAATTTACCAAAAACAGGCATTGTAGATTATGCTACTTGGTATAAAATATCTGATGTATATGTTGGAGTAACTAGAATAGCTGAATTAAGAGGATCAATTCCAGCAAAAGAAAATATATTTATACCACCACGATCATTTGACAATTATTATGATGTAAGTGTTCCGAGATTTACGTATAGAGAATAAATTTTAGATTAAAAGTAAAATGGTTACCTAATAATTGAAGTAACCATTTTATTTTTAAATTTTACAATATTTTAAGTATTGTTTTTATAAATTAGTTAACTCCTTTTTATGTTTAAAATAAAAATAAATAGTTTGAACTATAAATATTAAACTAAGCATTCCAAAGAAAGGATAAAGTTTACCAATTAACTTAGAAAATCCTATCTGAGAAATAGGTAATGCTATTGCAATAACTAGAAAAATACCTTTTTTAAAATTTAATTTAAATACTTGTTCTAATGTTTTGCTAATTGAATAGACATCAGAAACTTCAGTTGAAAACATTTCAAGCCAGATAACTACTAATAGTAGAGCTTGAATAATACTACCGAATCTTTGAGCAACAAATAAAAGAGGAATCTCATATTCAAATATATAAGGTTGATTTATCATTAAAAGTAAATTTATTGCAAAGCTAAGGAAAGCTAGTCCTATAGCACCTAATGCTATACCATAAAACATAGTTTTAGGTTTTCGTGTTTGATTACTAATAGGAACTAAAACTCCTAGGCAACAAAGAACATTGTAACCAGCATATAAAATTGTTGATTTTGTTATTCCTGTTTTTTTAGGTTCAAATTGAGCTATGAAGTCTAGAGAAAGCATATCTCTACAGAATAAAAAGTATAGGACTGTTATAAGTGTAATTGTAGTAATTAAAGTTGGGACTATAAATGAATTTACTTCAATTAAACCATCAGTATCTCTAAGTAAGAAAAAAATAGCTATTACTATCATAATTAAAGAACCAATAATTTTAGGTAGTCCGAAAAATTGATGAATTAAAGCACCACTACCAGCTAATATTATAGATGCACTAGATATTAAATATAAAGTCGTAATTACTCCAGTAGCTTTTCCTAAAATATTAGGACTTATTACTCTTATAACATCGCTATAGGAATTAAGCCTAAATTTTATACTGATTTTAGATACTATAGTACCCATTGCTATATAAAAAATTCCGCAAACAATTATCCCTATAAAGCTTGCTACTCCATAAGATGTAAAAAATTCTGTTATTTCTTGGCCAGAGGCAAGTCCAGCACCTACAATTGTACCAATAAATACAACTGCAATCTGAAAAATTTTAGTTAATTCCTTTCTCATTTTATATCCCCCTATTTTATCTCTATTAACCAATATATAACTAGGTATATACTTTTATTCTCTAAATATGCATAAGGGAATAATTCTAAGGAAAAATAATTATTATATGTAAGAATTATTTTTTAATATGTATAAGGCCTAGAACTTTATTAGGAGGGGATTTTTGATGAAAAGGAAATGTAACATATCAAAATTATTGATAATATTTCTTATACCTACTATTTTTGTTGGATGTTTAGATAAAAATAATCAAAGTAACAAGGATATTAATATATTTAATTCTAAGGAAGCTTTAAATGTAGCAAAGAAATATTTAGATTTTGTAGTGGTAGGTGATTTAATAGGCGCAAATAGTTTATGCAAAGATGACTTACTAGAAGCAAATAAAAATATAAGTACAGGGACATCTAAAGTCATATCATATGCACAAGAGAATTTTATAGAAAGTGGTAATTCAGCTTATGGGATATTTAATGTAATTAGAAGCTCTGATTCTGAACCAAAATGTGATTTAGATAGCTTTTCAATAAAGGTTAATCAAATAGGAAAAGAGTATAAAATATCTGAAATAAAAGCTGTAAATAAAGGGCAAGTTTACGTTAAAAATAATAATTTAAGAATGATAGGAGAAGATGGTGGAAAGAGTGACTTAGTAGTAAAATTAACTGATATGCCAAAAGATATATATCCAAGAGAAAATAAAATTATGCTTTATAAGGAGCCATCTCCTAACAAGGCGTTTGGTATAGTAGCCTTAAGTTATAAAGGAGAGAAAATTGCTATTTCAACATTAGGCGAAGATAGTGTGTTTATATCAGTAGCTTATATAGAAAATAGTAAACAAACAGTAGGATCATCAGGCAGTAGTACATCTAATAATGCTGAAGCAGAACAAAGCTTAGAGGGATTACTTGAAAAGCCTATAGCTAAAAAAGTAGTGCCTTTGGATATTCTAAGAAATATAAGTGTAAATAATTTTATATTTACTCAAGAAGAGGAAGAATTAATAATCGAATTTACTAATGAATCATCAGTAAATAGAATAAAATTATATAAAACTGATGATGGAACACCTATAGATTTAGGATTAGATGATATATTTGATAATGCCAAATATAACATTAAAGTTATAGCATTAGATAAAAATAAAGTATTTATAAAAGTAGATAAAGCTAATAATAATGAAGATGATAGTCTTCTAGGAGAATATAAAATTGACATGGAAAAATTAAAGATAACAAAAATATAATATTTTAAAGTTATTAACATATTAAAATATTGTAGTAAAATATAAAGTACAGCTAAGAGAAGTTGTACTTTATATTTTTGTAGAAAAACAGTAAAAACTATTGGATTAAATTTATATAAATAAGGAGAACGAAATGAAAACTTGGAATGGAAAAAGATATCATAGTTTAAACTATTATCTTAGAAATAAATTTGGAGAAAAAGTATATAAAATTTCATTAGACGGTGGTTTTACTTGCCCAAATAGAGATGGTAGAGTAGGCAGAGGTGGATGTACTTTTTGTAGTGCAAGCGGATCAGGTGACTATGCTGGAAGTAGAGCTCTATCAATAAATAAGCAATTTGAAGATAGAAAAGAAATGATGGAGAAAAAGTGGAAGGATGGAAAATACATAGCGTATTTTCAAGCTTATACAAATACTTATGCTCCAGTAGATATATTAAGAAAGAAGTATGAAGAAGCATTAAAACAAAAGGGAGTGGTAGCTTTATCTATAGCTACAAGACCAGATTGTATAGATGATGAAATTGCAGACTTATTAGAGGAAATTAGTAAAAAAACATATTTGTGGGTAGAATTAGGTCTTCAAACTATAAATGATAATACAGCAAAAAATTTTAATAGAGGATATGACTTAAAGATATTTGATGAGAGTTTAAAAAAATTAAAGGATAGAAATATAGAAGTTGTAGTTCATACTATATTTGGACTTCCTGGAGAATCTAAGGAAGATATGTTAAAGACGGTGGATTATGTAGCTCACTCAGGAGTACAGGGTATAAAATTTCATCTTCTTCATTTAATGGAAGGAACTAAAATGGTTGAACAATATAAATCTGGTGAATTAAAGTTAATGGCACAGGAAGACTACATAGATACAATATGTAAAGCAGTTACTATAATACCAGAAGAGATGGTAGTTCATAGATTAACAGGAGATGCTCCAAGAGAATTATTAATAGGACCTATGTGGAGTTTAAAAAAGTGGGAAGTTCTTAATGCTATAGATAAAGCTTTAGAAGATAACGATTTATGGCAAGGAAAAAATTATAAATAGACTTACAATGGGGGGATTATAATGAAGGTAGATGTAATAATTTCTGCTGATTACATTAACGAAGATTATTTAGAGGGAAAAACAGTTGTTGTTATTGATATGCTTAGAGCTACTTCTGTAATAACTACTGCGTTGGCAAATGGAGCTAAAAAAGTTATTCCTTTATTAACTGTAGAGGAAGCTTTTGATATGAAAGAAAAGTTAAATGGTTTAGGTGAAGAGGTATTGTTAGGTGGTGAGAGAAGAGCTCTTAAAATAGAAGGCTTCGACTTTACTAATTCACCATTAGAGTACACTGAGAGTAAAGTTAAAGATAAAAATATTATAATAACTACAACAAATGGAACTAGAGCTATAGCATTAAGTTTAAATGCCGAAAGTATTTTAGTGGGTGCAATGATAAATGCAAAGGCTATAGTAAATAAAGTTAAAGAAATAAATAAAGATGTAGTTTTTATTAATGCAGGAACTAATGGAGAATTTTCTATGGATGATTTTATTTGTTCAGGATATATGATAAATATTTTAAGTGAAGAGAAAGAGCAAGATTTAACTGATATAGCTAGAACTGCTATGATAACATATAAATCAAATCCTAATATTATTAGTTATATCAAAGATGCTAGACATTATAATATTTTAAAAAATCTAAACTTACAAAATGATTTAGGGTATTGCTGTAAAAAAGATATTATAGAGGTAGTACCTAAATACGATAAAGATAAAAAATGTATAGTTATTTAATTTGGAAATTATAGGTCACTATTAATTTAGTGGCCTTTTTTATTTAAAAAAATCTTAGAAAGTATTGACAATAAGAAGAAATAGGTATATATTATTGTTAATGATAATCAATATCAATTAGAGAGGGTGGAGAAATGAAAATTATTTATTGGAGTGGAACAGGTAATACTGAAGAAATGGCTAATTTAATAGCTAAAGGAATAGAAAAAGGAGATAAGGTTGCTGAATTAATAAAAGTAGAAGATGCAACATTAAATACAATTAAAGATGAAGAATTAATAATTCTAGGTTGTTCAGCTATGGGAGATGAAGTTTTAGAGGAATATGAAATGGAGCCATTTATAGAATCAATAAGTCAAGAGATTAGTGGTAAAAAAGTTGCTTTATTTGGATCTTACGGATGGGGTGACGGAAAATGGATGAGAGACTGGGAAGAGAGAATGGCAGAGTATGGAGCTCAAGTTATTGAAGAGAGTCTTATAGTGAATAATTTTCCAGCAGATGATGATGCAGAAAAATGCGTAGAATTTGGAATAAAAATATCAAAAATATGAAAAAATAATGATAATGAATATTTGAAATTTTATTAAATCTAAAGTATAAGGAGAGTATATATGATGGAGGAAAAACAAAAGCAATTTTATAATGTATTAAATTCTATGCCTAATAAAGAATACATGGAACTTTATTTATTATATAGTTTAGCCCCAGTAATTGCTGGGTTTAAACCATCATCTACAATCAACTTTAAAAGTGATTATAGAGAGTTATACTCACAATGGAACTTATATGGAAAAGAGTTTATAGAAAAATTGGGGCTTAACTATATATCATTAAGAGATCAAGAAAATTATATTGTAGTTCTTATATATAAAAAGGAAACATTGAAAAATTATTTATTACAGGATAACAATATAGACTTTCTAAAAAGATTAGGTTATGACGAAAGTAAAGAATTAGAACAATGGTTAGAAACTTTAAAAGTAAGATATGATAGATATCATTGTCCACACGAAATAGGACTATTTTTAGGAATTCCAATAGAAGATGTTATAGATTTTATGGATTGTACTGATAAGAAATGTTTAATGTGTGGATATTGGAAAGTATATAATGATTGCTATAAAGCAAAGAAAATATTTAATGATTATGATAATAGTAAACAATATGTAGTTAACAGTATACTAGAAGGAAGATCCACACTTTCTCTAGTAAATGATATACAAACAAATTTTTTTAAATTCTCAATATAATATGTTTGACTAAAAAGCAGTTGTATCCCTAACAACTGCTTTTTTACTCTTTAGAAAATTATATAAATAATTAAACTATGATTTTGCAGCTGAGCTATTAGATAGTTTTAGAGAATAGTAAAAAGTTTATTTATTAAGTTAATTATTGATAATAAATTTCAATTATTTTTATAAATTGTATTGACAAATATGGTAAAAGAATGTATTATAATATCAGAGGTTGATAATCAATATCAATTAAAGAGTTGAAAATAAGTACATTACTTTAAATGTTTATCAATGAGTGCTCCACACATTCATGGTAAATTATAAACAAATTAAAATCCTTAAAATATAAAATTTATTTCACAAAAAGAGATGGATATATAATAATTATCCATCTTTTTTGTATTTTAATAAAAAATTATTTCAAGAAATATATTCCATAAAAGTAACATTAGACTAGAAAATAGTTTAAAGAAAATTAATAATATTAACATTAGCTAAAGGTAGTAGGGGGAAGAGCTAAGAAGCAACCATAAAAGTAAAATGTTATAGAAAAAATAATTAAAGCCTATTGGATAAATATTCAATTACCAGAAAAAAATTCACCAATTAACATTTAACCCATATTTTTTGAGGGTAAGGTTCATGTTAACCTATTGGTGAGCAGATGACCAAAATAAATCTGAGGAGGTAGAGATAATGATACATTATAAAATTATAAAATTACTAATCTCGTTAGGAATGGTTCCAGCATTATGTTTAGGAACTGCATATGGGACATCTAAGATAACAAATAAGGAAAAAGAGCCGCAAGCTGTGGAGGTAAAATCTCCAGAAGAATCTCATAAAGTTGAGGAGAACAAAAAAGTTGGACAAGTTAATAATGATAGTAATGCCAAAACTGAAAAAGTTGAAATAGCTCAAAGTAATGAAAAGCAAACTGAGGAGGCAAAACAAAACTCAAATACAACAAATGAGTCTAATGGTTCTGTAGCTAACCCTAGTAAGGAGACAGGTGTAAATGAAAGCTCTAATACAGAACAACAACCTGAATCCCAGGAAGCTAAAAAAGAAACACCTAGTGCAAATCAAGATGATAGTTACATATCAGAAATAGAGCAATTAATTTTTCAACAAGTAAATCAACAAAGACAGGCAGCGGGATTACAACCATTAAGTTATAATAGCACAATGGAACACTATGCAAGAGTGAAGTCTAAAGATATGGGAGTTAGAAGATACTTTGATCATACAAATCCAGAAGGTCAATTAATAACTGCTCAGATGAAAGCTGATGGAGTATCTTATAATGCATGGGGAGAAAATATAGCATATATTGGTGGAGTGTCAGGAAATAGCAATTTAGCTAATCAATTTATGACAAACTGGATGAACTCTCCAGGACATAGAGCAAATATTTTATCTAGTAATTTTACTAGCATAGGTGTTGGTGTATATAAGATAGGAAATAAATATTATGCAACTCAAGAATTTTATAGATAGAAAATAAACGATTTATTTTGGCAAATAAAAACAGAGTCTCTTAATTGACTCTGTTTTTTTGTATTGAGATTAGATTACTTGGAATATAAAGAATTTTAAATAATAGGATTCGTCAGAATTCCATAAGATAGGATGATCTGATGATTGAGTTCTACATTCAATTTGTCTTAAAGTTTTTCTAGCATCATGTGCTGCTTCAAGTACAGTTTTCTTAAGCTGTTCTTCACTCATGTAATGAGAGCAAGAGCATGTAGCAAAATAGCCTCCTGACTTAACCATTCTTAATCCTCTAAGATTAATTTCCTTATAGCCTCTTATTGCGGCTTTAATAGTATTTCTTGATTTTGTAAAAGCGGGAGGGTCTAATATCACTACATCAAATTGTTTTCCATCTCTAGACCAATCACCAAGAATATCAAATGCGTTATGACATTCAAATTTTGCAATATCTTGAAGACCATTAAGTTGTGCATTTCTTGTTGCACAGTCAACTGCATGTTGTGAAACATCAATTCCTAGTACTGAATTTGCACCTGCAATAGCAGCATTAAGGGCAAAAGAGCCTGTGTGTGTAAAACAGTCTAATACATCTTTACCTTTACAAATTTTATGTATTGCTTCCCTATTTTCCTTTTGGTCTAAAAAGAATCCAGTTTTTTGACCATTTTCTAAATCAACTATGTATTTAACTCCATTTTCAACTATTTGAATATTTGTATCAAATGATTCTGTTAAGAATCCTTTAGTTTGTTCTAAACCTTCTATTTCTCTAGTCTTTATGTCACTTCTTTCATAAACACCTTTAGCACCGTATTGCTCTACTAAGATTTTTACTATTAGATCTCTGTATTTATCCATTCCTAAAGTTGATATTTGAATTACGTAATAATCTTCAAATTTATCAACAGTAAGACCAGGTAAAAAATCAGCTTCTCCAAATATAAATCGACAAGAAGAAGTATCAATTACAGTTTTTCTATAATCCCAGGCCATAGCGAATCTTTTTATAAAAAAAGTTTCGTCGATTTCTTCATTTATATCTCTAGTCATTATTCTTATGGTAATCTTACTTCTATCATTAATGTACCCTTTACCTATAAAATAATTTTTATGATTATAAACCTCAACTATATCTCCGTTTTCATAATCACCATCATATTCATTTATTTCATCTATGTATATCCATGGACGACCTTGTTCTGCTCTTTTATTTTTACCTTTATGTAGGTAGAATTTACATGCCATATACTTGATTTCTCCTTCCAAAATAATTCTTATAAGATTATAACACAAGAAATAAAAAAGATATTAAAACTTTGATTATTATTAATTATTTACTTTTTATTATAATTTTATTTAGTTATTCAAACCTAACAAATAACTTAAAGTTAATTCTAGTAGTAGTAGAAATGAAATATATTTTATAGTAATAAATAATTTATTAGGGGATAGTAAATTGATATTTAAAGCTATAACAGTGCCAACTCCAAAGAGGATAAAGCGTTATTTTAGAAAGTATGCAACTAAGGAAAGGTTATTAATTTATTCTATCGTTGGAACGGGGATAGGTATTATTGGATTAAACGATATTCTTGCAAAAAAGCTGGTTATAGGAGTTCTTATATATTATGGAGTAGCTTATGAAGTAATAGAAAGGTCAGATGTTATACTTAGTGATCCTATATTTATAGAGGCTATAATTAAAAATCAATATATAGGGTATGGAATGCCAATAAAAATATTTTAAAAAATAAAAACCACCTGTTTCCATGTCAGGTGGTTTTTGGGGAGATATAATTTTCCTGTATAACCAATACAATTTGGGGGAATTGTATTAGTGGTTTTCTAGATGCGTCTTAATCAATTTTTCGATTGTAGGGGTACATCTGTAGCCTCTGCATCCACCAGTACAAGCTCCAGTTGCCTTAGAGACTTCTTCTACAGTGTGTGCACCGGCATTGATTGCATCTTTTATTTTGGATCTTGGTATTGCCTTGCAAGTACAAACTTTTGTAATCTTATCAAGGACTTGTTCGTTTAATTTATTTTCCATTAAGTATTCCTCCTAATAAACTACAAAGTTACTGAATTAAACAGTAAGCATTGAAAGAGTAATATCTAAGAAGTATGTAATCTTAGAAAAGAACTACGGAAAATAAAGGGGATAAAAAAATAAATTGACGTTTATTTTCTATACTTGTATTATATAGTTGAGAAAAATGAAAGTCAATACTATTTAATAAAAATTATCTATTAGTTAAATTTGTCTAATAAATTATGTTTTCATTATATATATTTACACAAATTTTTTTATTTATTCAATAATATTATCTTTTATATTATAATTGTTTGTAGTAAAATAAATATAACATTATAATATAATATAATATAATAAAAGACTATGATTAGGAAAAGTACTTATTTTTATTCTTTAAGAGAGTGACTGGTTGGTGTGAAGTCATAGAAAAACTTAAGGAAAATCACCTAGGAGTCGAAAGCTGAAAAGTTTATTCTGATTAAGCTTATTCCGTTAGCCTGCGTTAAAGGATAAAGTATGTTAGTACTTGAAATAAAGGTTCTTATTTATATAAGAGCTTGTAAACCTTAGGTGGTATAGCGAATTCAACTTCGTCCTATTAGGACGAAGTTTTTTTTATAACAAATTGAATAATTAATATTGAATTGTGAATAATTAAGGAATACACTTAAGTATTTCTGTAAAGATCCCCTTGGAGTTTTATAAGTTTATTTATTATTCATAATTAATTATTAACTACAATAAGAAGGGAGAATTGTATATGTACAAAAAGGTTGAATTGCCAAAAGGTTTTGTAGGCATGGAAAAAAATGTTGCAGAACTTTGGAAAGAGAACAACGTAATAAAGAAGAATTTTGATATGAATCAAGATGGTGAATATTTTACTTTCTATGATGGACCTCCAACAGCTAATGGGAGACCACACGTAGGTCATATCTTAACAAGAGTTATGAAGGATATAATCCCAAGATATAAAGTTATGAAGGGATATAAAGTTATAAGAAAAGCAGGTTGGGATACACACGGACTTCCTGTAGAACTTGAAATAGAAAAGAAACTTGGAATTTCAGGTAAACCACAAATTGAAGAATATGGAGTAGAAAAGTTCGTTAAAGAATGTAAAGAAAGTGTATTCACCTATGTAAATATGTGGGAAAAAATGACTGAACAAATAGGATATTGGGTAGATATGGATGATCCATATGTAACATATCATAATCCATACATAGAATCAGTATGGTGGGCATTAAAACAAATGTGGGATAAAGATCTTTTATACAAAGGTCATAAGACTATGCCATATTGCCCTAGATGTGGAACAGGTCTTTCTTCACACGAAGTTTCACAAGGATATAAAGATGTTAAGGATTTAACTGCTATTGCTAAATTTAAAGTTAAGGGAGAAGAAAATAAGTATATACTTGCTTGGACAACAACTCCTTGGACATTACCTTCAAATGTAGCATTATGTATAAATAAAAAGTATGATTATATAGAAGCTAAAGTAGAAGATGAAATATATGTTTTAGCAAAAGAGTTAGCACCAAAGGTATTAGGTGAAGATTATGAAGTGATTAGAGAGTTTAAGGGAGAAGAACTTTTAGGAACTGAATATGAACAACTACTTCCATTCCATACTCCAGAGGGAAAGGCATTTGTTGTAATTCACGGAGATTTCGTAACTTTATCAGATGGTACAGGTATAGTTCATATAGCCCCTGCATATGGTGAAGACGATAATTTAGTAGCTAAGAAAAATGGTTTAGCATTTATTAACCTAGTTGATTTAGCTGGTAATTTTACAGAAGAAGTTACTCCTTGGGCAGGTAAGTTCGTTAAAAAGTGTGATGAAAGCATTGTTAACTACTTAAAAGAACAAAACAAGCTATTTAAATCAGAAAAGCATACACATTCATATCCACACTGTTGGAGATGTAATACACCACTTCTTTATTACCCTAAAGAAAGCTGGTTTGTTGCAATGACTACCTTAAGGGATAAGTTACTAGAAAACAACAACAAGATTAATTGGTATCCAGATAATATAAGAACAGGTAGATTTGGTAACTTCCTAGAAAATGTTATTGACTGGGGTATATCAAGAGATAGATATTGGGGTACACCACTTCCAATATGGGAATGTGAATGTGGTCATAGAGAATGTATAGGAAGCATTGAAGAATTAAAGACTAAGGGAATCAATGTTCCAGATGATATAGAGCTACACAAACCTTATATAGATAATGTTCATTTAAAATGTGAAAAATGTGGAAAGGAAATGACTAGAACAGCAGAAGTTATAGACTGTTGGTTTGATTCAGGATCAATGCCATTTGCTCAATTACATTATCCATTTGAAAATAAAGAGTTATTTGATAAGAACTTCCCAGCTCAATTTATATCAGAAGCAGTAGATCAAACTAGAGGATGGTTCTATACATTATTAGCTATTTCAACAGCTATATTTGATAGAAATCCATTTGAAAATTGTATAGTATTAGGTCACGTTCTTGATAAGAAGGGCTTAAAAATGTCAAAATCAAAAGGAAATGTAGTAGATCCATTTGAGGTATTAGATGCACAAGGAGCTGATGCTACAAGATGGCATTTCTATACTGCAAGTGCACCATGGCTTCCTACTAGATTCTCTATAGATGATGTTGCAGAAGCTCAAAGAAAATTCTTAAGTACATTATGGAATGTTTATTCATTCTATGTTTTATATGCTGATTTAGACAAATTTAACCCATTACAATATTCAGACTTTGAATCAGAAAATGTAATGGATAAATGGATAATGTCAAAACTAAATACATTAATTAAAGATGTTGACTCAAACTTAAATTCATATCAAATAACTCAAGCAGCTCTTGCGTTAGAAGATTTTACAGATGAGTTATCAAACTGGTATGTAAGAAGAAACAGAGCTAGATACTGGGCAGAAGAGTTAACAGACGATAAGATAGGCGCTTATGTAACTCTATATAGAGTATTAACTACTTTAGCTAAAGTTGCAGCTCCATTTGTACCATTTATAACTGAAGAAATATATCAAAATTTAGTAGTTAATTTAGATCCAAAGGCTGAAGAGAGTGTTCATTTATGTACATGGCCAATGGTTAACGAAAAAGCTATAGATAAGAAGTTAGAAGAAGAAATGGATTTAGCTTATACAATAGTTAAATTAGGAAGAAGTGCTAGAAATGGTGCTAATATAAAAAATAGACAGCCACTTTCAAAGATATTATTATCAACAGATTTACTTCCAGAGTATTATTCACATATAATAACTGAGGAGCTTAACATAAAAGAAGCTTTATTTGGAGCAGATTTATCACAATATGTTAATTTTGAAATTAAGCCTAATTTACCTGTATTGGGAAGAGCTTATGGTAAGTTAATACCAGGAATAAGAAAAGAAATTGCTGCAAGAAATCAAATGGAATTAGCTCAAAAACTTCAAAATGGAGGAACTGAAACAATAAATGTTGATGGAACAGAAATAGTTTTAGATAAACAAAGCGTTTTAGTTACAATGCAAGGTTTAGAAGGATATGCTTTTGCAGGAGAAGGATCAATTGGAGTGGTTCTTGATACAACTATAACACCAGAATTAAAAGAGTTAGGTCATTTAAGAGAAATAATTTCAAAAATCCAAAATATGAGAAAAGAAAAAGGATTTGAAGTTGCAGATAAAATAAATCTTTATGTTTCAGGAAATGATATGTTAATAGATGTTATTAAAAAATATTCTGAAAATATTAAAAGAGAAACTTTAACTCAAGAGATTATTTGTAATGGAGAATATGACTATATTGAAACAATAATAAATGGTGAAAAGTTAAATATGACAGTTGAAGTTATAAAATAATTATTAAACTTACTGTTTATTATAATAATATATTTAATTAGTTATTCAAAGAGGCTAGATATTTTTACAAAAAAATACTAGTCTCTTTAACTTTAGTAAATTATATAGGTATATAATTTACTAAAATAGGATAAAATGTAGAAAAAGCAGATATGATGCCTTGTATTTTTTAGTAAATAAAGGTATAATATATATTTAGGATAGATAAGATGAATTAATACTATTAAAAATGGAGTGATGTTTTAATGGCTACTTCTATTAAAGATGTTGCAAGAGAAGCGGGTGTTTCAATTGCTACTGTCTCTAGAGTATTAAACGATATCGATGTTGTAAATGAAGACACAAAGAAAAAGGTATTGGATGCTATAAAAAAATTAGGATATAGACCTAATATTGTAGCGAGAAGTTTAAAAACTCAGAGAACAAAGACAATAGGAATATTGGTTCCTGATATCTCAAGTGGGTTTTATCCAGAGATAGTTAGAGGAGCAGAAGATGTTGCAAATATTTATGATTATAATGTAATATTATGTAACTCAGATTTTGACTCAGAAAAAGAAAAAGAGTATTTAAGAGTACTTAAAGAAAAAATGGTAGATGGTGTTATCTATATGAGTTCATCATTACATGACGAAATACTTGATATAATAAATGAATTAGATTTAAAGACAGTATTAGTTGAGACTAAAGATAAAGATGGAACTTTACCAAGTGTAACCATAGATAATATAAAGGCTACTTATGAATCTACTAATTATTTATTTAATAAAGGTCTTAAGAATATTGCTTTTGTAGGCGCTAGAAAAGATTCTATGAATGCATGGGGAGATAGATACATAGGGTATGAAAATGCTCTTAATGATAAAGGTCTTAAGATTGATGAAGAATTAGTATTTACAGAAACTCTTAAAGTTACAACTGGATATGATGCTATAGAATCCTTTGAATCCTTAAATAAGGAGTATGACGCTGTAGTATGTGCATCAGATGAAATTGCTATGGGAGTTATTAATGGATTAAGAGATCATGGAAAAAAAGTCCCAGAAGATGTTAGTGTTATAGGATTTAACGACAATGCAGTTGCTTCAGTATTTTATCCAAAGATAACGACTATAAATCAACCTAGCTATGATATGGGATCAGTAGCTATGAGAATGCTTATAAAGTTGTTAGCTAAAAAAGAAGTTGAAGAAGCTCAATATGTTCTAGATTATAATTTAGTTGAGAGAGAAAGCTGTAAATAGTAAAAGCGGAACTTAAAGGTTCTGCTTTTTTATTTTGGATATATATTGTAATTATAATAAAATTATAGTAAAATTAAGATGGGTAAAATAAAACGTTTTCAAAATTCGGCTAGGTATATAATTTTAAGGGGAATATTGAAATATTTAATGTGTAGATATTTTAATAAAAAGAGAAATAAAATGGGGAAAAAACAATCTTTTAATTAAGATTGTTTCAGTTTGTTGAAAAACCTCTGTTAAAAAACAGAGGGTTTTTCTATTATTAATTATGAATAAAACTTATATTTAAAATATCATCCAAAATAATACGAATAAAATCTAAAAGTAGCAAAGATAGTCTTGTTGCTATCTTTTTCATATTCTGCACTGCTGCAGTTAGTAGGCATTGCTCGGATACTTTTTCGCGTCCGCGGAAGCGAGCATAGCGAAGCCCATGCAAATTTTTTGAATCTGCGAAGCTTCGCTCAACTGTTTCTTTTCTTCTATTGTAAATTCCCTTTCCTTTTTCAGTTTTAAGAAAGTTCTTATTATCATCTTTATGATTTTCCCAAACATGTCGTCTAATTGTTTTATATTTAGCTTTTTATCCAAGACACTTATCTTTATGAGGGCAATACATACAAATTTCTTCAAAACATCTATATTCTCTATAGCCTTCTCGAGTCGTAGTTTTATATATTAACGCAACATTATTGGGGCAAATATAGATATCTTTATCATAGTCATAAATATATTTATTCTTAGTATACATTCCTTTTTTATGAGGAGAACGTCTATATGCAACTACTGGTGTTATATCTCTATCTACAATCCCCTTGAAAATAGGATTACTTGAATATCCTGCATCTAAACCAAGATATTTTGGCTTTATACTAAATACTTCTTTAATTCTATCTATTCTATTTAGTATTGGCTCGCTATCGCTGACATTACCAGGGGTAACATGTACATCCATAATAATATTATTTTTACTATCTACAGTTCTATGATCTAAATAAAAGAATCCTTCTGGTTTATTATCTCTCATCATATATCCACTATCAGGATCTGTAGTACTTTTCTTAATTTGCTTTGTTTCTTCTTTTTCTTTTCTTGGTTTTAAAGGTTTTTTATTATGATTTTCTCTATCTAAATTCACATCAATATCTAGTTGTTCTATATACTCTTTAGGTGTTACTTGTACTTCAATTTTTTCAAACTTACGCTTATTAGCATTAGCTTTTATATGTGTTGAATCAGAGTAAAGAATCTTACCACCAACTAATCCTTTTTCCATAGCTTGAAGAACTATATTATCAAATATTTTTTGTGGAATATCAGTACCTTTAAATCTTCTAATTCTATTTTGACTTATTGTAGATGAATCTGGAATTTTTTCAGTAATTGAATAACCTAAAAACCATCTATATGCTAAGTTTACTTCTATGTCTTTAACTAGTTGCCTTTCGGAGCGGATGCCATAAAGATATCCTATAAATAACATTTTAAATAGTACTACTGGATCAACAGCTGGTCGACCATTTGTATGGCAATACAAATCATTAGTTAACTCTCTAATAAATGAAAAATCTATGTATTTATCAATTTTTCTTAATAAATGGTCTTTCGGAACTAATTGTTCTAGCATAACCACTTCCATTTCATTTTGCGCTTGTCTTCTTTCGTTTATCATCACCAAAACCTCTATGTAATAAATTAATATATTTTAAATTATATTACATATTTGTATAAAATTAAAGACTGCTGACACTTTGTCAGCAGTCTGAAACAATCTTTTAATTAAGATTGTTTTTTTATTATAAAATTTAGTTGCTATCGCAACTAAATTGTGGTAGAATTTTAATTCGAAAATAGTTGTGATAGCAACTAATTTGGGAGGATTTATATGGAATGTAAAAATGAAGCTATAGGAAAGTATATTTCGGAGATATATAGGAATAGTTGTAGATTTTTTTCTAAGGAGTTTTTAAAACTTAATTTAGGTGTGGGACAATATATTTTCTTAATACAACTTTATAAAAGGGATGGGATAAATCAGGAAGAGCTATCAGAGTTATTAAAAATAGATAAAGCAAATACTGCAAGAGCTATAAAAAGACTTGAAGAAGAGGGTTATGTTATAAGAATAAGGTGCAAAGAAGATAAGAGAGCATATAATGTATTTCTTACTGATAAAGCATTAGATATAAAAGAAGAATTTTTTGGAATACTACAATCATGGGAAAATAATATAACACAACCATTAACGGAGGAAGAGATTATTATAGTCAAAAAAATATTAAAGAAAATAACAGTAAATTAAAAATAAGGAGGGCAAATATGAATAAACAAAAGAGGTTGGGAGAAGAGAGCATACCAAAACTTTTAATTTCATTTTCAGTTCCAGCTATAATAGGAATGTTAGTAAATACTTTTTATAATATAGTTGATAGAATGTTTATTGGTCATATTCCTGATATTGGTCAATTAGCACTTACAGGTGTTGGTGTAACAATGCCTATAGTCAGCATTATATTAGGCTTTGGTTTATTACTTGGAGTTGGAACTTCTGCAAGAGTTTCCTTAAATTTAGGTTTAGGCAATAAAGAAGATGCGGAAAAGTTAATAGGGAACTCGCTAACATTATCAATAATACTAAGTGTGCTTATCACATTTATAGGATTAACATTTTCAACTAAACTTTTAAGGAGTTTTGCTGCAAGTGATAGTACAATAATTTATGCAAAAGATTATATAAATATAATTTATTTTGGAACAATATTTAATTTGATGGCATTTAGTTTAAATCATTCTATAAGAAGTGATGGAAATCCTAGAATAGCAATGTTTTCTATGTTAATTGGTGCTATAACTAATATAGTATTGGATCCAATATTTATTTTTGTATTAAATCTTGGAGTAAAAGGTGCAGCTATAGCAACAGTAATATCTCAATTAGTAAGTTGTATATGGGTTATAAGTTATTTTACAAAAGGAAAGAGTTATATAAAGTTAAGAAAAGAAAATTTAAAGTTAGAAAAAAGAATAGTAATGGCAATAGTTACGATAGGTATGTCTCCATTTGCAATGCAAATAGCACAAAGTTTAGTTCAGGTAATTGCAAATAATTCATTAAAAATGTATGGTGGAGATTTAGCTATAGGGGCCATGGCTATAATAGCAAGTATAACAATGATATTTTCTATGCCAATAATAGGATTAAATCAAGGTGCTCAGCCTATAATAGGATATAATTATGGTGCTAAAAAATACCATAGAGTTAAGGAAACAGTTACTTATGGAACTATAATAGCAACAATTATTATGATAATAGGATTTATATTAGTGCAATTATTTCCACATATTTTGATAAGGATGTTTAATAAGGATCCTAATCTAGTTGATATAGCTACAAATGGATTAAGAATATTCCTTTGTATGATTCCTTTTATAGGATTCCAAATTGTAAGTTCAAGCTATTTCCAAGCAGTTGGAAAAGCTAAAATATCAATGTTTTTGAGTTTGCTAAGACAAGTTATTCTTTTAATACCATTTATGATAATATTACCTAAATTTATTACACCATCTTTAAATGGGATATGGATAGCTGGAGCTGCATCCGATCTATTATCAGCAATAATAACTGGAATATTATTTTATAATTCAGTAAGAAAATTAAAAGAAGTTCAAAATTAAAGTATAATATACAAAAACAGGTATAAAATCAAAGATTTTATACCTGTTTATTATTTAAAATTAATTATTTTACTCTATAAATATATGTAAATAACTAAAATTAAAGTATTCCTTCAGTTTTTAAAATACTTTCTAGCTTTTGAACCTTTTCTGTAAGAGTTAAAAATTTTTCTCTTAATAGGTTATTAGGGACTTCCGTTTCATTAATTACTTTTTCCATATCTTCTACAGTTTTTAATGCTTCATCGATATCTTGCTGAGCTAGTTTTAGGTTTGCTTCTTTCATAATTGAGTCTCCTTTATATGAATTATACATAATTAATATTGGTTATATTTATCGTATCATTAATAAATATTAGATGCAAGGCATATATTTAGAAAAGAAATTTTTCTAGGTGGTGAGATAATATGATCAATTATATTTGGTTCGTAATGATATTTCTAGGAATTATAGTTGGTTTATTTACTGGAAATGGAGATGGGATTTCTAAAGCTATTATAGGATCAGTAGACTCTACAGTAAGTCTTATAATTGGGTTAGTAGGTTTAATGTGCTTTTGGTGTGGAGTTATGAAAGTAGCAGAAAAAAGTGGACTTACTAATAAGCTAGCAAAGCTTCTAAGACCAATTTTAAGATTATTGTTTAAAGACGCAGCTAAAGATGAAAAGGCTTTAGGAGCAATAGTTATGAACATAACGGCTAATATGATGGGATTAGGAAATGCAGCTACTCCATTTGGTATAAAGGCAATGCAAGAAATGGATAGATTAAACAAGGAAAAGGGAACAGCATCAAATGATATGGTTCTTTTTCTAGTATTAAATGCTGCATGTATTCAATTAGTACCATCAACAATAATATCCATTAGAGCTGCTTGTGGATCAACTAACCCAGGCTCTATTATATTACCTGCAATTTTAGCAAGCACAATAGCTGCAATTGTTGGGGTTATATGTTGTAAAATATTACAACGATATTTTTAATTAGGAGGAAAACCTTTATGTTTAACTATTTAACCCAAAGTGTAATACCTATAATAGTAATAATAATTATTACTTATGGAATGTTTAAAGGTAGAAAAGTATATGAATGGTTTATAGAGGGTGCTAAAGAAGGATTACAAGTTTGTTTAAACATATTTCCATATCTTTTGGCTATGATTGTAGCAGTTCATATTTTTAGAGAGTCTAATTTATTAGATATGCTAAATAATTTAATTGCACCTTTTTCAGAATTAATAGGGTTGCCTAAAGAGGTAACACCCCTTGTATTAGTAAAACCATTATCAGGAAGTGGGGCAATGGGAATACTTACAGATATCTTAAAAACATATGGACCAGATACAAGTATAGGATATATAGCGTCAGTTATTATGGGGACTACAGAAACTATATTTTATACAATAACAGTATATTTTGGAGCTATACAAATAAAAAAAATAAGGCATACAATATGGGCATCACTTTTTGCTGAAATTACTGCTATAATAGCAGCCATATTTCTAGTAGGAGCTTTAATATTATAATTTAAAAATATTAATTAAAAGTGAAACTTTTTTTACGTCTAATACGTCTAAATATATATAATAAAATTTATTAAAGGTAATATTTTTGTAATGAATTGATAATAATTACATTATATAATAAAACTATAAAATAATAGGAGGTATTAAAAGTGAAATATAATAGTGATATGATATATCTATCAGATGAGGAAATTAAACGATTAACAATTTATTTAGCCTATGGAGTAGGACTAGGGGTATTAAGTGGTATTTTTATGGATAACATCATATTTGGATTTTCTTTAGGTGGAGTCATATCAATTATTATTGCACTATTAATATGCTTTATTAATAAAGTTTCGAAGAATACATTAGATAAAAAGAGGTGAATAAATGAACGAATTCTTAGAAGTTATAGGAGAATGTAGTATCTTTAAAAAAATAAAAAAAGAAGATATAAAAAACTTTATAGAAAATAGTAGTTATAAATTAGCAAGTTATGATAAAAATGATATTATAGCTGTGGAAGGTGAAGATTGTAATAGTATTGGAATAGTAGTAGATGGAATTATAGAAATTCAAAATATTTATGAGAATGGTAAGAATCTTACAATTAAAAGATTTTCTAGAGGAGATGTGTTTGGCGAAGCTTTAGTTTTTTCAAAGCAACATATATATCCAGCAACTATAATATCAGTAAGTAAGAGTAAAATTCTTTTCATAAATAAGGAAAGCATAATAAATTTTTGTTTTAAAGATGTAGACTTTTTAAATAATTTTATGTGCTTATTAAGTGAAAAAATAATCATGTTAAATAATAAAATAAGAAATACCTCTTTAAAAAGCATAAGACAAAAAATATCTAACTTTTTATTAGAACAATATAATATTAGGGAAAAAACTGTTATTAATCTTAATATTAGTAAAAAGGAGTTTGCAGAAATATTAGGGATTCCAAGACCTTCATTATCCAGAGAATTAATAAATATGAAAGATGAAGGAATTATAGATTTAAACAAAAGAGAAATAAATATTTTAGATATTGATAAATTAGAAGAAATAATGTGCAAATAAAATATATATTTTATTTCAATCGGTAACTTATGTTACCGATTTGTTTTTTATTATTGTCTATAATGAGGCTATAAAATTTAAAGATAATAATTTAGGAGGTTCGTTATGGATAAAAAAATGTTTTGTTTTCAATGTCAAGAAGCTGCTGGGTGTACAGGATGCACAATAAAGGGTGTGTGTGGTAAAACACCTGAGTTGGCAGGATTACAAGATTTATTAATATATGTAACAAGGGGATTATCAGAGGTAACAACAAGAGCAAGAGAAGAGGGATTAGATGTTTCAAAAGAAGTTAATCACTTAGTTACAATGAATTTATTTACAACAATAACAAATGCTAATTTTGATAATTTAGTATTTTATGATAGAGTAAGAGAAACTTTAAGAGTGAAAAAACAATTATTAGCGAGATTAAATAATAAAGAAGGTTTAGGGGAAGCTGCTATTTGGGAAGCAGAAACTAATGAAGCTTTCGATATTAAAGCTAAAACTGTTGGTGTATTAGAAACTAAAAATGAAGATATTAGAAGCTTAAGAGAACTTATAACATATGGATTAAAAGGATTATCAGCTTATTTAAAACATGCAAATGCATTAGGATATGATTCAGAAGAAATATCATCTTTTATGCAAAGTGCATTATCAAAGACAATAGATGATAAAGTAACTTTAGATGAGTATATAGCTTTAACATTAGAAACAGGTAAGGTTGGAGTTGATGGAATGGCTTTATTAGATAAAGCTAATACAGAAACTTATGGACATCCAGAAGCAACAAAAGTAAATATAGGGGTTAGAAAGAATCCAGGGATTTTAGTGTCAGGACATGATTTAAAGGATTTAGAACAATTATTAGAACAAGCACAAGGTTCCGGTGTTGATATTTATACACACTCAGAAATGTTACCAGCTCATTATTATCCATCATTTAAAAAGTATGATAACTTTGTTGGGAATTATGGTAATGCATGGTGGAAACAAAAAGAGGAATTTGAGAGTTTTAATGGACCTATATTAATGACTACAAATTGTATAGTTCCACCAAAAGATTCATATAAGTCAAAATTATTTACTACAGGAGCATCAGGATTTGAAGGGTGTAAACATATATATGCTGATGAAAATGGTAAAAAAGACTTTACTGAAATAATAGAGTTAGCTAAAAAATGTGAAGCTCCAAAAGAAATAGAGACAGGAGAAATAATAGGTGGGTTTGCTCATAATCAAGTTATGGCTGTAGCAGATAAGGTTGTAGAAGCTGTTAAAAGTGGAGCTATAAAGAAGTTCTTTGTAATGGCAGGGTGTGATGGTAGAGCTAAGTCAAGAGATTATTATACTGAATTTGCAAAGGCTTTACCAAAGGACACAATAATTTTAACGGCAGGATGTGCAAAGTATAAGTATAATAAATTACCTTTAGGAGATATTGCAGGAATTCCAAGAGTATTAGATGCAGGACAATGTAATGATTCATATTCATTAGCGTTAATAGCGTTAAAACTAAAGGAAGTATTTGAACTTGAGGATATAAATGAATTACCAATAGCTTTTAATATAGCGTGGTACGAACAAAAGGCTGTAATAGTTCTATTATCATTATTATATCTTGGAGTTAAGAACATACACTTAGGGCCTACTTTACCAGCATTCCTTTCACCTAATGTAGCAAATGTTTTAGTTGAAAACTTTGGAATTGGTGGAATAACTAATGTAGAAAATGATATGAAAATGTTTATGGAAATGTAGTTATAAATCAAAAATAGAGTTAATATGGTAACATATTAACTCTATTTTTATGATAAAAATAAAATTTTAATTTGTAGATTCTAAACTATCATTATTTGAATCTTTTGATACTGTCAAGTTAAATTTATTTTTTAATGAATCAACTATAATAGCAATTGCATTATCTCCTGACACGTTACAAGCAGTTCCGAAACTATCTTGAGTTATATATAAAGCAATCATTAAAGCAATTTGAGGTTCAGAGAAACCTAAAACACTTTGTAATACTCCTAATGCTGCCATTACAGCACCACCAGGAACTCCTGGTGCAGCTACCATAGTGACTCCTAGCATAGCTATGAAAGTTATCATTTTTCCTAAATCAGGAGTTACATTATTAAGTAACATTACTGCTACCGCACAACAAGTAAGCGTTATAGTACTACCAGATAGATGAATAGTAGCACCCAAAGGAACAACAAATTCTCTAACTTCTTTAGAAACTTTATTTTTTTCAGCGCATTGTAAATTTACAGGTATTGTTGCAGCTGAACTTTGTGTGCCTAGAGCTGTTAAGTAGCCAGGTATTTGATTCTTAAGTACTGAAGGTAAATTCTTTTTACCTAAAATACTAGCAATTAAAAATTGTAAAAACATCATTGTAAAGTGTAAAGCAAGTATTACTAAAAATACCTTCCAGAAAACAGATAATATACTCTTGACTTCTCCAGCAAATGTCATATTTGCAAAAATTCCTAGTATATGAATAGGTAAAAGTGGTATTATAAGATTCTTTATTGTTAATTCAACTATTTGTTGAAATTCATTAGCCATATTATAAAGAGCTTTTCCCTTTAGAGATGATATTCCAAGTCCTAATAAGAATGCGAAAATTAAAGCTGTCATTACAGACATTATAGGTGGAATATCAACTACAAATAATGCAGGTACTAATTTATCTTCAGGATTAGAAGCATTACTTAATGAACTAGATGTGTGTATAAATAATGGGAAAAATTTTGATGCCACTAAGAAAGCTAAAAATCCTGCAACTAAAGTAGATATATATGCAATACCAGTAGTTAAACCAAGCATTTTACCGGCCCCTTTTCCTAAATCTGCAATTCCACAAACAACGAAGCCAACAATTATTAAAGGAATCATAAATCCTAAGAAATTACCAAATATTGAGTTAAAAGTAGCTAAAACCCCGATAACCCCCTTAGGACAGAAAGATCCAATAATTATACCTAAAATAATTGCTAATATTAATTTGGGTATAAGTCCTAATTTTTTCATATAAAGCGTCCCCCTTTAGTAAAACATTTATAATTTAATGGTAGTATATCAGAAAAAACCAATTAGAAAAGTATAAATGATAATAAAGAGATTAATAGAGAGAATTAAAGAAAAATAATGAGAGGGACAAGAAAATATTCTTTAAAGCCTTTAAAGAGGCTATATTTTCCCTAAAACAAGTTATATAATTATTGATAATAAAACAAATTTCCAAAAGTGTTTATCTGGGGCAATCATATATTAAATTTTATATTAAGGTGGTGTTTATGTGGCTGGTGAAAAATATTATATAATAAGTGAGAAGGCATTGCCAGAAGCATTCAAAAAAGTTATAGAAGTTAAGGAATTATTATTTACTGGAAAAGCAAAAGATATTAGTGATGCAGTTAAACAAACTAATATAAGTAGGAGCACTTATTATAAATATAAAGACGATATATTTCCTATGTCAGAGGGGATACACAGTAAAAAAATAACCTTAGTAGTATTATTATCTCATGAAGCGGGAACTTTATCTAAGGTGCTAGATTGTATAGCTTTTAATAAGGGGAATATAATAACAATAAATCAAGATATACCTATAAACATGGCGGCAAATGTAACAATAACATTAGATATATCAAATATGAAAAAGGATTTAAAACAGTTAGTTAATATATTAAGATCATTGCCTAATGTTGTTAGTGTAAAACTTTTAGCCATGGAATAAATACTTAAGGATGTGAATAGAATGAATAAGCAATTCTATAAAGTAAACAGAGAGAAAGTTCTTAAAGAAATAAAAGATAATTCATTAGTAATATTATTTGCAGGAAATGCGCCTAAAAAAACAGCTGATGAAAAGTATCCTTTTACACCAAATAGAAATTTTTATTATTTAACAGGAATTGATGAAGAAGAACACATTTTATTAATGAGTAAAATTAATGGAAATATAAAGTCAACTTTATTTATAAAAGAGATAGACCCGATTTTAGAAAAGTGGCAAGGAAAATCTGTGAGAAAAGATGAAGCTTTTGAAATATCAGATGTTGATGAAGTTGAATACCTAGGAAGTTTTAAAAATGTATTACATAAAATAATAACTTCAAGGGAAGACTTTAATGTATATCTAGATTTAGAAAAGGACAGCTATAATTCACCAGAAACCCTTGCAGAAAATATTTCATGGGAAATATTTAAGAAGTATCCACAGGTAAATATTAAAAATATTTATAGGATAATAAGTAAATTTAGATTAGTAAAAAGCGAAGAGGAAATCCAAAGAATACAAAAAGCAATAGATATAACAATTGAGGGTGTAAAAAATCTTATGAAGATATGTACACCAGGAATGAAAGAATATGAATTAGAAGCATATTTTGATTTAACATGCAAAACTAAAGGGGTTAGGGATTTTGCTTTTAAAACTATTGCAGCTTCAGGTAAAAATGCAGCAGTACTTCATTATGTAGATAATAACTCAGAAATAAAGGATGGGCAATTAATACTATTTGATTTAGGTGCTCAATATAATTATTATAATGGGGATATATCAAGAACATTTCCTGTTAATGGTAAATTTACAGAGAGACAAAAAGATGTTTATAATTCAGTCTTAAGAGTTAATGAAAGGGTTATTAAATCAATGAAGCCAGGTGTTAGTTTTATTGAACTTAATAAACAAGCTAGAAAATGGATAGCAGAAGAGTGCATTAAACTTGGTTTAATAGAAAAAGAAGAAGAAGTATCAAAGTACTATTATCATAGTATAGGTCATAGTTTAGGAATGGATACACATGATATAGAACCTCCTAATAGAGATGTAATATTTGAGGCAGGAATGGTATATACAGTTGAACCAGGAATATATATAGAAGACGAATCTATAGGAATTAGAATCGAAGATGATGTATTAATAACGGAAGATGCTTGCGAAGTGTTAACTAAGGACATGATAAAAACTGTTGAAGATATAGAAGAATTTATGTTAAATAATAAAAATACACTACAGTTTTAATAAAAAAGACTTTATAACATTAGTAAGTAAATAAAAAATATTCAGATTTTTTACGGAATACTATTGCATTAAATAATTAATGCTTGTATAATCAAATCATAAGTGAATAACGGCAAGGGTAGAGGCGCAATATTTAATAGTACTATTGATGAGATAAGCACTATGACTCAATAGGAAAGGAAATATTGCCGAAGCATACAACTGATGCTTTAAAGTTGTATAGCTGGGGTTGCATAAAATATGTGTAACACTGTCACAAATAATGTTTGTGGTGAGCTATCATTTAAGGATGTTTTTAATATAGTAGTGAAAATATATTAGAGCCTTGAGTGAAAACTCAAGGCTCTTTTTTAATAGAAAATAAAAATATTTAATTAAGCTGCCCTTTAAGTATTCACAATAAGATATAAAAAGGGGGACTTAAATATGAAAAACAATAAAAATTTTAGAGTATTTTTAATGACTATATTGATGTTAATTATGTCAACATCAGTAGTCTTTGCGTCAGAAGTTGATGCAGTAACTAATAATGCAGAGCATTATGGAATTTTAACATTAATACCACCAATAGTAGCTATAATATTAGCTTTCCTAACAAAAAATGTAATAATATCATTGTTTATAGGTATTTTATCAGGGAGTTTTCTTATAAAATTGATAGATCATTCATTATTTAGTGCACTTATTCAATCTTTCTTAGATTTTGTATCAAGAGCGTTAAATTCATTAGCAGATCCATGGAATGCAGGTATTATACTTCAAGTTTTAGTTATAGGAGGTGTAATTCATTTAGTAGCTAAAATGGGGGGAGCTAAAGCTGTAGCAGAGGCTTTAGCAAGAAAAGCTAAAAATGCTAGAAGTACACAATTAGTAACATTGTTATTGGGGATTGCAGTATTTTTTGATGACTATGCAAACTCATTAATAGTTGGACCTATAATGAAGCCTGTAGCTGATAAAATGAGAATATCAAGAGAAAGATTGGCATTTATTATAGATGCTACGGCAGCACCTATTGCAGGACTTGCAATTATTTCTACATGGATAGGACTTGAGGTTGGTTTAATAAACGATGCTTTTACAAATGGAATTGGGCAACAAGTAGATGCCTTTGGGGTATTTCTGCAAACTATACCATATAGATTTTATAATATACTAATAATATTCTTTGTATTTATTACTTCATTCTTATTAAAAGATTTTGGTCCTATGTATAAGGCTGAGATTGAAGCAAGAAGAAGAGATTTAAAGGCAGAAAAAGAGGTAGCAGCAGATAATAATAAAATAGATAATTCAGAGTTAGAACCAAAGGAAGGGATTAAGCTTAGTATATGGAATGCTATAATTCCAATTGGAACCTTGATAATTACAGCATTAATTTGCTTCTATTTTAGTGGATATTCATCAATAATGGCTGGAGAAGATATAGCTCTTCAACAATTAATGGGTAATTCACCATTTTCATTATCAGCTATACAACAAGCTTTTAGTGCATCAGATGCATCAGTTGCCTTATTCCAATCAGCATTAGTTGCTAGTATAGTTACTATAATTATGGGAGTTTTAAAAGGGATATTTACTTTATCAGAAGCTATAGATACTTGGATAGATGGAATGAAGCCATTACTTATAACTGGAGTTATACTAATACTTGCTTGGTCATTAAGTTCAGTAATTAAAGAGTTAGGTACAGCAAAATATTTAGTATCATTATTATCAGGGACATTACCATATTTCCTATTACCAAGTTTAATATTTATTCTTGGAGCAGTAATATCATTTGCTACTGGAACAGCATATGGAACTATGGGGATATTAATGCCACTTGCTATTCCATTAGCATTTTCAATAAATACAGACATGGGATATGTAATAGTAAGTGCAAGTGCAGTGTTAACTGGAGCTATATTTGGTGACCACTGTTCGCCTATATCAGATACAACAATATTATCCTCTATGGGATCTGGGTGTAATCATATAGATCACGTTAAAACTCAAATGCCATATGCATTATTTGTTGCAGTTATTACAATAGTATTTGGGTATATACCGGCAGGATTCGGTTTAGCATGGTATATAGTTTTACCAATAGCTTTATTAGCAGTATATATAGGAGTTCAGATATTAGGAAAAAAAGTAGATTCTGTAACAAATAAACAATTATTATAAAAATTAGTTTTGAAAAGCTAGAATATTTATTCTAGCTTTTTTATTTTAATAGATAATTAATAGATAAAAATAGTTGAATATTCGTAATATATTGTATAATCTATATAGATATAAGAAGAAAGGGGTAAAAAGAAATGAGTAAAATTGATAATTTAAGAGAAATAATGAAAAAGAATGATATACATCACTACATAATTCCAAGCAGTGATCCACATCAGAGTGAGTATGTTGCAGATTATTATAAAGGTAGAGCGTATGTTTCTGGTTTTACAGGATCAGCTGGAACAATAGTAGTATCATTAAATACAGCTAATTTATGGACGGATGGAAGATATTTTATACAAGCAGCCAGGGAGTTAAATAATAGTGGGATTGATTTAATGAAAATGAGAACTCCAGGTTACCCAAATGTTGAAGAGTGGATAAAAAGTAATGTTAAAGAAGGGGAGACTTTAGGATTTGATGGAAGATGTTATTCAGCAAATCAATATAAACAAATACTTTCTATAGCAAAATATAATAAATTTAATATAAAAATGGATAAAGATTTATTAGATGATATTTGGACGGAAAGGCCGGAATTGCCTAGCGAAAAAATATTTTTACATGATGTTAAATTTGCAGGGAAAAATGTAAAAGAAAAGCTTTCAGAAGTAAGAAGTGAAATGAATAATTTAAATGTAGAAAGTTATATTATATCATCACTAGATGATATAGCATGGTTATTTAATATAAGAGGAAATGATATAAAATTTAATCCAGTTGTACTTTCATATGCATTAATTACAATGAATTCAGCTAAATTATATATTGATATGAAAAAAGTAGATAATAAAGTATTAGGGGAGTTAAAAAAGCATGGTGTAGAAATATTAGAATATAATAATATATATAAAGATATTCTAAATATAAATGAATCAATATTAATAGATCCTGCAAAAGTTAATGCTAATATATATTCCCTTATCAAGAAAGAAGTAAAGATAATAGAAGGTTTAAATATAACAACAAAATTAAAAGCTATAAAAAATGAAACTGAGATAGCTAATTTAGAAGTATGCCAAGTTAGAGATGGCGTTGCCATGGTTAAGTTTATAAAGTGGCTTAAGGAATCAGTTGGAAAAGATGAGGTTACTGAGATATTAGCTAGTGAGAAGTTAAAAGAATTTAGAGCTATGGGTGAAAACTTCAAGGGAGAAAGTTTTGGAACTATAGCTGGATATAAAGATCACGCAGCTATGATGCATTATTCAGCAACAGAAAAAACACAATATAAACTAAAACCAGAAGGAATGTTCCTTGTAGATTCAGGTGGACAATATCTTGATGGAACTACTGATATTACGAGAACCTTTATATTAGGGCAATTAACAGAAGAGGAAAAAAGAGATTTTACATTAGTTCTTAGAGGCCATATAAATTTATTAACAGCTAAATTTCTAAAAGGAACAACTGGTATGAATTTAGATATCTTAGCTAGAAGACCTTTATGGGACTATGGAATAGATTATAAATGTGGTACAGGACATGGTGTAGGATTTTTCTTAAATGTACATGAGGGACCACAAGGTTTTAGACAAGAAGGAAATACTACAGTTTTAGAACCTGGAATGATAATAACAAATGAGCCAGGAATTTATAAAGAAGGAAAGTATGGAATAAGAACTGAAAATACATTGTTAGTAGTTAAAGATATTGTAAGTGAAGAATCAGGTGAATTTTATAGCTTTAAGACAATTTCATATTGTCCAATAGATTTAGATGGTGTAGAAGTGAGGTTATTAACTAATAAAGAAAGAAATTGGTTAAACGAATACCATAGTATAGTATTTGAAAAGCTTAGCCCTTATTTAAATGAAAGTGAAAAAGAATTTTTAAAACATGAAACAAGAGCTATATAAGTAAAAAAGAGATAGAAAATTTAAGTTTTCTATCTTTTTTAAGCAATCTTTCTTTTAGAAAAATCTTTTTTTACTAAGTTCATGCTTTTCTTTAGGTGGAGTTATATATTTATTAACAAGTATAGATATAATTACACCACATAAAGTTTCGAATGTTCTATTAAGTGCATAAAATAAAGGGTCTCCGAAAGCATGAATAGTTGTAACCCCTAGGAAGGCGATACATGCAACATTAATTGCCCCAGGTTTTTTAACTATATTACAAGTTGATATCACTACTATTATACCTAATGCAATAATTAAATAAATTAAAAGTTTAGATATAAATGATGATGAAGTGTTAAAGTGTATAAATCTACATAAAATCATAAAAACAAGTCCTATTATCGCCCCCATAATAGTTCCTAATGCTCTATTAATTCCCATTTTTATTGAACTTGATACAGTGTCTTGTAAGCATATTATTGCAGTTAAACAAGCAAAAAATGGTTCATTAGGTAATAGAACTAAGCATAAAAAAACTGATATTGCAGATTTAATGGTTCTAAATCCAACTTTAGGTATAGCAAACTGCATTAAATAGAGCCTCCTAATTATTTAATGTTTTATCTATAGTTAAAACTACTTAGAGTTATTATTTTCACCTTCATTTGAAGGATTATTTTTATTATTAGTATCCACCAATTTTTTTTCAGGAGGATTAATATATTTGTTAACAAGAACTGCAACAAGTATACCTAATGCAGTTTCTATAGTTCTTCTAGAAGCGTAAAATAAAGGATTACTAGTTTCAGGAGCAATCATTATCGCTATAAGAACTATACAAGATATGGTACAAGAAGCAGGTTTTTTTATTAAATTACATGTGTATATTACAAATATAATTCCAAATGCTGTTATAAGTGGAATTATTACTTCAAAGTTAAAATATCTTGTAAAAGATAAAAGAATAACTCCAGTGACTCCACCTAGTAATGTACCTATTAATCTATTTATACCTGACTTTACAGAATTTTCTACTGTGCCTTGCATGCAAATAACAGAAGCTATTGCTGAATAAAAAGGATCGGCTCTGAAAAGAATTAAGCATATGCATACAGATATGGCTGTTTTTAAATTTCTAGATCCAATACGTGGTAATTCCAAATTTTTCATAAATATCCACTCCTATATTAAAGGGTCTATATTATACAATATATAATACAATGAACTTAGCATTTTGTATACAAATAAAAACTTAAGAATTTATTGAATAACAAAAGATGAAATTGTTTTTATATATGATAAAATTTAGATAAAAAGAATTTTAAGGAGAGTAAATATGAATTTATGGATAGCATTATTAATAATAGAGATTATACCTATTTTAATGTGGATAGTAGGAGGAGTATGTGAAAACAAGGCTCTAAATTTTAAAAACCAAGGAATAGGGTATAGAAGTAAGTTTTCAGGTAAAAATAAGTATACATGGGAATATGCAAATAAAATGGTGGCTAAAGTTGCCGGAGGCGTTGGAACACTATTATTTATAATTAATGCTATTATAATAATGATGTTTGGATTAGCTACATTAATAATACTTTTAGCAATTAATTTATTATGTGGATTTTTAGCGATATTAATAGTAGAGAAATCTTTAAAAAAGAAATTCGATTCAAGTGGAAAAATTAAAAATAATTGACAGTAATTTGATTATAGAATATCATAGTATTAAAATGAAAAATGCATTGAAAAGAAGAGTAACAAAGGGGAAGGTCTAAAGAGAGCTAGGGTAGCTGGAAACTAGTGTCAATAAGCTTTGCGAAGATGGTCTTAGAGCATACTTTCTGAGTCAATATTTATTTGATTAGGAAGGTACGGTAGCAACCGTTATATTGCAAGGTGATAATAGTCACCTAGAGAGATATTTACTGTGAAGTAAATATAAAGTAGAGTGGTAACGCGTATATTACGTCTCTATATAGGGTTAATGCCTATATAGGGACTTTTTTTTATAAATTTTTTAATAATTTGAAGATAAGATTAATATTTAAAATCAAGGGAGGAATAAATATGTGTAAAAAACCTTATTATATAACTACACCAATTTACTATCCATCAACAAAACTTCATATTGGAAATACTTATACTACAGTAGCAGCAGATGCTTTAGCTAGATATAAGAGATTAACAGGATATGACGTAATGTTCTTAACAGGAACTGATGAACATGGACAAAAAATACAAAGAATAGCAGAAGAAAAGGGTATTACGCCAATAGAACATACAAATGAAATTGTTGCTGGAATAAAAGATCTTTGGAAGATGATGAATATTAGTTATGATAAATTTATAAGAACAACTGATGATTATCATATAAAAGCTGTTCAAGAAATATTTAAGAAATTATATGATAATGGAGATATATATAAGTCTTCATATGAAGGGTTATATTGTACACCTTGTGAGTCATTCTGGACAGAAACTCAATTAGTTAATGGAAACTGCCCAGATTGTGGAAGACCAGTTGAAAAATCAAAAGAAGAAGCTTACTTCTTCAAAATGAGCAAGTATGCAGATAGGCTAATAGAATATATAGAATCTCATTCAGATTTTATACAACCAGAATCAAGAAAAAATGAGATGCTTAATAATTTTTTAAAACCAGGACTTCAAGATCTTTGTGTATCAAGAACTAGTTTTAACTGGGGAGTTCCTGTAACATTTGATGAAGGTCATGTAGTTTATGTATGGATAGATGCACTTTCAAACTATATAACAGCATTGGGATATGGAAGTGACAATAAGGAATTATATGAAAAGTTCTGGCCAGCAGATGTACATTTAATAGGTAAGGATATTTTAAGATTCCATACTATATATTGGCCAATTATGTTAATGGCGCTAGATTTACCATTACCAAAGCAAGTTTTTGGTCATGGGTGGTTACTTGTTGATGGTGGCAAAATGTCAAAATCAAAAGGAAATGTTGTAGATCCAGTAACATTAGTAGAGAATTTTGGTGTTGATGCAGTAAGATATTATTTATTAAGAGAAATACCATTTGGTTCAGATGGACTATTTAATAATGAAATATTCATAAAGAAAATAAATTCAGACCTTTGTAACGACCTAGGAAATTTACTTTCAAGAACAGTTGCAATGGTAGAAAAGTATTTTGATGGAGTTATACCAGCTCCAATAGCAAAAGAAGCTATAGATAATGAGTTAATAAATCTTGCATTAGAAACTCCTAAAAATGTAGATAAAGCTATAGATGAATTAAGAATTCCAGAAGCATTAGAAAATATATTTACATTAATAAGAAGAGCAAATAAGTATATAGATGAAACAACACCTTGGATATTAGCAAAGGATGAGGAAAAGAAAGAAAGATTAGGAACAGTACTATATAATCTATCTGAAAGTTTAAGATTTTCATCAGTGCTTTTATCAGCATTTCTACCAGAAACAAGCATAAAGATAAATGATCAATTAAATACTAAATGTATAGATTGGAATTCATTAGAAAGCTTTGATGGAACCGTTGTAGGAACAGAAGTTAAAAAAGGTGAAAGTCTTTTCCCAAGAATAGATGTAGATAAAAAACTTGCTGAATTAGAAGCATTAAGAGAAGCTCAATTAGCGGAAAATAAGAAAAATGAGAAAAGAGAAATAGTTCCTATAAAAGAAGAAATAACAATAGAAGATTTTGAAAAAATTGATTTAAGAGTAGTAAAAGTATTGGCTTGTGAACCAATAAAGAAAGCTAAGAAATTACTTAAGTTAAAAGTAGATATAAATGGTGAAGAAAGACAGGTAGTTTCAGGAATAGCTCAATATTACAAGCCAGAAGAGTTAGTAGGAAAATATGTTGTTTTAGTGGCTAATTTAAAGCCAGTCACATTAAGAGGCGAATTATCACAAGGTATGATACTAGCAGCATCTACCGATGATGATAGCTTACTAAATGTGGTAAATCCAGGAGAATTACCAACAGGAAGTCAAGTTAGATAATGAAATAAAATTTAGAAAAGAAATTCAGCTAAGGCTGAATTTCTTTTACAAAGTATTATTTTAAACATGTATAGAATCTGTTAAGTTGATATGAAAAAATAGCTTGATTTTTCATAGAATTACTTGCTCTTTGAAAATTATATAAGTTTGAATGTTTTATTGTATGGCAAATAAGCCTACAATAGCATTGATTTTTTGCAGGTTAATCAAAGGTATTAAATTTAATTAAGATGCTGAAAACCAAGAGTTTTTAGCAAAGCTATCGCTGGCGAAGCCGGCAACTTCTGCTGGAGTACAGTTATTTAATGATCCATGTGGTCTAATAAAGTTATAGTGAAAGATAAATAAATATATAAGGTTATTAGCTTTTTGAAAAGAGTTGAATCCTTTCTTGGTTTTATACCAGGCTTTAAATGTTTTATTAAATGATTCAATTAAATTATTATTTGTATCACTAGACATTGGAGCTACAGGAATATGAGTTGTATTGGGCAATAGCGTAGCCACGGCTTCATTATATGAAGGTAATCTATCAGTTATAAAATTAGCTGGTTCACCAAATTTTTTAGCTTCATTTACCAATGCGTATGCTGAATCAGAACTTCTAGATTTAGTTAAATGAAATGCTAAAATAAATCTAGTTTCTGAATCAATAGCTAACCAAAGGTAGTATCTTTCACCATTAATAAATACTACTGTTTCATCAGCGTGCCAATCGTCAGATTGTAAGTTTAAACTAGCTTTAAATTTATCAGCCTTTTGTTTAAAGAAAGGTGCAAATTTATTAGTCCAACTGGCTATCGTGACATGAGATACTTTAATTCCAGAGTTAATCATCAAGAATTGAGAAATGGCTCTTGTTGATGAATTATTTAAAAAATATAGTGTTAATGCAGTTAGTATTACATGTAGCGGAAAACGCATTCCTTTCATTGAAAGGGAACCACTAACTAATTCACTAGAAGCTGTATCAATATTGGTGGTGTGATGTTTTACTATTATGTGATTACACTTCTTGTTATTGCACTTATAGCGATTGTAATGTTTATATGCATGATGTAAGTAAGTTCCCTTACCGCATCTAGGACATTTAGGATTATTTAGTTTAGGACGTCCGTCACCGTCGCCTAGGACGAATTGGCGCTTACACTGCTTACATTGATACTTTTGTTTAGCCTGCTTATTCATACCAAACTTATATAGTTTATCAGAATTACAGCGTGGGCATTTTATATTAGTTTTGCTCATTGTTCTTCTCTCCTTTTCGAAGGGGGTATTATTTAGTCTTGCAAACCTATTGTATTTCCTTGGGTTGAGAAGAGCAATGTTCATATAACTTAACAGATCGCATGTATAAAAAGGGGGGATTTTATGAATGTTATTATAGGTAATGCGTGGCCATATGCTAATGGACCACTTCATTTAGGAAGAATAGCAGTATGGATTCCGGGAGATGTAATAGCTAGATATCATAGATTGATGGGGGATGATGTAATTTTCATTTCAGGAACTGACTGTCATGGTACTCCTGTAACAATGAAGGCTAAGGAAGAAGAGATAACTCCTCTTGAAGCATCTATAAAATATCATGAAGAATTTAAAAAGTGTTTTAGTGGTTTAGGATTTTCTTTTGATATATTTGAGAAGACCCATTCAGAGTATCATGAAGCTAAGGTAAAAGATTTTATTTTAGACTTGTATAATAAGGGTTATATCTATGAAAAAAATGTAGAACAAATATATTGTGAAACTTGTGATAACTTTTTATTAGACAGATATATAGAGGGAAAATGTCCTTACTGTGGGGGAAATGCTTCAGGAGATCAATGTGACGAGTGTTCAGAAATTATAGATTCAGATGATCTTATAGACAAAAAATGTAAAGTTTGCAAAAATAATCCCATAAAAAAAGAAACCAAGCATTTATTTTTTGCTTTATCAAAGTTTGAAAATGATGTTCGAAGACTTTTTATAAGGCAACAGGGATGGAGAGAAAATGCCCAAAAAATAGTAAGTAGATATTTAAACGAAGGACTTAGAGACAGGGCTGTAACAAGAGACTTTAATTGGGGTGTTGATGTTCCATTAAATGGATATGGAGATAAAAAGATATTCGTTTGGATTGAAGCAGTTATGGGATATTTAACAGCTAGTATTAAGTGTTTAGAAAAAAGAGATGAAGACTACTTAGAATATTGGAATGGAGAAGATTCAAGAATTTATTTTGTACATGGTAAAGATAATATTCCTTTCCATACTATTATTTTTCCAGCTATTCTTTCAGGGCTTGGAATAAAAAATATAAATCTTAGAGTGATATCAAGTGAATATTTAAAATTAGAAGGAAAGAATTTTTCAGCAGTTAAAAATTGGGCTATATGGTCAGATTATATAGTAGAAAAGTATAATGTGGATTCTATTAGATATTATTTATTATATAATTCTCCAGAAAGAAGTGATACTGATTTTACTTGGAGAGAATTTATAAATACAATAAATAATGATCTAGTAGGAGCATTGGGGAATTTTGTGAATAGAACACTGTTATTTAGTAAGAGAAATTTTAATTCAAGAATTCCTAAGGGAAATATGCCCCAAAAGTTACAAGAAGATATTTTAAATTTGTATTTTGATGTCGGAGATAAGATTGAAGAGGGAAAGTTTAAAAGTGCCTTAGAGGATATTTTTAACTTTATAAGGAAAGCAAATAAATTGTTTGATGATGAAAAACCTTGGATTTCAATAGAAAAGAACAGAAAAAAATGTGAAGAAACAATTTATATTTGTATTCAAATTATTATTAACTTATCAAATTTATTAGAACCATTTATGCCTTTTACGTGTAAAAAAATAAGAAGTTTTTTAGGTTTAAATGAACCTATTTGGAGTTATGTAGAAAAAAAAGAAGGAATAATAAAGGATATTGAAATATTATTTGAAAGAGTAGATAAAAAAGTAGCAATTGAAGAAGTTAAGAGATTAAAAGAAAAAAAGCTATAAAAAGTGAAAACCCTAGAGTAATAATCAAATTTGGGGACGATTAAACTCTAGGGACCATTCTGTTAAGATGGTTTTAGGGGTAAATAATAATGCTTTAACTACTTTACAATACAAATATAAATGATAAATATGTCATTTATGTGACAAAAAGATAAACAAATTATTAAATATATTTAGTTATAGCATAAAACATATTAAAAGGTTAGTTAGGAGTGATAAAATGGAAAATAAGTATTTAATTTTTGATACACATGCACATTATGATGATGAAGCATTTGATGAAGATCGTGATCTTGTGTTAAGGGAAATAAATAAAAATGGTGTTATAGGAGTTATGAACTGCTCTTCAAGTTATGAAAGTATAGAGAAAACTGATAATTTAACTAAGAAATACGATTTTATTTATGGAGCATTAGGAATTCATCCTGAAAATGCAAATGAATTTAATTCTAAAGTTAAATCTGAAATAATAAATTATATAGAGCAGAATAATAAGATATTAGCTATAGGAGAAATAGGACTAGATTACTATTGGGATGAAAATCCATCTAAAGAAGTACAAAAAGAAGTTTTTAGGGCTCAAATGCAAATGGCGAAGGAATTAAAATTACCAGTTGTTATTCATGATAGGGAAGCACATGGAGATACCCTTGAAATAATAAAAGAATTTCCAGAAGTAAATGGTATTGTTCATTGTTTTTCAGGTAGTGTTGAATTTGCAAAAGAATGTGTAAAATTAGGTTATTATATAGGAATAACAGGGGTTGTAACATTTAAAAATGCTAAAAAAATAGTAGATGTAGTAAAAGAAATTCCTGTTGATAAGTTGTTGGTAGAAACAGACTGTCCTTATATGGCTCCTGTACCTAATAGAGGAAAAAGGAATAAATCAGACTATATAGGATATATAATAGAACAAATAGGAGATATAAAGGAAATTAATCCCAAAAAAGTAAATTTAAAGTTAAATCAAAATTTTAGAGACTTGCTTAAAAATAAAATATAAAGTAAAATTAGAACTATAACACAATATTTACTAAATTTGGAACATAAAGATATATAAGATATTTTTGGAAGAACAAAATCTACTTTAAGATAATAGTTATAATAACTGCTTAAAACTAATGCTATTATTTATTTTTTTTATTTAAATTTAATTTATGCACAGGGTGCATTTTGTAAGCAGTTTAAATAGAGCAAGATGTGTCATATTTGACAAACTATAGCATTTCAATATATAATGCTAAAGACGCTCTTGCCAAAGGAGGTAAAGTAGATGGTAGAAAAATATAAGGAATACCTGAAAAAAAATTTTTCTAACGGTCCAAAGGCAAAAATATTGTTAGGTGTTATAGTTATAGGCATTCTAGCAGTAACGTTCATTAATATGAGAAAGACAGTAACGGTAAGTATAGACGGAAAAGAGGAAACTTTTGTCACATATAAAGGGACTGTTAAAGATGTATTAACTACTAAGGGAGTAGAAATTGCTTCTAAGGATAAAGTTAAACCAGCTTTAGATAGCAAAGTAAAAGAATACACTAATATATCTATTAAAAAAGCTATTCCTGTAGAATTATCTGTAAGTAATAAAAATATTACTATTGATACAGCAGAAGATACTATAGGTGATATGTTAAAAGCAGAAGTAGAAGAACTAAAGAATGAAGGAATAGAATATAAAGAAGGTGTTGATGAAATTACACCTTCAGTTGACACAAAAATTGCAAAGGATCTCAAAATACAAATTGTTAAAGTTCATATAAAGGAAGAAATAGCGAGAGAAGCTATAGCCTTTGATGTTGTAGAAGAGAGTGATGCAAATCTTGATGTTAGCGTAGAGGAAGTAAGACAAGATGGAGCTGCTGGAGAAAAAGAAGTTGCTTATGAAGTAATTTATAAAGATGGCAAAGAGGTATCCAGGAATATAAAAAGCTCTAAAGTTATAACAGAACCCGTTAATAAAATAATTGTACAAGGTACAAGACAGAGTTTTGCTAGTAGAGATGGACAAATATTAGATTATAAAAAGCTAATATACTGTGAATCAACAGCGTATTACGGTGATGGAATAACAGCAACAGGTACTATACCTGTAAGAAATGTAAATGGTCTAAGTACTATATCAGTTGACCCAAGAGTAATTCCTCTAGGATCATTAGTATATGTAGAGGGATATGGAAAAGCTATAGCATCAGATACAGGTGGTGCTATAAAAGGTAATATAATTGATGTTTTCGTGAATTCACACGATGAAGCCTTTAGCTGGTGGGGAAGAAGATATGACGTACCAGTTTATATTTTGGCTTACCCAGGAGAATGGTAAAAAGGTGCTCTTAAGAGCACCTTTTTATTTATTTAATATAAATTTGACATAATATCCATATAAGGATAAATTATAATTAAATAGTAAGATTAAGATGAAGTTATAGTTAGGAAAGGAAGAGAATGTATTGATTAAAGAAGTTATAGTAGTAGAGGGTAGAGATGATATAACTGCAGTAAAACAGGCAGTAGATGCTGAAGTTATAGCTGTAGGTGGATTTGGAATAAATGCGAAAGTAATAGATAGAATAAAAGAGGCACAGAAGAGAAAAGGAGTTATAGTATTAACAGACCCGGATTTTGCAGGTGAAAAAATTAGAAGTATAATTTCTAAAAGAGTAAAAGGAATAAAGCATGCTTATATAGCACAAGAAGATGGAATTAAAGGTGACGATATAGGAGTAGAAAATGCTAAGCCCGAAGTTATAATAGAAGCTTTAAATAGAGCTAAAATATCGGAAGAAGTTATTGAAGAATTTTATACATCTCAAGATATGTTTTATTTTAAATTAACAGGAGATACTAATTCTAAACAAAGAAGAATAATGCTAGGTAAGGAGTTAGGAATTGGTTATGGAAATGCAAATCAAATGTTAACTAGATTAAATAAGTATTCAATAACTAAAGAAGAGTTTATTACTGCTATACAAAAAATAGACAAAGAAATGGAAGGAAATAAGTAGTATGGATATACAAGATGTTAAAACAGCAGAACTTGTTAAAAAGTATAATTTTAAGTTTTCAAAAAGCTTAGGGCAAAACTTTTTAATTGATGATTCTGTACCAAGGGATATAGTAAATGGTGCTGAAGTAGATGAAAATGACTTAGTAATAGAAATAGGTCCTGGAGTAGGAACTTTAACTGCACAATTATTAAAGAGGGCTAAAAAAGTTGTAGCCATAGAACTAGATAATGATTTAATACCTATATTACAGCAGGAGATTGGAGATAATCCTAAGTTTACATTAATACATAATGATGCTTTAAAGGTAGATTTCAATGAAATAATAGGTGAAGAAAAAAGTGTTAAACTTGTAGCTAATTTACCGTATTATGTTACTACTCCTATAATAGTCAAGCTTTTAAAAGAGGATTATAAGTTTAAGTCATTAACTATAATGATTCAAAAAGAAGTTGCAGAAAGAATGAATGCAGAACCAGGGAATAAAGATTACGGAGCGCTTTCATTATTAGTTCAGTATTATTGTAATACTAGTATTGTAAGAAGAGTACCACCACAATGTTTTATACCAAGACCAAAAGTGGATTCGATAGTTATAAGATTAGAGAGACTTGAAGAGCCAAAAGTTAAAGTTGAAAATGAAAAGTTATTTTTTGATATAATAAGAAGCTCTTTTAATATGAGAAGAAAAACTCTTTGGAATGGAGTTAAAAGCCTAGGATTAGATAAAGAAAAATTGGAGATAGCTTTTGAAAATGCAAATATAGATCCTAAGAGAAGAGGAGAAACTTTAAGTATAGAAGAATTTGCATGCTTATCAGATAAAATAAATGAACAGTTCTAAAAAATTTAATTTAAGAATAATATAATAGTGCCTAAGCGTATTAATGAAAAACTCGCAAGATTTTTAATGTATGTTAAAACTCTTGCGAGTTTATTTTTGAACATATTTATATATGGTAAGCATATAATATATTGAATTAATCTAAAATGGAGGTTTTAGAGGTTTGGCACAAATAAATAAATTGTATAGAAATTTTATTATTTTACAAGAAGATGAAAGAGGATATTCAAATTCTAACGATAAAACCCTATCAGGCTATTCTAAAATAGAAGCAAAGGGAGAAAAGTGTAAAGTATCTTTTTATGCTCAAAACCTAAAGGTTAATGATGACTATTGTATTATGCTTATATGCAATAAAAAGGATTCAAAAAAACTTATAAACCTAGGAAGCATTAAGGTTTCAGAAGGGGGAAAAGCAGAAGTTACAAAAGAATATTTTGTTGATAACATAGCTGGAGTTGGAATATCATATGACAAAATATCAGGTGCAGCAATAGTTAAGATGAAAGATGGTATTCCTATATTCATAATGTGTGGATTTATGAATGGTGAACAGCCATCAGATAATTGGAAAAATTATAAAATAATAAAATCAGAGGAAATTGTAGCTAAAGGAAAGTTAAAAATGCAATCTACAAAAAAAGAATATGAAAAAGATAAATGTAAGGAAAAACAAAAAGAAAAGAAGCATGAGAAGGAACATGAGAAGGAATCTGAAAAAGATAAGAAAAAAGAATGTAAATGTAAATGTAAAAGAGAAGATGAAATACAAGAATCAGAATATGTAGAAGTAGAAAGCGTAGAAGAAATAGAAAATGTAGAAGAAGTAGAGAATGTAGAAGAAGTAGAGGTTATAGATCCTACTTTAAATAGAGAAGAAAATGAAGAGGTTAAAAAGACAGAGGAAGAAAGCAAAACTAATAAGGATATAACAGAAGAATTAAAGGAAGAAATAAGAAATGAAATTAAAGATGAAATTAAAGATGAAGTTAGGAGTGAAATTAAAGAAGAGCTTAAGGAAGAAGTTAGAAGGGAAATGGCAGAAGAAATTAAGGCGAAAGAAGAAAGAAGTAAATTTGATGAATATGAAGCAATTGTTGAGGAAAAATCTGATGTTTTTGAAATAAGAGGTAGCGTTGGAGAATATTTTGAAGGAATTGCTATTGGATTTGAGCATTATAGAGGCTTTAAAGAGATAAAAAATTGCAAGTGGTATAAGGTTCAAGTTAATGATTTATATGAAATGTGTAATATGTCAAATTACAATAAATACACAGTTGCATATTACCCAATGTTGAATTATTATCCTTATATTAAAAAATATGGATATTTTATGTTGGGATATAAATGTGACAAGGAAGGTAACTTAAAATATATAATTTATGGAGTTCCAGGAAAGAAAGATAAGAATGAACAGCCATATGAAGGAAAAACAGGTTTTGTAACTTGGATAAGTGATGAGGATAAAGATAGCATAGGATGCTGGTTGATGTTCTATGATTTTAGAAACTCAACAGTTGTTGTACCTATGAAATAGTATATAAAATATTAGAGACTGTACTTAATAATTCCTAATGAGTATTAATAAAAAGAAAATCTATATTTTTACAGTCCTATTATCACTTATGTTTATCCTAGTATGTATGAAACAATTATTTAAAAATGATATAAGAAAAATAGCTCTTTTAAATAATGAAATAAGAGCTTTTAAAGAAGTGGATTTAGAAAATGGTAAGTATAAAATAGTATTACCGGAAAAATGGTCTGTTAATGAGAGAAATAAAAATATAGATGGTGTTGAGTTTGAGGCAACAATTAATGATAATAACAAAATAGATGGTACTATTAGCATTTTAGATGGAGTTAATGACTTAAATAATATTCCAGACACTATATTCAAGGATGTTAAAAATAGAAAATGTAAAGTATATGATGAGTATGGTGTTAAGTGGCATGTATTAGAATATAAAATGCCATATGATAATAAGTACAAAAATATATGTTATTTCAAAGAATACTCTAAGGGAAAGATTCTTATAATAAGTTTTCATTTTGATGAAAGCCAGTATAAACCAAGTATAAAAGTTGCTTTTGATGAAGTAGCTAAAGGATTTAGATAGTTTATAATAAGATTTGCCATTAAACAATTAAAGTATTATAATTTAGTTATAATTAGGAGAAGTTTAAACTTCTCCTAATTACTTATAAAGAATAAAAATACATAATAAAATCTTTAAAAAAGGAGATTACTATTTTGAATAGAAAAATATCGGTATGTATATTATTGATTATATTAATTAGTTTAAACTTCGTTGGTTGCGACTCTATAGATAATTTAAAGACAAAGTTTGGGGGGAAAAATGAGTATTTTGAGTATTTGAATACGGCTAAAAGTGATAAGATAAGTATTCAAAGTATCAGAGATCCAGGATTTAAGTTTATAGTAACCGATCCTAAGGCTATAAAGGATATGTATGAACTTTTATCTAGTGCTAAAATAGCTGATAAAAAGGCTGAGTTAGACCCAGATTATATTTTTGAGATAAATGTTGGTGATGAGGTAAAAAAATTCTATTATGTAGTGGGAGCATATGAAGGAAATTTTTATGATGGAAATACTAATTTTACAGTTTCAAAGAGGTTGGATGAAGGTATAATACAGAATTTATCAATAATAAGAAAGCCTAGAGATTTTGAATATGTATATTATAGATCAATTCTAGACGTTTTAGAAATGAAAAAATCTGGATTAAATAATGGAGAGTATAAAATAGGCATAAATATTCAAGGTGATATTGATTGTCTAAAATATGTATTTTCAACTGATTTGAAAGATTTTTTAAAAAATGCAAGAAAAATAAATCCAAATGTAGATTTAGTAAAAAATAATTCTAATGAATTTGATGTAGTTATTACTATAAAGAATAGAGGTTATAATAATACTACATATAAAACTAATATAACATTTGAAAATAAAAAGGATAAAATAAAAGAAGAGTTTTATGTAATGGCAACTAATGAATTTAAAGAGTGGGCTATTGATATTTATGAAGAAGAAAATTTACCTAAAGCTATAAAAGCAGAATGGTAAGAGGAGGAGAAAAAATGGGAAATTGTTCAACATGCCCTAGTAAGGACAAATGTACTTCAAAGACAAATGGTGAACCATCATGTGGAAAGGTGACACCTAATTATGGAATAATAAAAAATATAATTGGAGTAATTAGCGGTAAAGGTGGAGTTGGTAAATCAACAGTAACAGGTATATTAGCAAGTACTTTAAGAAAAAAAGGTTATAATGTAGGTGTATTAGATGCTGATATAACAGGTCCATCAATGCCAAGATTTTTTGGTATAAATGAAAAAAGAGCTATGATGCAACCAATAGGAGAGACAGGTGTAAAATATTTTCCTGTAAAAACTGAAAGTGGAATAGAGGTTATGTCAGTTAATCTTTTAATTCCAAATGAGGATGATCCAGTAATTTGGAGAGGTCCAATGGCTACTGGAGTATTATCACAATTATTTACAGATACAAACTGGGGAGAGTTAGATTACTTATTAATTGATATGCCACCAGGAACTTCAGATATAACACTAACTATAATGCAAAGTTTTCCTTTAACAGAACTAATAATAGTATCAACACCTCAAGATATGGTTTCTATGATAGTTAAAAAAGGAATTGTAATGGCCAATAAAATGGGTGTTCCTGTAAGAGGAGTAATAGAAAATATGGCATATATTACTTGTCCAGGATGTGATACAAAGATTAAAGTATTTAGTAAAAAATCAGCAGAAGAACATGCGGAGTATTTAGAATTACCTTTATTAGGAGAGCTTCCTATAAATCTAGATCTAACTGAAGCTTTAGAACAAGGAAAAGCTGAAGAATATGTAAGAAATAATGATTTATATTCATTAATATTTGAAGGTCTATATTAAAATACATAACTCCTTTCTAATTAGGGAATATTAATACTGAATTAATTTAGAAAGGAAGAGAGTTATGAAAGCAAAAGTAGATAAAGATACGTGTATAGGATGTGGATTATGTCCATCAATATGCCCTGAAGTATTTGAAATGGATGATGATGGAAAAGCTGTGGCAAAGGTTGCAGACGTTCCAGATTCAAATGTAGATGAAGCTAAGGATGCTGAATCAAGCTGTCCAGTAAGTGCAATTATAGTAGATTAGAAAAAAAGTTCTACCTTAAATTATTTAAGGTAGAACTTTTTTATTTATAAAATTTTAATTTAAACTTTGAGATTTATTAGATATATTATTTATAATCCTGTTAAAAGGTAGCAAGGAAATAATGATTAAACAAATTACTAGCTCACCGCCAACAGCAAATCCATTAACAGCTAAAGAGTATATAGCAGGTGACCATCCAGCAGGTGCAAACTCTCCAAAGAAAACATATCCAGATATAAAATGGAATACAAACTTTAAAGACATTCCTACTGTAGTTCCAAGCATTCTATTATTTTTAAAATATCCAGCAAATCCTACAGCCATATATGGAAGTGGATAGTCAAATAAAACTTGGATAGGATGAAGTATATAAGGATTTAATATTAAACTTATAATACCGAATAAAAATCCTGTTAATAATCCTATTTGAGGTCCATACATATAAGCAATTAATATTATAGGAACCATGCTACCTAGAGAAATACTTCCGCCTCCATTTGGAAGAACATATAGTTTAATCATGTTCAAAATAGTAGCAAGAGCAAGATCAATACCTATTCTAGTCATTATTTTAGCATTTAATTTAATGTTTTTAAATTTAATTATTGCTAATAAAAGCAGGACACCACCAATAATTGTTATAAGTGATAAAGGATTGTCCATTAATGTTGAAAAACTTTCTTTTAAATTTGACATAAAAAAATACCTCCTTATATTAATGCTAGGAGATATAAGATAAAAAATACACAAATGGTATTTATAAATATCATATATTAGCTTCCCTACGCTGGTATTATCCAGATCAGGTAAAGGGTTAATGTAATAAACATCTCTCAGCCAAAGGCACCCCTAGCATTTGTTAAATATAGGTTATATTTTAAAGTTTTTTCTAAAAAAAGTCAACTATATTATCTTTGTAAATTTTACCAGCATGATTATTGCAGTAACCAAAACTTCCAGATTGGCAAGATACATTAATATTACTACCTATTAAATTATAATTTCCAACTTCTGATAAGGGAAGTTTTATTATAGTATCATCTTCTAAGCAAACAAAGGCTTCAGTACTACTATAATCTATAATTTTACCTTTCAAAACTAACACCACCTAATTTTATTAATAATATTAGTTTGTTCAAAAGAGGTAATAATAATTCAAAAAAATACTGAACAAATATAATTATTTATTCAGTATTTATTAAATCTAAATTTTTTGAATAGCTAATCCAACCATACCTGGACCTGAATGAACAGCAACCATTGCCCCAACTGGCATAATTCCCATAAAGTTAACGTTATCTAATGATTTTATGGATTCTGAAAAAGCTAATACTTCATCCATACAGCCACCTTCAAGAACCCAAACATTGCATTTAGATTCATTAAGATGAGATTGTAAAATCTCAATCATCTTAGATAAAGATTGTTTTCTTCCTCTTACTTTATTAGAAGCGTAATATACACCATTATCGTCTACTGTTATAATTGGTTTTAAATGAAGAAACTGTCCTATAGTTCCAGCTAGTCTACCAATTCTTCCACCTTTTTTTAAATATTCTAATGTATTTAAAGTAAAATATCCTGTTATATTTTCACGGATTTTAGGTAATTCCTTTATTATATCTTCAAATGATTGTCCATTTTTCACTAATCGTGAAGCTTCAAGAACTAAAACACCCTGAGGAAAACCTATTATTTTACTATCATATACATATGATATAAGATTTGGATGTTCTTCTAATGCTAATCTGAAAGCATTAAATGTTCCAGATAATCCACTAGAAACTGAAATAGCTATAACATGAGTATAACCCTCATCCTCTAATTTTTTTAAAACCTTTTCAGAGGTTTTAGGACTAGGTAGAGATGTTGTAGGGATTTCTATAGGAAGCTTTTTATAAACTTCTTCTGGAGTTATTGTTATTTTATCCTCAAATTCTTCATTTGAATAGATAATCCTTAGAGGAAATAAATGTATATTATTTTCTTTTAATATTTCTATTGATAAATCAGATGCACTATCAGTTAAAATTGCTATTTTTTGCATATGTATTTATGGCCCCCTTTCTAATTATATTAATTATATATCATAGTTGATAACTATATCAATATTGATATAGTTAAATTTAAAATAAATTTAATTTTAAGTTTATATTTTTATTATCTGTAAAATTTATTTTATAATAAGGTGTAATTATTGGATTAAAAAAAGCGCCAAAAAAGACGCTTATAAATATAAATCCTTATAAATTATTTTAAAAACTTTAAGTGATTCTTCAATTTTAGGTTTTAATAATGATTTTCTATGATTGTATTCTTCTAGTCCTTTTGGTGTTAGGGAATAAAATTTCTGAAATTTTTTATGAGGATCATCCCACTTACCTATGACATATCCTTCTTTTTCTAATTTTTTTAATAAAGGATATATTCCCCCAGTACTAGGAACCCAGAGTCCTTTGGTATTCTCTCCTATTTTATGAGCTATTTCGTTTCCATTAATAGGTCCTAAAGTTAAAATGTGAAGAACATAGATAGGTAACAAGCCTTTAGTAAAAACTTGACCTACAGATTCTTTTTCTTTCTGAATTTTTTTTAACTCAGCTAATTTTCTTTTATATTCTTCGTGAATTCTTTGTTCTTCTGCTTTAATATCTTCAATATTACTAAAGCTAAGATTATTCATATTAATTTACCTTTTGAATAGCTAATCCTATTAAGCCTGGTCCCGCATGAACACCAAGAGCTGGACTAATTTCAGAAATCCCAACATTTAAAATATTATCTAATTTAAGTAGTGTTTCTAAGTAGCTTTTAGCAGTTTTAAGAGCGCCACCTTGAAGAACCCAAACATTACACTTGCTTTTTTCTAATTCTTTTTTTAGGATATCTGTAAGCTTTGTTAGAGCTTGCTTATGTCCTCTTGCTTTACAAACAGTATAATATACACCATTTTCATCTACAGTTATAATAGGTTTTAAATTAAGAATTTCACCTATAGTTCCTGCTACCCTACCAATTCTTCCACCTTTTTTTAAATACTCTAATGTATCTATAGTAAAATAGCCTGTTATATTAGAATGAATTTTAGGTAATACCTCTGTAATTTCTTCGAAGGATTTTCCTTCTTCTATTAATTTGGCTGTTTCTAGTACTAATAGTCCTTCTGGAAAAGCTAATATTTTACTATCATATACATGAGAAGTTAGTTTTGGATGATCTTCTAGAGCCAGTCTTATGGCGTTAAATGTTCCAGATAATCCACTGGATATAGTAATTGCTATAACATGAGTATATCCATCATTTTCTAAACCATCTAATATATTATGAATTGTTTCTGCACTAGGTAAAGAAGTTTTTGGAACTTCATTTTTCAAATTATTATAAACTTCTTCAGCACTTATATCTATTTTATCTTGAAATTCTTTATCAGAATAAATAAGTTTTAAAGGTAATAATTTTATATTTTTTTCTTTCATAGTTTCAAGTGATAAATCACAAGCACTATCTGTTAGTATTGCTATTTTTTGCACGTATATCCCTCCTAATAATTTCCGTTTAATATTAATTATATTATAGCATACCAAATTATTATATCAATAGTGATAAGGTTAAAAGTAATCACTATTGATATAGTTTGTAGTATATACTAAAATTATTCAATTTATAATAAATAAAAAAACCACCTTAAAGGTGGCTTTAATTAAATGTTATATTGGAATCCTTGTCTAGTATATGCCAAATTGTTTTACCTTGAGATAGAGGGACTATATTTCCATCATAATCATATAACATAGTTTTTGAATTTTTATCTTCTTTTTTCCAAAGAATATTTAAATAATGACCATTTGAAAATACATATCCTTCACCTTCGCCAATTAAATCTATATCTATGTGGTTATTGTCTGCCTGTAGTTGAATATTAGTTTTTTGAATAACTACATTTTTAAATTTTAAAGGTGAGTTTGTTAATGCATCAGTAGCTATTTCTCCATCCATAGATTTAGTAAAAAAACCATTATCATAGGTATAGGATGTATTGTAGAATCTATTTATATTTAAATTTAAATTTTTGATTTCTGAAAGCTTTTCATTTGAATAATATTCATTATTAAATGTTGCAAATGTCTTAGGTTTTGAGTTAAAATCTTTATCTATTATAAATTTAGTTATATTTTCAGCGGAAGTGTATAAATTGTGGGGAGCTTTTCTGGAAGTATCTCTCCAAAAGTATTTGCCATTAGATATTTCATTTATACTCATAATTGATTGGTCTTTGGAGATTGTTGATAATGCTTCGGCTGAACCTCCACAATGAGCAAAGGCTAAGTTATTTTCGTTAGCAATTTCTAGAAAGTAAGGGCGTATACTTCTAACAGGGCCTACTGTTTTAGGTTGCTCTTTGTGAAATAAGGCCATAAATCTAGGAATTCCACCTTCAGCTAAAGTTTCATAAATTACATCGGCGTAGGATAAACCACTTTGTGGTCTAGCATAAACAGAGTTTTCTACCATTACCATAAAAGGTGTGTTATTATTTATATCTTGAGATACTTCTTCTCCAGTATAATAAGAATAAATTTTCTTAGAAGCATTAGTTTCATTAAAAACATCAGCAGATTTATCTGGAGTTTTGGAACAGCTTATTAATCCACAAATGAACATTACTATAAATAATGATGATAAAAGTTTCTTCATAAATAAAATCTCCTTAAAATAAATTTGAAAGGTAACATATAGCTTTTAATAACAATATATTATTAATGTATGTTGAAATATGAGTAGATTTAAAAATTTATGTTTATCTAAAAAAGGGTAAAAAATGAAGAAAGAGTGATGTAATTTAAGAATAAAGTTGAAGAAATTAATCGTAGCAACTTTGATGATAAAAATGGAATGGAGTATAATAGTTACTAGTTGAAAATACAATATATTGTGCGATAGGGGTTGAGCATGTGCTATATGTAGTAAAAAGGGACGGCAGAGAAGTAGATTTCGATGCTGTAAAAATATCAAATGCAATAAAGAGTTCAGGCGAAGAAGTAGGAAGAATACTTAGAGAAAGCCAAGTTTTAGATACTGTTCAGAAGGTTATTAATTATATAGAAATGTCTGGACAGAATAGGATAACTGTAGAAGAAATTCAAAATTTAGTAGAGAAAGCATTGCTTGACAGTGGATATAAGGACATAAAACTAGCTTATTCTAACTATAGAGAACAAAGAACTCAAGTTAGAGAAATAAAATCAGATTTAATGAAAGCAATTCAAAGAATAGGGGTTGAAACAGATAGGGATAATGCTAATGTAGGTAATAACTTTAGTTCAAAATTACTTAGGATAGCATCAGAATCAAATAAATGGCACAATTTGGCTAGTATGCCAAAAGAATTAGCAAAAGCACATGAAAATGGTGATTTATATTATCACGATTTAGATAGTTACAACTTAACTACTAACTGCTTACACATACCTACAGGAGAAATATTGACAAAAGGTTTTAATACAGGATATGGAACAATAAAGGCTCCAAGAAGAATAGAAACAGCAGCAGAACTTTCATGTATATTACTTCAATCAACTCAAAATGATATGTTTGGGGGTCAAGCACATCCAGATTTTGATAATGATATGTCTGTATTTATAAAACCAACAAGAGACGAAATTAGAAGTGAATTAGAAGAGTTAGGTATTAGTGAAGATAAGTTAGATATTTTAACAGAAGAAAAATTGAAAAAGAGAATACATCAAGCTATGCAAGGGGTAGTATATAATTTAAATACTATGCATTCTAGGGCAGGATCTCAAGTTCCATTTAGTTCTATAAATTTGGGAATACCAACATCTAAGGATGCAGCTTTAGTTTGTGAAATTTTCTTATTAGAATATGAAAAAGGGTTAGGCAAAGGTGAACAACCAATATTCCCTAACATAATTTTTAGAGTTAAAGAAGGCGTTAATAGAGAAGTTAATGATCCATATCATTATTTATATCAATTAGCTTGTAGAGTTGCAGCTAAAAGAATGAATCCGACATTTATGAATATAGATGCTGATTTTAATAAAGAATATTATGATATGGGATATATGCCAGCAACTATGGGATGTAGAACCTATTTAATGAAAAACATAAATGGTGAGCCAGGATGTAAAGGAAGAGGTAATATAGCACCAACTACAATAAACTTACCAAGAATAGGAATTCAAGCAAAGGGAAATTTAGATAAATTCTTTGAAATCTTACAAGCAAGATTGGAACTTTCAAAAGAATCATTACTTCATAGATATGGGGTATTGAAAAATCTTAAAGTTAAAGATTTACCTTTTGTTGCAGGTCAAGGTTTAATGAAAGGATCAGAAAATCTAAAACCTGATGACACAATAGAACCTATATTAAAACAAGGAACTTGGGGAATTGGATTTATTGGGCTTGCAGAGACGTTAGTAGCTCTTACAGGAAAACACCATGGAGAAGATTCAGAAACAAGAAAATTAGGGCTTAAAATAATATCATATATTAGAGAGTATACTGATAGAATTACAGAAGAAACTAAGCTAAATTGGAGCTGTTATGCAACTCCTGCTGAAGGTCTTTCAGGAAAGTTTATAAAACAAGATCAAAGTATATTTGGATATATAAAAGGAGTTACAGATAAGGAGTACTATACAAATAGTTTCCATGTACCAGTAAATTTTCCTATATCAATTAAATGTAAAATAGATATAGAAGCTCCATACCATAAACTTTGCAATGCAGGACATATAAGTTATTTAGAAGTTGATGATTGTCCATCAGGAGAGGCAATTATGGATATTTTAGATTATGCATATAAGAACACTAATATAAGTTATTTAGGAATTAACTTTCACATAAGATATTGTAAAAATTGTGGTACGTATTTAAGTAGTAGCGAAAATACATGTAATAAATGTGGTAGTATGGATATACAAGGAATATCTAGAGTTACAGGATATTTAAGTTTGGATGAAAGATTTGGTCCAGGAAAATATCATGAAAGAGAAGATAGAAAATCTCATACAGGAACAAATAAAAATAACTATCAAGTTTTATAATAATTTGTTTTAAGGTTAAGATTAAAATTTAAATAGCTGAAATAGTAAAGAGGATTCTTAAATTGAATCCTCTTTTTTATATTTTGAAGTAATATATTATGAGAATAATAGAATAATTTATAGGATTAAATAAAATTAATTAAGAATAATTTATGTATATTTATACGTAAATGCTTTAAATTTATAGTTAATCAATCTTATTTATTATGAAATAATTGCAGGAATAAATATAAAAATTTCATTTTTAAACTTTAAAATGTAATTATTTTATTATAATAAGAATAAAATGAAATAAAAAAATAAAAACTTGCAAATTAGGTGAATTTTTTTTGTGTGAATAACTTGTTTATAATATTTTGATGTGATAAAATTGGAATAGAATAACAGGAATAAGTTGTAAAATATGGGGCACTAATGATTTTTAAGTCAGAAAATTAAAAAAATAAGCAATAAAAAGGGGGAGTTAATGTGGCTATTAAAAATTTAAATAATGGTAAGGAACTTTATATTGTAGATACGACATTACGTGATGGTGAGCAAACGGCAGGTGTTGTTTTTGCAAATGAAGAAAAAGTAGCAATTGCTTCAATGTTAGGGGAATTAGGAGTAGATCAGCTTGAAGTAGGCATACCTGCTATGGGAGGCGATGAAAAGGAAGCAATTAAACAAATAGTAAAAAGAAATAAAAAGACAAGCATTATGGCGTGGAATAGAGCGGTAATTAAAGATATTGAACAGTCAATTGATTGTGGGGTTGATGCTGTTGCAATATCTATTTCTGTATCAGATATTCATATAAAAAATAAATTAAGAACCTCAAGGGAGTGGGTTCTTGAAAATATGGCTAAAGCAGTAGATTTCGCTAAAAGAAATGGATTATATGTGTCTGTAAATGGAGAAGATGCATCTAGAGCTGATGTTGAATTTCTTATTAAGTTTATAAAAGAAGCTAAAATTGTAGGAGCTGATAGATTTAGATATTGTGATACTGTTGGTATAATGGAGCCATTTAAGATAAAGAAAGATATTAATTACTTATATGAAAGTACAGGGTTTGATATAGAAATGCATACCCATAATGATTTTGGTATGGCGACAGCTAATGCTATTGCAGGAATTGAAGGCGGAGCTTCTCATGTTGGAGTAACGGTAAATGGTTTAGGAGAAAGAGCTGGAAATGCTGCATTAGAGGAAGTACTAATGGCATTGATGTTTGTGCACAACTATAAAGGCAATATAGATACAACTATGTTTAGAGAAGTTTCGGAATATGTATCTAGAGCATCAGGAAGAATTTTACCTTCATGGAAAGCTATTGTTGGGGATAATATGTTTGTACATGAGTCAGGAATACATGCAGATGGAGCCATAAAAAATCCTAAAAATTATGAAGCGTTTGATCCAGATATAGTTGGATTAGAAAGACAAATAGTTATTGGAAAACATTCAGGTAGAGCTGGAATAGTAAATAAATTTAAAGAATATGGAATAGAACTTGATGATGATTCATCAAAGTTTATTTTGCAAATGGTAAGATCAACTTCTATAAGGCTTAAGAGAAGTTTATTTGATAAAGAGTTAGTACAGCTTTATAAAGAATATCAAAGGGTACAAAAAGAGAAAGTTTATTAAAAAGCAATAAGCAATTAAAAAGGGGAGTTAAAATAGATGGGTGATAATTTAGTTTATAAAATATTAAGAAGACATTTAATAGAAGGAAATATAAGAAGTGGAGAATCTATTGGAATAAGAATAGATCAAACTTTAACTCAAGATTCAACGGGAACAATGGCATATCTTCAGTTAGAAGCCATGGGAATAGATAGAGTTAAAACTAAAAAATCTATTGCATTTATAGATCATAATATGTTACAACAAGGATTTGAAAATGCTGATGACCATAAATTTATACAGACAGTGGCATCAAAATATGGAGTTTATTTTTCAAAGCCTGGAAATGGAATATGTCATCAAGTATTTTTAGAAAGATTTTCAATTCCAGGAGATACGTTAATAGGTTCAGATAGTCATACTCCTACAGCAGGTGGAGTAGGTATGCTTGCAATTGGAGCAGGTGGATTAGATGTAGCATTGGCAATGGGGGGAGGTACATATTATATAAATACACCAACAGTATGTAAAATTAATTTAATTGGTAAGCTTAATCCTATGGTTTCAGCTAAGGATATAATTTTAGAAGTATTAAGAAAGCTTACAGTTAAAGGTGGAGTATCAAAAGTATTTGAATATGTAGGTGATGGGGTTAAAACTCTCTCAGTACCTCAAAGGGCAACTATAACAAATATGGGAGCAGAACTTGGGGCAACCACATCTATTTTTCCAAGTGATGAAAGAACATTAGAGTTTTTTAAAGCTCAAGATAGAGAAAAGGACTGGTTAGAATTTAAAGCAGATAAAGATGCTATATATGATGAAGAAATAACTATAAATTTATCAGAATTAAAACCATTAGCAGCCAAACCACATAGCCCAGATAATGTAGAAGCTGTTGAGAGTATTGGAAATATAAAAATAGATCAAGTTGCAATTGGAAGTTGTACTAATTCATCCTATGAGGATTTAATGAAGGTGGCAAAGATTTTAAAGGGAAATAAAGTTCATAAAGATGTTAGTTTAGTGATTGCACCAGGTTCAAGACAGGTTATGGAGATGTTAGCTAGAAATGGTGCTCTAGGTGATATAATAAGTTCAGGAGCACGAATTCTAGAAAATTCTTGTGGTCCTTGTATAGGAATGGGGCAAGCACCAGGTACAAATGGTGTTTCTCTTAGAACATTTAACAGAAATTTTTATGGGAGAAGTGGAACATTATCTGCAAAGGTATATTTAGTAAGCCCAGAAACAGCAGCTGTATCTGCTATAAATGGGTATTTGACAGATCCAAGAGAAATGGATTTAGACATATTTATTGATATGCCGGATAGCTTTTTAATAGATGATTCAATGATAATAGAACCAGCAGAATTTGGCTCAAATGTAGAGGTTGTAAGAGGTCCTAATATAAAGGAGTTTCCTATCAACTCTGAGTTAGCTAATAAACTAGAAGGAAAAGTTATAATAAAGGTTGAAGATAATATAACAACCGATCATATTATGCCATCAAATTCAAAACTTTTACCTTTTAGATCAAATATACCTTATTTATCAGACTTTTGTTTTAATACAGTAGATAAAGAATTTCCTAATAGAGCAAAAGAAAATAAGGGTGGTTTTATAATAGCAGGAAATAATTACGGTCAAGGATCTAGTAGAGAGCATGCAGCTTTAGCACCTCTTTATTTAGGAGTAAAAGCTGTAATAGCTAAGTCTTTTGCAAGAATTCATAAAGCGAATTTAATTAATAATGGAATAGTGCCATTAACATTTGAAAATGAGATTGATTATGATAATTTAATTTTATTAGATAAGCTTATAATAGAAAATATACATTTAGAAATTAAGACAGGAAAAGTAATTGTAAAGAATATTACAAGGAGATGTGAATTCATAACAGTAGCAGATTTAACTAAAAATGAAATTGAAGTTATATTAGCTGGTGGTAGGTTAAATTATGTAAAAAATAAATAATATTTAAGCCGAGCTATATCAAAGCTAAGTTTTGATATAGCTTTTTTATATGTACTTATTTAGGAAATTATATCACCTAAAACAAGCTTCGGAGTGAGTAAATATATAAAAAATCCACGTATTCAAAGTTGTTTTGGTAATTTTTTTATAACTATATAAAGTATACTATATAGATTTTTTATTATAAAATATTTATTAAGTAAAGAATTAGGAAGTGAAAAATAATATGAAAAAAACTATAAGATTATCAGGTATAGCATATGAAAGTTTAGTTAATGGTCCAGGAATGAGAAGAGTATTTTTTTCTCAAGGATGTAAACATAATTGCAATGGATGTTTCAATCCAGATACACATGATTTCTTTGCTGGAGAAGATAGAGACATGGATGAATTAATAAAGGATGTTTTAGATAACCCTATACTTAAAGGTGTTACCTTTAGCGGTGGCGACCCTTTTGAAAGAGCAGAAGAATTTGCATATATGGCAAGGGAATTTAAAAAGCATAATTTAAATATTTGGAGTTATACAGGATATACTTTTGAATACATATTAAGAAATATAGATGAAATTCCTGGATGGAGAGATTTATTAGAGTGTATTGATGTTTTAGTAGATGGTAAATTCGAAAAGAATAAGATGCAAGATAATTTAAGGTATAGAGGATCTACTAATCAAAGAATAATAGATGTTAAAGAAAGTCTTAAGAATGGAGTGGTTAAAATTTTAGATCTGTAACTATTTATTGAATAGTTGAAGTGTATAATGATATAATAGTTAAAAACTAAATATATATTTCGTATATGCTTGAAAATATGGTTCAAGTGTCTCTACTAGGAAACCGTAAAAATCCTAACTACGAATATATGAGTGATGATTTTATAGTGCTTATAAAACTGAACATTCATATATTTATTTTGTGTACAAAATTTTGGTAGAGAAGAAATAAATAAATGGATTATAGGAAGGTAATTATGGAAGCATTAAAGAAGAAAATATTAGAAGAAGGAAAAATAAGAGAAGGAAATATACTTAAGGTAGATTGTTTTTTGAATCATCAAATGGATATTAAGTTTTTTAATGAAATTGGAAAAGAGTTTAAGAATAGATTTAAAGATCAAAAAATAGATAAAATACTTACAATAGAAGCGTCAGGAATAGGGATTGCAGCTATAGTTTCACAATATTTTGATTATGCACCTGTGGTATTTGCAAAAAAGACAGAAAGTTTAAACTTAGATAAGGAAGTATATGAATCAGAAGTACATTCTTTCACTAAAAAGAAAACTTACAAGGTTAGGGTAGGTAAAGAATTTATAAATAAAGATGAAAATATATTAATAATAGATGATTTTTTGGCACAGGGTTGTGCAACTAAAGGAATGATAGATATAGTAAAACAAGCAGATGCTAATATTGTTGGAGCAGGTATAGTTATAGAAAAGGGATTTCAAGAAGGAAGAAAAGTTTTAGAAGAAATGGGTATTAGAGTTGAGTCATTAGCTATAATAGATAGATTTGAAAATAACACATTAATATTTAAGTAATACATATTAATTATATGGATAACAAAGGCAAATTATATTAAAAAATAATTTGCCTTTTTTTTATAAAATAAAAAAGCGCCGAAGCGCTTTAAATAAATGGGGGATGGGACCTGTAATAAACAGGTTTTTTGTATCTACATTTTTAGTATGGACAGTATACTGATTATATATACATAAAATAATAAAAAATTTTTATTAATAATAATTATGATTATATAATAAGTTATGATATATTGATTTTAGGAGAAAATATGTCTTAGAGACAATAATGAAAGGAGTTTTTTTATGAATATAGGGTTTAAGAATATGACATGTTCACAAGTTGATGCGTTAGTAATTTATTTGCTAGAAAATAAATTAAAAACACCAAATGAAGCTCTTAATAAATCTATAAGTTTATTAGAGGAAAGGGAATTATTCTTAGGTAAGCAAGGAGATGTTTATACTTTTACTAGAGATATTAATTCTAATATTCAAACAGTAATTTTAATTGGATTAGGAAAAGAGGAAAACTTACATTTAGAAGTTTTAAGAAAGGCTGTAGGGAAAAGTATAAAAAAATGTAGAGAGTTAAGGCTTTCTAATATATTTTTAAGATTACCTGATACAAATAAATTATTACCAGAAGAAATGGCAAAAGCATTTACATATGCAGCTAAATTAGCTGACTATACTTTTGATAATTATAAAACCTCAAAGAAAGATAAAAAAGATATTAATGTTTCAATTGGAATCCATGATGTGGAATCATTAGATAAAGAAGCGATAGTTTCATCAATTGAAGAGGGAAATGATATAGCAAATGCTGTTATTACAGCTAGAGATTTAGTAAATGAACCATCTAATATTATTTATCCAGAAACTTTAGCTGAAGAAGCTATTAAAATTGGAGTTAATAATGGTTTTGAGGTTGAAGTTTATGACTTAGATAAGATAAAAGAACTAGGTATGGAAGCCTTCTATAATGTAGCAAAGGCATCAGTAAATGAACCTAAATTTATTATTATGAGATATTTTGGAGATGAAGAAAATAAAGAAAATATATTAGGTTTAGTAGGGAAAGGATTAACTTATGATTCAGGTGGATATTCTATAAAGCCTACAGGTAGTATGATGGATATGAAATCTGATATGGGCGGAGCAGCTGCTGTAATTGGAGCCATGGCTGTAATTGCTAAAAGAAAATTAAAGTCAAATGTTATAGCTGTAGTTGCTGCCTGTGAAAATTTAATATCAGGAAATGGATATAAACCTGGAGAAATTATAGGATCAATGGCAGGAAAGACTATAGAAGTAGTTAACACTGATGCTGAGGGAAGATTAACTTTAGTAGATGCTGTTCATTATGTAATAGAAAAAGAAAATGCTAAAGAAATTATAGATGTTGCTACATTAACAGGTGCAGCATTACATGCATTAGGAGAAACAACAACGGCAGTAGTAACTAATAGTAATGATTTTTATAAAGAACTTAAAGATGTATCAGAATATACAGGTGAAAAAGTATGGCAGTTGCCAGCTTTTGATGAATATAGAAAGCTTATAAAATCTGATATTGCTGATTTGAAAAATAGTGGTGGTAGACTTGCAGGAACTATAACAGCAGGATTATTTATAGAAGCTTTTGTTCAAAATAAACCTTGGTTACACTTAGACATAGCAGGAACAGCGTGGGCATCATCAGTAAGTGATTATAGTATAAAAGGTGGAACAGGTGTACCTGTAAGCACACTATACGAATTGGTAAAAAGAAGGAAAAGATAATAGAGCATGATTGTACTATTTTTAGACAATTAGAGTATATTAAAATTTACTTATAAACATATGTAAATTAGTAGTTATATTAAAAGTATTTTTTATTGTAATTATGAAAACACAACATTTCATGTAGAAAAGTTGTGTTTTTATTTTAATTTTTAAGTTTTCTAAAAGCAAGTGGAGTTTTTCCGTGAACTTTTTTAAACATCTTTACGAAGTTCCCACTATAATTATAGCCAACTGCTTTGGCTATTTCATTAATACTTAAATCTGTAGTAGATAATAGGTTTTGTGCCATTGTCATCCTAATAGAATTAGTATATTCACTAATAGACATATGATATTTTGCCGAAAAACCAGCTTTTAATTTTTGTTCGTTTAGGAATACCATTTTACTTAAATTTTTAATAGTTGGTGGATTACAGGCTTCTTTTGTTAAGATATCATAAGCTTTTTGTATTGCATTGGCATCTGATGCAGTTAAAGTAATAAATCTATTTTTTCCTATTTTAATATTACCATAATTTAATTGATTAGAAAAAGCATTCTCGCATGAGGAGTATACTTCATTTGAAAGTAAGGCTATAGACTCTAAAATCTTACTTTCTAGATATATAGAAGTTAGGCGATTAGCCTCAGAAAGGCTTCTGAGATTTTGGATTATAGAAGCTATTTCAAGAGGCAAATAGAGATATGTATAATTTTTTACAAAACTATCAAGATCTATAGTGTTTGAAAAGTTTGGTTTTATTACTTCATCAAAGTATTTTTTATAAATGGTTATTTCTGCTCCATGAAAGTGTTGACCTTTCTTCCAAGCTTGCTTACCTTTTATTTCTTTTTCAACTACAAAAAATGAAGATGGACTAAAAGAAGAAACAGGATTATTTTCTATTTTAAATGTAGTTTCACCAATATATACAGTTCCAAAACGCATTAACTCTTCTTTATGCTCAAATGAAAGAGTAAAGTTTGACGATATTGAATAGTCACCAATTCCAAAGTCATAATATCCATCTCTACTATATTTAATAAAATATCCAAGATCAGAATTATCTTTATTTTTGTATATGGTGTAATTTTCCTTAGGATACGCTTTGAAAGTCATTTTGTTTAAAACTTTACTTTGAAACTCTTTTGTTGTTTTAGAAACCATAGTTTATACCTCCTTTTCATTATATTTATTAGTATTAGACTTCAAATTGAGAAGTTTAGGTATTTGCTGTAGTAAGTAGTATTAAAGTTTTAAATAAATTTATTTATTTAACTTTGTGCATACTATTTTTAAAATAATATTTATTATAACCAAAATTGTTATAATAGATGATAAAATTATTAAATTAAGTGCAAATATTGAAATGATAATGAATATCACATACAATTACAAAAGATAAAATGGTAAATACAAATTAGTACTAAAGAACATATGGAGGTATATTATGAAAATAAAGTTATTGAAAACATTAGTAGTTTCTTGTATGGCTGCTATGGTACTTGTTGGCTGTGGAGGTAAAGGAAATTCAGAAAATGATAAAGTAGCAGGAGATACTATAACAGTTACAGATGTAAGAGGTGAAGTTGAAATACCGGTGAATCCTAAAAGGATAGTAGATTTAAGTGGTAATAGTGATATTTTATCAATTTTAGGATATAAGGTTATAGGAACAGCAAATAGTGATGCTTATGATTATACTAAATTTCCTTCATACTTAGAAGAAACATTAAAAGGAGCAGAAATTTTAGGTTATAGTATGCAAGATACTATGGATGTAGAAGCAATTATGAACTTATCACCGGACTTAATAGTTATATCAACAGTTCAAGAAAAGATGTATGATCAGTTAAGTGAAATTGCTCCAACGGTTATGATTCAATTAGAGGCTTTAAACTGGAAAGATGATATTAGGGCATTTGCAAAAGTTTTTAATAAAGAAGATGAAGCAAATAAGTGGTTAGAAAATTATGAAGCAAAAGCTAAAGAGGCTGGGGATAAGATTAAAGAAGAATATAGTGATAATGCTACATATCTTTCATTCTTAGCAAGTGGTGGACAATTTTTTGTATTTGATGGTGCTGGTTTTGGTAGCGTTTTGTATGAAGATATGGGTCTTGCTAAGCCAGAGGGTATGCCAAAGCAAAATGATATAAGCCTTCCAGTTGTAACTTATGAGGGATTAGCATCAATAAAGGCTGATTACATATTCTTAATAGCAACAAAAGAAGATTTAGAGCAACTTGAAAATAATGCGATTTGGAATAGCTTACCTGCAGTTAAAAACGGTAATGTCGTAATATTAGACTCATCACCATACTTCAATCAAGGATATAGCTCAATAGGAAGAGAGTTATTAGTAGATAAAATAGGTGAAATGTTAAATGAAACAAAGCAATAAGCATACAATAATATTTATAATTTGTAGTTTGTTACTTTTAATAGGAGGGCTGGTTCTAGCAATAAGGCTAGGATCCGTCCATCTTACTTTTACGGACATTTGGGATAGCATATTTAACTATAGTGAAAATTTACAACTTATGTTAATTAGGGATGTTCGTATTCCAAGGGCCCTTTCTGTATTATTAACGGGAGGGATTTTAGGAGTAACAGGTGCTATGATTCAAGGCATTACAAGAAACCCAATAGCTGAACCTTCTATATTAGGTATTAGCCAAGGTGCGACTCTAGTAATAGCTACTTTTTATGCAACAGGAATTGCAATAAATACTAAAAATGTGATGATAGCTTCTTTTATAGGAGCTTTAATAACCGGAATTATGGTATTGGGTTTTATATCTAAAAGAGCTAATAATAACTCTATTGCAAAAATACTTTTAGCAGGAACTGCTATGAGTACATTTTTTATTTCATTAACTACAGTAATAGGATTATTATCAAATCAATCTCAAATGATAGGTTTTTGGGTAGCTGGTGGATTTAGAAATGCAAGCTGGTCAGACTTTAAATTAGTATTTATAGTAGGAATTATAGGACTTATTATAGCAGTTTTTTTATCACCTAAGATAAATATATTAAATCTTGGAGATGATGTTGCAATTGGACTTGGAGAAAACCCAGAAAAAATAAGGTTTACGACCCTTATGATTATGATACCAATGTGCGCAGCAGCAGTAGCTGTAGGAAAAAATATAGCCTTTGTTGGTCTTATAGTTCCTCAAATAATTAGAAAAATATTAGGAGAAGATTATAGAAAAAATATACCATGTGCTTTTTTGCTTGGGGCAGTTCTTTTAACTTATGCAGATATTGCAGCAAGAATGTTTTTTGCTCCTTATGAAACTCCAATTGGAGTATTTACAGCATTAATAGGAATACCATTTTTCATATCAGTTGCTAGAAAGGAGAGAGGCTAATGAAGAAAAAAAGATTTAAAATAGTTTTATTAATTTTAATAGCTTTGTTACTTATATCCTTTGTAGTTACACTGTGTTGGGGGACTTATAATGTTTCTCCTTTAGAGGTTATAAAAACACTTTTAGGAAATGGAAGTAAGCTTCAAAATACAGCAGTATTAAATATTAGATTGCCAAGACTTTTGGTTGGATCTTTTGTAGCAATTTGTTTATCAACAGCAGGGGCAATTCTTCAAACTGTAACTAAAAATGATTTAGCAGATACAGGGATAATAGGTATAAATGCTGGGGCAGCAGTAGCAGCAATAATATTTATTACTTATCAAACTGCAAATTATTATAGTCAGCTGGGACAATTCTCAATTTTTGTATTGCCGTTTATGGCTATAGTAGGGGCGGGAATTACTTCTTTCATTATATATATGTTATCTAGTAGAAATGGTCTAAGACCTAAAAGACTTCTATTAATAGGAATTGGATTAAATGCAGGACTTAATGCCTTTATAACGTTTTTCACTTTTAGAGGTGGTGTTGGAGATTATAATAGAGTATTAGTTTGGACATCAGGAAGCCTTTGGGGATCTGGATGGAGTTATGCAAAGGTAATTATTCCTATAACAGTGGTGATGTTTATATTAGTTTTATTGAATCATAAAAAGTTAGATGTTTTAAATCTTTCAGATGAGCTTGCTATATCTTTGGGATTAAACTTAGAAAAAGAAAGAAAGAAGTTTTTGAAATATGCAGTTATATTAGCAGGAACAGCTACAGCCTTTGCAGGAAATATTGGGTTTTTAGGGCTTATATCTCCTCATATTGCCAAAAAATTAGTTGGACCTTATCATAAAAATTTTATTATAATATCAGCAATAATAAGTGTTATAATAATTCTTTTTGCAGATGCGGTTTCAAGAAATTTATTTTCTCCAATTGAAATTCCTGTTGGAATAACAGTATCAATATTTGGAGTACCATATTTTATTTATTTAATGATAAAGGAGAAATAATTATGGAGGCTATTAGTGTAAAGAACTTATCAGTAGCATATGAAAATAATACTATAATTGAAGATATGGATTTATCAATACAAAAGGGTAAAATAAATATAATAATTGGAGCTAATGGATGCGGAAAATCAACTTTGCTTAAAACTATAGCAAGAATTAATAAACCTAAAAGTGGGGATATTTTTGTAAATAACAAAAATCTAAAAAAGATAAAAGAAAAGTATATAGCAAAAGAAATTGCTTTTCTTCCACAAGGACCGGTTTGTCCTAGTGGACTTACAGTAAGAGAACTTGTGGCTTATGGAAGATTTCCACATCAAAAAATTATAGGTGGACTTAATAATCATGACAAAGAGATTATTGACTGGGCAATAGAGGAAACTGGCCTTAATGAATTTGCAAATAGAGAGGTTGAAAATTTATCTGGTGGGCAAAGACAAAGGGCATGGATTGCCATGACATTAGCTCAGGAAACAGATATTATAATGCTTGATGAGCCTACAACTTATTTAGATATGTCATATCAACTTGAGGTATTAGAAGTTCTTCAGAAGCTTAATAAAGAAAAAAATATTACAGTAGTTATAGTTCTTCATGAACTTAACAATGCTTGTAGATTTGCAGATAATATAATAGGACTAAAAAAAGGAAAGATTATTTGTGAAGGAAAGCCAATAGATGTAATTAATAAAGAAACTTTAAGGAAGATATATGGAATAGAAGCTAATATTAAGACAAGTGAAAATGGAGAGTATCCGGTATGCACTGAATATGAACTTTTCAGGGAGGATACATGATAAATAAAAACTTTATAATAATAGTAATAGGACAGATAATCTCACTTTTTGGAAATGCAATTCAAAGATTTAGCATGTCTTTATATTTATTAGAATTTACAGGAAGTACAGCAGCCTTTGCTAATATATTAGCAATATCAACTATACCTTATATTATATTTGCACCAATTGCAGGTAGAATTGTAGATAATGTGAATAGAAAGAAAATAATGGTTTACTTAGATTTATTTTGTACTATATTAATTGGAGCATATGCATTTATATTACTAAATGGAAGTGATAATGAGTTAATAGTTGCTGTAGTTATGTTTATATTATCAATATGTTCTACTTTATATGGACCTGCAGTAACATCTTCAATTCCGCAAATAGTAAATGAAGACAAACTTACTACAGCAAATGGAATAATAAATCAAGTAGGATCTGTTGTAAATTTTGTAGGACCAATACTTGCTGGAGTTCTTTATGGTTTATTAGGAATTAAGTTAATAGTAATTATAAATGCAATAAGTTTCTTAGTATCGGCAATTATGGAATTATTCTTGGATATTCCAGATGTAAGAAAAAAAGAGGAGATATGTTGTAATAATAAGGAAAATTTATTATCAGTGGATTTTTTAAGAAAATCATTTGTAGATATGAAAAATAGTTTTGGTTACTTAAAAAAGGAAAAGAAAGTTGTATTAGGAATTATAGTTTCCTATGCTCTTTGTAATATTTTTTTAGTGCCAATATTATCAATAGTTGCACCATACTTTATAAATATATTACTTGGATTACCTTCACAGATTTATGGAATAGTAGAAGGCATATGCGTTATTGGGATGATATTAGGTGGTATTTTAATAAGTATAAAACCAAATATGTTCTCTATGAAGAAAATCCATTATACATATTTTCCTATGATATTAGGGGTTATGTTAATGTCTATATTAGGATTTATAAATATAAATAGTTATGCTTTAGCAGGAATATTTGCTATTAGCGGTATGGCTATAATGCTATCTTTAGCATTATCAAATATATTAACTTTGACATTTATACAAAAAGAAGTACCAGCAGATATGTTAGGACGTGTATCAGCTTTTTCAACAGCAGTAGCAACAATAAGTGTTGCACCAGGACAATTATTATTTGGACAAGTAATAGATAGTGGAATACCGATAGGGTTAATTTTAGGTATAACAACTATAATAAATATTGGGCTTATATTGTTTGTTAAATGGAATGTAAGAGAATTAGATATAATAGAGAAGTAACTTTTAATTATATATTTTTAGTATGAATAAGGGATTTTTATATGAAGATAAAATGAAAAAGTATAAGAAGTAGGTGTTGATAAATTACTTCCTATACTTTTTTTGTATTTAGGAAGCCTTATATCATACGTGGAATTTAAAAAGGTTTATATCTATGGTGAATAACACAAATTTCCTTCTGATTATAATAAGTAAATAAAATTTATTGCTAATAAATAATTTATATTTAGAGTTAATGAACTATATTATAATAAAATGTAGATTTTGTTAGATTTAGGCAAGTATAAATATCACAAATACGGATGATTTTATATTTATGTATATAATGTTTAAATAAATAATACAAATAACAAGAATATTAAATGAAAAAATTTAGTTTAATTATAAATAATAAAATAAAAATTGACAAATTTTTATTTTTTAAATATGATATTTATGTACTCCTTAGCTAACTTTCATAGTTGAAGAGATATCATATTATTGTAATTCTTAGTCTGTAAATTCTAATGATAAAGTTAAAATTAATTATATACTTTGTTTACAAGATGATAGATATAATAAATTACTATAGTACAAAAATATTTTTAATAATTTATTTTTGTAAAAATAAATTATTAAAAGTTTATAAAAAGGAGAAAGAATGATATTAAATGAACTTAAAAGAGTAATTACAAGTAAAAAATTTATTATAGTTATTTTTATAGGATTATTAATTGCTTCTATTAGTGTATATATTGATATTAAACAATACATATTTTTCAATTATGATGCTCCTGATATCCAAACACCAGAACTCCAAGAAAAGGCTAAAATTATGGTAGAGAACGGTCTAAATAAATATTCAGTATTTTTTAGTTCATTCTTAATGTCTATTGTTACAATGCCTATTCTCTCAGTATTACCTTTTGGATTGTCATATATAGAAGATAAGGAATATGGCATTATTAAACAAATAGATATGAGAATAAACCATAGGAAATATATATTATCAAAATTACTTGTTAATGGAATTGCTGGTGGATTAGCAATAATAATTCCAACTATAATATTAAGTATATTAATTTTTACTTTTTTAAAAGGTAATATAACTAGCTTTTATGGATATGGTAAAATTGGAGGACCATTTGCAAAATTATTAACTGAAAATTTTGGTATTTATATAATGATGCATATGTTTATAAATTTTATTTTAGGTTTTGCTTATGCTAATATTGGATTAGCAATTTCTGCATTTATCAAAAATAAGATAGCAATAATACTTTCACCATTTCTATTTTGGATATTAGGAAGTATGTTCTGTTCCATTTTAAATATATATAACTATTCACCATCATCCATTAGTCAATTTTATAGAAGTGCAGATATGACTGTAAGTAATATTTTTGTAGAAATAATAGTTATAATTGTTTTATTTTCAACACTATTTATTTCTAAAACAAAAAAGGGTGACATATATGAGAAATAAGAATAATAGAGATAAAATTATAGAGTTGGTAAAGTTAAACTTAGATATTTGTAATATATCAAAAAAAATAATATTAAGTATATTAATATTTTCTGTAGTAATTTATATTATTACTAACCGATTAGCAGAAGTAAGTTATAGCTATAATTTAGATTTAAATATATGGGATGGAATTTTTAGAACTACAACTTATAGCAGTTTAATTTTAGGTTTCTACTTTCCTTATATTATAATTTTAACAACTTTTTTTAATACTAAAAGTGATTATATAAAATTTATAATGTTAAGAACTAAAGAAAAAAGAATATGGATTGTATCTAAGATTTTAACTAATATTGTGTTTAGTTTTTTGTTTACAATTTCTTTTTTTATTATTGTATTTAGTATTAACTTCCTAATGTTTAAATTTGAAAATAAATGGAGTGAAATTATATTAAATAAGAATAGCATTAAGCTTGCTGGTTTGTTATATCCAAATTTCTTTGTTTATAGTTTTAAGCCGCTCGAAGGGTTTTTAATATCTTTTTTACAAATCTTTATATCTTCCTCAATTGTTTTAAATTTAAGAGATCTATTAATAAATTATATAAAATCAAAAAATGTTTCATACTCAATAATGAGTATGTATTTAATTATGAATATTATTATTGAGTCATATGGTTTAAATGAAGGTATATTTAAAATAAATGAATATATAGGATTGGGTACAATATCTATTATATTTAAGCATAAGTTTAAAAATTATAATGGATTTACTACTTCTTTAAGTACTTCAATTATAATTAGTTTAATACTTTTATTTGTAATATTATTTTTAAATCTATTCTTTAGTAGAAAGGCATTAATGGAAAATGATTAAAAGAATAGTAAGTATAAATTTCAAGGTAAATAATGAAGCACTGCGAATTTTAATTTTATTTGTTGTAGGTATATTAATAACAAATCTACATTATGGATTAATGGGAATAGATAATAATACTTTATTAATGGGAGATGTTATTATAGAAACTTATGGTGGATTAGTAACAGAGTATAGTATATATAACATTTTTTATTTTATATTATGGATTACTCCATATATAATAGTATTAAATTTGCTTAATTTATCTACAATAGATAGATTTAGAGAAAGTACAACTTTGGTACTACCAAGAGTTAAAAAGAAGTCAAAGTGGTTTATAGCTTTTAATTTAACGATAATAATAAGAATAAGTATATATTTTTTTACATTATTTTTATCTTCGCTAGTTGTAGTTTTGATAAAAAGTGGATATGTAGCATTTCAAAATTCACCAGTACACATAAATAGCGTAATAAATATAAATCAATATGGTATTTCATTATATATTATTTTATTAAATATTTTGACAGTAGTAGCTATACAACTTTTTTTAAATAATTTATATTCTATTTTTTCAAGATCAAATGAAGCAAGTGTTATAGGAATACTGTTTTATATAGCACCAATATTTTACCCTAAAAAGACTGAATTTTGCAAAATGTTTTTGGTTAATAATGGAATGCTAAAAAGATATGAAATGTTTGAGAATGGATTTAATGGATTGAATTTTAAGAGTTCTTTGATATTTATTATTGCTTTTATAATAATAAATTTTTTAATAGGACTATTTATAATCAAAAAACAGGATATTGTAGATATTTAATTATTAGTAGGAGGATAATTTTTTGAATGATAATGTAATAGAAATAGTTAATTATACAAAAATATTTAAAGGAACAACGGTTTTAAAAAATATAAATTTAAATATTATAAGAGGAAAATGCTATGGGATTGTGGGAAGAAATGGCTCAGGAAAAACCTTAATTTTTAAATCCATATGTGGATTTATTAGACCGACATCCGGATATGTAATGGTGAATGGTTTAAAAATAGGGTTTGATGTAGATTTTCCTGATGATGTTGGAGCGTTAATTGAGCAACCAGGATTTTTACCAAATTATAATGCGTTTGATAATTTAAAGTTTTTAGCAAATATTAGAAATAAAATTGGTAATAAAGAAATTGAAAAGGTATTAAAATTTGTAGAGTTATATCCAATTGATAATAAGTTAGTAAAAGAATATTCTTTAGGTATGAAGCAACGATTAGGTATAGCACAAGCTATAATGGAGGATCCTGAAATATTAATATTAGATGAACCTTTTAATGGATTAGATAAAGAGGGAGTTAAAAACCTAAAAGAAAAGTTAATAGAACTTAAAGAAAAGGGAAAAACAATACTGATGACAAGTCATATATATCAGGATATAGAGGAACTAAGTGACTATATTTATGAAGTAGATAATGGAGTTTTAATTAAACTTAAAGGTGATAATTAGTAGAAAAAATTTATGAATATTATAAAGGATCATAAATATAAAATAATGTTTATTTTATATTTATGGACAGGCATTAAAATAGTAAGTTAGTTACTTTAATATAATTTAGTAAAATAGCAATGAACAAACCATAGTAAACATACTGCTTACTATGGTTTGTTTAATTAGAATTCAGATTGTCCTGTAGTTCTTGGGAATGGTATTACGTCTCTGATATTTGACATACCAGTAACATACATTATAAGTCTTTCAAATCCTAGTCCGAATCCAGCATGTTTAGTTTCACCGAATTTTCTAAGATCTAAATACCACCAATAGTCTTCTTCTTTAAGACCTAGTTCAGCCATTCTCTTAGTTAAAATATCGATTCTTTCTTCTCTTTGGCTACCACCGATTATTTCACCTATTCCAGGAACTAATAAGTCCATAGCTGCAACAGTTTTTTGATCATCATTTAATCTCATATAAAATGCTTTAATATCTTTTGGATAATCAGTAACGAACAATGGTTTCTTAAAGTGTTCTTCAGTAAGATATCTTTCATGTTCAGTTTGTAAATCGATACCCCACTCTACTGGATAATCAAATTTCTTATTAGATTTCTTTAAAATTTCTATAGCTTCAGTATAAGTAACTTTTCCAAAATCTGATGAAACTACGTGATTCAATCTATCGATAACACCTTTATCAACGAATTGATTAAAGAATGCCATTTCTTCTGGACATTCAGTCATTACATATTCAATAACATATTTTAACATATCTTCTGCTAATTCCATATCATCTTTTAAATCAGCAAATGAAATTTCAGGTTCTATCATCCAGAATTCAGCCGCATGTCTAGCTGTATTTGAATTTTCAGCTCTGAATGTAGGTCCAAAAGTATAAACATTTCTAAATGCTAAAGCATAACATTCAGCGTTTAATTGTCCTGATACTGTAAGATTTGATTCTTTACCGAAGAAATCTTGACTGAAATCTATAGCTCCATCTTCGGTTTTTGGAGTATTATTTAAATCTAGAGTTGTTACTCTAAACATTTCTCCAGCACCTTCACAGTCACTTCCAGTTAAAATTGGAGTATGAGTATATACAAATCCTCTTTCTTGGAAGAATTTGTGTATAGCATAAGCAGCTACTGAACGAACTCTAAATACTGCTGAGAATGCATTACTTCTTGGTCTTAAATGAGCTATAGTTCTTAAATATTCAAAAGTATGTCTTTTCTTTTGAAGAGGATAGTCTGATTGAGACATGCCTTCAATAACTATTTCTTTTGCTTGAATTTCAAATGGTTGTTTAGCTTCTGGAGTAGCAACTAAAGTACCTACAACAGATATTGATGAGCTTATAGGTAATTTAGAAACTTCCTTAAAGTTTTCTAGTTTGTTATCAAAAACAATTTGAACATTTTTAAAGAAAGTACCATCATTAACTTCTATAAATCCAAATGCATTTGATGCTCTTAATGTTCTTATCCATCCAGAAATTTTAACTTCTTTTGATAAGTATTCACTTTCATTTCTATAAAGTGATTTAATTAAAACTACTTTATCCATAAATTAAGCCTCCTATATATAATATATCTTAAAAATAAAAAAACCCTTCATCCCTATAAAGGGACGAAAGGATACTTTCGCGGTACCACCCAAATTGTCATAAACATATGACCACTTAACTGACACAAATAATGTCATTCAATTAATAACGGTTTGAATCCGTCTAAGCCTACTCTCATTTAAATTTAGATTTCAGTTAGAAACTCAGAGATGTTCTTCACTAAAGGTTTCGTATAAGGCTCACACCATCCCTTATTCGCTAAGACTACATCCAAAAGCTACTCTTCTCATCACAGTAATAATTTATAATGTTTATTACGATTTTACACTAATTTACTAACATTTGCAACTTTTTATCATAATATATTTTTATAGTGTTTTATTTGGAGGAGTTTATGACCAAAAAGGATTTTTTAGAAGAAAAATTTACAGAGTTAAATCAATTAAAAACTATTTTATTAACGTATCCAAAGGATTACAAGGATAGTATTATAGAAGTTATGGAGGGGGTTTGTAATAAGGTTACTAAATACTTAGATGATTGTAAGAACCATACATTTAGAGGGGAATCTTTAGTAAATAAAAAATTTACATTACAGGAATTAGCTAATTACAATGGAAAAAATGGTATGCCTGCATATATATCCATTAATAGCAATGTTTATTTAGTTAAAAATAATAGAGTATTTAATGAAAATATCTATGGATTAAGGGCTGGAAAAGATTTAACAGATTTTTTTAGTAATTCGAATATAGATATAAATGAGGTTTTAGGAGAATTAAAGTTAATTGGTGTAATAGTACCAGAAATGTCTAGAAGGTGTAGAGAAAATGTAATTATGGATATGCCAACAGAGTTTACTATTAATGAGCTTCAAAAGTATAATGGTAGGAATGGAATGGCAGCTTTAGTTGCTATAAATGGAACTGTATATGATGTTGCAGACGTAAAGGCCTGGCAAAATGGTGTCCATTTTGGAGTTATGGCAGGAAAAGATGTTACAAAGGCATTTTTAAATTGTCACTCAGAAAACAAAGATAAAATATTATCTAATTTGAGAGTAGTCGGTACCTTAATAGATTAATATAATAAAATTACCAATACACAATTAAATAGTGTATTGGTAATAATTTATTCTTTACCAGATATATATGAGTTTATTAAATTACAAGGAAAAGATAATAGTTGGGTATCTTTCACTATTCTTTTATATTCATACTCTAATTCTCTGATTCTTGATTTAACTGTATTATTTTCTATATCTAAGATACAATAAGTAATATTGGGTCTTCCTATTTTAGGCTTTCCAACACTACCAACATTAATAAATAATTTATTATTAAACTCTTTAATGATTGGTATATGAGTATGGGCACATACTAACACATCTTCTTTTAAATCTTCCATTATTTTTTGTGTATTTTCAGCATCTGCAAATAAATACTCATTTATCTTATTTGGACTTCCATGAACAAACTTAATTTTTAAATCATCTACTTTATATTCTAGAAATTCTGGTAATTGATTTAGATAAAATTTATTTGATTCTCTTACTTCTTGGCAATTCCAAGGTAGAGAGAAAGAATTTATTTCTGTATCCCTTATATAACTAAAGGCACCATCTACAACTGATGCATCATAATTTCCTTTTATACAAGGTAGATTTCGTCTTCTGATTAATGCGATAACCTCATTTGGATGTGGACCATACCCAACAAGATCCCCAAGGCAAACAATCATATCAACCTTTTGTTCATCAATATCTTCTAATGTTTTCATTAATGCGTAAATATTACCGTGAATATCTGAAATAGCAGCTATCCTCATTTTTTCCCCTCCTAAATAAACGTACATTATATTATACCACTTAGAAGTAATTAGAATAAGAAGTTTTAATTAAAAGTATAACATAGATATTATAGTATCTTTACAGTATACTATTAATAGAAGAGATAAAATATTTGAGGAGGAAGGAATAATGAAAGAAACTAGAATACAAAATGTATTAGAAGCAATGGAAAAACAAGGACTAAATCAGATTATAGTGACATCAGCACCTTCTATTTTTTATTTAACAGGAAAGTGGATTTCTCCGGGGGAGAGAATGATAGCTTTATACTTAAACACTAATGGAAGTCATAAGTTTATAGTAAATAAGTTATTTCCTATATATGAAGATTTAGGAGTAGATATATTATGGTATTCAGATATAGAAGATCCAATAAACTTATTATGCACAGTTGTGGATAAAGAAAAGGCTTTAGGTGTGGATAAAACTTGGCCAGCTCATTTCTTAATTAATTTAATGAATAGAAATATTGTTAAAGGATTTGTAAATTCATCTCCTATAATAGATAGATTAAGAATGATAAAAGATGAAGAAGAAATAAAGCTTATGAAAAAATCATCAAATATAAATGACAAAGTTATGAAAGAATTATGGGAGAACTTTAAAGAAGGATATTCTGAAAAGTATTATTCTAATCTTTTAGCTGAATTATATGAAAAAGAAGGAGTGAATTCATTTTCTTTTTCACCTATAATTGCAACAAGTCCAAATGGTGCAGATCCTCATCATAAATCAGGGAATTCTAAGTTAAGAAAAGGTCAAAGTATAGTAATAGATATGGGAGGAATATATAATTATTATTGTTCAGATATGACTAGAACTATATTTTTTGGAGAAGCCCCAACGAAAGAGCATGAAAAGATATATAATATAGCAAAAGAAGCAAACTTGAAAGCTATATCAAAAGTAAAAGATGGTGTGAAATTTTCAGAAATAGATAAAGCAGCACGAGGACATATAGAAGATGCTGGATATGGAGAATATTTTACTCATAGAACAGGTCATAGTATAGGAATAGAATGTCATGATTTTGGAGATGTAAGCTCTGTTAATAATGATGAAGTTAAATCAGGAATGATATTCTCTATAGAGCCAGGGATATATTTAAAAGATAATTTCGGGGTAAGAATAGAGGATTTAGTATTAGTAACTAAAAATGGATGTGAAGTATTAAACTCAGTTACTAAGGATATAACAATAATTTAAAATAAAGAAACCTAGCTTTAAAGCTAGGTTTTTTATAATTAAATTTAATATTTATTTTAGTTATTATTAATAATTTGTAAATTAGAATAGTACACCAGCAATTGTAGCTGTTAAGCAAGTTGCTAAAACACCACCTAAAAGTGATTTAAATCCTAAGCTAGCAATTGTCTTTTTCTTTTCTGGTGCTAATCCACCAATACCAGCTATTTGAATAGCTATTGAACTAAAGTTAGCGAATCCGCATAAAGCATAAGTTAGCATCATAACAGTTTTTTCATGTAATGTACCTGCTACTATATAGTTTGAAAGCTCAGAATAAGCAACGAATTCGTTTAAGATTATTTTTTGTCCTAATAAGCTACCAGCAACTGAAATATCTTGTGTTGGAACACCCATAATGAATACTAATGGTGAGAAAATCTTACCGATTATCCATTGGAAACTTAAACCAGGGAATCCGAATATTCCACCTATAGAACCAATTATAAAGTTAAGTAATGCTAGTAATGCAATGAATGCAAGTAGCATAGCACCAACATTTAATGCAAGACCTAAACCATCACTAGCTCCGTTAGCAGCAGCTTCAACAACGTTTGATGCTGTGATTTCAACTTCAATGTCAGCAGAATTCTTAGTTTCACTTTCTTCAGTTTCAGGAACTAAGATTTTAGCTAATATTAAACCTGCTGGAGCAGCCATTATACTAGCAGTTAAAAGGTGACCAGCAGGAACACCCATAGCAACATATCCAGCCATAACTCCACCAGCAACAGTAGCCATACCACCAATCATAATAGCCATGATTTCAGATCTAGTCATAGTTTTTACGAAAGGTTTAACAAGTAAAGGTGCTTCTGTTTGGCCTAAGAATATATTACCAACAGCACTTAGTGTTTCTGATCCACTTGTTCCAAGTAATTTACATATAAATTTAGCTATAAATTTAACTATAGCTTGCATAACTCCAAGATAGTATAAAACTCCCATTAAAGATGAGAAGAAAACTATAGTAGGTAATATTTGAACTACCCATACAAATCCTACAGAGCTGCTTGAATCAGCTAATGATCCAAATAAAAAGTTAGTACCTTCTTTAGTAAAGTCAAGTAGTTTAGTAATAGCGGCGCTTGCACCTTCAAATACTTTTCTACCAGCAGGAACTTTTAAAATAAGAAGAGCTAATACAATTTGTAATCCAAGCCCAGTAGCAACAAGTCTCCAATTGATTTTCTTCTTGTTTTCTGAAAATAAGAATGCTATACCAAATATAGCTATAATACCTATAATACCGATAAATCTATTCAATGTTAATCTCCTCTTTCCTTGTGATTTATTTTACATTGGCGTATTTTCGGGTTATTAAATTGGCGTATATTTTTGGATTATTAAATTAGCGTATATTTTCGGGTTATTAAATTCTAGTATTAATTAAAAAAAAATATTAAATTGCAGAAATTATTTCACTCATAAGAGCAATAAATTTTTCTCTAACCATATTTGAAGTAACTATAACTTCTTCATGATCTAAAGGTTGTTCTAGTATTCCAGCTGCCATGTTTGTCATGCATGAAATACCAAGTACTTTCATTCCGCAATGATTTGCGATAATAACTTCAGGAGCAGTTGACATACCAACAGCATCTCCGCCAAGAATTCTAACCATTCTTACTTCAGCTGGAGTTTCGTAAGTTGGACCGCTCATCATAGCATAAACACCTTGTTTGATGTCCATATTAAGTTTCTTAGCTATTTCTAGTGCCTTATTTCTAAGTTCAACATTGTAAGCGTTTGACATATCAGGGAAACGAGGTCCAAACTTTTCAAGGTTTTTACCTATTAGTGGGTTGTCACCTGAAAGATTTAAATGGTCAGTTATTAACATTAAGTCTCCAGGTACATAACTTGTATTAACAGCACCTGCAGCATTAGTTACTACTAACTTTTCAACTCCTAATAATTTCATAACTCTTACTGGGAATGTTACTTCGTTATAAGCGTATCCTTCATAATAATGGAATCTACCTTGCATAGCAACGACGCATTTTCCATTTAGCATACCGATTACAAGTCTACCAGCATGACCTTCAACTGTAGAAGTTGGAAAGTGTGGAAGATCTTTATAATCATAATATTCAGGGTTTTCAATAGAATCAGCTAAAGAACCTAAACCTGATCCAAGTATTAAACCGATTTCTGGTTTGTAATTAGTCTTTTCTAGTATAAACTGTGAAGCAACTTGAAGTTTGTTTGATAAATCCATAAAATCACCTCTAAAATTAATTATGTTTACGATTTAAGTTTTGTGTAATGCTATATAGCATAAATAATTATAAATTAAACTTCTAAAAAAGGAAATAAAAAAATTAAAATATTTTTAACAATTGTTTAATTATTACATATACATTTGTTAAAAATGTTCAGTTATATATAATAAATAGTTAAAAAATATATGAAATATATACTAAAATCGACAATAAAAAAGTAAAAATTCGATTAAACTTAATAATTTAGGTAATTGGAAGAAAAAATATATTTTATGTGAAAAAACGAACAATTTCGACAAAATATAAATATATTGATTTTTATATATTTATATTATGTTAAGTTAATTATAAAAATTCATAGTATAATTAAAAAATACAGGAGAATACTAAAAACTCCTGCATTTAAGTTATTTTGTAAGTAAATTATTTTAAAAGTAAGTCTGCAACCCTTACAACATCTCCAGCACCAACAGTTAAAATTAAATCGTTATTAGAAATATTTTTTCTTATATAATCTGCTACTTCTTCATGACTATGAATATTTTTACAATTAACTCCTTTAGATCTTAAAGCATCACCTAATTCATTAGAACTTACTAAGCCGGTATCTTTTTCTCTTGCAGCATAGATATCCATTAATATTAATTCATCGGTATCAAAGAAAGATTCTGTGAATTCACTAAATAAAGTTTTAGTTCTAGTATAAGTATGAGGTTGGAATATTGTATAAATCTTATTATGAGGTATTAATTGTGCAGTATTTAATGTAGCTTTTATTTCAACAGGATGATGAGCATAATCATCTATAATAGTTGCTCCATTTAACTCACCTTTATATTCAAAACGCTTATGAGCACCCTTACATTCTAATAGTCCTTTTATTATATCGCTATAAGGAATTTCGAAAATTAATCCTACACAAATAGTAGAAAGTGCATTTAATATATTATGCTTACCTGTTGTACTTAAAGTAACATCAAATAATTCTTCAGAGTTTTTATAAACTGTAAAAGTAGCACATCCTTTATTATTATAGGAAATATTTTTAGCAGTTATATCACCTTTATTAATTCCGTAACTTAAAGTGTTACAGTTACATTTACCTAATATATCATTGACCTTATCATCTTCAGCATAACCTATTAAAAATCCATTGTCAGGTATTAGGTTAGCAAACTTTTCGAATGTAGCTTTTATATGATTTATATCTTTATAATAATCTAAATGATCAGCATCTATATTTAAGATTATACCTATATAAGGATAGAATTTTAAAAATGATTCTTTATATTCACAAGCCTCAGTTATAAAATATTCACTTTGACCTATTTTGAAATTACCATTTATAATATCAAGATCGCCCCCTACTAATATAGTAGGATCAAGGTTGGCATTTAAAGTTACATGAGTAAGCATTGAAGTACATGTAGTTTTTCCGTGAGTTCCAGCAACAGCAACATTAAATTTATGACCTTTCATTATAAGACCTAAAAACTCAGCTCTGCTCATAAGTTCTATCTTTTTCTTTTTAGCCTCTATTATTTCAGGGTTGTCTGAAGGTATAGCAGCAGTATATACTACAAGATCCACATTTTTTAAGTTTTCACTTTTATGACCTATGTATATTTCAGCTCCAGAAGCTTTTAATTTATTAGTAACATTAGATTCTTTTGAATCAGAACCAGAAACTTTAAAACCATTATTTAATAAAACAGCAGCAAGGCCGCTCATACTAACTCCGCCAATACCTATAAAGTGAACTTTTTTATTTGTATCTTTATTAAAATCGAAAGACAAAAAATCAACTCCTCTAATATAATTATTTTAAACAATTCTTATTTCAAAGTTAAAAATAAATATAATTCAAATGTAAATAAAAATATTCTTTAAAACTTACATTTATAATTATATACAAATTTAATAAAATGAACACATAAAAAACGCGTATATTCAATATTTTATGTAGGAAATACAAAAAATGTTATAGTATTTCCAAATAATAAATAAACAAGTGATTAAAATCTATTGATATTGAGAACAATATGGAATAAAATATGAATATTAGAGGCTGGAAAATAGCAAATAATTCGGAAAAAACAAAATGTAGGTGATATAGAGTGGAAAAACTAAGTAGAAATAGCAGAGTTGTGGCTGTTACAAAAATTTTAATGGAAAATCCAAATAAGGTTATTGGACTTAATAATTTTTCAGATTTATTAAATGCGGCAAAATCAACAATAAGTGAAGATATAGTTATAGTTAGAGAAGTTTTAGAAAAATTAGAAATGGGAAAAGTAGAAACTATTGCAGGTGCCGCTGGGGGAATAAAATATATTCCCGGGATAGGTCATGAAAATAGTTCTAAATTTGCACAAGAAATATGTGATTTATTAAAAGATGAAACTAGAATAGTACCAGGGAATTTTATTTATATGACCGATTTAATGTATAATCCACAAATAATAAGTAGAGCAGGTGTTATATTATCATCATTTTTTAAAGGGTCAGATATTGATTATGTAATAACAGTGGAGACAAAAGGAATTCCTTTAGCTTATGAAGTAGCAAGAAATCTAGGTGTTCAATTAGTTATAATAAGAAGAGATAGTAAGGTTACAGAAGGATCTACAGTAACTATAAATTATGTTTCAGGAACTAGTGGTAGAATTCAACAGATGTCTCTATAAAAAAAATCTATGAAACCATCAAGTAAATGCATATTTATTGATGATTTCTTAAGAGGTGGAGGAACTGCTAAGGGAATAAAGGATTTATTAAAAGAGTTTGATAGTGAATTAGTAGGTATAGGTGTTTTAGTAGACAATGTAGGAGTAAGTAAGAAAAAAGTATCAGAATATATTTCAATAGTAGAACTTAAACATTTAGAAGAAAATGATAAATTAGAAGTTAATCCTTCGGAAATTATGAAATAAACAAAAAAAATAGGGTGTAATTACAAAAAAGTTGCTGGAAGGTTTTAAAAATTCAAAAAATATTAAGTAAAAAAAAGGGTTTTTAAAACTTTTATAGAAATATATATGTATCATAGCAACTGGAGGTGTAGTGCAGTGACAATTACAGACGTTAGGATTAGAAAAATAGCCGCAGAAGGAAAAATGAAGGCTATAGTTTCGGTGACATTTGATAATGAATTCGTGGTTCATGACATCAAGGTAATCGAAGGACAAAATGGTTTATTTATAGCAATGCCAAGTAGAAAGACACCAGATGGTGAATTTAAAGATATTGCGCATCCTATAAATACTGATACTAGGGAAAAGATTCAATCTTCAATTTTAGCGGCATATGAAAAAGCTGTTTTAGAAGATGATTCAGAAGTTGTATCTGAATAAGAATATTTATTTAAAAATAAAAGGGGATTAATCCTCTTTTATTTTTTTTTATTTTAAATAGAAATATCATCAATATATGAGAGTACTTAATAAGTATGTAAGGTTGAAATACTTTTCTCAATACAATATAATAGAATGAGATATATACGAACATTTTTTAGAACTATTATAAATTTGTCCTTTAAATGTTTAAAAAATGAGGTGGTTTTATGTATAAATGTGCTGTAATTTTAGCAGCTGGACAAGGTACTAGAATTAAATCAGATTTACCAAAGGTGTTACATAAAGTAGCAGGAAAAGAAATGGTTAATCATGTTATAGATACTATGAGAAAAGCAGAAATACAAGATGTAAATGTAATAATTGGAAAAGGCGCTGAACTTGTTAGAAAAAATACTGAATCAAGAAATATAAGTTATTCAATTCAAGCTGAACAATTAGGAACAGGTCATGCTGTGAAATGTGCTATAGATTTTTTAAAAGATAAAAAAGGAACAGTAGGAATTTTTTGTGGAGATGCACCTTTAATTAAGAGTGAAACTGTTAAAAGGTTATTTGAGGAACATGAAAAGAATAAAAATAGTGCTACACTTTTAACTTCTATAATCGAAGATCCAACAGGATATGGTAGAGTTATTAGAGAAAATAACGAAGTACTAAAAATAGTTGAGCATAAAGATTGTAACGAGGAAGAATTAAAAGTAAAAGAAATGAATGCAGCTTTATATTGCTTTGATATAGAGGAGTTATTAGAAAGTTTAGATAAATTATCTAATAACAACAATCAAGGTGAGTATTATTTAACGGACGTAATAGGTATATTAAAGGAAAAAGGAAGTAAGGTTGGAGCTGTAGTTATAGATTATGAAGAAACTATAGGGGTGAATTCAAGAGTTCAACTTGCAGAAGCAGAAAATATATTAAGAGATAGAATAAATTTAAGACATATGACTAATGGAGTAACATTAATAGATCCATCAAGCACTTATATTGGTGATGATGTAATTATAGGAAAGGATACTATTATTTATCCTGGAAATGTAGTAGAAGGAAAATCTATTATTGGTGAAAGAGTAATGTTATATCCTAACTCAAGAATAAAAGATAGTGAAATAGGAAATGAAGTAGAGATACAATCATCAGTTATTCTTAATAGTAAAATAGGTGAAAATACTACAGTAGGTCCATTTGCATATATTAGACCTGAATCAGTAATTGGAAAAAGTGCAAGAATAGGAGATTTTGTTGAAATTAAGAAATCTTCAATTGGAGATAATACTAAAGTGTCTCATTTAACATATATAGGAGATGCTGAAGTAGGTTCAGACTGTAATTTTGGATGTGGAACAGTTGTTGTAAATTATGATGGAAAAGAAAAGCATAAAACTATAATTGGAGACAATAGTTTTATTGGATGTAATACAAATTTAATATCCCCTATTAGAGTTGGAGATAACACATATATAGCAGCAGGATCAACTATAACTAATGAAGTTAAAAAAGGAGAGCTTGCAGTAGCTAGAGCGAAACAAAGAAATATAGAAGGTTGGGTAAAAAAAAGAGGTCTTACTAACAAATAGTTATTTAGATATAAAAAATAAAAGTGCTAAAATTTTAAGGAGGTCTTCAAAAACATGATAACCCATGGAAAAAACATTAAAATATTTACTGGGAATTCACATCCTGAATTAGCAAAAGAAATTGCTGATATATTAGGGATTCCTTTAGGCAGAGCTAAGGTTTCAACTTTTAGTGATGGAGAGATATCAGTTGATATTGATGAAACAGTTAGAGGTGCTGATGTATTTTTAGTTCAATCAACTAGTGCACCAGTTAACAATAACTTAATGGAACTTTTAATAATGATAGATGCATTTAAGAGAGCATCAGCAGGTAGAGTAACAGTAGTTATGCCATACTATGGCTATGCAAGACAAGATAGAAAGGCTAAATCAAGAGATCCTATTACAGCAAAATTAGTTGCAGATCTTTTAACTGCAGCAGGAGCTCATAGAGTTCTAACAATGGATTTACATGCAGCTCAAATACAAGGTTATTTCAATATACCAGTTGATCACTTATTAGGATCGCCGATATTAGCTAAGCATTTCTTATCAAGAGGATTTGATGAAAGTGAAGATGTGGTAGTTGTATCACCAGATTTAGGTAGTGTAACAAGAGCAAGAAAGTTTGCAGATAAGTTACATGCACCTATAGCAATAATAGATAAAAGAAGACCAAAGGCTAATGTTTCAGAGATTATGAATATAATCGGAGATATAAAAGGAAAAAGATGTATACTTATTGATGATATGATAGATACTGCTGGAACAATTTCAAATGCCGCTAATGCCCTTAAAGATCTTGGTGCAAAAAATGTATATGCATGTTGTACACATGGAGTATTATCAGGCCCAGCTTTTGAAAGAATAAACAATTCAGCTATAGAAGAATTAATTATGTTAAATACAATAAAATTACCAGAAAAAGATGATTTAATTAAGTTTAAATCGCTATCAGTAGCACCTTTATTTGCAGAAGCAATAAAGAGAATTTATGATGATGAGCCTATAAGTAAATTATTTGAATCTTAGTACATAGGATAATAGTTGGATAAAAACTCTCTAAAAAGCAAAAACTTTTTAGAGGGTTTATTTATATTGCAGTTAATATCTTGTAATAGTTAATATTTTGTAACGTTTATTAAATTTTGAGAAAATATTATCCATTATATAAGGGAAATCTATTATAATAAGATATAGGAAGGTGATAATTATGGAAAGTAGATTAGGAAAAGTTTTAATCATAGATGATGATGAAAATATATGTGAAGTTATAAATATGTATTTATCTAGTACAGGTTATGAAACTCGAATGTGTCATAATGGAAAAGATGCTTGCACTATTTTTAATAGTTTTAAGCCGGAGCTTGTATTGTTAGATATAATGTTGCCGGGTATGGATGGAATAGAAGTTTTAAAATGGATAAGAAAGCATTGTGAAATACCTGTAATTATGTTAACAGCAAAGGGAGATACTTTTGATAAAGTTCTTGCTCTAGAATTAGGAGCAGATGATTATATAGTAAAACCTTTTGAACCAAAAGAGTTAATGGCAAGAGTTAAAGCTGTAATGAGAAGATATACTTATGAAAGTGTAGATAAAGAAGTTTTAAGTTTTTCAGATCTTGTTATAGATGTTAATTCATACAATGTTTTATATAAAGGTGAGGAAATAAAAATGCCTCCAAAAGAATTTGAACTACTTTATTATCTGGCAAGTAATAAAAATAAAGTATTTACAAGAGAGCAGTTGTTATGTGAAGTCTGGGGATATGACTATCCAGGTGATTCAAGAACTGTAGATGTTCATATAAAAAGACTAAGAGAAAAGATAAGCGGAGGAGAAAATTGGCAGCTTGAGACTGTTTGGGGAGTAGGATATAAATTCGAGGTGAAATGATGAATAAAAAAGGAATTGCTTATAAATTAACAATTACCTTTACATCTATAACAGCAGTAATATTAATATTAATAGGAATGACTCTATCAATATGGTTTAATAGAGAATATAAAATTGAAAGAACTTATTTACTAGATAAGCAGCTATCATTAATAGAGGGAGCTACATTATCATTTTTAAATGATAATACAGAGGTTGCATACAATGAACTTAGTAAGGTACTGAATATGATAGAAAGTTCTATAGAAATAGACTCTATAATTATAGATAAATTAGGATACATATATGCAGTTTCAAATAATAAATATAACAAAGAAAAGTACACTAGAATTAACTTAAACGATGAAGAGCTAAATAAATTAAAAAATGGAGAATCTATAAATTTTAATTTTAAAAATTATGAAGGAGCTTTAAAAAAGTCATACATAAAGCCACTTTTTAAGGATGGATATTTTTATGGAGCTATAGTTTTAATAGGAGATGAAGCATATACGAATCCTCCTAAGAGAATATATATAATAATATGGCTTTCAGTAATTTTAGCACTTATACTATCAAGTGTTGTAACATATTATTTTTCTGAAAAATTAATAATTAAGCCACTAGAAGAAATAAATAATGCAGCCAAAAAGATTGCTAAAGGCGATGTAGAGAAAAGGGTTAGCATAGAATCTGGAGATGAAATTGGGGAACTTGGCTATTCATTTAATATTATGGCAGAATCATTAGAACAAGTAGATAAAAAGAGACGAGAATTTATATCGAATGTATCTCATGAATTAAGGTCACCAATAACATCAATTAAAGGGTTTATTACAGGGATTTTAGATGGAGTAATTCCTAGAGATAAGGAAAATTATTATTTAACTATAGTAAATGATGAAATAAGTAGGTTAGCAAGGTTAGTAACTGATTTATTAGATATTTCAGCAATGGAGTCAGGTAAGTTTAATCTTAATATGGTTGATTTAGATATAAATGAAGTTATAACTTTATGTACTTTAAACTTAGAAGGGAAAGTAAAAGAGAAGAACATAAATGTTGAAGTTATTTTCCATGATAAGCATGAATATGCAATTGCAGATAGAGATAGATTAATTCAAGTTGTTACAAATTTATTAGAAAATGCAGTAAAGTACGGGGAAGCTAATGGAGAAATAAAAATTGATACATATGTAAGAGGTGATAAGGCTTATGTAAGTATATTTAATAGTGGACCAACTATTCCTAAAGAAGAAATAAACAACATTTGGGATAGATTTTACAAGTCAGATAAATCAAGAACAAATAAATTTAGTATGGGATTAGGTCTACCAATAGTAAGGCTTATTTTGTCACAACATGGTCAGGATATATGGGTTAATAATATAGATGGAAAAGGTGTAAGATTTACTTTTAGTTTGAAAAAATCCAATTAGAATAAGGTGGAGGAAAACTTGTGTTTAATAACAAATATAATTGTAAAAATGAAGATAATAATTCCTCAAAAAATGATTCTACTATAAATTTTAAGATGAAAAAAGCGAACACAAGGTGTAAGTTAGGAAAAGGTTTAGTAATTTTTTTAGTACTGTTAATATTATTAATATTAACAGTAAGTAATGTGAGTTTAATAAGAAAATACAATAAAATAATGGAACAAAGAAATAAAATAAATCTAAAAGTAGGTTCAGAAGTGTTTGAATACGATAAAATTACTCATCAAATATCAGAATCAATAGTAGCAATAAGTAATGAAGAGAGCAAATTAACTAAAAATTCATATTTTGAACCTAATTTAACTGGTGTAATTTTAAGTGAAGAAGGAACTATTTTAACAAATTATTCAAAGATTAAAGATTTTAGGGATATATACGTAAAGTTACCTTCAAGTGGAAGTATGCCAATAAAGGCAAGTTTGGTAGGAATTAGTGAGGATGTAGATGTTGCAATAATAAAGATATATTACAAAGGTAAGCTATCACCTATAAAAATTGCTAATGAAGATGAAGTTATAGAAGGTCAAGAAATAGCCGTATTAAGTAATTCTATAGGGAATGAATATATAGAAAGAGTAATACCAGGTATAATAACATCAACTCATCAAACTATAAAAGATAAATCAGATAGAGAGCATAGATTGCTAGAAATTAGTTCTCTAATAAATGAAAATAATACTGGTGGGGCTATCTGTAATTCTAAAGGTGAATTAATAGGTTTAGCTAGTGTTGATATAACAAATAAGAAAAATAAACAAGGGCTATATTATGCTATAGATTTAAGAGAACTTCAAAAAATATCTCAAGTTACAGATGTTTTTAAATCAAAATTAGGAATTAGTGGTGGACTTATAGAAGATCCTAAAAGTAGGTTAAAAGGATTTTATGTTGAAAATGTAAAAGAGTCTGGAGTAGCATACAATGCTGGTATAAGAGCTACAGATATAATCATTCAATTAGATGGAGTAGATATATTAACAGTAAATGATTTATCTAATATAATGATTAATAAAAAGGCCGGTGAAAAAGTACTTTGTAAAATTGTAAACAACGGTAATATAAAAGAATTAGAATTATTAATACAGTAACACTATATATAAATTTAGCACTAAGAAACTCCTTATGGGGTTTCTTTTGCATGAAAAAATGGTATATATAAAAAGTTCTTTAATTATTGTAAAAAACTAGTATAATAATAATATGTTAAATAGCAGCAAAGGAGACGTTTGAAATGTTTTTAATAGTTGGGCTAGGAAACCCAGGAAAAGAATATGATAAGACTAGACATAATATTGGATTTGAGTGTATAGACTATCTTTCAAATAAGTATAATATAGAGCTAAATAGGATAAAATTTAAAGGTATATATGGAGAAGGTTTTATAAATAATAAAAAAGTTATTTTATTAAAACCAACTACATTTATGAACTTAAGTGGCGAAAGTATAAGAGAAGTTGTTAACTTTTACAAACTAAATCCAGAAGAAGTAATAGTTATTTATGATGATATAAGCCTAGAAGTTGGAAGGATAAGAATTAGAGAAAAAGGTAGCGCAGGCGGACACAATGGAATAAAAAGTATAATTCAAAATCTCTCAACAGATGTTTTCCCAAGAATTAAAGTAGGGGTAGGACAACCTAAAGGAGATTTAGTTTCTCATGTTCTTGGAAGGTTCTCAAAAGAAGAAGAAGAAATATTAAAAGAAAGCGTAGAGGCTTCAAAAAAGGCAATAGAAATTATAGTTAGAGAAGATACCAAAGAAGCCATGAATAGATTGAATGGATTTAAGGCATCTAAAATTATATAATTTAAGGATGGTGTTATTTGATGAGATTAAAGGGGGTAATGGAACCTTTAAATAATAATTCTCATTTTAATGAGATATTGGCTAGTGTAGAGAAAAATAGATATCCTATCAATTTATACGGACTATCAGATTCGGGTAAAAGTTATATGATTGAGGGGATATATGAAAATATAGATGCACCATTAGTGGTTTTAACTCATAGTGATATGGAGGCTAAAAACTTATATGAGGATTTAATTTTCTATACAAATGATGTTTATTATTTTCCAAATAAAGAAGTTGTATTCTATAATGTAGATGCCATTTCAGGTGATTTAAGATGGGCTAGATTGAAAGTAATAAAAGAAATGTTAAGTAACAAAAAGAAAATAATAGTTACTTCTATAGATGCATTAGCAACTATATATACACCTGAAAAGCTTTATAAAAAGTACACTTTTAAATTAAAATTAAATATGGAAATAGATTTTAAATGTCTGAGTAAGAAGCTTTTAGAAAGTGGTTATGAAAGAGTAGAAATAGTAGAAGGAAAAGGTGAATTTTCCTTAAGAGGAGGAATATTAGATGTTTTTCCACCTACTTCAACATACCCATTTAGAGTTGAACTTTTTGGAGATCAAATAGAATCTATAAGAACTTTTAATGTTGAATCTCAAAGGAGTATTGAAAAGGTAAAAACTTTGGAAATATTCCCAGCTAAGGAAATAATAATTACTGAAGACGCTTTAAGTCTAGCTAAGAATAAAATATTAAAAGAGTTTAAAGAAGTAAAAGAAAAATCTAACAATAAGGATAATGAAAGAATAAAAAGGTTAGAAGATATAATAAATAAAAATATAGAAAGCTTAACTGAAACTTTAACTTTTGAAACAGTAGATAGTTATTTACCATATTTCTATAAAGAGAAAGAAAGTTTCTTTGAGTATCTAAAGGGATATACTTATGTAATAGATGATGTTAAAAGATGTTTAGGAAAGATAGACAGTACTTATTATGAATTCAGAGCTAACTATGAATCTTTCTTACAAAGAGGTGGGATTTTACCATCACAAAATGATTTATTGATATCTAAAGAAGAACTAGTAGAAAGATTAGAGGCACAAAATATAATAACTTTAGATACTTTTTCTAGTAAGAGCGATATTTTAAAACCTATATCAACTATTGGAGTAAATCAATTAACTCTAAATAATTATCAAGGTCAATTAGATTTATTAATAGAAGAGATAAAAGAGAAAAAAGAGAAAGGATATAAAACCATAATTTTATCAGGTACTAGGAGTAGAGGTGAAAGGTTAGTTTCAACTCTTAGGGAGAGAGGTATAGAAAGTAACTATAAAGACAAAATTGAAGAAATACAGTTTGGTGAAGTAGTTATTACATTTGGAAACCTTTTAAAAGGATTTGAATATCCGGATATTAAATTATGTATAATTTCAGATAAAGAGGTATTTGGGGAAGCTAAAAGAAAAATATCAAGGAAAGCTAAACCGAGAAAAGGTGTAGCAAAGATTAAGAGTTTTGCAGAGCTTAAACCTGGTGATTATGTAGTTCATGCTAATCATGGGGTAGGTGTGTACAAAGGTATAAAACAAATAGAATCTTTAGGAAGTACTAGAGATTATTTGGATATAGTTTATGATAAAGGAGATAAATTATATGTTCCTGTAGATCAACTTGATTTAGTTCAGAAATATATAGGAAGTGAAGGGAAATCTCCTAAAGTAAATAAATTAGGTGGTAATGAATGGAATAAGGCCAAAGCTAAGGTTAGAAAATCAATAAATGAAATAGCTCAAGATTTAGTTAAGTTATATGCAGCTAGAGCTACAGTAAAAGGGTATAAATTTGGAAAGGATACTCAATGGCAAAGACAATTCGAGGATGAGTTTCCATTTGAAGAAACACCTGATCAATTAACATCTGTGCAAGAAATTAAAGATGATATGGAATCAGATAAACCTATGGATAGATTACTTTGTGGAGATGTTGGTTATGGAAAGACAGAAGTAGCTATGAGAGCTGCCTTTAAAGCTGTAATGGAAGGAAAACAAGTAGCCTTTCTAGTACCAACTACTATATTAGCAGAACAACACTACAAAAATATGTTAAAGAGATTTTCAGATTTTCCAGTTAATATTGATATGGTTAGTAGGTTTAGGACTGCAAAAGAACAGAAAGCTACACTCCAAGCAGCCAAAGAAGGAAATGTAGATATTTTAATAGGGACCCATAGGCTAGTATCTAAGGACATTATATTTAAAGACTTAGGTCTTTTAATTGTTGATGAAGAGCAAAGATTTGGAGTAGCTCAAAAAGAAAAAATAAAGAACTTAAAGAAAAATGTAGATGTACTTACATTAAGTGCAACGCCAATACCAAGAACTCTTCATATGTCATTAACAGGTGCAAGGGATATTTCTGTAATAGAAACACCTCCAGAAGAAAGATATCCTATTCAAACTTATGTTGTTGAAAATAATGAACAACTAGTAAGAGATGCCATATTAAGAGAGGTAAATAGAGGTGGTCAAGTTTACTATGTCTATAATAGAGTAGAGACTATACAAGATATGGCAAGCTATTTAAAAGAATTAATACCTGAATGTAGAATTGGAATAATCCATGGACAAATGACTGAGAGACAGCTAGAAAAAGAAATGGTAAGTTTCATGAATAAGGAATATGACATATTGGTATGCACAACTATAATAGAAACAGGAATAGATATACCAAATGTAAATACAATGATTATACATGATTCAGATAAAATGGGATTATCACAACTTTATCAATTAAGAGGAAGGGTAGGTAGATCAAACAGAATTGCTTATGCATACTTTATATATACAAAAGATAAAGTTTTAACAGAAGTTGCAGAAAAAAGATTAAAGGCATTAAAAGATTTTACAGAATTAGGTTCTGGATTTAAGATAGCAATGAGGGACTTAGAGATAAGAGGTGCTGGTAACATGATGGGATCTGCACAACATGGTCATATGGCTGTTATAGGATATGACTTGTATTGTAGAATGTTAGAAGATACAATAAAAATAATTAAAGGTGAGATAGATAAAGAACCTGTGGAAACAACTGTAGATATAAAAGTTGATGCTTATATACCAGGAAACTATATAGAAGATGAGATACAAAAAATAGAAATATATAAGAAAATTGCAGCTATTGATAATATAGAAGACTATAATGATATAAAAGAAGAATTACAAGATAGATATTCAGAAATTCCTGATCCAGTACAAAATCTTATGGATATAGCCTATATAAAGAGCAAAGCTAAACTTTTATCAATACAAGAAATAAAAGAAACGCCTAAAGAAGTAAGATTTAAATTTACAGAAGGATTTAAAGGAGTAAATAATATATATAAATTATTGTTAAAAGATTATAAAGATAAGGTATTTCTTATGTTTGGAGAAAATCCTTATTTTGCAATAAAGCCAAATGAAATAAAGAAAGAAAATATCCTAGATTTCTACAAGGAGATGTTGGATAATTTAACAAAAAATATATAAAATATTCATATTAAATTGAATAACTGACACAATATTGATATACTTATAGGGTATAATGGTATTGAAAAACAAAATAAAAGAGAAGTGAGGGAACGGACTTGAACAAAATTAAGAAGGTTCTAGCTACAGCAATGGTAGGAACATTAGCTTTTTCTGTAGTTGGTTGCAAAATGATACAAAAGACACCAGAAGCTATACAGAATACTGTAATTGCTAAAGTTGGAGATGAAAAAATAACAAAAGGTGACATTGATAAAGAATTAAAGTCTTATTTAGATCAATTTGCTGCACAATATGGAGATAATTATGAGGAAGATCCTAAATTAAAAGAGGTTTTACATCAATATAGAGTAAATATGATGAATACTTTAATTAATGAAAAAATCTTACTTAAGAAGGCTAAAGATTTAAATTTAATACCTGAACAAGCGGAATTAGATAAAGAAATTCAATCAAGAATTGATCAATTAAAAACTACTTATGGTACAGAAGAAAACTTCCAAAAAGTTTTAGAGGCTTCTGGACATACAGATGAGACCTTTAAGAAGTTTATAGAAGAGCAAGTTATAGCGCAAAAAGCAACAGAGTATATATTTAAAGATATAAACATATCAGATGAAGATGTGAAGGCAGAATATGAAAAAAATAAGGAAAATTATGGGGAAGCAAATGTTTCTCATATCCTAATTGCTGATGAAAATAAGGCTAAGGAAATAAGAGAAAGAGCTGCAAATGGAGAAGATTTTGCTGAATTAGCTAAAGAGTTCTCAGAAGATCCAGGTTCAAAAGATAAGGGCGGAGACTATGGAGTTATACCTTACAATTCAGATAAATACGTTAAAGAATTTGTTGATGGATTCAAGACACTTAAAGAAGGCGAAATTTCACAACCTGTTAAGAGTCAATATGGATATCATATAATAAAAGCAACAAATGTAAAGAATTATGGATTTGATGATGTTAAGGATGAAATAAAGAGTGAGCTTGAAACAGCTAAGAAAAAAGAAGCTTATAATAAAACAATGGAAGAATGGAAGAACGAAATAAAAGTTAAAACATATGAAGATAAAATATAATGTTAAAAAGAACTTGCTTTAAGCAGGTTCTTTTTTGTTATTTATAAATTATGGTTATAAGTGTATAAAATTTCTAATAAGTCAAATAATAATATTGCAACTAATTATTAATAATGAATTAAGGAGGTAGCTCACAATAATGAAAGCAACAGGAATTGTTAGACGTATTGATGACTTAGGTAGAGTAGTAATACCAAAAGAAATAAGAAGAACTTTAAGAATTAGAGAAGGAGATCCTTTAGAAATCTTTACTGATAGAGAAGGCGGAGTTATATTAAAGAAATATTCCCCAATAGGAGAATTAACTGATTTCTCAAAGGAATATGCAGAAAGCTTGCAACAATCAATTGGACATATTGTACTTATTGCAGATAAAGATGCATTTATTTCTGCAAGTGGAGCTCCTAAAAAGGACTACATAGAAAGAAAAGTAAGTTCAGAGTTAGAAAAAATTATGGATGATAGAAAAGCTGTACTAATAAATGATGAAGGCAAGACAATATTATTACATAATGATGAAGAGCAAGGAAAATATTCTAGTCAAGTAATAGCTCCTATTATTGCAGAAGGAGATGCAATTGGTGCTGTAATAATACTATCAAAACAATCAGGTGAAAAATTCTCCGAAATAGAATTGAAATTAGCAGAAACAGCAGCTTCATTTTTAGGGAAACAAATGGAACAATAAAATACATATAGTAAAAAGTGAATAAAAAGTTATCAATAAATAAGAGTAATAATACCTCTAAACTTTAAATACAAATTATTAGTACAATAAAGTTTGGAGGTATTTTTATGAAGAAGCAATCTTTAATTAAAGCAAGCTTGATTCTTGGAATAACTGGAATAGTAGCAAGATTTCTAGGGCTATTTTTTAGATGGCCATTAATAATGTTAATTGGGGATGAAGGAGTAGGATATTATCAAATGTCTTATCCTTTGTATATGTTTTTTGTAGCTATGGCATCTGGAGTTCCAGTAGCAATATCTAAAATGATATCAGAAAAAAAAGCTATGGGGCGAATAGATGAAGTATTTGAAATTGTTAAAGAATCAACTATATTAATGATGGTTTTAGGGGCTGGTACAACTTTTATATTATTTTTCTTTGCAAAGCCAATAATAAATTTCTTAAGATGGGATATGAAATCATATTATGCACTTTTAGGAATATCATTTGCTCCTTTAATAATATCATTTATGACTATATATAGGGGGTTTTTTCAAGGGCTTCAAAATATGACACCTACAGGTGTTTCTCAAATACTAGAACAGGTTGGGAGAGTTGTTATAGGTGTTGGACTAGCTTTTATATTGCTTCCCAAGGGTATAGAATACTCAGCAGGAGGAGCAGCTTTTGGAGCAGCAGCAGGAGGTTTAATTGGAGGAACTTATCTTTATATAAAATATAGAGCAACTAAAAGACAAATGGGAATTAAAAAAGTTAAAACAAATCCTGAAATATTAACCAATATACTAAAAATAGCTCTCCCTATATCGGTAGGGGCAACTGTTGGGACTATAATGAATTTAATAGATTCTATATTAGTTCCACAAAAATTATTACAAGCAGGTCTTACATCTCAGCAATCTACAATTTTATATGCTCAATTAACGGGTAAGGCTGCAGTAATAGTAAATATTCCTCTTACTCTATCAATGGCATTATGTACATCACTTATACCTATAATAGCTGAAAACTATATTCTTAGAAAAAGAAAAGAGTTAAATTCTAAAATTGAGTTATCATTAAAGTTATCATCAGTAATTGCTATGCCATGCATGCTTGGATTATTCTTTTTATCAGGACCTATAATGAAACTTATATTTCCAGGCAAATTTGATGGTATAGAAATATTAAGGTTTTTATCAATATCAATTCCTTTTGTAATATTGACGCAAACAACCACATCAATATTACAAGGAACAGGACACTATATAAGACCTGTTATAAATTTATTTATAGGATGTTTAATAAAGGTTATTCTTACATTAATACTAGTGCCTATACCTTCTATAAATATATATGGAGCAGTAATTGCAAGCGTTAGTGCATATATAGTTGCAACAGTATTGAATTTAATATCACTTAAGACTAAAATGAAGAGTAGTATACATTTTTATAGTTCATTTATAAAACCAACAATAGCAGCATTAGTTATGATAATTGGAGTTTTATTAACTTATATAAATTTGATTACAAAAATATCAAGTGAAGGGCTTACATGCTTAATATCAATATTTGTGGGTGTTTGCATATATGGAATAGCTATATTGGTATTTAAGGTTTTTGATATAAATGAAATAAAAAATAGAATAGTAAAATATTAAAAAATAAGGAGAGAAGCTGATGATAAAAATAGTAGGTCTAGGGCCAGGTGCACCAGAAGCTTTAACGGTAGGAACCATAAATGTTTTGGAAAAGAGTGAAAATATATTTTTCAGAACAGAGAAACATCCAACTGTAGATTATCTGAGAGATAAAATAAAGGATTTTAAAACATATGATTATTTCTATGAAGAATGTAGTAGTTTTGATGATGTTTATGCTAATATAGCAAAAGATATTATAGAAGTATACAGGGATAGAGGAGAACTAGTATATGCAGTTCCAGGACATCCATTAGTAGCAGAAAAATCAGTGTTTAATCTTATAAAATTATGTGAAGAAAATGATATAGAATATAAGTTAGTTCCAGCAGTAAGTTTTGTAGATGCAATGATGGATAGTTTAAAAATTGATCCTATAGAAGGGCTTAAAATTATAGATGCTTTTGATATGAAAAATCAAATATTAGACAAGAGAATAGGTACAATAATAACTCAAGTTTATAATCAATTTATAGCATCAGAAGTGAAAATACAATTATTAGAGTACTATAATGATGATACTGAAATCTATTATGTAAGGGCAGCAGGGATAGAAGGCGAAGAAAGTGTAAGAAAAATTCCTATGTATGAACTAGATATGCAAGAGGACATAGATTATTTGACATCAATATATATACCGAAAGATTTAAATAATAAAAAAGATATAAATGATCTTATAGATATAATAGATATACTAAGAGGAGAGAATGGTTGTTCATGGGATAGAGAACAAACACATGAAAGTTTAAAAAATCAATTACTTGAAGAGGCGTACGAAGTAGTTGATGCTATAAATAATGATGACATTGATGCAATGATTGAGGAATTGGGAGATATTTTATTACATGTAGTTTTCCATGCATCTATAGGAAAAGAAGACGGATATTTTAATATGACTGATATAGTAGAATCAATATCAGATAAGATGATATATAGACATCCACATGTATTTAAAGAAAAAAATAAAATTGATAGTGAAACTACTATAGAGCTTTGGGATGAACTAAAGAAGAAAGAGAAAAACTTTAAAACTATAACTGAAGACTTACAAGCAATAGCTAAAGCTTTGCCATCACTTATAAGAGCAAGTAAGGTTCAAAAGAAGGTCTCAAAGGTGGGATTTGATTGGAATAACGTAGAAGATGCATCCTTAAAAGTAGAAGAAGAATTAAAAGAAGTTTTAGAGGTATATAAAACAGAAAATAAGGAAAAAATAAAAGAAGAAGTAGGAGACTTATTATTTGCTTGCGTTAATGTTGCAAGGCTTTTAAAAGTAAACGAAGAAGAAGCTCTTAATATAACAATAGAAAAGTTTATAAAAAGATTTTCCTTTATAGAAGAAGCTGCTATTAAGTCTAATAAAATTTTAAAGGATATGTCATTAGAAGAAATGGATGAATTGTGGAATCAGGCTAAAAAAGTCGAGGAAACAATAAAATAGGGTGGATTATAAGAAGGAATTTTACAATTTGTGAAGAATAATTATAAACTAAGGTACTAGCGTGTTATTGAAATAAATAGCTTTAATAACAAAATATTGATAATTCTATAGACTACAAGGAAAAGAGGCTATATAATAAGATAATGTAGTTAAGTACATATATAAAGAGAGCAGTTAACTACTAAATATATAACTGGTTATTTAAGGAGGATGTAATTGTGAATAAAGCAGAATTAATCACTAGCATGTCAGAAAAAAGTAAACTAACAAAAAAGGATGCGGAATTAGCTTTAAAAGCATTTATAGAAAGTGTTGAAGAAGCATTAGAAAAAGGAGAAAAAGTTCAACTAGTTGGATTTGGAACTTTTGAAACTAGAGAAAGAGCGGCTAGAGAAGGTAGAAATCCAAGAACTAAGGAAACTATAAACATACCAGCATCAACAGTACCAGTATTTAAGGCTGGAAAAGAATTTAAAGAAAAAGTTAATAAGTAGTTATATAGGAACCCGAGATATCTCGGGTTCTTTTAGCAATAATAAGAGGAGTGCAATTACATGAGATTAGACAAGTATTTAAAAGTTTCAAGAATAATAAAAAGAAGAACGGTGGCAAAAGAAGCCTGTGAAGGTGGGAGAGTATCAATAAATGACAAGATAGCTAAGCCATCTACTGTTATAAAAGAAGGCGATATAATAGAAATAGCCTTTGCTAATAGAAAGTTAAAAGCAAGAATAATAAACATTGCAGAGCATGTTAGAAAAGAAAATGCAAAAGAGATGTATGAGATACTAGAAGGTGAAGAAGATAAAGAATAAAAATAGAACATACTTCATATATTTTAATTAAAGAATATATGGAGGAGAGGCTATGGAAAAAAAAGGGGAAAATAAAATAGAAGATGCAAGAGGTAATATAACCCTAGAAAATAGAAAAAAATTAACATTAACAGGGGTTGAAGAAGTAATAAGCTTTGATGATGAGAAGATATTACTAAATACTAACTTAGGTTCATTAACTATTAGGGGCGAAGAGTTAAAAATGAATAAATTAGATGTTCAAAATGGAGATGTAATAATTGTTGGGCGTATAGCATCAATGATTTATAGTGGCAAGGAAGTTAAAAAAGAAAAAGAAAATATACTGAAAAGATTATTTAGGTAGATAATATGCCATTACCGATAAATATTCAGTTCCATATAGTTATATATGCCATATTAGCAGGATTACTTACTGGAATAATCTTTGATCTTTATAAGATTATAAGGGGTGTCAAAATACCTAAAATAATAATTGTTATAGAAGATATTTTGTTTTGGGGATTGACAGCTCTAATAGTTTTTACTTTCTTGTTATATACTAATTATGCTTTTTTAGGGCCATACGTATATGCTTTTATGCTAGTTACAATATTAATATACTTAAGATTTATAAGTAATAAAATATTTAAATTAGAAAAAAATATATTAAGAGTATGTAGTAAGGGTGTTAGAATAATCTTTAAAAATATTATATATCCTATAAAACTTATGTATTCTAGTATTTCAGGTAAAAAATAATTTATTTATTAAAGTAAAAATAACTTGAATAAAATATGTAGAGTGTTTAAAATAGATTTATAGAATATTTTTTAAAGAGGTTAATATCTATGAAAAAGCGATTAACTCTTAAGAACCTAATTATAATTTTACTTTTTGCAGTTTTTATATTTAGTTATATTAGACAGGAAATTACAATGAATAGAATCAGAAAAGATATTGAGACTAGTCAGCAAAAATTAGAAGAACTTAAAGATAAAAATTCAGAGCTTGAAGTTAAGCTAAGAAAGGCTGAATCAGAAAATGAATATCTTGAAAAGCTCGCGAGAGAAAGACTAGGAATGGTCAAAGATGGAGAAAAGGTTGTAAATTCCCAAAAGCAAAATTAGAGAATATGTTTTAAAAACACTACAATCGGTTATTATTATAATAATATATATTATTTAATTTTAAGGAGGAATCTTTGTAACATGACCTTGATGGCAGGAAAGATATTAGAAGGTACTGTGGTTAATATCACAAATTTTGGAGCTTTTGTAGAGATTGAAGGAAAAACAGGTTTAGTTCATATTTCTGAAGTAGCTGATTCTTTTGTAAAAGACATTAGACAACACCTTAAGGAACAAGATAAAGTAAAAGTTAAGGTAATATCAATAGATGATAACGGAAAAATAAGTTTATCAATAAAGCAAGCTAATGTGCAAAAAAAGTCATATAAACCAGCTGAAATAGATTGGACTTCAGAAAATAAAAAAAATAACAATAGCAATTCAGGGAATTTTGAAGATATAATGTCAAGATTTTTAAAGGATAGCGAAGAAAGAATGCAAGATGTTAAGAAAAATCAAGACTTTAAGAGCAAGAATAGCAGAAAAGGCTTTTAATAGTTGTACTTATGACATCATATAAAGTTAATATATAAATTTACATAAAAACCTTAGTTTTAAAACTAAGGTTTTTTATGTTCTAATTAAGGATTTTATCTTAATTAATATAACGAAAATGTATTATAAATGGGGCATTTTCAGGCCTAGATTATGGCATAGTTAAAGAGTTATATAAAAATAAAAAAATAAATTTAAAAAATATGTTGACAGTATAGGAAACATGCTATATAATTAATTTTGTCGCTGAGGGGCGACAGAGAAAATATGCTGAAGTGGCGGAACAGGCAGACGCACAGGACTTAAAATCCTGCGGTAGCGATACCGTACCGGTTCGATTCCGGTCTTCAGCACCAAGCTAAATTCAACTTTATAATATCGCGGGGTGGAGCAGTTGGCAGCTCGTCGGGCTCATAACCCGAAGGTCGTAGGTTCAAGTCCTGCCCCCGCAACCATAATATGGCGGAATAGCTCAGCTGGCTAGAGCACTCGGTTCATACCCGGGGTGTCGTAGGTTCAAGTCCTATTTCCGCTACCATATACGCTGAAGTGGCGGAACAGGCAGACGCACAGGACTTAAAATCCTGCGGTAGCGATACCGTACCGGTTCGATTCCGGTCTTCAGCACCAAGCTAAATTCAACTTTATAATATCGCGGGGTGGAGCAGTTGGCAGCTCGTCGGGCTCATAACCCGAAGGTCGTAGGTTCAAGTCCTGCCCCCGCAACCATAATATGGCGGAATAGCTCAGCTGGCTAGAGCACTCGGTTCATACCCGGGGTGTCGTAGGTTCAAGTCCTATTTCCGCTACCATATACGCTGAAGTGGCGGAACAGGCAGACGCACAGGACTTAAAATCCTGCGGTAGCGATACCGTACCGGTTCGATTCCGGTCTTCAGCACCAAGATCTAAGTTTTTAACTTAGATCTTTTTTTATTTAAATTTATAATATTTTTTATCAAGGAAATATGAATAAAAAAGTTATTCATATTTCTTCATTATAAAATTAATAATGACAAAAAAAGTATAAAAATAAATATGTTAAAAAAATATAAAAATAAAAATCTATTTACCAAAATTAGTAAGATATCTTACAAATTAACGGTTGTACACTTTAAGTATTAGAATGGAAGGAAAAAATAAAAAACATTTTAATTGGGAATAAAAGGGAACAGTGTCCTACGAAAAATATTTTTAGCCCCAACAAATGACATATATCTATCTAAGCTGGTGATATAATTAATATACATTTTATGGAAAAAAGGAGAGGTGTACATGCAGTATGGGGTAGATATAGCGGAGTTTAAACGGGTTGATACTAAAAAGAGTAGAAGAGAAATACGGATACAAGATACATTTGTAAAAAGTATTATCTCAGGTTGTATGGCATTATTATTGAGCAGAGTTATGTTAGTTGTTATTCCTGGAGTGGGTATAGCTCCTTTTGGATTAGCTTATCTTTTAGGAGAAAGCTTTAAAGAAAATAGAAAATATTCTATTTTGACATTATTAGGGGCTATCTTAGGATATTTATCTATATATAAGGCTTTAGACGGAGTTGCAGTATACATAATGTCTGCTGTGTTAATATTTGCTTACTCAAGAGTAAAAAGTTTTCTTAAATATGAACAAAAGGATAAAGCAGCTTTTTTATTAATATTTGGTGCGTTTTTTATATATAGTTTAATTATAAATAAACAACCAGTAGGAGTTAATCTTACATTTTCTCTAATTAAAGTAATATCAATAGCTCCTGTTTATTATATTTTAAAATATGCATTGAATTGTACAGAAGAACTAAAAACAAATTATATATTTTCAACAGAAGAATTAATAAGTATAGGTATATTAGTCTGTTTATTAGTTTCAGGTGTTGGACAAATAGGAATTTGGGGAATTTCAATAAGAAATATAGTAGCATTAGCATCTGTAATAGTTATAGCTTATGTAGGTGGTTCTGGACTTGGAGCCGCAATTGGTGTAACAATGGGATTTATCGTAGGAATAACAACAGATAATATAGTAGCATTAATAAGTCTTTATAGTGTTTGTGGACTTATAGTAGGTATTTTTAAGGATACAGGTAGAATATTTTCAGCAATTTCGTATGTTGTTATATACTTTATAATATCAATGTATTCAGAAACTTTTGCTATATATGGAGCAATAGAAGCAGTAATAGCGGCTATAGTATTAATAATATTACCTAATGGATTAGTGAGTAGATTTATAAAAGAAGTTAATCAGGATAAAAAGGTGGAGATTATTAATGATATTCATCTTCAAGGAATTAAGAGTGAGTTTGCTTCTAGATTAGAGGCGTTAAAGGGAGTTTTAAGTGATTTATCAATATCAATATCTAATTTAGCGGAGAATGATAGATTGCTATTAAATAATAAGGGTACGGCTATGGTAGAAAGTCTTGCGGATAGAGTTTGTTGTAATTGTGAAATGAGAGGAAGGTGTTGGGATAGAAATCTTCATAATACATTTAATTCTTTTTCAGATTTAATTAGTAGTTGTGAAGCAAATGAAATGAAATTTCCAAGTGATTTAGAAAAAAGATGCGTTAAAAAGTCAGCATTACTTAGAAGTTCTCAAGAGCTTATAAATAATTATGTTGTAAATGAGGCGTTAAAAACTAGATTATCGGAGGGAAGAAATTTAATTTCAAATCATATAAATAATATGGCATTAACAATGGGGGATATTGTTAGAGATTTTAATAAGGATATTTCAGTATGTACTGACATAGATAGATTATTAAGGAAAACGTTAAATAAAAATAGTGTTGAGTATAAAGATGTATTTTGTTATTTAGATAGAAAAGGAAGATTAAAGATAAAAGTAACTCTTTCCAACTGTGAAGGAGCTAACTATTGTTCTAAAAAAGTATTACCTATTATAAATTCCTTGGTTAAAATTCCGGTATCAATTGGAAGAGAGGGATGCAGAATAAACCCTGATACAGATGAATGTTCAATAATAATAGAGGAAACACCTAAATATCATGTTTTATCATATGTAGCTACAGATATTAAGGATGGAGAAAGATTTGCTGGAGATAGTTATAGCTATGGCAAGAATGATGATGGAACGTATTTAACAATTGTAAGTGATGGAATGGGATCAGGTCCGGAGGCAGGAACTGAAAGTAAAGTTGCTGTAGATTTAATTGAAAAATTTATAGAAGCTGGTTTTTCAGATAAAACAGCAATAAATACTGTAAACTCAATAATGGCTATGAAGTTTAGTGAAGATGAGAAATTTACAACATTAGATTTAAATTTGATAGATCTATATACAGGTGAGGCAGATTTTATGAAGGTAGGAGGGGTTGTGAGTTTTATAAAGAGAGGAAATGAAGTAGAGGTTATTAATTCAGAAAGTTTACCTTTTGGAGTTTTAGACAGTGTAGATGTTAGTGCGGAAAAGAAAAAATTAAAACATGGAGATATTATAGTAACTATAAGTGATGGAGTATTAGATGTTGATAAAAGTGATGTTGGGAATTATGAATGGTTGAGAGAGTATATTGAGTATGCAGATACAAATCCAGAAGCATTATCAAGGGATATTTTAGAAAAATCTAAATCATTAAGTGGTGGAAGAATTAGGGATGATATGACTGTATTAGTATCAAAAATTTATTCAGTTTATTAAAATTGAAATGAAGAGGTGAGATTTAGAGGCATTATAGTGAATCTCATCTCTTTTATTGTATAAAGTATAATATTTTTATAAATATTTACATTGGTAGCTGTAAAGGGTATTATATTATATATTAAAATATTTATATTTAGGAGTATTAAAGTGATAAATAAGGTAAAACACTTTATAGAAAAAAATAAGCTGCTTAATAAAAAAGATAAAGTATTAGTAGCTTTATCAGGAGGTCCAGATTCTATATGTTTATTGCATATATTATATTCTTTAAAAGATGATATGAAACTGGAGATAGGTGCTGCTCATATAAATCATATGTTAAGAGGTGATGATGCGTTAGAGGATGAGATATATGTAAAAGAATTTTGTGAAAAATTAGGAATACCTTGCTATATAGATAGAATAGATATAGATAGAATATCCAAAGAAAAAGGAATATCTCATGAGCTGGCAGGGAGAGAAGAGAGATATAAATTTTTTGAAGAAATTAAATCTAGCAAAGGGTATAATAAAATAGCAATAGCTCACAATGCTAATGATCAAGCAGAAACTGTTATTATGAGAATGATGAGGGGAGCTGGTTTAGAAGGGCTCTGTGGAATAAGAGTTGAAAGGGATAATAAGTTTATAAGACCTATATTATGCCTTAACAGAAAGGAAATTGAATCATATTGCAAATTAAATAACTTAAATGCAAGAATAGATAAAACCAATTTAGAAAAAATATATAGTAGAAATAAAGTTAGATTAGATATATTACCATATATGAAAAAGAATTTTAATAAAGATATTATTGATACTATAAATAGAATGGCTACTTTATTACAAAAAGATAATGAGTTTATTGAAAATAAGGCAAATGAAGCATATGAAAAAAATTGCAGCGAAAAAAATGGAGATTTGGTTATATGTAGAGAGCTATTTTCTTTAGAAGAAGCATTAATTACTAGAGTAATAAAAAAGGCTTTTATAGTATATTCCCAAAAATATACTAATTTTGAGATGAAACATATATATGAGGTTATTGAACTTTCTAAAATAGGAACTAATAAGAAAGTCGATTTACCAAATGAAATATTTGCTGAAAATATATATGGAAATATATATCTAAAGAAAAGGTTAAATGTAGATATTAATAAAAATAATCAAATATATTTATCAAGAGATGCTCTAGAAGGATTATCAGTAGAGTTTGGTGAATATAATGTTAGATTTAACATAATAACCAATAAAAATAATCTAGAATTTTCGGATAATGTCTTAATAAAATATTTTGATTATGATAAGATAAAAGAAGGACTATATATTAGAACTAGAAAAGATGGAGATAAAATTAAACCTCTTGGGATGAAGGGGAGTAAAAAGCTTAAAGATATATTTATAAATATGAAGGTTCCAAGAGAAAACAGGCTCACAGTACCTATAGTATGTTTTGATAATGAAATATCTTGGGTGGTAGGATATAAAGTTTCTGAGGATTTTAAAATAACTAAGGAAACTAAAAATATAATAAAAATTACTTTTTCTAGAAAGGAATAATTAAATGTTAGAGGATATCAAAGAAGTATTATTAACAGAAAATGAAATAATGCAAAGAATAAAGGAAATTGCATCAAAGATTAGTGAAGAGTATAAAGGAAAGGATTTATTAGTAGTAGGTATATTAAAAGGATCAGTGATAGTTGCTTCAGATCTTATAAAAAATATAACTATTCCATGTTCTATTGACTTTATGGCTCTTTCAAGTTATGGTAATTCAACAGAGACATCAGGAGTAGTTAGAATTTTAAAAGATTTAGATCACGGTATTGAAGGAAAAGATGTAATTATAGTAGAAGATATAATAGATAGTGGAGTAACATTAGATTATCTTCTTAAATACTTAAAAGCAAGAAAAGCAAATAGTATAGAAATAGTAACATTATTAAGCAAACCAGCAAGAAGAAAAGTGGAAATAGATGTTAAGTATTGTGGATTTGAGGTTCCAGATGAATTTTTAGTTGGATATGGATTAGATTTTTCAGAGAAATATAGAAATTTACCTTTTATAGGAATATTAAAAGAAGAAGTTTATAAATAATAAAGAGAGCGATTGATAAAAAATAAAATACTAGAAGAGAGGGGGGCCTTGAATGAAGAAATATTCAAGTGCAACTGTATGGATATTTGCGATACTTCTACTATTCTTATCAGCCACATTCCTGTGGAATAATGGAAGTATGTCAGATGAAATAGCATATAGTGAATTTCAACAAAAATGGATAAATGATAAGATTGATAATATAACTGTTCAACAAGATAAAATGGTTATTAGTGGAAAATTAAGAGATGGAAAACAATTTGTAACATATGCTCCAAGTGATATGTTAAAACTGTTAATGACTCAAAATCCAAAGGATAACATTAAAATTGAATTTAAACAACCATCTAATAGTGGTATGTGGATTAGTATAATACCTACTATAATGTTAATGGTATTAATGGTAGTTGTATTCTTTATGATGACTCAGCAATCACAAGGTGGTGGCGGAGGCAGAGGTGTAATGAGCTTTGGTAAGAGTAGAGCTAAAGTTTTATCACCTGATGCCAAAAAGGTAACATTTAAAGATGTTGCAGGAGCAGATGAAGAAAAGCAAGAACTAGAAGAAATAGTTGATTTCTTAAAACAACCTTCTAGATATGTAGAAATGGGAGCAAGAATACCTAAAGGTGTTCTTTTGGTAGGGCCTCCAGGAACAGGAAAAACATTACTTGCAAAAGCTATTGCCGGAGAAGCTGGAGTACCATTTTATAGTATTTCAGGATCTGATTTCGTTGAGATGTTTGTCGGTGTAGGTGCATCAAGAGTTAGAGACTTGTTCGAACAAGCGAAGAAAAGTGCACCATCATTAATATTTATTGATGAAATAGATGCTGTAGGTAGACAAAGAGGAGCCGGTCTTGGTGGTGGACATGATGAAAGAGAGCAAACTTTAAATCAATTATTAGTTGAAATGGATGGGTTTGGAGCAAATGAAGGAATAATTATGATAGCAGCAACAAACAGACCAGACATATTAGACCCAGCTCTTTTAAGACCAGGTAGATTCGATAGACAAATTGTAGTAGGAGCACCTGACGTAAAGGGAAGAGAAGAAGTTCTTAAAGTTCATACTAAAGAAAAACCATTAGAAGATACTGTAGATTTAGCAGTATTAGCAAAGAGAACTCCAGGATTTAGTGGTGCAGATTTAGAGAACTTAGCTAATGAAGCAGCTCTTCTATCAGTTAGAAAAGATAAAAAGCTTATCGGAATGGATGAGTTTGAGGAAGCAATAACTAGAGTTATTGCAGGACCAGAAAAGAAGAGTAGAACTATTAGTGAACATGATAGAAGATTAACAGCATTCCATGAAGCAGGTCATGCGGTAGTCATGAAGTGCTTAGAACATTCAGATCCAGTACATGAAATAAGTATAATTCCTAGAGGAATGGCTGGAGGATACACTATGAATTTACCTAGAGAAGATAGATCATATACTTCAAAAGCTAAACTTAAAGATGATATGGTAGGTCTTTTAGGTGGTAGAGTAGCAGAAAAGCTTGTTTTATCAGATATAAGTACAGGAGCTAAAAATGACATTGATAGAGCTAGTGCTATAGCGAGAGCCATGGTCATGGAATATGGAATGAGCGAAAAGTTAGGAACTATATCTTATGGAACAGATAACAATGAAGTATTCCTTGGAAGAGATCTTGGAAGAGGTAGAAACTTCAGTGAGAAAGTTGGTTCAGAAATTGACCAAGAAGTTAAGAGTTTTATAGATGAAGCATATATTAAGGCAGAGAAATTACTTAGTGAGAATATGAGTAAGTTACATGCTGTAGCAGAAGCTTTATTAGAAAAAGAAAAAATTGATGGTGAAGAGTTTGAAAGAATTTTTGATGCAAATTAATTTTGAATAGTTTTTTTAATGTAGGATAATAGTGTTTATTATCCTACATTTTTGTTTGTAAGGAGATTGTTTATATAAATATAATAAGTCTTAATTTATATAAATTAAGGAATGGATTTATAAAGTTTTTAAATTGCGAACTATAATTTTATATTTATATAACAAATAAAATATTTTTGGTAAAAATACGAATAATAATTAATTGAAATTATAAAATATTCGAATAATCTATTTTAATGCAATACCATTAGTGATATAATAAGTTATAAATTATTAGTTAAGTGGGAGGTTATGATATTAATGAAAAGCGATATTCAAATAGCACAAGAAGCAAAATTGGAGCCTATAGTAAAAATTGCGAAAAAATTAAATCTAGATGAAGATAGTATAGAGCAATATGGGAAATATAAATGTAAGTTATCTTTAGATATTTTGGAAGAGAGAAAAGATAAAAAGAATGGGAAATTAGTTTTAGTAACAGCTATAAATCCCACACCAGCTGGAGAAGGAAAGTCTACAGTAACTGTTGGATTAGGTCAGGCATTATGTAAAATGGGTAAAAATGCAGTTATAGCATTAAGAGAGCCTTCATTAGGACCAGTATTCGGTATAAAAGGTGGAGCTGCTGGAGGTGGATATGCTCAAGTAGTACCAATGGAGGATATAAATTTACATTTTACTGGAGATATGCATGCTATTACTTCAGCAAATAACTTATTATCAGCAGCAATAGATAATCACATACATCAGGGAAATACTTTAAGAATAGACTCAAGAAGAATTATATTTAAAAGGGTTATAGATATGAATGATAGAGCCCTTAGAAATATAGTTGTTGGAATGGGTGGAAAAATAAATGGATTTTTAAGAGAAGACGGATTTATGATAACTGTAGCCTCAGAGATAATGGCAATATTATGTTTATCAAATAGCTTAAAGGATCTTAAAGAGAGAATGGGAAATATACTTATTGCATATGATTTAGATGGAAAACCAGTATATGCTAAACAGTTACAAATTCAAGGTGCAATGGCACTATTGATGAAAGATGCAATAAAACCTAATTTAGTTCAAACATTAGAAAATACACCAGCTATAATTCATGGAGGGCCTTTTGCGAATATAGCTCATGGGTGTAACTCTATAATAGCTACAAAAATGGCTTTAAAGCTTGGAGATATAGTTATTACTGAAGCTGGGTTTGGAGCAGATTTAGGTGCTGAAAAATTCTTAGATATAAAATGTAGATATGGAGAATTAAATCCAGATTGTGTAGTTATAGTCGCTACTATAAGAGCATTAAAACACCACGGTGGAATTAAAAAGGAAGAGTTAAATATTCCTAATGTAGAAGCTTTAAAAAAGGGAATAGTAAATTTAGAAAAGCAAATTGAAAATATTAAAAAGTTTAATGTTCCAGTTGTTGTATCTATAAACAGATTTTTAACAGATAGTGTGGAAGAAATAGAGTTTATAAAAGAATTTTGTGGAAAACTTAACGTAAAAGTAGCTTTATCAGATGTATGGGCAAAAGGTGGAGAAGGTGGAGTAGAACTTGGTAATATTGTTACAGATATATTAGAAAATGAAAAGTCAAACTTTAAACCTATATACAATGAAAAAGAAACAATAGAGAATAAAATAAATATTATAGCTAGGGAAATATATGGAGCAAAAGGTGTGGTTTTTACTCCAGAAGCTAAAAAGCAAATGTCAGATCTTGAAAGTTTTGGTTTGGATAAATTACCTATTTGTATGGCTAAAACACAATACTCTCTTTCAGATAATCCTTCACTTTTAGGGAGACCTGAAAACTTTGAAATAACAGTAAGAGAAATAAGAGTATCAAATGGAGCGGGTTTTATAGTTGCTTTAAATGGAAATGTAATGACTATGCCTGGTTTACCAAAAGTGCCAGCAGCTAATAGAATGGATATATTAGATAATGGTGAAATAGTGGGATTATTTTAATTTCTATAATTTACAACACTTGACAAATACTCTGTAATTGTTAAAATTAAATTGTTAAATTTTTAAGGATTACAAATACTTAAAATAAAGGCAGCTTTAGGGCTGCTTTTAATTGTATTAAGGATGGTGCTTTTATGGTTTTATTGGTAGATGTAGGTAATACAAATATAGTATTAGGTGTGTACAAAGAAAGGGAAAATATTGTTAGTTGGAGAATTTCTACAGATTCAAAAAAAACTTCTGATGAATATGGAATACAAGTTATGCAGTTGTTTACACAAAGTGAACTTAATCCAAAAGAAGTTAAAGGTATAATTATATCATCTGTAGTACCAAATATAATGCACTCTTTAGAAAATATGATAAAGAAAAGCTTTGGAATAAATCCATTAGTTGTAGGGCCTGGAGTTAAGACAGGTATAAATATAAAATATGATAATCCAAAAGAAGTTGGTGCAGATAGAATTGTAAATGCCGTAGCTGCACATGATATCTATAAGAAAGATGTAATACTAATAGATTTTGGAACAGCAACAACATTTTGTTCTGTAACTAAATCAGGAAATTATCTTGGAGGATGCATTGTTCCTGGTGTTAAAATATCATCAGATGCTTTATTTGATAGAGCTGCAAAGCTACCTAGAGTAGAGTTAGAAGTACCTCAAAATATAATATGTAAAAATACAATTTCAAGTATGCAAGCTGGAATAATCTATGGATATATAGGACAGGTTGAATATATAGTTAAAAAGACTAAAAAAGAAATGATGGATCTTGGTTCAGAAGAACCTTTTGTAATAGCAACAGGTGGATTAGCTAATTTAGTAGCAAATGAGACTGATGTTATTGATAAGGTAGATTCTAGTTTAACATTAGAGGGGTTAAGAATAATATACGAAAAGAATAAGGAGTAGTATAGTATGAAAATTAAAAACCTAGAATTTGAAAATAATGTTTTTCTAGCACCTATGGCAGGCGTTACAGATATATCCTTTAGAGGACTTTGTAAAGAAATGGGATGTGGATTAGTATATACTGAAATGGTAAGTGCTAAAGCTTTATATTATGGAAGTGATAACACTAAGAGTTTATTAAGAATAGCTGAAGAGGAACGTCCTGTAGCTGCACAAATTTTTGGAAATGATCCAGATATAATGGCAGAGATAGTAAAAAAGTACTTTAATGATAGAGAAGATATATGTATATTAGATATAAATATGGGGTGTCCTGCCCCTAAAATTACTAAAAATGGGGAAGGGTCTGCACTTATGAAAGACCCAAAACTTGCTGCAAAAATTGTTGAAAGCATTAAAAAAGTTTCAACTAAGCCTGTTACTGTGAAATTCAGAAAGGGTTGGGATGAAGATAGCATTAATGCAGTTGAATTTGGTAAAATATTAGAAGCTTCGGGTGCAGATGCTATTGCAGTTCATGGAAGAACTAAAAGGCAGATGTACGAAGGAAAGGCAGATTGGAATATAATAGCTAAAGTTAAAGATGCTGTTAATATACCTGTAATAGGAAATGGAGATGTTTTTACTCCTGATGATGCTTTTGAAATGAAGAATATAACTAATTGTGATGGTATAATGATAGCAAGGGGAAGCATGGGGAATCCTTGGATTTTCAAACAAATTCAAAGAAAACTAAATGGAGAAGACCTATTAGAAATTAGCGATATAGAGAAAATTAATATGTGTTTAAGGCACTATGAATTAGCTATAAAATACGATGGTGAATATAAAGCTGTACGAGAAATGAGAAAGCATGCATCATGGTATATAAAAGGTTTACCAAGAAGTAGTGAAGTAAGAAATATAATGAATACCATTGATGAGAGTTCTAAAGTAATTGAATTTTTGAATCAGTATAAGGAAGAATTGTCAAAATAAAATATTTAGGAATTAAAAAGTAAATAATAGAATAAATATACTCTAAAAGGTTAATACATATATAAGTAACTAAACTTAGAGGACTTTTATATGGAGTTAACTTTGTTGACATATTAAACTTACTGATTTATAATATTTTAAATGTTCAAAGAATATCAGACCTAGGTTAGGTATTACAATAAAAGTAGTAATTATTTTGAAGGGGAGAACAGTATGAGCGAATCAAAGAAATTTTTGATGACTTATGAAGGTGTTAAAAAACTAGAAGACGAATTAGAATACTTAAAAACGGTTAAAAGAAAAGAGATAACAGAAAAAATAAAAGTAGCTTTAGGATATGGAGATTTAAGCGAAAACTCAGAATATGATGAAGCTAAAAATGAGCAAGCATTTACAGAAGGAAGAATTATTCAATTAGAGAATATGTTAAAGAATGCTTCAGTTGTTGATGAATCAGAAATTCCAACAGATAAAGTTTCAGTAGGATCAATAGTTAAGGTTAAAGACTATGAGTTTGATGAAGAAGTAGAATATTCAATAGTAGGTTCAGCAGAAGCAGACCCTATGAATTTTAAAATATCAAATGAATCACCAGTTGGTAGCGCTTTAATAGGCAAAAAAGTTGGTGAAATAGTAGAAGTGTCAGTTCCAAGTGGAGTAAACAAGTTTGAAATACTAGGAATTAGAAGAGAGTAACGGAGGGATATTAATGTCAACTGAGGAAATGAATATACAAGAGCTAGAATCTCAGTTTAGTGAACAAGAAGCATTAAGAAGAGAAAAATTAGTAGAGTTACAAAATCAAGATAAGGATCCGTTTGACGTTTATAAAGTAGAAAGAACTCATTCTTCAGAAGGAGTAAAGGGAGATTTTGAAAATTTAGAAGGATCAATAGTAACTGTAGCTGGAAGAATAATGTCTAAAAGAGGTCAAGGTAAAGTTGTATTTTCAGACATTCATGATAGAGATGGAAGAATACAGTTATTTATAAAGATAGATGAAGTTGGAGAAGAAGCTTTAAAATCATACAAGTCATATGACTTAGGTGATTGGGTTGCTGCGACAGGAGAAGTTTTCAAAACTAGAACAGGTGAAGTATCTGTTAAAGTTAAAGAGTTTGAATTAATATGTAAGTCATTGAAACCATTACCAGAAAAGTGGCATGGTTTAAAAGACCCAGATTTAAGATATAGACAAAGAGAAGTAGATATAATTACAAATCCAGAAGTTAAGGATACTTTTATAAAGAGAGCTAAAATTATAAAGGGAATAAGAGAATTCTTAGATAATAAAGGCTTTATAGAAGTAGAGACACCAATGTTATCAACAATAGCCGGTGGAGCTTCTGCTAGGCCATTTATAACTCATCATAATACATTAGATATAGATATGTATTTAAGAATTGCTCCAGAGTTATATTTAAAAAGATGTATAGTAGCAGGATTAGAGAAAGTTTATGATCTTGGAAGAACATTTAGAAATGAAGGAATGTCAGTAAGACATAATCCAGAGTTTACTATGATAGAGTTATATCAAGCTTTTGCTGATTATAATGATATGATGGAAATAACTGAAAATATGGTTGCTTCTGTTTGTGAAAAGGTAAATGGTACAACTAAGGTTACTTACCAAGGAACAGAGATAGACTTTACACCTCCTTGGAGAAGAATAACTATGATTGATGCAGTAAAGGAACATGCAGGTGTAGACTTTAATGCAATTAAATCAAATGAAGAAGCTCAAGCTATAGCTAAAGAGAAGAACTTAGAATTCAAAAAGGATCTTAAGTATGTAACTAAGGGTGAAGTATTAAATATGTTATTTGAAGAATATGCAGAAGAGCATATGATTCAACCAACATTTATATGTGATTACCCAGTAGAAATCTCACCTTTAACTAAAAAGAAGAGAGGTAATTCAGAGTTTACAGAAAGATTTGAAGGGTTCATATTTGGTAGAGAAATATGCAATGCTTACTCAGAATTAAATGATCCAATAGTTCAAAGAGATAGATTTAATCAACAAGAAAAGGAAAGAGAACTTGGAGATGATGAAGCATACATGATAGATGAAGAATTCATGAGTGCTTTAGAAACAGGTATGCCACCAACAGGAGGATTAGGAATAGGTATAGATAGACTTATAATGTTCTTAACTGATTCAGCGTCAATAAGAGATGTTATAATGTTCCCTACGATGAAACCTCAACTAAATAAATAGGTATAAAAAGAGCTATATCAAATTGAATTAACATTTAATTTGATATAGCCTATTTTTTATTTAAAAGACAATATATAACAACATTAGTGTTTAAATTTTACTTTATCAATAAATAAAGCTTAAACATAGTATAATTAGGCAGTTGAAGGGGTTCAAGCTAGGTTATATAGTTGATTTAGTAGTATAATTTGAAAAAAAAATTAAATTTTTTTGTAAAAAGGGGTTGCTATATTATGAAATCGTGCTATAATATCTAATGTACTCAATATTCCGCGATAGCTCAACGGTGGAGCACTCGGCTGTTAACCGATAGGTTGGAGGTTCGAATCCTCTTCGCGGAGCCATTTAAATTTAATATATTGATTATAAAAATATTCCGCGATAGCTCAACGGTGGAGCACTCGGCTGTTAACCGATAGGTTGGAGGTTCGAATCCTCTTCGCGGAGCCATTTAAATTTAATATGTTGATTACAAAAAATATTCCGCGATAGCTCAATGGTGGAGCACTCGGCTGTTAACCGATAGGTTGGAGGTTCGAATCCTCTTCGCGGAGCCATTTTTTTTATTTAAAGACTTTTATAAGAGTAGATATAAAATCTGTTGTTATAAAAGTCTTTTTTATATTTTTTAGGTGGGTACAATAGTTTTTACATTATTGTTTTACTTGACATATAATGCTCTTTTGATAAAATATTATTATAAGTAAATATACATGATGATGAAGAAGAGTAATTTTAAATTTGATTTTAGAGAGACGATGGTTGGTGTGAATCGTTATTAAATTAAAATGAATGGCGCTTTTGAATGTAATGATTTAGAAAGTTGGGCTCAAGCCAAGAAGGGTGGAACCGCGGAATTGAAATTTCGTCCCTTTAGGTCTAAGGGCTTTTTTTATTTTATATTAAAACATTGGAGGTATGAAAGATGGCAGTAGAAAAGACTATGGATAAAATCGTGGCACTTTGCAAAAATAGAGGATTCATATTCCCAGGATCAGATATTTATGGTGGATTAGCAAACTCATGGGATTATGGTCCACTAGGAGTAGAATTCAAAAATAACGTTAAAAAAGCATGGTGGAAAAAATTTGTTCAAGAAAGTCCATATAATGTAGGTGTAGACTGTGCAATATTAATGAATAAAGAAGTTTGGGTAGCATCAGGACATATTGGTGGTTTTTCTGATCCATTAATGGATTGTAAAGATTGTAAGGCTAGATTTAGAGCAGATAAACTAGTTGAAGATCATATGACTGAAAATGGTGTAGAAGTAGCTTCAGCAGATGGTTGGAGTAATGAGCAATTAAAAGAATATATAGAGAAGAATAATATAGTTTGTCCTAAGTGCGGAAAAATGAACTATACAGACATTAGAAAATTTAATTTAATGTTTAAGACTTTCCAAGGTGTAACAGAAGATGCTAAAAATGAAATATACTTAAGACCAGAAACAGCTCAAGGTATATTTGTAAACTTTAAATCAGTTCAAAGAAGTTCAAGAAAAAAAGTTCCATTTGGTATAGCTCAAATAGGTAAGTCTTTTAGAAATGAAATAACACCAGGAAACTTTACTTTTAGAACGAGAGAATTTGAACAAATGGAATTAGAATTCTTCTGTAAACCAGGAACTGACTTAGAATGGTTTGGATATTGGAAAGATTACTGCTGGAAGTTCTTATTGAATTTAGGAGCTAAAGAACAGAATCTAAGAATGAGAGATCATGCTCAAGAAGAATTATCATTCTATTCAAATGCAACATCAGATATAGAATATTTATTCCCATTTGGTTGGGGAGAACTTTGGGGTATAGCAGATAGAACTGACTATGACTTAACAAAGCATCAAGAACATTCAGGTCAAGATATGAGCTATCTAGATCCGACAAACAATGAAAAATATGTACCATACGTTATAGAGCCATCATTAGGAGCTGATAGAGTTGCCTTAGCATTCTTAGTTGATGCATATGATGAAGAAGAATTAGAAGGTGGAGATATAAGAACAGTAATGCATTTACATCCAGCATTAGCTCCATATAAGGCAGCTATATTACCACTTTCAAAGAAGTTATCAGAAAAGGCCTTAGAAGTATATGAAGATTTAAGTAAAAAGTTTAATTTAGAATATGATGATGCAGGAAGTATCGGTAAAAGATATAGAAGACAAGATGAAATTGGTACCCCTTATTGTATAACAATAGATTTTGAAACTTTAGAGGATAATGCTGTAACTATAAGAGATAGAGATACAATGAAACAAGAAAGAATTAAGATAGAAGATTTAGAAGCTTTCATAGCGAAGAGCTTAGAATTTTAATTAAATTTTTGATAGTCCTGGAATTATTTCCTGGGCTATCTTTTTATTTATATTAAATTGATGAATAATAAAATATAAAAAATTTTATTAGGAAAAAAACTGATGGAATTAAATATTAAGAATATGACAAAATATATGTAAAAAACTATGATTTTTGTATTTAGCTAATTTAGATGTTATAATTAGAAAGAATTGGGACAGACTTAAATAGAGTTAATATAATAATGGAATAGATAGTTTTTTGGAGGAAGATATATGAAAAGAGACTTTAAAGAGTTCAAAGAATTTATAAAAGGAAAAAATGTGGCTGTTGTAGGCATAGGTGTAAGTAATATTCCTCTTATTAATTTTTTATTTAAATTAGGTTCTACTGTTACTGCTTTTGATAAAAAGAGTGAAGCAGAATTAGGGGATATAGTTAATGAATTTAAAGAAAAAGGTATAAAATTAGAACTTGGAGAAAGATATTTAGATAATTTAACAGGTTTTGATGTTGTATTTAAAACTCCATCGATGAGAATAGACTGTAATGCGTTAGTAAAGATAAAGAATGAAGGAGCCTATATTACTTCAGAGATGGAGGAGTTTGTTAGATATTGTAAGGGTAAGGTTTATGGAGTTACAGGTAGTGATGGTAAGACTACAACAACTACAATTGTATCAAAGCTTCTAGAAGCTGAAGGATATAAGACTTGGGTTGGAGGAAATATAGGAACTCCATTATTTTCACAAATAGAAGAAATAAAAGAAGATCATATGGTGGTTTTGGAATTATCAAGTTTCCAACTTATGACTATGAATTCACCTATAGATGTAGCTATAGCTACTAATTTGGCGCCGAATCACCTTGATATGCATAAAAATATGAATGAATATATAGATGCTAAAAAGAATATATTCTTATACCAAAATAAAGATAATGTACTAGTTGTAAATAGAGAAAATGAGATAACATATAATTTTGAAAAAGAAGCAAAAGGTGAGGTAAGGGAATTTAGCTCAAAGAGAGAAATAAAAAATGGTGCATATTACAAAGATGGAAGGTTATATCTAGAAGGAAAAGAAGTATGTAAAAAGGATGATATAGTAATAAAAGGTATGCACAATGTGGAGAATTATTTAGCTTCATTTATTGCAACTAAAGATGATGTTAGCATTGAAACTATGAAGAAGGTAGCGGAAACATTTGCTGGAGTAGAGCATAGATGTGAGTTAGTTAGGGAATTAAATGGAGTTAAATATTACAATGATTCTATAGCATCAAGTCCAACTAGGACTTTAGCAGGTCTTTTTGCTTTTGAAAAGAAGGTAATATTAATTGCGGGTGGATATGATAAGCATATACCATTTGAGCCACTAGCAGTAAAAGGATATCCATATATAAAAGAACTAATACTTTTAGGTGCAACTAAAGAAATGATTAAAGATGCCTTTGATAAAGTAATTATGGAAAAGGGTATTACTATACCAATTAAAGTAGTAGCTTCTTTAAATGATGCTGTTATAGAAGCTAAAAAAATTGCTAAAGAAGGGGATATAGTAACATTGTCACCAGCGTGTGCATCTTTTGATATGTTTCCTAACTTTGCAGTAAGAGGAAATAAATTTAAAGAAATAGTTAAAAATTTAAAATAAATTAAAAACAGCCCACTTAGATTCTTATATACTAAGTGGGCTGTTTTTAATTCTGTTTAATTACATAAGTTTTATTCACATCTAGGGTTTTATCTAAGAAAATTTCATTATCGTTAAGATAATATTGATTTATAGAATCTGTAGTTATTTGAGAAGCTTTTGCTTCATTTTTATTTAAATCAACAGATAAAGAACAAAGATTATTGCCTGAGGCTATATTAATAAAATATAATTTATTGTTAGAGTTTTTAAGTTCGGTACCATTAATTGAAGCTATCTTATTAGTTCTTTCAGATTTTACATCTAATTTATATAATGAGTTATTTTCATCTGAATTTATAAAAAGTATTTGTCCACTATAAACAGTAAAACTATCTACAGAGTTATCGGTTAACTTCTTTCTATTATTACCATCTATTGATATGCTATAAAGTTTAGCTCCATCACTAAGGTTTTGATAAAGTATTGAATTCCCATTTATTATAAATTTACCACATGAATCATCTGATAAGCTATATGAAGTTGAATTGGCTAAATTATAATGATAAAGTTTATTATTATCAGTTCTATTTATATAATAAAGTTCTTTTGATTGAGAAGTTAAATTATAAACAGAATTATTATTTACTTTAGTAAATTCATTACGTTGATAATCCAATTTGTATAAACTATTGTTATCTGATGTATTTGAAAAATATATAGAATTATCAATTGTAATTAATGATTCAACAGGATAATTAAAAGTATCCTTTATATTATCATTTAGAACATAGGAATTAGATGTAGATTTTTCAGTTGTTGATAATTTATTGTTATTTTCCTTGTCTGGGAAAAATATCAGATTTCCTAAATTTAAATATGGTGAATATGTAATAGATTTATCTACCAAAGTTAAATTGGAATTAGGGGGTGTAGTGGGCTGAGAAATTTCTATTTTATTGTTCTTATCTTTAGTTTCGTTTTTTGCTTTTTCTGCTGCAGAACAAGCTGTTAAGAAAAAACTAGATAATAAGACTAAAGGTATAGCTTTTTTTAACATAATAATCCTCCTAAAATAATAAAATTGTTTTTTTTAGTACTTAATTTTTAAAATAAGTCGTTATTAAAGGTATAACCTTATATAATTATCGGGCTTTTCTATTAAAATGTTTAGAAAAATTATAATATAAAGTGATAACTGTGCCAAGTGTATCGCTATAAGAAAAAGTTAGAAATTATAAGTATATATGAGAAAAATAGAAATAAACCTTAGTAAATGATATATTTATAATAGGTTAACTTATAGAATCGTGATATTATAAATAGCGTCGTCGGGAACACGAGGACAAAACAAAACTTCAAAATTTGTTAAAAAATATGTTGACAAGAAAGAAGTTAAATGTTATTATGATTAAGCAGTCGAGAGATTGCAAGAAGTTAGATCTTTGAAAATTGAACAGAATAAAAGTTAAGTAATAACCAGCAATTCTTTTGAGAGTCTTAAAAGACTCAAAGTAATTTGAGCAACAGATTAAACTTTTTAGTGAGAGTTTGATCCTGGCTCAGGACGAACGCTGGCGGCGTGCCTAACACATGCAAGTCGAGCGAGGGGAGTTTCTTCGGAAACAAACCTAGCGGCGGACGGGTGAGTAACACGTGGGCAACCTGCCTTGTAGAGGGGAATAGCCTCCCGAAAGGGAGATTAATACCGCATAACATTGCAGCTTCGCATGGAGCAGCAATTAAAGGAGTAATCCGCTACAAGATGGGCCCGCGGCGCATTAGCTAGTTGGTGAGGTAACGGCTCACCAAGGCGACGATGCGTAGCCGACCTGAGAGGGTGATCGGCCACATTGGGACTGAGACACGGCCCAGACTCCTACGGGAGGCAGCAGTGGGGAATATTGCACAATGGGGGAAACCCTGATGCAGCAACGCCGCGTGAGTGATGAAGGTTTTCGGATCGTAAAGCTCTGTCTTCAGGGACGATAATGACGGTACCTGAGGAGGAAGCCACGGCTAACTACGTGCCAGCAGCCGCGGTAATACGTAGGTGGCGAGCGTTGTCCGGATTTACTGGGCGTAAAGGGAGCGTAGGCGGACTTTTAAGTGAGATGTGAAATACCCGGGCTCAACCTGGGGGCTGCATTTCAAACTGGAAGTCTAGAGTGCAGGAGAGGAGAGTGGAATTCCTAGTGTAGCGGTGAAATGCGTAGAGATTAGGAAGAACACCAGTGGCGAAGGCGACTCTCTGGACTGTAACTGACGCTGAGGCTCGAAAGCGTGGGGAGCAAACAGGATTAGATACCCTGGTAGTCCACGCCGTAAACGATGGATACTAGGTGTGGGAGGTATCAACTCCTTCCGTGCCGCCGTTAACACATTAAGTATCCCGCCTGGGGAGTACGGTCGCAAGATTAAAACTCAAAGGAATTGACGGGGGCCCGCACAAGCAGCGGAGCATGTGGTTTAATTCGAAGCAACGCGAAGAACCTTACCTAGACTTGACATCTCCTGCATTACTCTTAATCGAGGAAGTCCCTTCGGGGACAGGATGACAGGTGGTGCATGGTTGTCGTCAGCTCGTGTCGTGAGATGTTGGGTTAAGTCCCGCAACGAGCGCAACCCTTATTGTTAGTTGCTACCATTTAGTTGAGCACTCTAGCGAGACTGCCCGGGTTAACCGGGAGGAAGGTGGGGATGACGTCAAATCATCATGCCCCTTATGTCTAGGGCTACACACGTGCTACAATGGCAAGTACAACGAGATGCAATACCGCGAGGTGGAGCTAAACTATAAAACTTGTCTCAGTTCGGATTGTAGGCTGAAACTCGCCTACATGAAGCTGGAGTTGCTAGTAATCGCGAATCAGCATGTCGCGGTGAATACGTTCCCGGGCCTTGTACACACCGCCCGTCACACCATGAGAGTTGGCAATACCCAAAGTTCGTGAGCTAACCGCAAGGAGGCAGCGACCTAAGGTAGGGTCAGCGATTGGGGTGAAGTCGTAACAAGGTAGCCGTAGGAGAACCTGCGGCTGGATCACCTCCTTTCTATGGAGAAATCTAGTTAACAAGATGATTAACTAGTAATAACTCAAAAGATATGGTATCTTAACTTCTGTTCAATTTTGAGGGATTTACCTCAAAACATGTGGGGGTATAGCTCAGTTGGGAGAGCACTTGCCTTGCACGCAAGGGGTCAAGAGTTCGAATCTCTTTATCTCCACCACATGGGTCTATAGCTCAGCTGGTTAGAGCGCACGCCTGATAAGCGTGAGGTCGATGGTTCGAGTCCATTTAGACCCACCATTGTTCTTTGAAAATTGCATATGAATTAAAACAACTTAAGTGAGAATCTAAATTTATAATTTAGTTATTCGAACTTACTCCTGAAAGCGTATGTGAACAGGAGTTTCAAATTAACAAAAGTTAATTGAGAAGTGACAACAAGCCAAGAATAATATTCTTTGTGAAAATAAATTAACTCTTTGTAAAAGAGAACCGTATAGGTCAAGCTACAAAGGGCGCATGGTGAATGCCTTGGTATCAGGAGCCGATGAAGGACGTGATAAGCTGCGAAAAGCTTCGGGTAGGCGCACATAGCCAGTGATCCGGAGATCTCCGAATGAGGAAACTCACATGGGAAACCCCATGTATCCTGTAATGAATAAATAGTTACAGGAAGGTAAACCCAGGGAACTGAAACATCTAAGTACCTGGAGGAAGAGAAAGAAAAATCGATTTTCTAAGTAGCGGCGAGCGAAAGGGAAAGAGCCCAAACCAGAGATTTATCTCTGGGGTTGCGGACAGAACATTAACAGGAAATTATAATTAATTGAATTTAACTGGAAAGTTAAGCCACAGAGTGTAATAGCCACGTAAATAAAAATTATAATAACTAAGTTCTGATCCAGAGTACCACGAGACACGTGAAACCTTGTGGGAAGCAGGGAGGACCACCTCCCAAGGCTAAATACTACCTGATGACCGATAGTGAAGCAGTACCGTGAGGGAAAGGTGAAAAGAACCCCGGGAGGGGAGTGAAATAGAACCTGAAACCGTGTGCCTACAACCGGTCAGAGCACCATATGAGTGTGATGACGTGCTTTTTGTAGAACGAGCCAACGAGTTACGGTATGTAGCAAGGTTAAGTACTTAAGGTACGGAGCCGAAGGGAAACCGAGTCTTAATAGGGCGAGTAGTTGCATGCCGTAGACCCGAAACCGGGTGACCTATCCATGGCCAGGTTGAAGCGGGGGTAAAACCCCGTGGAGGACCGAACCACGTTGCTGTTGAAAAAGCATGGGATGAGCTGTGGATAGCGGAGAAATTCCAATCGAACTCGGAGATAGCTGGTTCTCCTCGAAATAGCTTTAGGGCTAGCGTCGGATATGAGTAATGGAGGTAGAGCACTGAATGGGCTAGGGGGCGTATCGCTTACCGAACCTTATCAAACTCCGAATGCCATATACTATTAGTCCGGCAGTCAGACTACGAATGATAAGATCCGTGGTCAAAAGGGAAAAAGCCCAGATCGTCAGCTAAGGTCCCAAAGTGTAAGTTAAGTGGAAAAGGATGTGGGATTTCTAAGACAACTAGGATGTTGGCTTAGAAGCAGCCACTCATTGAAAGAGTGCGTAATAGCTCACTAGTCGAGAGATCCTGCGCCGAAAATGTCCGGGGCTCAAACTTACCACCGAAGCTACGGGCTCATCGTAAGATGAGCGGTAGAGGAGCGTCGTAATCGGGCTGAAGTCGTACCGTAAGGAGCGGTGGACTGATTACGAGTGAGAATGTTGGCATTAGTAGCGAGATGTGAGTGAGAATCTCACAGGTCGAAAATCTAAGGTTTCCTGGGGAAGGCTCGTCCGCCCAGGGTTAGTCGGGACCTAAGCCGAGGCCGATAGGCGTAGGCGATGGACAATCGGTTGATATTCCGATACCACTACAATCGTTATTATCGATGGTGTGACGGAGAAGGATAGGATGTGCTAGCGATTGGAAATGCTAGTCTAAGCGTTTAGGGAGTTGAAATAGGCAAATCCGTTTCAACAATCCTGAGGCGTGATGGGGAAGGCCATTAGGCTGAAGTATCTGATTCCATGCTTCCAAGAAAAGCATCTAGAGAGAGAAGTAGTGCCCGTACCGCAAACCGACACAGGTAGATGAGGAGAGAATCCTAAGACCAGCGGAAGAATTGCAGTTAAGGAACTAGGCAAATTGACCCCGTAAGTTAGCGAGAAGGGGTGCCTACGAGAGTAGGCCGCAGAGAATAGGCCCAAGCAACTGTTTAGCAAAAACACAGGTCTCTGCTAAAGCGCAAGCTGATGTATAGGGGCTGACGCCTGCCCGGTGCTGGAAGGTTAAGGGGAACACTTAGCGCAAGCGAAGGTGTGAACTTAAGCCCCAGTAAACGGCGGCCGTAACTATAACGGTCCTAAGGTAGCGAAATTCCTTGTCAGGTAAGTTCTGACCCGCACGAATGGCGTAATGACTTGGGCACTGTCTCAACTGCAAATCCGGCGAAGTTGTAGTGCGAGTGAAGATGCTCGCTACCCGCGATTGGACGGAAAGACCCCGTAGAGCTTTACTGTAGCTTAGCATTGAATTCCGATATTGTCTGTACAGGATAGGTGGGAGACTTGGAAACTAGGGCGTCAGCCTTGGTGGAGTCAACCTTGGGATACCACCCTGACAGTATTGGGGTTCTAACCGGACGCCATGAATCTGGTGACGGGACATTGTTAGGTGGGCAGTTTGACTGGGGCGGTCGCCTCCTAAAAAGTAACGGAGGCGCCCAAAGGTTCCCTCAGAACGGTCGGAAATCGTTCGAAGAGTGCAAAGGCAGAAGGGAGCCTGACTGCGACACCCACAAGTGGAGCAGGGACGAAAGTCGGGCTTAGTGATCCGGTGGTACCTCGTGGGAGGGCCATCGCTCAACGGATAAAAGCTACCTCGGGGATAACAGGCTGATCTCCCCCAAGAGTCCACATCGACGGGGAGGTTTGGCACCTCGATGTCGGCTCGTCGCATCCTGGGGCTGTAGTAGGTCCCAAGGGTTGGGCTGTTCGCCCATTAAAGCGGCACGCGAGCTGGGTTCAGAACGTCGTGAGACAGTTCGGTCCCTATCCGTCGCGGGCGTAGGAAATTTGAGAGGAGCTGTCCTTAGTACGAGAGGACCGGGATGGACTGACCTCTGGTGCACCAGTTGTTCCGCCAGGAGCATGGCTGGGTAGCTAAGTCGGGAAGGGATAAACGCTGAAAGCATCTAAGCGTGAAGCCCCCCTCAAGATGAGATTTCCCATAGCATAAGCTAGTAAGACCCCTTGAAGAACACAAGGTTGATAGGTCAGAGGTGTAAGTGTGGTAACATATTTAGCTGACTGATACTAATAGGTCGAGGGCTTGACCAAAATAAAACGGAAAAATTCATATGCAATTTTCAGAGAACATTCTCTGAAAAAGGTAACTCAGTACAGCTGAGTGCTTTCCACCAACCAAATCTTAGATTTGGGGTGTCAATGGATCTGGTGATGATGGCGTAGAGGAAACACTCCTTCCCATTCCGAACAGGAAAGTTAAGCTCTACAGCGTCGATGGTACTGCACGGGAGACTGTGTGGGAGAGTAGAACATTGCCAGGTAATGTGGCTCGATAGCTCAGTCGGTAGAGCAGAGGACTGAAAATCCTCGTGTCCCTGGTTCGATTCCTGGTCGAGCCACCAGGTATGGCGCTATAGCCAAGTGGTAAGGCAGAGGTCTGCAAAACCTTTATCCCCGGTTCAAATCCGGGTGGCGCCTCCAAAAAACCTACAAGTTTGACTTGTAGGTTTTTTATTTATTTAGAGTTTTTAAATATATTTTCCGATATATTTAGTAAATCATTTTTATAATTAAAAGATAATTTACTACCTATGGGTAAAGTTACATTAGGGTAGCTATGGCCAATAGGAAATCCTTTTATAACTGGAATTTTTAATTGTGATAATTTTTGATTTATAACTTCATCTATATTAAACTCAGCAGAGTTTTTATTTTTAGAAGTACAATTTGTAAAGTCACCTAAAATAATTCCTGAAGAGTGTTTTAATTTACCAGAATATATAAGCTGTGTAAGCATTCTATCTATAGCATAAGGGCTCTCATCTATTTCTTCAATTAGCACAATAGAGTTTTTAAAATTTAGTTCATAAGGAGTTCCAATAGATGAACAAATTATACTAAGATTACCACCCACAAGTTTTCCATTAAAATTATTTTTATTAATATAAGTAATTTTATTATTACTAATTTTCTTTAAATTATAGAAGTTCATATTATGATTAGTTAAAGTGTTTATAAAATAATCTTGAGTAACAGAGTCCTTAAAATTAGAAGTTATCATAGGAGCGTGAAATGTGGCAAAATTACATTTTTTAGATATATAATTAAGAAGAAGAGTTATATCACTATAGCCACAAAAAGGTTTTGGATTTTGCTTAATAGTTTTAAGGTTTAAATAAGGAATCATTCGCATAGATCCATAGCCACCTCTGAGGCATAAAATAGCATCTATAGAATTATCAATAAACATATCCATTAAATCTTCAGCTCTATTAGAGTCAGTTCCGGCTAAATAACCATATTTATCATAAATATGCTTTCCTTTTTTTACGTTAAAGCCTAACTCTTCAAATTCTAATATCTTTTTATCGATTATATTAGGATCTTCAGCCGAAGCAGGGGCTACTATTCCTATAGTAGAAGAAGGGGATAGAGGATTTAATTTTAACAATATAAATTCACCTACTTTAAAGTATTAATATTACAATATACTATAAAAAAGAAAAAGCTATTACTTTAAGTAATAACTTTTTTATAAGAATAATTTAACTGAACATTCCTTTTTTATATAGTATAAAAGCTGTAACACCTGTAAGAACTGCTGTTATTATCATTGTAATGTTAAAACCAGCAGGATTTTTTAATAATGGCATTTCAACAAAGTTCATCCCAAATATTCCACCTATAACTGTAGGAATAGCCATTAAGATTGTAACAGAGGCTAGAATTTTCATAACTATATTTAGATTATTAGATATAACAGATGCAAAAAAATCCATTGTACTAGCAAGAATATTACTATATATTTCTGTCATTTCTATAGCCTGCTTATTTTCTATAATAACATCTTCTAAAACATCTTTATCATCTTCATACTTTTGCATTATTTCAAGTTTAAGCATTTTTTCTAAAGTTATTTCATTAGCTTTTAGAGAGGTAGAAAAATAAACAAGAGATTTTTCTAGTGAGTGCAATTGAATAAGTTCTCTATTTTTCATTGATTTATGAAGTCTTTTTTCTATCATTAAACTTTTTTTATCTATTTGTCTAAGATAAAGTAAATAATAAGTTGATATTTTATTTAATATCTGTAGTATAAATCTTGATTTTTTAAATGAATAAAATGATTTTACTTTACCATTTATAAAGTCAGTTAGTATTCTACTATTTTTTAAACATACAGTTATTAATTGTTTCTCTGTGTGTATTATAGCTAGAGGGTATGTATCATAAGTAAGAGAGTTGTCTTCCATTTCAGTAAAAGGAATATCCACAACAACTAAAACACAACCATCTTCAATATCTATACGAGATGTTTCTTCATCATCTAAAGGAGCTTTTAAAAATGAAAGAGGTACTCCTGTTTTTTTAGATATTAATATTAATTCTTCATCAGAAGGAGCAATAATATTAATCCAACATCCTTGCTCTAAATTATCTAATATTTTTAAGGAAGGATCTTGCTCACTTCTGCTTTTATAAATTTGAATCATTTTATATAACACCTCCGACACAATTATACTATTAAAAAGATAATTATAACAGAATAAAATTAATAATGAAAAGCATTACCATTTGAAAAATAGAGATACTTAAAGATATATTTAGTAAAAGGCTATATTCTTTAAAAAATCAATATTAAACTTTTAATAATTGAGAATTTGGAGATTAATGAGGATATTTTGACATGGATAAAAATTAAAATAATTAGTATAATCACAATATTGTTCTATAAGAAAGATATAATGCAAATATGGGGGATTTTTTAAAATGATGCATAGAGAAGTTATTGCACGAAAAAAGGTTTCTGTAATATCTATTTCAGTAGTACTAATCACAGTGGTTTTGTACATATCACAAGCTATTAAAATTGCAGGATTAGATAATCATAAAGTAGGTTATTTAATTAAGAGTTTATTAGTAGTTTTTACTGTAGTTATTTTATTAAAAGAGTTAAAAAGCTGTGGATTAGCATATAAGCATTCAATAATAGCAGGAAAATTGATAATAAATAAAATAAGTTTAAAAGAAGAGAAGAATTTAGAAAGCATAAAAATACAAGATATATTATATATAGGTAAAAAATGTGAAATTCCTAAGGAGTATTCTTCTATTAGAAGTTATAAGAAATATTTGTGCAACAGAATAGGAAATGATATTTATTGTTGCGTTTATAAAAGTGGAAATAAAATAAAAAAGTTTAACTTTCAACCAAGCCGTTCATTTATTGAGAGAATAATAAAACATGGTGCATTAAGTTGTAAGTTAAGATAAATATAAAAAATAGGCTTCCAGAAGGAGGCCTATTTTTTATAAAATTCATTTTTAACTTCATATAAAAGATTTTCATTTTGTATAATATCTAAACCAGTAAAAGCTAGAGCTTGAGCGGCTTTTATGCTTTGTTCTAATGCATAATCAGAAATAGTTGCATCAGCAAAATCCTTAGTCCCATATTTTATAGCATTATTTTCTATTATTGATATATATGGATGAATACAAGGAACAGTTTTACTAACAATTCCTAAGCTTAACCCAGAATAAACATCTCTAGGTTCTGATATATTTATAGTTCCACTTTCTTTAAGATTATGACTAAATAACCTATTCAATGTTCTGTTTGTAATAAGCTCTTCATTTTCAGGTTCGTATAAAGACATAGAGTATTGAACCCTAATCAATTTTGATACATAAATAATTATCTCACGTAATTTACCCTCTGCAATTTTAGCAATATCCATTTCTTTGGCTCTTATATAAAATTTAGCCTCTGATTCAAGAGGCAAAAGCAATGGTGTGAAGCCACCTTGAGATAATATAGAATTGACTTCTACATCTTCAGGGAAGCCTTTTAAAAGCGAATTTAATATATTAAATGTTAATAGTATACCATCTAATGAGGTATAGCTTCCTTTATTAAGAAAACTTAAACCGCTATTTCCTATAAATTTAACACTTAAAGGAATGATTGCAGATGAGCTTCCACTTTCTGACGTAATTATATCAGGATGAGCTAGAAGTACTACATCAATATCAGCAAATACACCTTGTTTTACCATTACAGATTTAGTTCCGCCAAGATATTCACCAGGACAGCCTATTACAATTACACTACCTCCTGCTTTATCAATAACATTACCTAGTGATATAGCAGCAGCTATAGAAGTAGCGGATAATAAATTATGTCCTGTTATATGTCCTTCTCCAGGAATAGCATCATATTCACATAAAAAGCAAACTTTAGGATGCCCACTTCCTTTAGTAGCATAAAAAGAAGTAGATAAATCTAAAAAATTGTTGTCAACATTAAATCCATACTTTGTTAATAAATTAGATAAATATTTGCAACTTTTAATTTCATTATAACTATCTTCAGGGTTATCATATAAATATTTACATAAGTCAAATATATCATTACGACATGTAGATAAATAAGAAATAATTTCTTGTTTCATATTTTATTCCTCCCAAATTATTTTCAATATTATTTTCCCTTAAAAACCGAATAATATTTATTAATTTTATGTTTCCCCAAAAGTATAAAATTCATTACATATGGTCAGAATTAAGATAAAAAAGAATAGGATGGTTTTATGAAGATTAAATTTAAAGATATTCAAAAAGGTAGAAATGAAAAAGTATGTTTTGTATGTAGAAATCAAGAGGAAAATGGTATAATTATAGCAAGAAAATTAATTTGTAAAAGTTGTCAGAGTAAGATATTAAATGCTAATATAAATAGTAAACAATACGATTTTTATAAGGACAAGATTAAAGAGGCTTTAACTAGCAAATATAATTTTCAATTTTAGATATTAAGGAGAAACAATGGAAAAAGGAAAGTTTATAGTATTCGAAGGTGGAGATGGATCTGGTAAGAGTACTATTTTAGAAATGATATACAATTATTTAAAAGAAAAAGGTATTGAATGTGTAAAAACTAGAGAACCTGGTGGTATTAAAATATCAGAGGATATAAGAACTATAATATTAGATACAAACAATACAGAAATGGATAGCAGAACAGAAGCGTTACTTTATGCCGCAGCAAGAAGACAACATTTAGTAGAAAAGGTTATAGTGGCATTAAATGAGGGGAAAATAGTTTTATGTGATAGATTTGTTTATTCCTCTTTGGCTTATCAAGGATATGCAAGAGGTTTAGGAATCGATGAAGTGTTTACGATAAATAAATTTGCAATTGAAGAATATATGCCAGATTTAACTATTTTATTTGATGTAGACCCACAAATTGGCTTAGATAGAATTGCTAAGAATTCAAGTAGAGAAGTAAATAGATTGGATTTAGAAAAATTAGATTTTCATTACAAGGTTAGGGAAGGTTATGAAATAGTATATCAAAATAATAAAGATAAAATAATAAAAATAAATGCTGAAAAGTCTCTAGAAGAAGTTTTCGAAGAAGTGAAAACATTAATTTTAGATAGCATAAAATATTAAATCATATATTATTTTTAATTTAAATATAGGAGTTTTATGATAAAATAATATTAGGTATTTAAAATTAAAGGGGAGGGATTTTTATGAAATTAGTAATAGCAATTGTGCAGGATGATGATGCTATAGATTTAGTGGATGCTATAACAGAAGCCGGATTCAGAGTTACAAAACTAGCTACTACGGGGGGATTTTTAAAATCTGGAAATACTACTTTAATGATTGGTGTGGAAAAGGAAAAAGTACAAAAAGTTATAGAGGTTGTAGAAGATATTTGTAGAACTAGAAAACAAATGATAGCTACTCCAGCGCCTATATCAGGAAATGCAGATATGTATATGTCATATCCAATAGAGGTACAAGTTGGAGGAGCGACAGTTTTTGTTGTAGATGTAGATCAATTTGTTAAGATATAGGTTAATGGAGGTGTGCAATGAGGAAATTTATAGGTCATAGTAATATTATTAGCAGTTTTGAAAAAAGAGTAAACGAAGGAAACTTATCTCATGCACATCTTATTGTAGGGGAAGACGGAATTGGAAAGAGCAACTTAGCTAGGATATTTGCTCTTAAAATCTTAGGTAAGGAAGATAATAAAGAGTATATTGACATAATAAATTATAAATCACAAAAAAGCTCATTTGGAGTGGATGAAGTAAGAGGAATAATAGATGAGGTTAATAAAAAGCCTTTTGAGGGAGATAAAAAGGTAATAATTATTTACCAAGGAAACAAATTAACTACTCAAGCTCAAAATGCTTTATTAAAGACAATAGAAGAGCCTCCTAAAGGTGTTTTTATCATACTTCTTTGTGAGAGTTTAGAACTAATACTAGATACAATTAAATCTAGATGTCAAATATATAAATTAACTCCTATATCTAAAAATGAAATAGTTAAGTATATAGGGGAAATAAGGTCCGATATTAATGAAAGTGAACTTTTAGCTAGTATTGCATATAGTGAGGGGATTCCAGGAAAAGCAGAGAGATTTTTAATGGATGTAAGATTAAAGGAGCTACGAGAACTATTATTGGACTTGCTTAAATCATTATCTATAAATGATGGTGAAGTTTTACTAAATTTTGAGGAAAAGATGTTGAATTATAAAGATAATAAGGAAGAAATACTAAACATTTTAGCCTCCTTCATAAGAGATTTAATGGTTTATAAAGAAGTTTATGATTATAGTGTAATAATAAATGGGGATAAAATAGAAGAGCTAAAACAACTTTCTATGGAAATGTCTTATAAAAAGTTGAATAGCTTATTAGATAAAATAAAAGAAGCAAGAATTAACTTAATTAGTAATTCAAATTTTGCTATAACCATAAGAGTGATGCTTATAGGTTTTATGGAGGTTTAAAAATGATAAAAGTTGTGGGTGTAAGATTTAAAAAAGCAGGAAAGATATATTACTTTGATCCAAAGGATTTAGATATAAAAAAGGAAAATTACGTTGTAGTTGAAACAGCAAGAGGAATCGAATTTGGAGAATGTGTAATTGGAGTTAAAGAAATTCCGGAAGAAGATATAGTAGCACCATTAAAAAGTGTTATAAGAGTGGCAGAACAAGATGATATTGATAAGCATAAAAATAATAAGTTAAAAGAAAAAGAAGCTTTAAATATATGCCTTAAGAAAATAGAAGAGCATGGGTTAAACATGAAGCTAATAGATGTAGAATATACTTTTGATAATAATAAAGTAATATTTTATTTTACAGCAGATGGAAGAGTTGACTTTAGAGAATTAGTAAAAGATTTAGCTACTATTTTTAAAACAAGAATAGAACTTAGACAAATTGGTGTTAGAGATGAAGCTAAAATGTTAGGTGGATTAGGACCGTGTGGAAGAACTATGTGTTGCTCTTCATTTTTAGGCGACTTTGCATCTGTATCAATAAAAATGGCAAAGGAGCAAAATTTATCATTAAATCCTACTAAAATATCAGGAATTTGTGGAAGACTTATGTGCTGTTTGAATTATGAACAAAGTACATATGAAGATATAAGAAAAAGATTACCTAAAGTTGGATCTATTGTTAAGATACCTGATGGACAAGGAGAAGTTATAAGTAACAATATAGTAAAAGAAAGTGTTAAGGTTAAATATAAGAGGGTAGATGAAGAGGTAATAGAAGAATTTAAGATTGAAAATGTAGAAATTATAGAGGGAAGCTATGAAGATTCTATAGATGAATCAGATATTAAGCTTGAAATAGAATTACCTGAAGATAAAAATTTAATTAAAAACCTTATAAAGGACAATTAGGAGGAATGGAAGTGAAGTCTTCATTAAAAGTTTATAATCTTAATACACAGAATGACATTATGGCTATAAGAGAGGCTATAAGCAGTAATGAAGGAATCATTGCTTGTGAAGTTAGTATATCTAAAAAAGAAGTTAGTATTGTATATGATAATAGAGTTATAAATATAGATAGTATAATTAATTCATTAGAGAATTCTGGATATAGTGTTGAATAGATAATATGGTAAATATTATTAGATATGTTATTTTTAACTCTTTAAAAATTGAAATCATTGTGCTAAAATAGAGAGGAAATAAATTTCATATTAATTAGGAGGTGCTAATTATGGCATTCGTAATTCAAGATTCATGTGTAAACTGTGGTGCATGCGCTGCAGAATGTCCAGTTAATGCTATAAGCCAAGGAGATACTCAATTCGTTATAGATGCAGATACTTGCATAGATTGCGGAAACTGTGCAAATGTTTGTCCAGTAGGAGCTCCAGTTCAAGAGTAATGTACATGAGAAGAACCGTCGATTAAACGTCGGTTCTTTTATTTTTTACAATTATTATTATAAAAATGAAAATTATTTTAATAATAATACAGTATTATTATTTTTAAAGTATAATGAACTAGTTTGAATAGATCTAGTATTATATTTTTTTATATTTTTCATATGCGATAAAAATTTATGTGGACCATCTAAATAAGGATATTCATCCATATTTCTATAAAACATAGGTATTATATATTTTGGAGTTATATCAAGTGTCAGTTTGGCAGCATCAATACCGTTTAATGCAAAATGCCCGCCTATTGGAATAAAAAGAAAATCTAAATTTTTAAGCTTACTAATAAGTTTATTATCTAAAATATGTCCAACAGTGCCTAAGTGACAAAGTTTAAAACCATCTATATTAAATAAATAAATATTATTTTCACCTCTTTTAAATCCATTCATATTATCTTTATAAGAAGTATATCCGTCTATAGTTAAATATTCATTGGCAAAGGAAGAAGTATCATTAATTATAGTACATTCCTTAGTTATATATTGTTTAAGGCTTTTATTATTAGGGGTATGGCTTAAAGTAATTATATCTACATCAAAATCATAATTTTTTTTATTAGAAATAGCCTCTAATGGGTCTATTAAAACTCTTTTACCAATAGAGTTTTTTAATATAAAGGTAGTACTACCAAACCATTCAATTTCCATATTAATCTCCTTTATAAAAGTTAATATAATTATTGTTTCAAAAATTATTTAAAATAATTCAAAATAATAGGATTTTATATTAGGGTTAACAAAATAAGGAGTTTTAATAGAAATGGTTGTTATATGAGTGCAATGGACATAATAAAAGTAATACTATATAATAAAAGTCAAAGAAAGTCAAAATGAAAATAAAGTTTAAAAAGGTGAAAATATGGCAAGAATTTCAGATACAATAGAAAGTTTTATAAAGGATATGATAAACGATAGAAAAGAAAATAAAATACTAATTCAGAGAAATGAGTTAGCAGATAAATTTTCTTGTGCACCGTCACAAATAAATTATGTATTAACTACTCGATTTACTTATGAAAAGGGATATTTAATTGAAAGTAAAAGAGGTGGTGGGGGATATATTATTATTACTAAGATAACTTATGATAATAAGGAAAGGCGATTAGATTTAATTAATAATTCAATAGGAGATAGTATTACATATCAAGGTGCCATTTCTATATTGGATCATCTAATTGAATCTAAAACAATTACAAGAAAAGAATACGAAATAATGAAAATATCATTAAATGATAGAACGTTAACTAGTGTAATAGATAAAAATAGAGTAAGAGCAGATATATTAAAAGGAATGATAACGATAGTTTTATCATAAATACTAGATATGAATATGTTTATTTGGTAAAGGGTTCAAAATATAATTTAGGGTATGGAGGTATATATATGATTTTTGGGAGGTTTACAGAAAGGGCACATATTGTGTTAGTAGAAGCTCAAAAAGAATCGCAATATTTTAAGCATGGTTATATAGGTACAGAGCATATTCTTATTGGATTGCTTAAAGAAGGTGGGTATGCAAGGGAAGTTTTATATGAAAATGGAATAACTATTGAAAGAGTTAGAAAAATAATAGAAGATTACTTGGGATTTGGCGATGATGATATATCAGTAGGAGAAATGCTTTTAACGCCAAGATGTAAAAGATTATTTGATGATAGTTTAATTAAAGCTAGAAATTTTAATCATAATGCAATAAGTCCTGAACACATTTTATTAGCTTTAATGGATGATGTAGAAAGTGTTGCACATACTACATTATCAAATTATAAAGTAGATTTTAAACTTCTAGAGCAAAAGCTAAATCAATATTTATTAGGAAAAGATTTTAATGAGGTAAATCTAGAAGAAAAAAGAGAAAATAAACCTAAGAAGAAAACAGTAAAAACTCCAATGTTAAATCAATACGGTGTTGATTTAACTTTAATGGCAAAAGAAGGAGCTTTAGATCCTGTTATAGGAAGAGAGAATGAGAATCAAAGGGTTCTAGAGATTCTATGTAGAAGGATAAAAAATAATCCTTGCCTAATAGGTGAACCAGGAGTTGGGAAGACAGCTGTAGTAGAAGGTTTAGCTCAAAGAATAGTAGATGGAAATATTCCTGAAATACTTAAAAATAAATCATTAATTTCTTTAGATTTAACATCTATGATAGCAGGAGCTAAATATAGAGGAGAATTTGAAGATAGATTAAAAAAAGTAATGGAAGAAATTAAAAGTAGAGAAGATATAATTATATTTATAGATGAGATTCATACCATAGTTGGTGCGGGAGGAGCAGAAGGTGCTATTGATGCAGCTAATATACTTAAGCCAGCCTTAGCTAGGGGGGAAATAAAGTGTATAGGGGCAACTACTATAGAGGAATATAGAAAGCACATAGAAAAAGATTCAGCCTTAGAACGAAGGTTCCAACCAGTAAGCATAGGAGAGCCTTCAAAAGAGGAAACTTTAGAAATATTAAAAGGGCTTAAAGATAAATATGAAGCACATCATATGGTAGAAATAACTGATACTGCATTGGAGTCAGCAGTACAGCTTTCAGATAGGTATATAACTGATAGATTTATGCCTGATAAGGCAATCGATTTAATTGATGAAGCCTCTGCAAAAGTTAGGATAGAGAATCTTATAGCTCCACCTAGTATAAAAGAAATAGAATTAAAGATAGAAGATATAGAAAGAGAAAAAGAAGAGGCAATAAGAGGGCAAGACTTTGAGAAAGCTGCTAATTTAAGAGATAGAGAAAATGAATTAAAGAAAGAATTTTTGGTATTAAAGGATGATTGGAAAAATCAAAGTTATAATAATAGATGCGTAGTAAACGAAGAAAATGTAGCTAATGTAGTATCTTTATGGACCAATATACCATTAGAGAAGTTAACACAAAAAGAGTCTCAAAGACTTTTGAATTTAGAAAAAATTCTTCAAAAAAGAGTAATTGGACAAAAAGAAGCTGTAAGAGCTGTAGCAAAAGCTGTTAAAAGGGCAAGAGTTGGATTAAAAGATCCAAATAGACCAATAGGGAGTTTTATATTTTGTGGACCAACTGGAGTTGGAAAAACAGAATTATCTAATGCATTAGCAGAAGCAATGTTTGGAAGTGAAAAAAATCTAGTTAGAATAGATATGTCTGAATACATGGAAAAACATGCTGTATCAAGGCTTATAGGATCTCCACCTGGATATGTAGGATATGATGAAGGTGGACAATTAACAGAAGCAGTAAGAAGAAATCCTTATTCAGTAATATTATTAGATGAAATAGAAAAAGCTCATCCAGATGTGTTTAACATACTGCTTCAAATTATGGAAGATGGAAGATTAACAGATGGTAAAGGTAAAATAGTAAACTTCAAGAATACTATTATAATAATGACATCTAATATAGGAGCACATACTATAAAAAAACAAAAAACCGTAGGGTTTGAAATTAACAGAGATAAAAATGAAACTGAGTATGAAAAAATGAAAGAAAATATTATGCAAGAAATAAAGAGAGAATTCAAGCCTGAATTCATAAATAGAATAGATGACATTATAGTTTTTCATCAGTTAGATACAGGGGATATATTAGAAATAGTGAATATAATGCTAAATAATACTATAACAAGACTAAAAGAAAGAAAAATAACTATAAATTTAGATGATGATAGTAAAAAGTTTTTAGCAAATAAAGGTGTGGATATAAGCTATGGAGCTAGACCGTTAAGAAGGATTATAACTAAAGAATTAGAGGATAAATTAAGTGAAGAGATGTTAAAAGGATGTATAAAAGGTGGAGATCAATTAGAAGTGTATTGTGATGGAGCATCCTTGTGTTTTAAGCATATTTCATAGTAGATTATATATTTTTAAAAAGTGGATTTATTAAATCTACTTTTTTTACTTTCTAGGAAAGAATAAAGTTTCCTAATTCCAAATTAATTAATGTTTTAGAGGAAAGTGATGTCAAAAGTAGCACTAAAAATAGGGTATTATATATGAACTTTTATATAAAATACTTTAATAATAGGTATTAAAGTAGGTAATAATAAATTTAATTATTTATATTAAATTTATTTATTAAATAGTTTAATAATAAAAATTATTATATAAAAATAGTTGAAATTTAAATTTAAAATGATATAATATAAACAAGATTTATACCCCCTAGGGGTAAGGAGGCTTTGTATGAATAAAGAAGTTAAAGAAAAAGAATTAATTATAATTGGAGGAGGTCCGGCAGGATTAACTTCAGCTATATATGCAACAAGAGCCAAATTAGATATGTTGTTACTAGAGGATAAAATATTGGGAGGGCAAGTAAGAAACAGCTATACAATAGAGAATTATCCAGGGTTTAGAAAAGTTTCGGGTACAGAGTTATCAGATTTAATGCAACAACAAGCAGAAGAATTAGGTGCTGAAATAGATGAATTTGATGTTATAGAAAATGTTGATTTTAGTGGTAAAGATAAAATTGTAGAAACTGGAGATTATATATATAAAGCAAAAGCTATAATAATTGCTACAGGCGCAAGTCCTAAAAAATTACCAATTAATAATGAAGGAAAGCTTTCAGGAAAAGGAATCCATTATTGTGCAGTATGTGATGGAGCGATGTATGAAGGGAAAGTAGTTGCTGTTGTAGGTGGCGGAAATGCGGCTTTAGAAGAAGCAATATTCTTAACTAAATTTGCTGAAAAGGTAATTATGATAAGAAGACATGATTATTTTAATGGAGAAAAAGCTACTATAGAAGAAGTTAAAAATAATCCTAAAATAGAAATTATGTTTAATTATGATTTAGTTGAAGCATATGGTGAAAACTTTTTAGAGAAAGCTAAAATTAAAAATACCAAGACAGGTGAAGAAAAAGAAATTAATTTAGATGCTATCTTTGGATTTATAGGAACAGAACCTAAAACAGAGATGTTTAAAGAGTATATAAATCTAACTCCAAATGGATATATTATAACTGATGAAAGAATGAGAACAAATATAAAAGGGGTATATGCAGCAGGAGATGTTAGAGATAAGCAATTTAGACAAATAACAACTGCAGTATCAGATGGAACAATTGCAGCTTTAGACTCAGAAAAATATATTATAGAAAGAAGAAAGGATGTTTAAAATGATAAAGATTTATTCAACATCTTGGTGTCCAGGATGTATTAAAGCAAAAAGATTTTTTGATATGAAAGGTTGGAAGTACGAGGAAATAAATGTAGCTGATAGACATGAAGATAGAGAAGAAGTATTTAAAGTTTCAGGACAAAGAACAGTACCAGTAGTAGATGTAAATGGAGAAATAATAGTAGGATTTGATAAGAAGGCTATTGAAGCAGCTTTTAATAAATAATATTTCCTAACTATTCACTAAGAAAGGAAGTGAATAAATGTTTAGTTGTATAAAAGATAAAGAAAGAACATTCAGAAATCTTATTAATGGTGAGTGGGTTAACAATAAAGAATGTAAATTCATAGAAATATATTCCCCTATTAATAAAGAATTGGTTGGAAGAGTACCAGCAATGACTAAAGAAGAAGTAGACTTTGCAATTAAAAGTGCAAAAGAGGCTCAGAAAAAATGGAAAGATATAACCGTAAATGAAAGAGCAGATATCCTATATAGAGCATCAGATATTCTAGAAGAGAGAAAAGATGAATTAATTGACATATTAGTAAAAGAAATAGCAAAGGATAGAAAAAGTGCAGAATCTGAAATATTAAGAACTGCAGATTACATAAGATTTACAGCGGATACAGCTAAGAATGTTTCAGGAGAAAGTATACCAGGAGATAGTTTTCCAGGATTTAAAAGAAATAAGATATCGGTTGTAACAAGAGAACCTTTAGGGGTAGTTTTAGCTATCTCGCCGTTTAATTATCCTATAAACTTAGCAGCATCTAAATTAGCGCCAGCTTTAGTAGCAGGAAATTCAGTAGTTTTAAAGCCTGCAACACAAGGAAGTTTATGCGGATTATATCTTGCAAAAGTTTTTGAACAGGCTGGAATTCCGGCTGGAGTATTAAATACAATAACAGGTAGAGGTAGTGAAATTGGAGATTATATTGTAACTCATCCAGAAATAGATTTCATAAACTTTACAGGTAGTACAGAAATCGGTACGAGAATATCACGTATAACAACTATGGTTCCGTTATTAATGGAATTGGGAGGAAAAGATGCAGCAATAGTTTTAGAAGATGCAGATTTAGAATTAGCAGCAAGTAATATAGTAGCAGGTGGTTATTCATACTCTGGTCAAAGATGTACTGCTGTTAAAAGAATACTAGTAATGGATAAAGTTGCAGATAAATTAGTTGAGAAGCTAAAAGAAAAAATAGATAAGTTAAAAGTGGGAAATCCTTTAGATAGTGATGTTGATATAGTACCCTTAATAGATACTAAAGCAGCAGATTTTGTTTGGGATTTAATAGAAGATGCAAGAGAAAAAGGGGCATATTTGGTTAGCGGTGGAACTAGAGAGGGAAATTTAATATATCCAACACTTTTTGATCATGTAACTACAGACATGAGATTGGCTTGGGAGGAACCATTTGGTCCAGTACTTCCAATAATAAGAGTTAAAGATAAAGATATGGCTATAGAGATTGCTAATAAGTCAGAGTATGGTTTACAATCATCAGTATTTACGGAAAATATAAATGAAGCTTTTTATGTTGCAAATAGATTAGAAGTGGGAACAGTTCAAGTTAATAATAAAACTGAAAGAGGTCCTGATCATTTTCCATTCCTTGGAGTAAAGGCCTCAGGTATTGGAACACAAGGTATAAGATATTCAATTGAATCTATGTCAAGACCTAAAGCAACCGTAATAAATTTAATACAAAAATAACGAAAAAATACCATTGGATAATCCAATGGTACTTTTTCGTTATTTTTGAAGAGCTAAATCTATAGCTTTTTTATCAAAACCAATTATTATTTCTCCATTTATATCTAAAACAGGAACTCCCATTTGTTTTGATTTTTTTATCATTTCTTCACGAGCAGTCATATCATCCTGAACGTTTAGTTCTTCAAAAGAAATATTTTTTGATTGTAAATAACTTTTAGCCTTGACACACCATGGACAAGCGCTAGTTGAATAAACTTTAATCATAAATTTCACCTCTATAATAATAAGTGTTAATTGATATTTATTTTACAATAAATAAATAATATTTACAACAAAATAAATATGAAATATTAAAATGAAATTTGTTCTATGATATTATATGAAGGTATAATATCATAGAAGAAATAAGTTATTTAATAACATTGTTGTTGTCTAAATTAGAGTTTAATACCATGTTATCAAGAGAATTTTGAACATAAATACTAGAAAGATTTTCAGATAAATTTTTCTGAGTATTTTCTTTAAGTATATTTTTAGAGGTAATGTTTGAGAATAAATTCTTATTAATCAAAATATCATCTCCCTTAGACTTAATAAGATTATTTTTTCCAAATTTCTCTTTTTTATTCAAAAATAAATTTATAACTGGTCTAGACATCTATAACAATTTTGAATATAATAATATCAGGAGGATTAATTATGATAGATAAAAACAGTCCAATACCAGTTTACTATCAACTAAAAAATGATTTAATATCAAAAATAGCTGAGGGTGTATGGAAGCCGGGTGAATGTATAGCTAGTGAAAGAGAGTTATGTGAAATATATGGTGTAAGTAGAATGACCATTAGACAAGCGATTGGAGAACTAGTTCAAGAGGGAATACTTTTAAGAATAAAAGGAAAAGGAACCTTTGTATGTGAGCCTACAGTTAAGCAACAAGATATGATGAGTTTTACAGAAATTATTAAACAAACTGGAAGAAAGTTGAAGACTGAGATAATAGAATTTAAAAAAGTTAACACTCCGGAAAATTTAACGGATACATTTGAATTAGATGAATTATATAAAATAAATAGAAAGCGTATTGTAGATGGTGAATGTATAGCTATAGAAACGGTTTATATACCGGTAGATTATTGTGGTTATATAGATGAAAATATGCTAGAGGGATCTTTATATAAAATACTTGAGGATTTCGGATATTCAGTAGATTATTCCACTTCATCTATTGCATCTATTATTATTAATGAGGAATTAAAGAGTTTATTTTGTGTAAAAAATGATGTGCCGTTATTAAAAGTAATAGGAAAAACTTTTACTCAAAGTGGGAAAATACTTTTTGTAGAAGAAGCAATTTATAGATCAGATAAATTTTTATTGCAAGTTAATATATCGAGAAGAGAGGGGAAAATGCGATGAAGTTAATAGTTACAAAAAATTATGAAGAATTAAGTAAGGTAGCAGCTAAAGAGATGGCTGATATAATAAAGAGTAATCCTAAAGCTGTTTTAGGATTAGCAACTGGTGGATCACCAATTGGTATGTATAAAGAGTTAATAAGAATGAATAAAGAAAGTGAAATAGATTTTTCACAAATTACAACTGTTAATTTAGATGAGTATGTTGGATTATCAGGGGAGCATAATCAAAGTTACAGATATTTTATGAATGAAAATTTATTCAACCATATTAATATAAACAAAGAAAATACTTTTGTACCAAATGGTTTAGCAGAAAATATTGAAGAAGAATGTCAAAATTATGATAAAAAGATAGCAGAATTAGGTGGAACAGATGTACAGTTATTAGGAATTGGAAATAATGGACATATAGCATTTAATGAGCCTGATAATTTCTTGGTAGCAGGTACTCATTTGACAAATTTAACTCAAAATACAATTGAAGCAAATGCAAGATTCTTTGATTCAATTGATGAAGTTCCAACTACAGCTTTAACTATGGGATTAGGTGGAATAATGAAATCTAAAAAAATTATAGTTATAGCTAGTGGTAAAGGAAAGGCTGAAGCTGTAAAAGAAATGTTAAGCGGAAAAATAAATACTAATATGCCTGCATCAATGTTACAAATGCATAAAGATGTTATATTAATTATTGATGAAGATGCAGCTAGTTTATTAAATAAATAATATTTTTGGAATATAAAATTGTGTTTAAAGGAATTATTAAGATAATAATTCCTTTTTTATTTGCAAAATGTTTTTTATAAATTTATTATGATATATAATAATATAGTTAAATTAAGTATTTAAAATGATTTACGATAAAATAAAAGTAAGAATGGTAGGTATATTTATGGCTAAAATTAAATCCATATTTGTCTGTCAAGAGTGCGGGTATGAATCATTAAAGTGGTTGGGAAAATGTCCTGACTGCAATAAATGGAATACCATGGTAGAAGAAGTCAAGAATACACAAAAAGAACAAAAATCAAAAATAAACACAATAAAGGTTTTAGGTAGTATGCCTAAGAATATACAAGAGATAAAATCTGGAGAAAAGGAAAGATTTAATACTGGTTTAAAAGAGTTAAATAGAGTTTTAGGTGGAGGATTAGTTAAGGGATCACTTACTCTAATTTCAGGAGATCCTGGAATAGGAAAATCCACATTATTATTGCAGACAGCAAATAACATTGCTAAAAACTATGGCAAAGTACTATATGTTTCAGGAGAAGAATCAGAGGAGCAGATAAAGATAAGAGGAGATAGGTTAGGAGTAAATGAAAATAATCTATATGTGCTATCAGAAACTAACTTAGACTTAATAGAAGGATATATAAATGAGTTAAATCCTGTTTTTGTAATAATAGACTCTATTCAGACTGTATATAAAGAAGCAGTAACTTCAGCACCAGGTAGTGTCTCACAAGTAAAAGAATGTTCAAACGCCATAATGAGAATTGGAAAAAGCAAGAATATACCTTTATTTATAGTAGCTCATGTTACAAAGCAAGGGGAACTTGCTGGACCTAGAGTTTTAGAACATATGGTTGATACGGTTCTGTATTTTGAAGGAGAGAGAACGGAAGAGTTTAGGGTTCTAAGAACTATGAAAAATCGTTTTGGAACAACTAGTGAAATTGGTGTTTTTGAAATGGTAGAAGAAGGTTTGAAGGAAATATACGATCCATCTAGAATATTCTTAGAAGATACTAACTTTAATCAAGAAGGATCTGCCGTAATAGGACTTATGGAAGGAACTAGACCCATACTTGTAGAAATGCAGGCTCTTGTAAGTGAAACTAATATGCATATGGCTAGTAGAACTGCTGTTGGAATAGATAATCAAAGACTTAGATTAATGCTAGCTGTTTTAGAAAAAAAACTAAAAGCACCATTCTTTAAATATGATGTATATGTTAACGTAGTTGGTGGATTGAATTTAGATGGAACAACAGGAGATTTAGGATTGGCTCTAGCTTTATTATCTAGTTTGAAAAATACTGGTTTTAAATTAGAAAGAGCAGTAATAATTGGAGAAGTAGGATTAACTGGAGAAATAAGACCTATAGCATCATGTGACAGATTAATTAAAGAAGCAGAAAAAATGGGATTTAAAAATGCTATAATTCCAAATAGAAATAAAGATAAAGTAACTAGTAATGAAATTAATATTATAGGAGTAAGTAATATAAGAGAAGCAATTAATAAGATATTCTAGTAAATCAGGTGAGTGTATGAGAATAAAAGATGATAAAGAAATAAAAAAAATATTGAAGTTAATGAGTCCAGGAACACCTTTAAGAGATGGTTTGGAAAATATTTTAAGAGCTAAAACTGGTGGACTGATAGTAATTGGTGATGGGGAAGCAGTGATGGAGCTTGTAGATGGTGGATTTCATATAAATTCAGAATATACTCCAGCTTATGTATATGAGTTAGCCAAGATGGATGGAGCTATTGTTATAAGTGGAGATTTAAAAAGAATAGTATGTGCAAATACTCAATTAGTACCATCATCATCGTTAACTACATATGAAACTGGAACAAGACATAGAACTGCAAATAGAGTAGCTAAGCAAACAGGTAATATTGTTATAGCCATATCACAAAGAAGAAATATAATAACAATATATAAAGGTGAATTAAAATATGTTTTGCAAGAGAGTAGTGTAATATTAGCTAGAGCTAATCAAGCGATTCAAACACTTGAAAAGTATGTAATTGTATTAAATAGAGCCATAAATAATTTAAATTTATTAGAATTTCAGGATTTAACTACTTTATTTGATGTTGTAACAGCTATACAAAGAACGGAAATGGTAATGAGAATAGTTGAAGAAATTAAAAGATATATTGTAGAGCTGGGTAATGAAGGTAGGTTAATTTCTATGCAATTACATGAGCTAATAAAGAACATAGAAAGGGATGGAATATTACTTATTAGAGATTATTGCAAAGAAGATTTAGAACCAGAAGAAATATATAAAGATATACAGGTATTTAGCGCAGAGGAGTTATTAGACTTAGATTTAATAGCTAAATTATTGGGGTATAATGGAATATCATTGGTTGATACTTTAATATCACCAAAAGGATATAGAGTTTTATTTAAGGTTCCTAGAATCCCAAGTGTAGTAATAGAAAATTTAGTTAAACATTTTAATGAATTAAAATATGTAGTAGAGGCTAATACTGATGATTTGGATCAAGTAGATGGTATTGGGGAAGCAAGAGCAAGAGCTATAAGAAATGGACTAAGAAGAATAAAAGAGCAAGTTTATTTAAAAAATGAAATATAAGTAATTAAAAATAAGAATAAGTGAGAATAAGTTAGTTAATAATAAAAAAGCAGGTTATTTTAAATAACCTGCTTTAAAAATTATCTAAATGTAAACTTTCCAAGAGTGTTTATTTTATCTTCTTCTTTAAGCAGTATATCATAGAGGTTTAAATCTAAACTATTACAAAGAGATGTAAGATAAAACAAATTATTTCCAATTTCTCTTTCGATAACATCACGACAGTTATCACATAATTTTCCGTTTAGATGATTTTCAAGTGAAGAACTAAAATCTGATAATGAATCATTTTCGCTAGGGGTAGCCTGTTTATCAGCAGATATATTAATACATCCACAGTTTGTAACAGATTTTGCTACGGCTCTATTTACCCTAGCGCTTGATTCAGTGTATTTAGTCATTATGTCAAGTATACTTTTATGTCTTATTAGTGATTCGTTAACATCATTTTGAAAGTTATCAAATATTATATCTTTCATATGTTTCAACTCCTTATCCTAAATAAATATATACAACTATAAAATGTGACTAATAAATTTAAAGCGATAAATTTGTTAATGTAACCATAGCCTGTATTAATTATTATAATAACTAATTTTATTTTAAATTTATAGGGGGTAAATTTATTTTAAATTAATAAGAATTTAAGAAATACACATTTTAGACATTAGTTTAATATGGTATAATATTATAAATTCTTTGTAAATAAAGTTTAAATTAGAATAAATAAAAGGATTAAATTAGAAAATTATGTCAAAAATCTAATAGGAGGTGATTGTGTGTTCAAAAAAACAATAAGAATTATATTTTCGCTTATAGGCTCAATCTGTGGTTATGTTGTTGGGAGTATTGTATTAGACATTCCTCAAATCAACAAGATTAATTTCTTATCACAACCAGTAGGTTCGGTATTATTTCTTATTTTTACAGTTTTATTATTTGGTCTTATATTATTTTTAATTTCTCCACGTATTTATGATTGGGTATCAAATCTTATAGAATATGCAGAAAAGAACATTCAAAAATTATCAGCTACTGAAATACTTTATGGTGGTTTTGGAGCATTACTATCATTAATAATAACATCATTAATTGGAATGCCGTTGAATAAACTAACAATAGTAGGTCCGATTTTATTTATATTATTCAATCTAATATTTGCATTTATTGTAGGTGATATATTTATTAAGAAAAAAGAAGATATATCAGCGCTACTAATAAATTTAAAAAAGACTAGCATAAAGGAGAAGAAGTCTAAGAATGTTTTAAAAACAATTCCGAAGGTTTTAGATACATCAGTTATAATTGATGGTAGAATATTTGACATATGTAAAACTGGATTTGTAGAAGGTCCGTTGGTTATTCCAAGTTTTGTTTTAGATGAACTTAGACATATTTCAGATTCTTCTGATTCTTTAAAGAGAAATAGAGGAAGAAGAGGGCTAGATATACTTAATAAAATACAAAAGGAATTAGAAATAGAAACTCAAATTTGGGAAGGCGATTTTCAAGAGATTGCAGAAGTAGATAGCAAGCTTTTAAAATTAGCTCAAGTTTTAAAAGGAAAAGTTATAACTAATGATTTTAATTTAAATAAGGTTGCAGAATTTCAAGGAGTTCCAGTTCTTAATATAAATGAATTAGCAAATGCAATAAAGCCTGTTGTTCTTCCAGGTGAAGAAATGAGGGTTATAGTTGTAAAAGATGGTAAAGAAGCAACTCAAGGTATTGCATACCTTGATGATGGAACAATGATAGTAGTAGAGGGTGGAAAAAAATACATAGGAGAACCTATAGATGTTTTAGTAACCTCAGTACTTCAAACAGCTGCAGGAAGAATGATTTTCGCAAAACCAAAGGAATAGTTGAGTAGGTGTTAACATGGTAAGTGCTATTGTTTTAGCAGGTGGAAAAGGTAAACGAATGGGAGCTGGAATTAGTAAACAATATATAGAGTTAAATAATAAGCCGATTTTATATTATACTTTAAAAAAGTTTATTGATTGTACACATATAGATAAGGTGATTTTAGTATTACCGGAAGATGAAATTGAATATTGTAAAAAAGAAGTTTTAGATAAGTATTCTTTAAAAGTGGATAGACTAGTAAAGGGTGGAAAGGAAAGACAAGATTCAGTTCTAAATGCTTTATTATCTATAAAGGATACAGACATTGTTCTTATTCATGATGGAGCTAGACCATTTGTTTCAGAGGATGTAATAAAAAATGGTATAAGTTTAGCAAGGCTATATGGAGCAGCAGCACCAGGTGTTATGCCTAAAGATACAATAAAATTAAAAGATAAGAGTGGATTTTCAATAGAAACTCCTAAAAGAGAAAATCTAGTATCTATTCAGACACCACAAGTATTTAAATTTGATATAATTCTTGAATGTCATAAGAAAATAAAATCTGAAGAAATATCAGTTACAGATGATACTATGGTAGTTGAAAAATACAACAATAAAGTATATCTTTATGAAGGTGATTATACTAATATAAAGATAACAACACCAGAAGATTTAATATTAGGAGAGAGACTTATTAGACTATAGAACATGATATTGACATAATTTTAAGCAAAAGATATAATAAGGTACAAATAAATATTACTAACGCAGTGAAGAAGAATAGTAGGGTCCGTCTTTCAGAGAGAAAGTCCTTAGGCTGTAAGATTTTCAATAGGGTTTGAACCAGCTTCGGAGTTGTAGGTAAAAACTATCGGTTTAATACCGTTATCATTATTAGAGAACAAATTTAGGTGGTACCGCGATATAAGTTCGCCCTAATCATAGGGGCGGACTTTTTTTATATAACTGACAAAGAAATTTTTTATTATCCAATTATTTAATTGTTTAATAAGATAATATAGTAGCAATGTATAGGGAGGAATAAGTATGAAAATGTCTAATATGCTTATATCAACTTTAAGAGAGGTTCCAGCAGAAGCTGAAATAGATAGTCATAAGTTGATGTTAAGATCTGGAATGATAAGAAAAATGGCTTCAGGAGTTTATAATTATCTTCCTTTAGGATTAAAGGTTTTAAAGAACATAGAAGAGATAGTAAGAGAAGAAATGAATAATGCAGGAGCACAAGAGTTTTTAGCATCGGCAGTATTACCAGCTGAATTATGGCAAGAATCTGGTAGATGGGATGTATATGGAGAAGAAATGTTTAGATTAAAAGATAGAAATAATAGAGATTTCTGTCTTGGACCAACACATGAAGAAGTGTTTACGGATATTGCTAGAAATGAAATAAAATCATATAAACAATTACCAGTAAATCTATATCAAATTCAAACAAAATATAGAGATGAAAGAAGACCAAGATTTGGGGTTATGAGATCAAGAGAGTTTGTTATGAAAGATGCCTATAGCTTTGATAAAGATCAAGCTGGTTTAGATATATCATTTGATAAGATGCATGATGCTTATGTTAAAATATTTAATAGATGTGGATTAGATGCTAAATGTGTAGAAGCTGATTCAGGTGCTATTGGGGGGTCAAATTCTGCTGAATTTATGGTTAAATCAGAAGTTGGTGAAGACGATGTAGTATTCTGTACGTCTTGTAATTATGCAGCGAATATGGAAAAAGCACCATCAACACCAGAAAAGGATGAAGTTCAAGAATTAAAAGAATTATTTAAAATAGAAACACCAAATGTTAGAACTATTGAAGAGTTAGTTAATTTCTTTAATACAACAGAAAAAAGCTTTGCTAAAACATTAATTTTTAATGCTGATGGTAAAGTTGTAGCAGTAATGGTTAGAGGAGATAGAGAGGTCAATGAAGTTAAGGTTTCTAATGCGTTAGGTGGAGTAGTTAATTTAAATATGGCTACAGCAGAAGAAGTTCTTGGAGCAACAAATGCAGCTATAGGATTTGCGGGTCCTATAGGAATAAACGTAGAAGAGCTTTTAGTTGATGAAGAAGTAGCTAATATGTATAACTTTATAGTTGGAGCTAATGAAACTGGATATCATTTTGAAAATGTGAATTACGGAAGAGACTTTGAAGGTAAAGTTGGAGATTACAGAAATATAACGGTTGGAGAAAAATGTCCTGCTTGTGGAAAGGAAGTTACTATAGCAAGAGGAACTGAAGTAGGTCATATCTTTAAGTTAGGAACAAAATACTCAGAAGCTATGAAAGCTACTTTCATAGATGAAAATGGGAAAGAAAAGCCATTTGTTATGGGATGTTATGGAATTGGAGTAACAAGGACTATGGCTTCAGTAATAGAACAACATCATGATGAAAATGGAATAGTATGGCCATTAGCTATAGCTCCACATCATGTTACAGTAATACCAGTAAATATAAAAGATGAAAATCAAATGGAAATAGCTAATAAGTTATACGAAGAGCTAAAATCTATAGGAGTAGATGTCTTATTAGATGATAGAAATGAAAGAGCAGGAGTTAAATTTAAAGATTCAGAATTAATGGGAATACCAATGAGAATAACTGTTGGTAAGAAAATAACTGAAGGTGAAGTTGAATTTAAATTAAGAACTTCGGAAGTAGAAGTTATAAAGATAGAAGAAGCTGTTAACAAAGTTAAAGAAGAGTTTAAGAAAAATAATTTATCTATAAGATAGGAGGAACTACAATGAAAATTTTTAATTCTTTAACAAGAAAAAAAGAAGAATTTGTACCTATAACTCCAGGAAAAATTAAAATGTATGTTTGTGGGCCTACAGTATATAATTATTTTCATATAGGAAACGGCAGAACTTTTATTATTTTTGATACGATAAGAAGATATTTTGAGTACAGAGGTTATGAAGTAACATTTATACAAAACTTTACAGATATTGATGATAAGATGATAAAGAAGGCAAACGAAGAGTCAACTACAGTTAAAGAAATTGGAGACAAATATATATGTGAATATTATAAAGATGCGGATGGATTAAATATAAAAAGAGCATCTGTAAATCCAAGAGCTACTGAGTATATAACAGATATAATTGAATTTGTAAAAGGTTTAATCGAAAAGGGATATGCTTATGAAGTTGACGGAGACGTATATTTTAGAACGAAAAAATTTGAGGGATATGGTAAATTAATAGGACAAAACCTAGAAGATTTACAAGCAGGTGCTAGAATAAACATAGATGAAAGAAAAGAGGATCCTATGGATTTTGCTATTTGGAAATCTCAAAAGCCAGGAGAACCTGCTTGGAAAAGCCCTTGGGGAATGGGAAGACCAGGCTGGCATATAGAATGTTCATGTATGGCTAAAAAATTATTAGGTGATACTATAGATATACATGCAGGTGGTATGGATCTAGCATTTCCACACCATGAAAATGAAATTGCTCAAAGTGAAGCTTTAACAGGAAAACCTTTTGCAAACTATTGGGTACATGGAGCTTTTTTAAATGTTAACAATCAAAAAATGTCTAAATCATTAAATAATTTTTTAACAGCTAGAGATGCTTTGAAGGATTACGAGGCAGATGTAGTAAGATTTTTAATGTTATCAGGTCACTATAGAGTTCAATTGAACTTTAGCAAAGAGTTATTAGATTCGGCTAAAGCATCTGTAGAAAGATTATATAACGCTATAGCTAATTTAGAAAACCTTATAACTGAAGTAGCAAAAGAAAACATGGATGATAAAGAAAAAGAATACTTAGTATCACTAGGTAAATATAGACAAAAATATATTGAAAAGATGGATGATGATTTCAATACAGCAGATGCTATTACAGCTATATTTGATTTAATAAAAGATATTAATAGTAATATAACAATTGAATCATCAAAGGAGCTATGTGAAAAGGCTTTAGCTATGATAAGAGAGTTAGGAGGACCATTGGGAATCTTACAAAAATCAACTAAGGGTAGCTTAGAAGATGAAATTGAAGAGTTAATAGCTAAGAGACAGGAAGCGAGAAAAAATAGAGATTTTGCTTTAGCAGACAAGATAAGAGATGATCTTAAAGCTAGAGATATAATTTTAGAAGATACTCCACAAGGGGTTAGATGGAAAAAAATTAATTAGAATAAAAGGCTGCAATATTGCAGCCTTTATTTAAAGGAGAGAAATCCATGTTAGATGATTTAAGAATTAGAGAATTTACAAAGGATGAGGCTAGGCAATTAAATCCATTACAATTAGCTTTAATTGGTGATGGTGTATATGAAGTATATATAAGAAACTATATACTTGCAAAAAACACTGGATTATCAGCACATAAAATGCATGTTAAAGCTATAGGATATGTTAAAGCTAAAAGTCAATCTATGATAATGCATAATATAGAAGATACGTTAACAGAAGAAGAATTATATATATATAAAAGAGGTAGAAATGCAAAATCAGCTACAGTACCTAAAAATGCAGATGTAAGAGATTATAGAAATGCTACTGGTTTTGAGGCTTTAGTTGGGTATCTATATTTAATAGGTGATAAGGATAAATTAACAAAAATTTTAGAAAGTAGCGTAACTATTGAATTAAACTAAAGAATATAAAAGTTAGGAGTGATTTAGATGACTAAAGGAAATAGAATGGAAAGAAAAAATGCTAGATTAGAAAGAGAAATCTTTTCAAGAAATAAAAACAATACAAAGAGAGATTTTAAAGAACCAAGAAAAGGTAGAGAGTATGGTGAAACTCAAAATTCTCAAAGATACATAGATAATAAAGAAGGATATGATAAAAAGGAATCTCCGATTAGAGAAGATTTAATTATCGGTAGAAATGCTGTAATGGAAGGGTTAAAAAGTGATAGAACAATAGAATGTTTATATATTGCTAAGGGTGATGTAGAAGGATCAATTAAAGCTATAATAAATATAGCAAAAGAAAAAAAAGTAGTTATAAAAGAAGTTGATAGAAAAAAATTAGATAGTATGAGTGAAGGCTTAAATCACCAAGGTGCAATAGCTTTAGTTACCCCATTTAAATATTGCCAAGTTCATGACATATTGGCTATAGCAAAAGAAAAGAATGAAGATCCGTTTATAATAATTTTAGATGAAATAGAAGATCCACACAATTTAGGTTCAATAATAAGGACTGCGGAATTATGTGGTGCACATGGAATAATAATACCTAAAAGAAGAAATGTTGGTATAACTTCAACGGTATATAAGTGTTCGGTAGGTGCTATAGAACATATGAATATAGCTAAGGTGACAAATATAAATGCTGTAATAGATGAATTAAAAGAGTCAGGAGTTTGGATATATGGTGCTGATATAGCAGGAGTGGAATATAGTTATCAAGTTAACTTTAATGGACCTTGTGCTATAATTATTGGAAGTGAAGGAAGAGGTATATCTAAATTAACATTAAAAAAGTGCGACAAATTAGTTAAAATTCCGATGATAGGAAAAATTAACTCTTTAAATGCTTCAGTTGCAGGTGGTATAATGATGTATGAAGTATTAAAGGGTAGGTTATCAAAATAATTTTTAATAATAAAAGAGGTAAATTGTGAAGATCATATTTGTTGATGGATACAATGTAGTTAATAGCTGGCCTAATTTAAAATCAGAAAAAGAACATAATTTTCAAGGGACAAGACAAAACTTAATAGATATATTGCATAATTATGGAGTTTATAACGATTGTAAAATTGTTATAGTATTTGATGCTCATAAAGTAAGTGGAAGTATAGAAAAGAAAGAATTTATTAATAAAAATATAAGTGTAGTTTTTACCAAAGATGGAGAAACAGCAGATGCTTATATAGAAAGGGAAGTTCACAGCTTAGGAAGAAAATTTGAAGTTTATGTAGTAACTTCAGATTGGTTAGAACAGCAAACTATATTTCAAAGAGGTGCTATAAGAATATCAGCTTTAGAATTTTATAATGACATAATACAGACAGAATTAAGAATAAACAATAAAGCAAAGAAAAATATTACCGATAATAAAAATCATTTAGGTGATAATGTAAATAGTGAAGTTTTGATTAAATTGGAAGCTATGAGAAGAAGTAAATAGATTAAATGAATAAAATAATTCCAATAGGACATAATGTTAGAAAAATATATGGGTTTGAGGGGGAAAAAAGGTGGATAATAAGGGATATGTTGTAGAAACTTTTACAAACTTTGAAGACAAGTTAGATGAAGAAATTGTAGTTGAATCCCAGAAAGGAAATGTAAGAGCTCAAGAATATTTAATATCTAAATATGAAAATTTTGTAAAATCAAAATCAAAATCTTATTTTCTTATAGGGGCAGATAAAGAGGATATATATCAAGAAGGAATGATTGGTTTATATAAAGCTATTAGAGATTTCAAGCCAGATAAATTAACTAGCTTTAAAGCTTTTGCAGAATTATGTGTAACTAGACAGATTATAACTGCCATAAAAACGGCTACAAGACAAAAACATATTCCTTTAAATACATATGTATCATTAAATAAACCAATTTATGAGGAAGAATCTGATAGAACCTTATTAGATATAATTTCTGGATTTAGAATAAGTGATCCAGAAGAACTTATAATAGGTGAAGAACAAATGAAACGCATAGAAGGGGAAATGCAAAAAGTTTTATCAAGTTTAGAAATGGAAGTGCTACAGTCATATTTAGATGGGAAATCTTATCAAGAAATTGCATGCGATTTAGACAGGCAATCAAAGTCTATAGATAATGCATTACAAAGAGTAAAAAGAAAACTTGAAAAATGTTTGTATACACAGAAATAAAGTGAATATTTTTTATTGACAAAGGTTTTGAAAAATAGTAAACTTTATAATTGGTATATTAAACTATAAAGCAAGCAAGAGTGCTCACGTAGCTCAGTCGGTAGAGCGTCGCCTTGGTAAGGCGGAGGTCGTCGGTTCAATCCCGATCGTGAGCTCCAATATAGTTGAGCTTTACTTAGGTAATAATCAACATATTTTAGAAAGTACAAAACGCTAGGCAAAGTTTATTACAAAGATTAAAGGAGGAATTTACAATGGCAAAGCAAAAATTCGAAAGAAGTAAACCACACGTAAACATTGGAACAATCGGTCACGTAGACCACGGTAAGACAACATTAACAGCTGCAATCACAACTGTTTTAGCAAACAGAGGATTAGCAGAATCATTCAAATATGATGAAATTGATAAGGCTCCAGAAGAAAAAGAAAGAGGAATCACAATCAATACAGCACACGTTGAATACCAAACAGACAACAGACACTATGCACACGTTGACTGTCCAGGACATGCTGACTACGTTAAGAACATGATCACTGGAGCAGCACAAATGGATGGAGCAATCCTAGTTTGTTCAGCAGCAGACGGTCCAATGCCACAAACAAGAGAACATATACTACTAGCATCAAGAGTTGGTGTTGACTATATCGTAGTATTCTTAAACAAGGCAGATATGGTAGATGACGAAGAATTATTAGAATTAGTAGAAATGGAAGTTAGAGAATTATTATCAGAATACAACTTCCCAGGAGATGATATTCCAGTAATCAAGGGATCAGCTTTAGTAGCATTAGAAAACCCAACAGATGAAAAATCAATCGCTCCAATCTTAGAATTAATGGAAGCAGTAGATAGCTACATTCCAACACCAGAAAGAGCAACAGATAAGCCATTCTTAATGCCAGTAGAAGATGTATTCACAATAACTGGTAGAGGAACAGTTGCAACAGGAAGAGTTGAAAGAGGAGTTCTTCATGTAGGAGACGAAGTAGAAATCGTTGGATTATCAGAAGAAAGCAGAAAAGTAGTAGTAACAGGAATAGAAATGTTCAGAAAGTTACTAGACGAAGCACAAGCTGGAGATAATGTTGGAGTACTTTTAAGAGGTGTTCAAAGAACAGATATCGAAAGAGGTCAAGTATTAGCAAAGACTGGATCAGTTAAGCCACACAGCAAGTTCGTAGGTCAAGTATACGTACTTAAGAAAGAAGAAGGTGGAAGACATACTCCATTCTTCGATGGATACAGACCACAATTCTACTTCAGAACAACAGACGTTACTGGATCAATCAAATTACCAGACGGAATGGAAATGGTTATGCCAGGAGACCACATTGATATGAACGTTGAATTAATCACTCAAGTAGCAATGGATGAAGGATTAAGATTCGCTATCAGAGAAGGTGGAAGAACTGTAGGTTCAGGAGTTGTTACTAGCATAATAGAATAAGATATATATAACATTATAAGTATAGGACTGGGTTTGTTTACCTAGTCCTTTACAAGGGTTGATATATTGACATAATACTTCATTTGTGATAATGTGTTTAAGTAATTAACGAAAAGAATAACATTAGAGCAAATAAGTTTTGATATTATTTACGATAAACTGGAGGTGCAGACTGTGAGAGTAAAGATAACTTTAGCATGCACAGAGTGTAAGCAAAGAAATTACAATTCAATGAAGAACAAAAAGAATAACCCAGACAGATTAGACATGCAAAAATACTGCAAGTTCTGTAAGAAGCATACACTTCATAGAGAAACTAAATAATTAGCTGATATAGTAATTACACATGCTCACGAAAAATAAGGATGTGAAGTATAATGGCTGTTAAGGAAAATGTAAATTTAACTAAAAATCCATCAGAAAAAGGTGGAATATCTAAATTTTTTAGAGAGGTTAAGGCAGAAATTAAAAGAATAACTTGGCCTTCTAAAAATGACACTAAGAAAGCGTTAATTGCAGTTGGCGTAGTAGCTCTAATATATATAATATTAGTAGGCGGGTTAGATTATATTTTTCAAAACCTCTTTGAATTACTGTTTAAATTAAAATAAGGAGGTTTAGGTGGTTTTCACCTATAAGAAAATATGAGTGATAGAGCAAGATGGTATGTTGTACACACATACTCAGGCTATGAAAACAAAGTAAAAGCAAATCTTGAAAAGACCATCGAAAATAGAAATCTTCAAAGCTTGCTTCAAGATATACAAGTACCTATGGAGGAAGTAATAGAAGAGAAAGATGGTAAACAAAAGATTTCTCTTAAAAAGAAATTTCCTGGATATGTGTTAGTAAAGATGCTAATGACAGATGAATCATGGTACGTGGTTAGAAACACAAGAGGAGTAACAGGATTTGTTGGTCCGGCTTCAAAACCAGTGCCACTTACTGATGAAGAAGTTGAATCAATGGGAGTTATAGAAGCGCCTATCGAAATCGACTTAGAAGTAGGAGAAAGTATAAGAGTTATCTCAGGGCCATTAAAAGAATTTGTGGCAACTATTCAAGAGATAAATCTAGAAAAACGCAAAATAAAAGCGTCAATTGATATGTTCGGCAGAGAAACTCTAGCTGAATTAGATTTTACACAAGTTGAAAAATTAGTTTAATAATTATAAGCTAATGTTTTAATAAAGTGGGAGGACTAAAAAGTCCGTATTACCACAGTATAGGAGGAAAAATACATGGCTAAGAAAGTAACAGGAATGATCAAACTTCAACTTGCTGCAGGTAAGGCAACACCAGCACCACCAGTTGGTCCAGCATTAGGTCAACACGGTGTTAATATTATGGGTTTCTGTAAGGAGTTCAATGCAAAAACTGCTAACCAAGCTGGATTAATAATACCAGTAGTTATAACAGTTTACCAAGATAGATCTTTTAGTTTTATCTTAAAGACTCCTCCAGCAGCAGTTCTTATTAAAAAGGAATTAGGACTAGAAAGTGGTTCAGGAGTTCCAAACAGAACTAAGGTTGGTAAGTTATCAAAGGATCAAGTAAGAAAGATTGCTGAAATGAAGATGCCAGACTTAAATGCAGCTACAATAGAAACAGCTATGAGCATGATCGAAGGTACTGCAAGAAGTATGGGAGTAACTATTGAAGAGTAATTCGTAAAAACGTGGGAGGTAAAAACCGTTAACACCACAAAGGAGGCTAATTATGGGAAAGAATTATATTGAAAGTGCAAAATTAATAGATAAGAACGTTCTATATACTCCATCAGAAGCTTTAGACCTAGCTGTTAAAACTGCAAAGGCTAAATTTGATGAAACTATAGAATTACACGTTAGATTAGGGGTTGACCCAAGACATGCTGATCAACAAGTTAGAGGAGCAGTAGTTCTTCCTAACGGAACTGGTAAAACAGTAAGAGTATTAGTATTTGCTAAAGGCGAAAAGGCTAAAGAAGCTCAAGAAGCTGGAGCAGATTTCGTTGGAGCTGAAGATTTAGTTCAAAAGATCCAAAGCGAAAACTGGTTCGACTATGATGTAGTTGTTGCTACACCAGATATGATGGGTGTAGTTGGTAGAATTGGTAGAGTTTTAGGACCTAAAGGATTAATGCCAAACCCAAAATCAGGTACAGTTACATTTGATGTTGCTAAGGCAATAGCTGAAATAAAAGCTGGTAAGGTAGAATACAGAGTAGATAAAACTGCTATCGTTCACTGCCCAATTGGTAAGAAGTCATTTGGAGTTGAAAAATTACAACAAAACTTCCAAGCTTTAATGGATGCTTTAATCAAGGCTAAGCCAGCAGCTGCTAAGGGACAATACGTTAAATCAGTATCAGTTTCAAGCACAATGGGACCTGGAGCAAAAGTTAACCCAACAAAAGTTTTAGATTAGTATTGACATCATAGAATTTATGTAATATAATAAGTTCTGTTGTAAAAGAGAATACTGTTTCCAAAGACAGTAGGTGCCGAAAGGTTTAAAATAATTGCCTACCTAGGAATACCGAGGTTTGTAATTATTGGTCTTCCTACGTCGATGGGAAGGCCTTTCTTAATATAAAATTGCAGTTTAAAAACTGTGAGGAGGTGGACACACAGTAATGAACAAGAATAGACAAATAAAAGAAGCTAAAGTAGCTGAAATTAAAGAAAAACTTGAAAAAGCTCAAGCAGTAGTTTTAGCTGACTATCAAGGTTTAACAGTTGAAGAAGATACAGCTTTAAGAAAATCTTTAAGAGAAGCTGGTGTTGAATACAAAGTTTATAAGAATAGCTTAGTGACATTAGCTGCTAAGGAATTAGGAATAAACGGTGTAGAAGAATATTTAGCAGGACCAGTTTCAATAGCATTCGGATACGAAGATGCTACAGCTCCTGCAAGAGTGTTACACACATTTGCTAAGGATCATAAGAAATTAGAGCTAAAAGCTGGTATAGTAGAAGGAACTATCTACAATAAGGCAGAAGTTGAACAACTTGCTACAATACCACCAAAAGAAGTTCTTATTGCAAAACTTCTTGGAAGCTTCAAGGCTCCATTATCAAACCTTGCATACTTATTAAATGCAATTAAAGAAAAAAAAGAATCAGAATCAGCTGAATAATAACTGATTAAAAAATTTGGAGGTGCAATTATAATGACAAGAGAAGATATAATTCAAGCTATTAAAGAAATGAGCGTTTTAGATTTAAATGAATTAGTAAAAGCTTGCGAAGAGGAATTCGGAGTAAGCGCTGCTGCTCCAGTAGCAGTTGCAGGTGGTGCAGTTGCAGGTGGTGCTGCTGCTGAAGAAAAGACTGAATTTGATGTAATATTAGCTAATGCTGGTGGACAAAAAATAAAGGTTATCAAAGTAGTTAGAGAATTAACTGGATTAGGATTAAAAGAAGCTAAGGAAATAGTTGATGGAGCTCCTAAGACACTTAAGGAAGCTGTATCAAAAGAAGATGCTGAAGACATGAAAGCTAAATTAGCTGAAGTTGGAGCAGAAGTAGAAATTAAGTAATTTCAACTTTATATAAAAAGGTGCTGTAATGGCACCTTTTTAATTGCCTAAATGAAGCTATATAAAATATCAAATTCCTGGGATACTTTATATAGTTTTATATATATTGTTTTTCATATAAGGAAATTAAATTATACTAAAAAAGAAATGAAACAAATAATAAATTATTGACAATGTAAAACAATTATGATACTATCATAAAATGTACTATTCAATATGGATAAGTATATATTCATGTTGAGACTGTGTATAATCAAGAAAAGAAGTGGTTATACTAATAAGTGATGCTGTCCGAAAGTATAAGTCCTTAGGGAAAGTATGCTTTTGGTTATTTTAGTTTTATACAAGGGGTGAAAATTCATGGTACATCCTGTCCAAGTTGGAAAAAGAACTAGAATGAGTTTTGGTAAAGTTAAAGACGTAACTGAAATGCCAAATCTTATTGAAGTGCAATTAGACTCTTATCAGTGGTTTTTAAAGGAAGGACTTCATGAAGTATTTGATGATGTAAATCCTATAACAAACTTCACTGGAAATCTAGTGCTTGAATTTGTTGATTACAAACTTGATATGGAGAATATTAAGTATTCAGTGGAAGAGTGTAAGGAAAGAGACGCTACTTATGCTGCACCACTAAAGGTTTCAGTGAGATTACAAAATAATGAAACTGGAGAAATTAAAGAACAAGAAGTGTTTATGGGTGATTTCCCACTAATGACTGAACAAGGAACTTTCATCATAAATGGTGCTGAGAGAGTAATTGTTAGCCAATTAGTAAGATCACCAGGTGTTTATTACAATTATAGTGTTGACAAGACTGGTAAAAAGTTATATTCATCAACTGTAATACCAAATAGAGGTGCTTGGTTAGAATATGAAACAGATTCTAATGATATTATCTATGTAAGAATAGATAAAACAAGAAAGCTTCCAATATCTATATTAGGAAGAGCGATGGGCCTTGGAAGTGATCAAGAACTTCTGGAATATTTTGGAGAAGATGAAAGATTTAAGGCTACAATAGAAAAGGATAATACAAAGACTAAAGAAGAAGCTTTATTAGAAATATATAAGAGATTAAGACCAGGTGAACCACCTACAGTTGATAGTGCGATATCTCTTATAGATTCATTATTCTTTGATGCAAAGAGATATGACTTATCAAGAGTTGGAAGATATAAGTTTAACAAGAAATTAGCACTAAACTTAAGACTTGTTAATCAAGTAGCTGCTGAAGATGTAGTTAATCCACAAACTGGAGAAATTATAGTTGAGCAAGGTCAAAAGATTAGCAGAAATAAAGCTGAAGAAATTCAAAATGTAGGTATTAATTCAGTAGATATTTTAGTGGAAGATAGAGTGGTAAGAGTAATAGGTAACCATTTTGTTGATATTACTAAACATGTTTCATTTAATATTGATGAATTAAATATCAGAGAATTAGTTCATTATCCTACTTTAAAAGAAATATTAGATAATTATGATGATGAAGCAACTATAAAGGAAGAAATTAAAAGAAACATAAATAGATTAATTCCTAAGCATATTATAAGAGAAGATATTTTTGCTACAATTAGCTACGAATTAGGATTACCTTACGAAGTAGGATATGTAGATGATATTGATCACTTAGGAAATAGAAGATTAAGATCTGTTGGAGAATTATTACAAAATCAATTTAGAATTGGTTTATCAAGAATGGAAAGAGTAGTTAAGGAAAGAATGACTATTCAAGACCAAGAAGCAATAACTCCTCAAATGTTAATTAACATCAGACCAGTTGCAGCAGCTATTAAAGAATTCTTTGGTAGTTCACAATTGTCACAATTCATGGATCAAACAAATCCATTATCAGAATTAACACATAAGAGAAGATTATCTGCCTTAGGACCAGGGGGTCTTTCAAGAGAAAGAGCCGGTTTCGAAGTAAGAGACGTTCACCATTCACATTATGGTAGGATGTGTCCTATAGAAACACCAGAAGGTCCTAATATAGGGTTAATTAACTCGCTTGCAACATATGCAAAGGTTAATGAATATGGATTTATGGAAACTCCATATAGAGTTATAGATAAAGAAACAGGTATCATTACGGATGAAATTAGATACTTTACTGCAGATGAAGAAGATTTATATCTAGTAGCTCAAGCTAAAGAACCTATTAATGAAAACAGAAACTTCGTTGATAGCAGAGTTACAGTAAGATATAAGCATGAAGTATTAGTTGTTAATGCTGAAGAAGTAGATTTAATTGATGTTTCACCAAGACAAATTGTTTCAGTAGCTACAGCTATGATACCTTTCCTTGAAAATGATGATGCATCTAGAGCACTGATGGGTTCAAACATGCAACGTCAAGCAGTTCCACTATTAAAGCCACAAGCACCAATAGTAGGTACTGGTATAGAATTTAAAGCAGCTGTAGATTCAGGGGTTCTTCCAAAGGCTAAGAATGCTGGTACAGTTGTTTATGTAAGTGCAAGTGAAATAAGAATAAAAAGAGATATAGATGGTGGTATAGATACTTATAAGCTTCTAAAATTCAAGAGAAGTAACCAAGGTACTTGTATCAACCAAAGACCATTAGTTGATAAAGGTGAAATAGTATTTAAAAACCAAGTATTAGCTGATGGACCATCAACTGATTTAGGAGAAATTTCATTAGGTAAAAACATCAGAATGGGCTTTATAACTTGGGAAGGTTATAACTATGAAGATGCGATGTTAATTTCAGAAGAATTAGTTAGAGAAGATGTATTTACTTCAATTCATATAGAAGAATATGAATGTGAAGCTAGAGATACAAAGTTAGGACCGGAAGAAATAACTAGAGATATTCCTAATGTAAGCGAAGATGCATTAAAGGATATTGATGATAGAGGAATAATCAGAATCGGTGCTGAAGTTAGATCAGGAGATATACTTGTTGGTAAGGTAACACCTAAGGGTGAAACTGAATTAACTGCTGAAGAAAGATTATTAAGAGCTATTTTCGGAGAAAAGGCTAGAGAAGTTAGAGATACATCACTAAGAGTTCCTCATGGTGAAGCTGGAATAATAGTAGACGTTAAAGTGTTTACTAGAGAAAACGGCGATGAATTAAATCCAGGAGTAAATGAATTAGTAAGATGTTATATAGCTCAAAAGAGAAAAATATCTGTAGGGGATAAAATGGCAGGACGTCATGGTAACAAAGGGGTTATCTCAAGGGTATTACCAGAAGAAGATATGCCATTCTTACCAGATGGTAGACCACTACAAATATGCTTAAATCCACTAGGGGTTCCATCTCGTATGAATATAGGTCAGGTTCTTGAAGTTCACTTAGGTTGGGCTGCAAGTCAACTAGGTTGGCACATAGCTACACCAGTATTTGATGGAGCAACAGAAAATGATATAGAAGAATGTCTTGAAAAAGCTGGATATAATGCTAATGGAAAAACAGTATTATATGATGGTAGAACAGGTGAGGCGTTTGATAACCTTGTTACAGTAGGTATAATGTATATCTTGAAACTTGCCCATTTAGTTGATGATAAGATTCATGCTAGATCAACAGGTCCATACTCACTAGTAACTCAACAACCACTTGGAGGTAAAGCTCAATTCGGTGGTCAAAGATTTGGTGAAATGGAAGTTTGGGCATTAGAAGCATATGGTGCAGCGCACACATTACAAGAAATACTAACTGTTAAGTCAGATGATGTTGTTGGTAGAGTAAAAACATATGAAGCTATAGTTAAGGGTGAAAATATTCCTGAACCAGGAGTTCCAGAATCATTCAAGGTTCTAATTAAAGAACTTCAAGCTTTATGTTTAGATGTTAGAGTATTAAATGATGAAAATCAAGAAGTTAGATTAAAAGAATTTGCTGAGGAAGATATGGCAGATTTAGAAGTTAACATAGAAGGTACAGAAGAACTAGTAACAAATGAAGGTTCAAACGGAGATGATAGTTATACTATTGTTGAAGAAGAAATGGAAGAAGAAGTTGAATTTGAAAACTTCCCGTTAGATGGTTTCCATGAAGAAGAATTAGAACTTGATGATTTTGTAAATGATGAACACTAAATTTGAAGGGAGGATATACCCTTGTTTGAATTGAATAATTTTGATGCTATCCAAATAGGGCTTGCTTCACCTGGCCAAATTAGAGAATGGTCAAGAGGAGAAGTTAAGAAACCTGAAACTATAAATTATAGAACTTTAAAACCAGAAAGAGATGGTTTGTTCTGCGAAAGAATATTCGGACCTATTAAAGACTGGGAATGTCATTGTGGAAAATATAAGAGAGTTAGATATAAGGGCATAGTTTGTGACAGATGTGGAGTTGAAGTTACAAAAGCCAAAGTAAGAAGAGAAAGAATGGGGCATATTGAGTTAGCTGCCCCTGTATCTCACATTTGGTACTTTAAAGGTATTCCATCAAGAATGGGATTACTTATGGATATGTCACCAAGAGCTTTAGAAAAAGTATTATACTTTGCATCTTATATTGTTATTGACCCTAAAGAAACACCATTATTAAAGAAACAACTTTTAAATGAAAAAGAATATAGAGAAGCTGTTGATAAATATGGTGATGAAAGCTTCGTTGCTGGAATGGGAGCGGAAGCTATTCAAGAACTACTTGGAGAAATTGATTTAGAAGGTCAATCAAAAGATCTTAAAGAAGAATTAAAAACAAGTACAGGTCAAAAGAAAGTAAGGATTATAAGAAGATTAGAAGTTGTTGAGTCATTTAGAAAATCAGGAAATGATCCTAAATGGATGATTATAAATGTAATTCCTGTAATTCCACCAGATTTAAGACCAATGGTTCAATTAGATGGAGGAAGATTTGCGACTTCAGATTTAAATGATTTATATAGAAGAGTTATTAATAGAAATAACAGATTAAAGAAGCTTTTAGATTTAGGAGCTCCAGATATAATCGTTAGAAATGAAAAGAGAATGCTACAAGAAGCGGTAGATGCTCTTATAGATAATGGTAGAAGAGGAAGACCTGTTACAGGTCCGGGAAATAGACCTCTTAAATCTCTTTCAGATATGCTTAAAGGTAAACAAGGTAGATTTAGACAAAACTTACTTGGTAAGAGAGTTGACTATTCTGGTAGATCAGTTATAGTAGTTGGACCAGAATTGAAAATGTATCAATGTGGTCTTCCAAAGGAAATGGCTTTAGAGTTATTTAAGCCATTTGTAATGAAGAAATTAGTAGAAGATGGTGTGGCACATAACATTAAGAGCGCAAAGAGAATGGTTGAAAGAGTAAATGGTCAAGTATGGGATATACTTGAAGAAGTTATTGCAGATCATCCAGTTTTATTAAACCGTGCACCTACTCTACACAGACTTGGTATTCAAGCTTTCCAACCAGTACTTGTTGAAGGTAGAGCTATTAAGTTACATCCATTAGTATGTACAGCATATAACGCTGACTTTGATGGTGACCAAATGGCTGTTCACGTACCTTTATCAGTAGAGGCACAAGCAGAAGCTAGATTCTTAATGCTTGCAGCAGGAAACATAATGAAGCCTTCAGATGGTAAGCCAGTTTGTGTACCAACACAGGATATGGTTCTAGGTTCATATTATCTGACTATGGATAAAGATGGAGCTAAAGGAGAAGGTAAAGTTTTTGCATCAAAGGATGAAGCTATTATGGCCTATGAAGTAGGAGCTATAGCTATTCATGCACAAATTGGTGTAAGAATGTTTAAAGAGATTGATGGAGAAATTAAATCAGGAATAATCAAGACTACAGTAGGTAAGGTTATTTTTAATGAATCAATACCTCAAGATTTAGGCTTTGTAGATAGAAGTAAAGAAGAGGAAAAGTTTAACCTTGAAGTTGATTTCTTAATTACTAAGAAATCATTAGGTACAATAATAGATAAATGTTATGCAGTCCACGGACCAACTAACACATCTATTATGCTAGATAAAATAAAAGCATTAGGATATCATTATTCATCTATTGGAGCGGTTACAGTAGCAGCATCAGATATGATAGTACCAGAAGCTAAGTATGATTTACTTAGAGATGCAGATGAAACTGTTAATAAGATCGAAAAGATGTATAAGAGAGGTTTCATATCTGAAGATGAAAGATATGAAAGAGTTATAGAAAAGTGGACTAAAACAACTGAAGAAGTTGCGGACGCATTGATGGATAGCTTGGACAAATTTAATCCAATATTCATGATGGCCGATTCAGGAGCCAGAGGATCTAAATCTCAAATTAAACAATTAGCTGGTATGAGAGGTCTTATGGCAAGTCCAACAGGTAAGATTATAGAGTTACCAATCAGAGCATCATTTAGAGAAGGTCTTGAAGTTTTAGAGTACTTTATATCTACTCACGGTGCTAGAAAAGGTAATGCCGATACAGCACTTAAGACTGCCGATTCAGGATATTTAACAAGAAGACTTGTTGACGTATCACAAGATGTTATCGTAAGAGAATTTGATTGCGGAACAAAAGAAGGTATATATGTATCTGAAATTAAAGAAGGAAATGAAGCTATCGAAGGATTGGCTGAAAGACTTCATGGAAGATATACAGCTGAAGACATAATTCATCCAGAAACAGGAGAAGTTATGGTTCCAGTTGATGAATATATTAATTTAGATATGGCAGAAAAAGTAGCTGCTACAGGAATTAAAAAAGTTAAAATCAGATCAGTATTTACATGTAGCTGTAAAGTTGGAGTTTGTTCTAAGTGTTATGGTATGAACATGGCTACTGCTCAAAAGATAAATATAGGTGAAGCTGTAGGTATAATAGCAGCACAATCTATCGGGGAACCAGGAACACAGCTTACAATGAGAACATTCCATACAGGTGGAGTTGTTGGAGCAGATATCACTCAAGGTCTTCCTAGAGTTGAAGAATTATTTGAAGCTAGAAAACCAAAGGGATTAGCTATAGTAAGTGAAATTACTGGTACTGTAAGAATAGAAGAAACTAAAAAGAAGAGAACTGTATTTGTAATGTCAGCGGATGGTGAAGAACGTAGTTATGAAATACCATTCGGATCTAGATTAAAGGTTACAGATAATGATGAAATAGAAGCTGGAGATGAAATTACAGAAGGTTCAGTAAACCCTCATGATATAATGGCGATAAAGGGTGTAGATGGAGCTAGAAGATACTTACTTTCAGAAGTTCAAAAAGTTTATAGACTTCAAGGGGTTGATATCAATGATAAGCACTTAGAAGTTGTTGTTAGACAAATGACAAGAAAAGTAAAGGTATCTGATTCAGGAGATACAGAATTATTACCAGGAACAATGATAGATATGTTCGATTTCAATGAGGAAAATGCTAGAGTGAGAGAATTCGGTGGAGAAGAAGCTAAAGGAGAAATGGCATTATTAGGTATTACTAAAGCTGCCTTAGCTACAGATAGTTTCTTATCAGCTGCATCATTCCAAGAAACAACAAGAGTTCTTACTGAAGCTGCTATTAAGGGTAAAGTTGATCCATTAATAGGATTAAAAGAAAATGTAATTATTGGTAAACTTATACCAGCAGGAACAGGTATGATGAAATATAGATCAGTAAAATTAGATGTAGAAGATGTTGAAGAAGAAGAAGTAATAAATATGGCAGAATAATACAGTTTAATTTTATTGACATGTCTATTCGTAAATGATAAAATACGAATTGTGTGATTTTTAAACTAAAATATATAGATATTGTTTATATGATTTATAGAAGTAAAGTTAGTTAACTTTACTTCTATAATCTTAATATATTTATGTGAAAAATTAAAAGAACACTAGACAATATTATTATTTAGTAAAATTGAAATACGTAACTAAATTTAGTATGTAGTTAATAATATGTACTGAATTTATAAAAAAGCTTTTATCTTAAATATTAAATAGATAAATAAATTTCAGGAGGTGAAATAATGCCAACTATAAGTCAATTAGTTAGAAAAGGCAGAAAAACTATTGTCAACAAGTCAACAGCACCAGCACTTAATGAGTGTCCACAAAGAAGAGGGGTTTGTACTGTTGTTAAAACAACAACTCCTAAAAAGCCTAACTCAGCGTTAAGAAAAATCGCAAGAGTAAGACTTACAAATGGATTCGAAGTAACTGCATATATTGGTGGTGTAGGACACAACTTACAAGAACATAGTGTTGTTCTTATAAGAGGTGGTAGAGTTAAGGACCTTCCTGGTGTTAGATACCATATCGTAAGAGGAGCACTAGATTGTGCTGGAGTAGCTAACAGAATGCAAGGAAGATCAAAGTACGGTGCTAAGAAGCCGAAGGCAAAAAAGTAGTTTAAACTACACCAGTGCTTGTCTTCAGCATTTACATAGATTTATAAATTAAGTTTATATAGATGAAGAGGCGAAGCACTTTACGGTAAAAATTACCGAGTACCAATGAACTTAAATTTATCATGTTAAGGAGGGAAGAAAAGTGCCAAGAAAAGGACATATTGCAAAGAGAGATGTATTACCAGATCCAATGTACAACTCAAAAGTTGTTACAAAGTTAATAAATAACGTAATGATCGATGGTAAAAAAGGAGTAGCACAAAAGATATGCTACGAAGCGTTTGAAATTATGGCGCAAAAAACAGGCAAAGAAGCTTTAGAAGTATTTGAAGAAGCTATGAACAATGTAATGCCTTTATTAGAAGTTAAAGCTAGAAGAATAGGTGGTGCTAACTACCAAGTTCCGATAGAAGTAAGACCAGAAAGAAGACAGACTTTAGGGTTAAGATGGATCTTAGATGCTTCAAGAAAAAGAGGCGAAAAGTTAATGGCTCAAAGATTAGCTGGAGAATTATTAGATGCAGCTAACAATACTGGAGCAGCTGTTAAGAAGAGAGAAGATACTCATAAGATGGCTGAAGCAAACAAAGCTTTTGCTCATTACAGATACTAGTAAACAAACTGTTTTGGCTGTTGCCAAAACAGTTTTGTCGAATTTAAAATTACTCATTGAGAGGAGGAAACATAATGGCTAGAAAATATCCATTAGAAAAATTCCGTAACTTCGGAATAATGGCTCATATAGATGCCGGTAAAACTACGACAACTGAGCGTATATTATTCTACACAGGTAGAAGCCATAAAATAGGAGAAGTTCACGAAGGTGCAGCTACAATGGACTGGATGGTTCAAGAGCAAGAAAGAGGTATAACAATTACTTCTGCTGCAACAACATGTGAATGGCAAGGTCATGAACTAAATATCATCGATACTCCAGGACACGTAGATTTTACAGTTGAAGTTGAAAGATCTTTAAGAGTACTTGATGGTGCTGTAACTGTTTTAGATGCTAAGAGTGGTGTTGAACCTCAAACTGAAACAGTATGGAGACAGGCAGATAAATATGGCGTTCCAAGAATGATATATGTTAATAAAATGGATGCTACAGGTGCTGATTTCTTCAGATGTGTAAACACTGTAAGAGAAAGATTAAAGGCTAATGCAGTTCCAATACAAATTCCTATAGGATCTGAAGATCAATTTAAAGGAATGGTAGATTTAATATCTAATAAAGCTAACGTTTTCTATGATGATTTAGGAAAAGATGTTAGAATAGAAGAAATTCCTGCAGATTTAGTAGATCAAGCTGAAGAATATAGAATGGCTATGATAGAAGCTATAGCTGAAACAGATGAATCATTAATGGAAAAATATCTTGAAGGGGAAGAATTAACTGAAGAAGAGTTAATGGCTGCTTTAAGAAAGGCTACAATAGCTAATGAAATAGTACCATGTATTTGTGGATCATCATACAAAAACAAGGGTGTTCAAGAAATGATTAATGGTGTTGTTGACTTCTTACCATCACCATTAGATATTCCAGCTGTTAAGGGAACTACTTTAGAAGGTGAAGAAGCTACAAGAGAAGCATCAGATGATGCTCCAATGGCAGCTTTAGCATTTAAAATAGCGGCAGACCCATTTGTTGGTAAATTAGCATTTACAAGAGTTTATTCAGGTGTTATGCAAAGTGGATCATACGTATTAAACTCAACAAAGGGAAAGAAAGAAAGAATAGGAAGACTTGTTAAGATGCACGCTAATTCAAGAGAAGAAGTAGAAGCATTAGAAGCAGGTGAATTAGGTGCTATTATAGGATTAAAGAATACTACAACAGGAGATACTCTTTGTTTAGAAAATGATCCAATAATATTAGAAGCAATGGAATTCCCAGAACCAGTTATATCTGTAGCTATCGAGCCAAAGACAAAAGCTGGTCAAGAAAAGATGGGATTAGCATTAGCTAAGTTAGCAGAAGAAGATCCTACATTTAAGACTTACACTGATCAAGAAACTGGTCAAACAATCATTGCTGGTATGGGTGAACTTCACTTAGAAATCATCGTTGATAGATTAACTAGAGAATTTAAAGTTGAATGTAACGTTGGCGCTCCACAAGTTGCATACAAGGAAACTATCAGAAAAGGTGTTAAAGCTGAAGCTAAATATGCTAAGCAATCAGGTGGTAAGGGACAATACGGTCACTGTGTTATCGAAATGGAACCAACAGAAGGCGAATATGCTTTTGAAAATGCTATAGTTGGGGGAGCTATTCCAAGAGAATATATTCCTGCTATAGACAATGGTATCCAAGAAGCCGCTAAGAGCGGGGTTATAGCTGGTTATGAAACTATTAACTTTAAGGTTAAATTAGTTCATGGATCATACCATGATGTCGATTCATCAGAAATGGCCTTCAAGATTGCTGGATCAATGGCATTCAAAAATGCTATGGCTAAAGCAGACCCAGTATTACTTGAACCAATGATGAAGGTTGAAGTTACAATTCCAGAAGAATACATGGGAGATGTAATGGGAGACATCAACTCAAGAAGAGGTAGAATTGAAGGAATGGAAGCAGTTAATGGTGCTCAAATCATTAGATCATTTGTTCCGCTATCAGAAATGTTTGGATATGCAACTACTTTAAGATCAAGAACTCAAGGTAGAGGTACTTATTCAATGGTATTTGACCATTTCGAAGAAGTTCCAAAGAGCATTCAAGAAAAGATTAAGGGTGAAAGATAATTCACTTTAATACTAACTATAGTATTGTTATTCATATTAATATGAATAACAATACTGAAAGAATACCTTCATTATATAGTAAATAGAAGAAGGAAAAATTCACATAACTATAGAAAATTAGAACGGGATTAGATATAATATCTAAGAAGGTTCATATAATTAATTTCCATAGAGGAGGAATTTACAATGGCAAAGCAAAAATTCGAAAGAAGTAAACCACACGTAAACATTGGAACAATCGGTCACGTAGACCACGGTAAGACAACATTAACAGCTGCAATCACAACTGTTTTAGCAAACAGAGGATTAGCAGAATCATTCAAATATGATGAAATTGATAAGGCTCCAGAAGAAAAAGAAAGAGGAATCACAATCAATACAGCACACGTTGAATACCAAACAGACAACAGACACTATGCACACGTTGACTGTCCAGGACATGCTGACTACGTTAAGAACATGATCACTGGAGCAGCACAAATGGATGGAGCAATCCTAGTTTGTTCAGCAGCAGACGGTCCAATGCCACAAACAAGAGAACATATACTACTAGCATCAAGAGTTGGTGTTGACTATATCGTAGTATTCTTAAACAAGGCAGATATGGTAGATGACGAAGAATTATTAGAATTAGTAGAAATGGAAGTTAGAGAATTATTATCAGAATACAACTTCCCAGGAGATGATATTCCAGTAATCAAGGGATCAGCTTTAGTAGCATTAGAAAACCCAACAGATGAAAAATCAATCGCTCCAATCTTAGAATTAATGGAAGCAGTAGATAGCTACATTCCAACACCAGAAAGAGCAACAGATAAGCCATTCTTAATGCCAGTAGAAGATGTATTCACAATAACTGGTAGAGGAACAGTTGCAACAGGAAGAGTTGAAAGAGGAGTTCTTCATGTAGGAGACGAAGTAGAAATCGTTGGATTATCAGAAGAAAGCAGAAAAGTAGTAGTAACAGGAATAGAAATGTTCAGAAAGTTACTAGACGAAGCACAAGCTGGAGATAATGTTGGAGTACTTTTAAGAGGTGTTCAAAGAACAGATATCGAAAGAGGTCAAGTATTAGCAAAGACTGGATCAGTTAAGCCACACAGCAAGTTCGTAGGTCAAGTATACGTACTTAAGAAAGAAGAAGGTGGAAGACATACTCCATTCTTCGATGGATACAGACCACAATTCTACTTCAGAACAACAGACGTTACTGGATCAATCAAATTACCAGACGGAATGGAAATGGTTATGCCAGGAGACCACATTGATATGAACGTTGAATTAATCACTCAAGTAGCAATGGATGAAGGATTAAGATTCGCTATCAGAGAAGGTGGAAGAACTGTAGGTTCAGGAGTTGTTACTAGCATAATAGAATAATTTTATTTTAAGTAATAACAAATTTAATTATATATAAATAGCGCTAAAAAGTGATCACTATTAAGAAAGAGTAAGGGGACGCCTTTACTCTTTCTTTTTTTAATGTACAGGAAAGTATAAAAATTTTGAAGGCTGAAAATTAGATATTATCTAGCTTTTAGCCTTCAAATATGTTAGATTAATTAATTATAAATTAGAGGTTTAACAGATGAAAAAAGGTAAGATAAAAAGAATATTAGAAGACCATTGGAAAGAGTTTGAAAAGTTATATAAAAATAAGATTAGACCTAATGTTAAAAAGGAAGTAGAAAAAGTTTTAAAGTGTAAAGATACAAAGTATGGATTTATTGAATTGAAGTGTAATAATTGTAATACTACAAAGAGAATCGGATTTACATGTAAAAGTAGATTTTGTACTTCATGTGGAAAGATTTATACGGATAATTGGATTGATAATATGTTGGGAAATTTAATAAATGTTAGGCATAGACATATAGTTTTTACTATACCAAAAGAATTAAGAGAATTCTTTGGACTGGATAGACAAAGACTTAAGATATTGCCGAAGTGCGCAGCGAGAGCTGTTACGAGTTGGATGCATAGTTTAAATAGAAAGGAGGAATTCACACCAGGTATAGTAACTGTAATACATACATTTGGAAGAGATTTAAAGTGGAATCCTCATGTACATATGATGGTTACAGAAGGAGGGAGAGGAAATATAACAGAATGGAGGCATATAAGGCACATATCTTATGAATCATTAAGAAAAAGATGGCAAAAGGTTTTGTTAGATGAAATAACTTATATAAATGGAAATACAAAAGAAATTAAATTACTAAAAAATAAACTATATAAAGAGAAAGATAAAGGTTTTTATGTTCATGCTAAAACTGAGATAAAATCAGCGAAGACAGCAGCAAAATATGTAGGGAGATATGTGGGACGTCCTGCGATAGCGGAATCAAGGATTCTTAAATATGATGGTGAAAATGTGACTTATAAATATACTAGACATGAAGATAATAAGGTCATAGTTGAAACTGTACATGTATATGAGTTCATAAAAAGAATAATAAGACATATTCCAGAGAAAAATTTTAAAATGATAAGATACTTTGGAATTTATTCTAGAAGAAGCAAAGGAAAATTTAATTTTATAAAAATGATAGATGAAAAGATATTAAGTATAAGAAGATCTATAGCAACTTGGGAGAATAGAATACTGGCAATAAGTGGTGTAAATCCGTGTAAATGTCCTAACTGTGGTAATAAAATGAGATTTCATGATATTGTATATCCTAAATATGGGTCCATGAGGGAACGGCTGAGAATTAAGATTATAGAAGAGAATGAAGAAAAATTAGAAAAGGCTATAGAAAATTATGCTATTACTAAACGTATATTAAGTGGTAAAATAATTCCGAAAACAACTTAGTTGGAGGAAGTAAGATGAAAACAGAGGAAATATTATATATTTGTACTATTTGCGGAGCTAAAGAAAATATTCCTAAAGAAGTAGTTGAATATTTTGATGAAATGGATCAAAGCAATGTTGATGAACCACCATGCTTTTCATGTGAAAAGTGCGGAGGAGTAATGAGGCCTAAAGAGTATACTGGAGTATATGGAATAAAGTATTAATTAATAGGAAAAATATAGCATAGAACAGATATCGGTTCTATGCTTCTTAAGGTACTTAAAATTAAATTCCCGAAGGGAGCGTGGCGAAAGCCACTTTTTTATTATAAAAAAGAATGATTAAGTTATCTGAAATTTAGGTATAATATTAAGTAGAAATGTTATAATCCAAATATTACAATAAAAAATATGTTGATAAAAATATAAAAGCCTAATAAAATATAATTACTGAGAAAAATGTGATTTAAAATTAATGAAAAAATTAATTTGAAAAAAAATGAAAAAAGGCTAAAAAAGTCTTGAAAATACTATGTAAAGATAGTATAATGAAGAAGTTGTATAGCGAACAGCGATGAGTCAAGAGGTTGCCGGACTTCCGGGTTAATTCTTGATGAGTATGTTAGGATCTAGAATCCAACGACAGGGGTTTTGTAATTCTTTGTGTGTTTTAATAGGAAACACCAGGAACAGTTTATAGAACAACCGCTGTTGTGCGTTAGAAGTAAAGCGTACATGAAAAGGAGGGAAACCAAGATGTCAAAACAAAAAATAAGAATCAGATTAAAGGCTTTTGATCACACAATATTAGATCAATCAGCTGAAAAGATCGTTGAAACAGCAAAGTCAACAGGAGCTAAAGTTGCAGGTCCAGTACCACTACCAACTGAGAAAGATGTTGTTACTATATTAAGAGCTGTTCACAAATATAAAGATTCAAGAGAACAATTCGAAATCAGAACACACAAGAGATTAATCGATATAGTTAATCCATCACCTAAAACAGTTGATGCTTTAATGAGATTAAACTTACCAGCTGGTGTTGATATCGAAATTAAGCTATAATAGCTATTATTAAATAAACAGTTTGAACGGTTATGATTGTTATTCAATCCGCTAATACGTTTAGGAGGTGTAAATACATGAAAAAGGCTATATTAGGAAAGAAAATAGGAATGACTCAAATATTTGATGAAAATGGAAAAGTTATTCCAGTAACAGTAGTAGAAGCTGGCCCATGTGTTGTTGTTCAAAAGAAGACTATCGAAAAAGATGGTTATGAAGCAATACAAGTAGGTTTCGGAGATGTTAGAGAAAAGCTTGTTAACAAGCCAAAGAAAGGACATTTTGCTAAGGCGGGTGTATCTTTAAAGAGAAGATTAAAAGAATTCAGATTAGAAGATTGTTCAACTTATGAAGTTGGTCAAGAATTTAAAGCTGACATATTTGCAGCAGGAGAAAAAATTGATGTATCAGGAGTTTCTAAAGGTAAGGGATTCCAAGGTGTTATCAAGAGATGGAATGCTAATAGAGGACCTATGACTCACGGTTCTAAATTCCACAGAGCAGTTGGTTCAATGGGAGCTTCATCAGATCCATCAAGAACTTTCAAGAACAAGAATATGCCAGGGCATATGGGTGCTGTTAACACAACAGTAATAAACTTAGAAGTAGTTAAGGTTATAGCTGAAAAGAACTTAATACTAATTAAGGGTGGTATCCCAGGACCTAACAAAGGTACAGTAGTAATAAGAAACGCAGTTAAAGCTTAATTCTGTAGAAAGGAGGAAACAGGATGCCTACAGTAGGATTATTTAATCAAGAAGGAAAACAAGTTGGAGATATCCAATTAAATGATAATGTGTTCGGAGTTGAAGTTAATCAAGATGCAATGCACCAAATGGTTGTTGCTTTATTAGCTAACAAGAGACAAGGAACTCAATCAGCTAAGACTAGAGCTGAGGTTAGAGGAGGCGGAATTAAGCCTTGGAGACAAAAGGGAACTGGTAGAGCAAGACAAGGTTCTATTAGAGCACCACAATGGATCAAAGGTGGTATAGTATTCGCACCAAAACCAAGAGATTACAGAATGTCAGTACCAAAGAGCATGAGAAGAGTAGCTATGAAGTCTGCTTTAACTAGCAAGGTACAAGAAGGAGAAATGATAGTTTTAGAAAACTTAACATTTGAAGCTCCTAAGACTAAGAACATGGTTGAAGTTTTAAAAGCTTTCGAAGCTAAGAAGACTTTAATAGTAACTGCGGAATCAAACGAAGCAGTTTACAAATCAGCAAGAAACATTGCAGGTGTTGAAGTAATGCCAGTTAACAACATTAATGTTTATGATTTATTAAAGTTCCAAAAATTAATCATAACTAAGGATGCTGTATCAAAAATCGAGGAGGTGTACGCATAATGAAAATGACAAGCCATGATATCATAAGAAAGCCTGTTATAACTGAAAAAAGTATGGCTGCTATGGCAGAGAAAAAGTACACTTTCATAGTTCACATAAACGCTAATAAGGTTCAAATAAAAAGAGCTGTTGAAGAAGTTTTTGGCGTTAAAGTTGAAAATGTTCAAACATTAAGAACTATGGGAAAAACTAAGAGAATGGGCGTACATGTAGGAAAAAGAGCTGACTTTAAGAAAGCTATCATCACATTAACTGAAGATAGCAAGAATATTGAATTCTTTGAAGGAATGCAATAATTTAAAGTAAAGCGAGTTATTGGTACATAGTACCAGATAAGCTGAAAGAAGGAGGGAATTTACATGGCAGTTAAAAAGTTTAGACCGACTACACCATCAAGAAGAGAAATGACTATGGCTACTTTTGAAGAAGTAACTACTAGCTCACCAGAAAAATCACTTCTTGTATCTTTAAAGAAAAGTGGCGGTAGAAATGCTCAAGGTAAAATAACTGTTAGACACCACGGTGGTGGAGCTAAGAGAAAATATAGAATAATAGATTTCAAAAGAAATAAGGATGGTATCCCAGCAAAGGTTGCTAGTGTAGAATACGATCCAAACAGAACAGCATACATTGCATTAGTTGTATATGCTGATGGTGAAAAGAGATATATAATCGCTCCAGTAGGATTAAAAGTTGGAGATGTTGTTGTTTCTGGACCAGAAGCTGATATAAAAGCAGGAAATGCTCTTCCATTAAGAAACATACCAGTTGGTACTTTTGTTCATAACATTGAGTTACAAGCAGGTAAGGGTGCTCAAATGGTAAGATCAGCAGGAACTACTGCACAATTAATGGCTAAAGAAGGAAATTATGCAACATTAAGATTACCTTCAGGTGAAATGAGATATGTAAGAATTGAGTGTAGAGCTACAATTGGAACAGTTTCAAATACTACTAATGATATAATTAACATAGGTAAAGCTGGTAGAAAGAGACATATGGGATGGAGACCTACAGTTAGAGGTTCAGTAATGAATCCTTGCGATCACCCTCATGGTGGTGGTGAAGGTAGATCACCAATCGGTAGACCAAGTCCAGTTACTCCATGGGGTAAACCAGCACTTGGATACAAGACTAGAAAGAATAAGAAGTATTCAGATAGATTCATAATAAAGAGAAGAAACGATAAGTAGTATGAAGAGAATCTCTAGTTCTCTTCATGGCTTGTCAACCTAGAGATTATGAAGGGAGGCAAATTATAGTGAGTAGATCAACAAAGAAAGGACCTTTCGTACACGAAGGACTTTTAAAGAAAATCGAAGAAATGAATGCTAGTGGAGAAAAGAAGGTTGTTAAGACTTGGTCAAGAAGTTCAACTATCTTTCCACAAATGATTGGTCATACAATCGCTGTTCACGACGGAAGAAAGCATGTACCTGTTTTCATAACTGAAGATATGGTTGGACAAAAACTTGGTGAGTTCGCTTTAACAAGAACTTATAGAGGACACGATTATGACGAAAAAGCGTCAAGAAAAAGAAAGTAATCCCGGAAAGGAGGAACATAAATGGAAGCTAGAGCTATAGCTAAATATGTGAGAATGTCTCCAATGAAAGTAGGAGTAGTTCTTGATTTAATAAGAGGAAAGAATATTCAAGAGGCTTTCGCTATATTACAATATACTCCAAAAGATGCAGCAGTAGTTATAAACAAGGTTTTAAAATCAGCTGTTGCAAATGCAGAAAATAATCATGAAATGGACGTAGAAAGATTATACGTTGCTGATGCATTCGTAGGTCAAGGTCCAACATTAAAGAGATTTAGACCTCACGCTCAAGGTAGAGCATTTAGAATCAACAAGAAAACAAGTCATATAACACTTGTAGTTAAAGAAAGAGCTTAGAAAAAAGGAGGGAAAACAAGTGGGTCAAAAAGTACATCCTCACGGACTTAGAGTAGGTGTTATCAAAGATTGGGATGCTAAATGGTATGCTTCAAAGAAGAACTTTGCAGACAATCTAATAGAAGATAACAAAATCAGAGAATTCGTAAAGAAAGATCTTTACTCAGCTGGTATTTCAAAAATTGAAATCGAAAGAGCTGCTAAGAGAATAAAGTTAAATATACACACTGCTAAACCTGGTGTTATCATCGGAAAAGGTGGATCTGGAATAGAAGCATTAAAAGTTAAATTAGCTAAAATAGTTAGTAACAAAAATATACTAATTAACATAGTTGAAGTTAGAAATGCAGACGCAAATGCTCAATTAATGGCAGAAAATATAGCTGCACAATTAGAAAAGAGAGTATCATTCAGAAGAGCTATGAAGCAAAGCATCCAAAGAGGTATGAGACTTGGAGCTAAGGGTGTTAAAACTGCTTGCTCAGGTAGATTAGGTGGAGCTGAAATAGCAAGAACTGAACAATATCACGAAGGAACAATTCCACTACAAACTTTAAGAGCTGACATAGATTATGGATTTGCAGAAGCAGATACAACTTACGGAAAAATCGGAGTAAAAGTTTGGGTTTATAATGGAGAAGTTCTTCCAACTAAAAAAGTTGAAAAGAAGGAAGAAGTTAACGCGTAAGAAAGGAGGAATTAATCATGTTAATGCCTAAAAGAGTTAAGCATCGTAAGGTACAACGTGGTAGAATGAAAGGAAAAGCTACAAGAGGTAATTTCCTTGCATACGGAGATTATGGTATTCAAGCTACTACTTGTGGATGGATTACTAGTAATCAAATAGAATCTGCCAGAATTGCTATAAACAGATATATTAGAAGAGGAGGAAAACTTTGGATAAAGATTTTCCCAGATAAGCCAGTAACTGAAAAGCCAGCTGAAACAAGAATGGGTTCAGGTAAAGGTTCACCAGAATATTGGGTAGCAGTAGTTAAGCCTGGTAGAGTGTTATTCGAATTATCAGGAGTTAATGAAGAAGTTGCAAGAGAAGCTATGAGACTTGCATCACACAAGCTTCCTGTAAAGTGTAAGTTCGTTACAAGAAGAGATTTTGAGGAAATGGGTGGTGAAGAATAATGAAGGCTAGAGAATTAAAAGAATTAAGAGAAAATAATCCTCAAGATTTAAAGGTTAAGCTAAATGACCTTAAAGCTGAATTATTCAACTTAAGATTCCAATTAGCTACAGGACAATTAGAAAATCCTATGAGAATAAGAGAAGTAAAGAAATCTATAGCCCAAATCAAAACCATCTTAAGAGAAGAAGAGATCAGGGCATACGAGCAGTAAATCTGAAAGGAGGTAACTCTTAATGGAAAGAGGATTAAGAAAGAAAAAAATAGGTAGAGTTGTTTCAGATAAAATGGAAAAAACTATTGTTGTTGCTGTTGAGACTAAGGTAAGACACCCATTATATGGCAAGACTGTTAATAGAACAACAAAGTTTAAAGCTCATGATGAAAACAATGAAGCTAAAATTAATGATAGAGTTTTAATTATGGAGACTAGACCATTATCTAAGGATAAGAGATGGAGACTTGTTGAAATAGTTGAAAAAGCTAAATAGGCTTTAAGACTGAAAGGAGGGTAATTCAATGATACAACAACAAACCTTACTAAAGGTAGCAGATAACTCAGGTGCTAAAGAAATTATGTGTATCAGAGTTTTAGGCGGATCAAAAAGAAAGTTCGGTAACATTGGAGATATAATAGTTGCTAGCGTTAAAAGTGCAACACCAGGCGGAGTTGTTAAAAAAGGCGACGTTGTAAAAGCTGTTATAGTTAGATCAGTTAGAGGATTAAGAAGAGCTGATGGTTCATACATTAAGTTTGATGAAAATGCAGCTGTTATTATAAAAGATGATAAGCAACCAAGAGGAACTCGTATCTTCGGACCAGTTGCTAGGGAGCTAAGAGATAAAGAATTTAACAAAATATTATCATTAGCACCTGAAGTTCTATAATAGAGGAGGTGGCTCATTTGAAGGTACATGTTAGAAAGAATGACACAGTTGTAGTTATTTCAGGTAAAGATAAAGGGAAAACAGGTGAAGTTTTAAAAGTAAGTCCTAAAACAGGTAAGGTTATCGTTCAAGGAGTTAATATAGTTAAAAAGCACCAAAAACCAAACAGAGCTAACGCTCAAGGTGGTATAATTGAAAAAGAAGGAGCTATATACAGCTCAAAAGTTATGTTATACTGCACTAAATGTAAAAACGCTACAAGAATTAGTAACAAAATCTTAGAAGATGGTACTAAAGTTAGAGTTTGTAAGAAGTGTGGAGAAACATTCTAGAATCTGAAAGGAGGTACTAATTATGACAACAAGACTTCAAGAGAAGTACGAAAAAGAAGTAGTGCAAGCTATGATAGAAAAGTTCGGATATAAAAACATCATGGAAGTTCCAAAGCTTGAGAAAATTGTCATCAACATGGGAGTAGGAGAAGCTAAGGACAATCAAAAAATATTAGAAGCAGCAGTTAATGATTTAACTATTATTGCAGGTCAAAAGCCAATCTTAACAAGAGCAAAGAAATCAGTTGCTAACTTTAAGATTAGAGAAAATATGGCTTTAGGATGTAAGGTTACATTAAGAAAGGCAAAGATGTATGAATTTGCTGATAAATTAATGTCAATTGCTCTTCCAAGAGTTAGAGATTTTAGAGGAGTTTCATCAAAGGCTTTCGATGGTAGAGGAAACTACTCATTAGGAGTTAAAGAGCAATTAATATTCCCAGAAATTGAATACGATAAAATCGATAAGGTTAGAGGAATGGATATTATCTTCGTTACATCAGCAAATACAGACGAAGAAGCAAGAGAATTATTAAGATTCCTTGGAATGCCATTTGCTCAATAATAAGGAGGGAAAACCGTGGCACGTAAGGCTATTATTGAAAAGTGGAAAAGAGAACCAAAATACTCAACAAGAGCTTATACAAGATGCAGAATATGTGGAAGACCACATTCAGTACTAAAAAAATTTGGTATTTGCCGTATATGCTTTAGAGAACTTGCTTACAAGGGTCAAATCCCTGGTTGTAAGAAAGCAAGTTGGTAAAACCTATATAGTGAAAGGAGGCACATTAAATGGTTATGACAGATCCTATCGCAGATTTGCTAACACGTATAAGAAATGCAAATGCTGTAAGACATGAAGTTGTAGAAGTACCTTCATCAAACATGAAGAAGGCTGTTACGAATATATTATTACAAGAGGGATATATAAAAGAAATAGAGGAATACAACGATGGAGTAGTTCCAATGTTAAGAATATCTCTTAAGTATGGTGCAAATAAAGAAAGAGTTATAACTGGTATAAAGAGAATATCAAAACCAGGATTAAGAGTTTACTGTAAGAAGGATGAAACACCAAAGGTTCTTAATGGACTAGGAATCGCTATAATATCAACTTCTAAAGGTTTATTAGTTGATAGAGAAGCTAGAAAAGCTGGATTAGGCGGAGAAGTAGTTTGCTACGTTTGGTAGTTCTTTAATTAGAAAGTAACTAAGATTAACATATATACACGAACAAGTAAAACAGGAGGTGCGATTATGTCAAGAGTAGGTAGATTACCTATAGCTATACCTGCAGGCGTAACTGTAACTGTTTCAGCAGAAAATGTTGTTACAGTTAAAGGTCCAAAGGGCGAACTTGTTAAAGCTATGAACAAAGACATGAATATAGCAGTTGAAGACAACCAAGTTGTTGTTACTAGACCTAGCGATCAAAAAGAGCACAGAGCTCTTCATGGATTAACTAGAGCATTAATCAACAACATGATAATCGGAGTTGAAAAAGGATTTGAAAAATCTTTAGAATTAATAGGTGTTGGTTATAGAGCTCAATTACAAGGTAAGAAACTTGTAATGAACTTAGGATATTCACATCCAGTTGAAATAGAACCAATCGAAGGTGTTACTTTCGAAACTCCAGCTGCAACAAAAGTTGTAGTTAAGGGTATCGACAAGGAAAAGGTTGGAGCTGCTGCGGCTGATATAAGATCATGGAGAAAACCTGAACCATATAAGGGTAAGGGAATTAAGTACGATAACGAAGTTATCAGACGTAAAGAAGGTAAAACTGGTAAGAAATAATAGAAAGGAGTGAGCCTTTTATGTTCAAGAAGGTAGACAGAAAAGCTAGTAGAGAAAGACGTCACCTTAGAGTACGTAAGAAAATTTCTGGTACTCCTGAGAGACCAAGACTTTCAGTATATAGAAGTGAAAAAAATATATATGCTCAAATAATAGATGATGTTAATGCAGTAACTTTAGTTTCAGCTTCAAGCTTAGACAAAGATTTTGCTGTAAAGGCAGGCGGAAATAAAGAGGCAGCTAAGCTTGTAGGAGAATTAGTTGCTAAGAAAGCTTTAGAAAAAGGAATCTCAGAAGTAGTATTTGACAGAGGTGGATACGTTTATCACGGAAGAGTTCAAACATTAGCTGAAGCTGCAAGAGAAGCAGGTTTAAAATTCTAATAAACAAGGAGGGAAACACATGAGAGTCGATCCTAGCACACTAGACCTTAAAGAAAAGGTTGTTTATATAAACAGAGTAACTAAGGTTGTTAAGGGTGGTAGAAACTTCAGATTCAGCGCTTTAGTAGTTGTAGGTGACGAAAACGGACACGTAGGCGTGGGAATGGGTAAGTCAATAGAAATCCCTGAAGCAATCAAAAAAGGAATTGAAGACGCTAAGAAGCACTTAGTAAGTGTTGCGATAGTTGAAAACACAGTTCCTCATGAAATATATGGTAAATTTGGAACTGGTAAAGTTCTTATAATGCCAGCTAAAGAAGGTACAGGAGTTATAGCTGGAGGTCCAGCAAGATCTGTATTAGAATTAGCAGGATTAAAGGATGTTAGAGCTAAGTCATTAGGTTCAAACAATCCTAAAAATATGGTAAATGCAACAATCAACGGATTAGCAAACTTAAGAACAGCTGAAGATATAGCTAAATTAAGAGGCAAAACTGTTGAAGAAATTTTAGGTTAGGAGGGAACAGCAATGGCAAAGATTAAAGTTACTTTAGTAAAGAGCTTAATTGGAAGAAAGAAAGACCATATTGCTACTGCACATGCCCTTGGACTTAAAAAAATCGGTAAGACAGTAGAACATGAAGAAACTCCTCAAATCAGAGGAATGATCAATAAAGTTGACTATCTACTAAAAGTAGAAGAAGTTTAATACAGAGGAGGTGCATTTAGTAATGAAACTTCATGAATTAAAACCAGCAGCAGGAAGTAAGAAAGCTCCTAAGAGAGTTGGTAGAGGTACTGGTTCAGGTTTAGGTAGAAACGCCGGAAAAGGTGAAAAAGGCCAAAACGCTAGATCAGGCGGTGGAGTAAGACCAGGATTTGAAGGAGGTCAAATGCCACTATACAGAAGACTTCCTAAGAGAGGATTCACAAATATATTTGCTAAGAAATATGTTAGCATTAACGTTGATAGATTAAACATTTTTGAAAACGGAACTGAAGTTACTCCAGAAGTTTTACTTGAAAGAAGAGTAGTAAGTAAAGTAATGGACGGAGTTAAAATTTTAGGAAATGGTACAATAGAAAAGAGCCTAACTGTTAAAGGATGTAAATTCTCCAAATCAGCGGCTGAAAAGATAGAAGCAGCTGGAGGAAAAGTTGAGGTGATTTAGTATGCTATCAACCCTACGTAATGCCTGGAAGGTTCCCGAGTTAAAGAAAAAATTTCTATGGACAATATTTTTAGTTGCAATTTTCAGGATTGGAATACATATTCCTATTCCTGGGATTAGCACATCACATTTAAAAGAATTAACTGGAAGTGGCACTTTACTTGGTTTTTATGATTTATTATCAGGTGGAGCTTTAAGCAGATTTAGTATATTTGCATTAAGTGTTACACCTTATATTAATGCTTCGATTATTATTCAATTGCTTACAATAGCAATTCCATCTTTAGAACAACTTTCTAAAGAAGGTGAAGAAGGTAGAAAGAAGATTCAAAAGATCACAAGAATACTTTCAATTGTAATAGGAATAGTATTAGCGTTTGGTGCTTATCAAATGATTGCATCAACAGGAGCTACAGCAGGGATAACAACATCAGAAATGATAGTTGTACTAGTAGCATTAGTTACTGGATCAACATTCTGTATGTGGTTAGGTGACCAAATAACAGTTAAGGGATTTGGAAATGGTGTTTCCATATTAATTTTTGTTAATATAATATCCCAATTACCTATGACTTTAATGTCATTATTTACATTAAAGGATACTGGTAAAATTACTATAGTAGAAATTGCACTATTTATAGTGTTTGCATTAGCATTGCTTGGAGCAACAATATTCTTCTCACTAGCAGAAAGAAGAGTACCTGTTCAATATGCAGGAAAGGCTGTTGGAAGTAAGGTTATGAGAGGGCAATCTACTCATATTCCACTTAGCATAATTGGATCTGCTGTAATAGCAATAATCTTTGCTATGTCAGTTATGATGTTTCCAAAAACTATCGCTATGTTCTTCCAAGGACGTGACTGGGCAACGTGGATAGTATCTAGTAAATATAGTATATTTAATGAAAAAACTTGGATGTATCCAGTTTGTTATTCAATATTAACTATATTTTTTACTTGGTTCTACACACAAATTACATTTAAGCCTGATGAAATGGCAGAAAATCTGCACAAGTCAGCAGGATTTGTACCAGGAATTAGACCAGGCGAAGCAACAGAAAAGTATTTTGAAAAAGTACTTACAAAAGTATCTTTAATAGGTGGAATATTTGCAGCATTACTTGCAGTATTACCAATTTTAATTTCAAATACTTCTTTAGAAGGAATTCAATTTGGAGGTACATCATTATTAATTGTTGTTGGAGTTGCTTTGGATTTCTCAAGACAACTTGATTCACAACTAGTAATGAGACATTACCAAGGATTCTTAAAATAGATTTATATTGGAGATGATGCCGGTGAAGATAGTATTATTAGGTCCTCCTGGAGCAGGAAAGGGAACACAGGCAAAATCAATTAGTAATAGATACTCTATACCACATATTTCTACTGGAGATATATTCAGAAAGAACATTTCTGAAAACACTCCATTAGGAGTAGAAGCTAAAAAGCACATCGATAAAGGTCAGTTAGTACCAGATGAAATTACTATTAATATGGTAAAAAATAGACTACAAGATGAAGATTGTAAGGGCGGATATCTTTTGGATGGTTTTCCAAGGACAGTTGCACAAGCAGAAGCCCTTCAACAATTTTTAATAGAAAGAAATGAAAATATTGATACTGCATTATTAATAGAAGTACCAATGGAATTCATTTTAGAAAGAATGACAGGCAGAAGAGTTTGTCCATCATGTGGAGCTAGTTATCATATAAAGTTTAATCCACCAACTATTGCAGGAAAATGTGATGTTTGTGGTAGTGATATAATCCAAAGAAAAGATGATTCAGAGGAAACTGTATCAGAAAGATTAGATGTGTATGAGAGACAAACACAACCACTGATTGATTTTTACAAAGAAAGAAACTTACTTTCAATTGTAGATGGTACAAAAGCTATTAACGAAGTATTCGAAGGTATCTGTGATATCTTAGGGAGTGGCAAATAATGATCATCATTAAAAACCACAATGAAATAGACCTAATGAGAGCAGCAGGTAAAATAGTAGCTGAAACATTACTATTGGTTGAAGAAAAAGTAAGACCAGGAATAACTACTGCTGAATTAGACAAGATAGCAGAAGAATTTATAACTAAGCATGGAGCAAAGCCTTCATTTAAAGGGCTATATGGTTTTCCTGCTTCACTATGTATATCTGTTAACGAGCAAGTAGTTCATGGGATCCCAGGAGGGTATGTATTAAAAGATGGAGATATTATTAGTGTAGATTGTGGAGCAGAACTCAATGGTTTTCATGGAGATGCTGCTAGAACATTTGCAGTAGGGAATGTCTCAGAAGAAGCTAAGAAGTTAATAAAAGTAACAGAAGAGTCTTTCTTTAAAGGTATTGAACATGCAAAAGTCAACAACAGACTAACTGATATATCACATGAAATACAAAACTACGTAGAGTCAAATGGCTTTTCGGTAGTAAGAGATTTCGTAGGACACGGTATAGGTAGAGTTGTACACGAAGATCCTGAGGTACCGAACTTCGGTAGACCAGGAAGAGGTCCAAAACTAGTGGCAGGAATGACTCTAGCAATTGAACCTATGGTTAATATAGGAACATATAAAGTGAAAACTTTAAAGGATGATTGGACTGTAGTAACTAGTGATAAAAGTCTATCTGCACACTACGAAAATACTGTTGTAATTTTACCAGATGGACCCGAAATATTAACACTAATTAAATAAGTGTTGCTTAGTTATAAATTCGCATGATACCAAAAGGTGGCTTGTAGATTTATGGCTAAGGTAATCATCGAGGTGAAAAGTTTGCAAAACAATGACTTAATTGGGAAAGTAATTCTTTCACAAGCAGGAAGAGATAAAAATCATTTATATGTGATTATTGAACAAATAAGTGAGGCTTATGTGCTTCTGAGTAATGGAAGTACTAAAACAGTTCAGATGCCTAAGAAAAAAAAGCTAAAACATTTTACTGTTTTAGGAGATGTAAATGATGAGATTAAAGCATCAATAATATCTAAAGATAGAGGTACTGATTTAAAAATCAAGAGATTTCTAAAGCTTAAAGGCATTGTTAAGGAGGGTTGATTACCTTATGTCAAAAGATGACGTTATAGAAATGCAAGGTACGGTATTAGAATCTTTACCAAATGCTATGTTCCAAGTAGAACTAGAAAGCGGACATAAGATTCTAGCACATATATCAGGTAAATTAAGAATGAACTTCATAAGAATTCTACCAGGAGATAAAGTTACAATAGAACTTTCTCCATATGATTTAACTAGAGGTAGAATTACATGGAGAGCTAAATAAAGGTAGTAGAATTACTATCATGAAGTATTACAAGGAGGGTTAGCGATGAAAGTAAGACCATCAGTTAAGCCTATTTGCGAAAAGTGCAAGATTATAAGAAGAAAAGGAAGAGTAATGGTAATCTGTGAAAATCCTAAGCACAAGCAAAAGCAAGGCTAATATAATTAGGTATTAGGCAAAAAAAGTATTATTTTACTATATAAAATTTATTGACTTTTATGTAAAAGTCAAATATGATTATATAGGCATTTTAAATTAAGTAAATAAGTTTTAGGTACGGCTGACGATAGGATAAAAGCTCTATCGACCTAGAATTTTATTATATAAACATATAAATAACTTATGTGCATTTCAAGTATCAGGAGGTGTAAGTTTAATGGCAAGAATATCAGGCGTAGACCTACCAAGAGAAAAAAGAGTTGAAATAGGTCTAACATATATATACGGAATAGGACTTTCTACTTCACACAAGATTCTAGCTGCTACTGGAGTTAATCCAGACACTAGAGTTAAGGATCTTACAGAAGAAGAAGTTACAGCAATTAGAGAATATGTAAAAACTTTAACTATAGAAGGTGACTTAAGAAGAGAAGTTGCTTTAAACATCAAGAGACTAGTAGAAGTTGGATGTTATAGAGGAATAAGACATAGAAAAGGTCTTCCAGTTAGAGGTCAAAAGACTAAAACTAACGCAAGAACAAGAAAAGGTCCAAAGAAGACTATCGCAAATAAGAAGAAGTAGTGAGGAGGGAATTCGATGGCAGCTCAAAAAGTCAAAAAGACTAGAAGAAGAAAAGAAAGAAAGAATGTTGAGCATGGTGCTGCACACATCAAGTCAACTTTCAATAACTCAATAGTTACTTTAACTGATGCGGCAGGAAATGCTTTATCATGGTCAAGTGCAGGAGCTCTAGGTTTCAGAGGATCAAGAAAGAGCACTCCATTTGCAGCACAAATGGCAGCTGAAACAGCAGCTAAAGCAGCTATGGAACACGGATTAAAAAGTATAGAAGTATACGTAAAGGGACCAGGTGCTGGTAGAGAAGCAGCTATAAGATCCCTACAAGCAGCAGGATTAGAAGTAACACTTATAAAAGATGTTACTCCAATTCCACACAACGGATGTAGACCACCAAAGAGAAGAAGAGTCTAGTATTCATATAGGAGGTGTAATTAATGGCAAGATATACTGGAGCTACATGTAGATTATGTAGAAGAGAAGGTATGAAATTATTCCTTAAAGGGGATAGATGTTATACAGATAAATGTGCTTTTGTTAGAAGAAGCTATGCACCAGGACAACACGGAGCAGCTAAGAAGAAAATGTCTAACTACGGAGTACAATTAAGAGAAAAGCAAAAAGCTAGAAGAATATACGGAGTTCTTGAAGGACAATTCAGAACTTATTATGAAAAAGCTGATCACATGAGAGGAATCACTGGTGAAAACCTACTTATGTTATTAGAAATGAGATTAGACAATGTTGTTTATAGACTAGGATATGGTGCTTCAAGAAACGAAGCAAGACAATTAGTTACTCATGGTCATTTCTTAGTAAATGGCAAGAAGGTAGATATTCCTTCATTCAAGGTTTCTGTTAATGATGTAATCACAGTTTGTGAAAAGAGCAGAGGAACTGAAAAATTCAAGACTTTTGTTGAAAATCCAAAGACATTACCAAAGTGGTTAGAAGCTAATGTTGATAACTATGAAGGTAAAGTAATTGCTGAACCAACAAGAGAAGATATAGACGTTCCAGTTAACGAAACTCTTATTGTTGAGTTATACAGCAAGTAATAGGTTATTATTTGTACTGTTAAGATATATACTTAATAGCAAATATGAAATCAGTTGCCCTCAGAATAAGATTGCCATTTAAAATATAAGGAGGGTTTGTACATGTTAGAAATAGAAAAGCCAATAATAGAATGTATAGAAGCAAATGAAGACGGTACTTACGGTAAGTATGTAGTTGAACCACTAGAAAGAGGATATGGTATTACGCTTGGTAATGCACTAAGAAGAATATTATTATCATCACTTCCAGGTGTTGCTCCTACATCAGTTAAAATCGATGGAGTACTTCATGAATTTTCAACTGTGCAAGGTGTTAAAGAAGATGTTACAGAAATAATCTTAAACATTAAATCATTAGCACTAACAATGAATGGTGAAGGTCCTAAGACTATCTACATAGATGCACAAGGACCTGGAGTAGTTACAGGTGCAGATATAAAAACTGATGGAGACGTTGAAGTTGTAAGCAAAGACCTACACATTGCAACATTAGACGATAATGGAAAGTTATATATGGAATTAACAGTTAATAGAGGTAGAGGATATGTTACTCAAAATAAAAATAAGAGTGATGAACTTCCAATATCAGCAATCGCTGTTGATTCAATATATACACCAGTTAAAAGAGTTAACTTTACAGTAGAAAACACTAGAGTAGGTCAAATTACTGATTATGATAAGTTAACTTTAGAAATCTGGACTAATGGAACTATAAAGATTGATGAAGCTATAAGCTTATCAGCGAAAATCCTTATAGAACACTTTAAATTATTTATGTCTTTAGGTGATAGCACTAATGACGTAGAAATTATGATAGAAAAAGAAGAAGACAAGAAAGAAAAAGTACTAGAGATGACTGTAGAAGAGCTAGATTTATCAGTTAGATCATATAACTGCTTAAAAAGAGCTGGTATAAATACAGTTCAAGAACTTGCTGGAAAATCAATGGATGATATGATGAAAGTAAGAAATCTAGGAAAGAAGTCTTTAGAGGAAGTCGAAAGAAAGCTTAAGGAATTAGGCTTAGGATTACGACTAAACGATGAGTAAGGAGGTAAAATCCACATGGCAGGTTATCGTAAGTTAGGTCTTGCTACAGACCAAAGAAGAGCTATGTTAAGAAGCCTAGTTACAAGTTTCTTAAAGCATGGCAAAATTGAAACAACTGAAACAAGAGCAAAGGAAACAAGAAAATTAGCTGAAAAGATGATTACTTTAGCAAAAAGAGGTGATCTTCACGCTAGAAGACAAGTTTTATCATATGTTCTTGAAGAAGAAGTAGTTCAAAACCTATTTGATAATGTAGCTCCAAAGTACGCAGAAAGAAACGGTGGATACACTAGAATGTACAAAAAAGGCCCTAGAAGAGGGGACGGAGCAGAAGTTGTTATACTTGAATTAGTATAATATGATAAGGGGATTAAGTTTATACTTAGTCCCCATTTTCACATATATAAACTTAGATAACTAAAAAATCTAAGTTTATATATGTGAAAATAATACTAATATTATTGTATTTTAAAGAAAATAGAATATAATAAGTTTATAAAAAGTGTATATACATTAGTTTTGAAAAGAATGGTAATAAATAAAATCTTTGCTTGCAAAATTATATTTTTAATATCAATATAAATAATACATAAGTATTAATATATAATTTAAATAGTTAAAGTGCTACTGAGAATACTAAGCTATATTTAAATAATGCATAAGGGGGTTTAGACATGAGTGAAGCGATGATTAAATGTAATAATGTCTCTTTTAAATACACTCTACAAGAAGGTGGAGAAGAAAGATATGCTGTAAATGGAGTTAATTTTGATGTTAAAAAAGGTGAGTTTTTAGTTATATTGGGGCATAATGGTTCTGGTAAATCAACAATAGCTAAGCATATGAATGCTTTACTAATTCCAAGTGAGGGGACTGTTGTTATTGATGGATTAAGCACTTCAGACGTGAATAATTTATGGGATATAAGAGCGAAAGCTGGAATGGTATTTCAAAATCCAGATAACCAATTAGTAGCAACAATTGTAGAAGAGGATGTGGCATTTGGTCCAGAAAATTTAGGAATACCTCCTGCAGAGATAAGAAAAAGGGTTGATGATAGTTTAGAAAAGGTTGGAATGAGTGAATATAAACGTCATGCTCCACATTTATTATCTGGAGGACAAAAACAAAGAATAGCAATAGCAGGTATTTTAGCTATGCAACCAGATTGTATAATATTTGATGAACCTACTGCCATGTTGGATCCATCAGGTAGAAAAGAAGTTATAAAAAATATAAAAGAAATAAATGAAAAGTATGGTATTACAATAGTTTTAATTACTCATTATATGGATGAGGCAGCTCAAGCAGATAGAGTTTTAGTTATGGATAATGGAAAAGTAATACTAGAAGGAGTTCCTAGAGAAGTATTTTCTAAAGTAGAAACTATGAAGGAAATAGGATTAGATGTGCCACAAGTTACAGAGTTATGCTATGAACTTAAAAAGAGTGGTATAGATATAGATACAAATATTTTAAATGTAGATGAGATGGTGAATGCGTTATGTCAATTAAGATAGAGAATTTAACACATATATATATGCCTAAATCCCCATTTGAAAAAGTGGCATTAAACAATGTAAACATAGAAATAAATGAAGGGGAGTTTATTGCACTAATAGGTCATACAGGTTCAGGTAAATCGACTTTGATACAGCATATGAATGGACTACTTAAGCCTAGTTCTGGAAGAATAATAGTTGATGATATGGATATCACATCATCTAATGTTAATTTATCTAATGTTAGAAAGAAGGTAGGTTTGGTCTTTCAGTATCCAGAATATCAATTATTTGAAGAAACTATAGAGAAGGATATTGAATTTGGACCAAGAAATCTTAAATTAGATCAAGAAGAAATAACTAAAAGAGTAAAAAAATCAATGGAAATGGTTGGTTTAGATTATGAAGTTTATAAGGATAAGTCGCCATTTGATTTAAGTGGTGGGCAAAAGCGAAGAGTTGCTATTGCGGGAGTAATAGCAATGGAACCAAAGGTTTTAATTTTAGATGAGCCAACAGCAGGGTTAGATCCAAAAGGAAGAGACGATATATTAGGGCAAATAAAATTACTACATGATAAATATAAGATGACGATAGTATTAGTAAGCCATAGCATGGAGGATGTTGGAAAGCTTGCTGAGAGAATAATAGTTATGAATAAAGGCACTGTAGCTTTGCAAGGTAAGCCTTCAGAAGTATTTAAGGAAATAGATACATTAGAGAGTATAGGACTTGCAGTACCACAAGTAACTTATTTAATGAGAGAGCTTAGAAGAAAAGGATTTAATGTTTCTGATGATATATATACTATAAATCAAGCTAAAGATGAACTTATTAAATCTTTAAAATGTAACAAAGAATAGAAAGGTAATAGAGATATGATAAAAGATATAACTATAGGACAATATATACCAGGTGAAACCTTTGTGCATAAGCTAGATCCAAGAACTAAAATACTATTATCCATACTATTTATAGTTTCATTATTTATAGTAGATAAATTTATAGGATATATATTTATAATTGGATTTTTAGCATTAACAGTTTACGTTGCACAGATTCCACCTAGATACTTATATAAAGGATTAAAGCCAGTATTTTTCCTAATAGCATTTACAGCTATATTAAATATATTTATGATTAAAGGAAGTTATGATACATTAATTTTTGAATTAGGTTTCCTTAAAATTTATAAAGAAGGTCTTACAACAGCTGCATTTATGGCATTGAGACTTATATTTTTAATTATGGGTACATCAGTGTTAACACTAACTACTTCACCAATAGAATTAACTGATGGGATAGAGAAGCTATTAAAACCAATTGGAAAAGAATTAGCTCATGAATTAGCTATGATGATGACAATAGCCTTAAGATTTATACCGACATTAATGGATGAAACGGATAAAATAATGATGGCTCAAAAGGCTAGGGGAGCAGATTTTGAAACTGGTGGATTAATACAAAAAGCAAAAAGTCTAATTCCTTTATTAGTTCCTTTATTTATTAGTTCTTTTAGAAGAGCTGACGAACTTGCAATGGCTATGGAAGCTAGGGCATATAGAGGGGGAAATGGTAGAACTAGAATGAAACAATTAAATTTTACATCAAAAGATACAGTTGCATTTGTTGTATTTGGAGTACTTTTAGTTTGTAGTTTATCAATAAGATTTTTAATGTAGAAAAATTAAAATAACTAAGGTGAAAATAATGAGAAATATAAAGCTTATAATTGAGTATGATGGTACAAATTATCTAGGATGGCAAAAACAAAATAACGGTATTACTATTCAAGAAACTATAGAAGAAGCTTTAAAAGATATCACTAAAGAAAAAATAAATCTTATAGGAAGTTCAAGAACTGATTCAGGAGTTCATGCAAAAGGGTTCGTTGCAAATTTTAAAACAAACAGTAGAATTCCATCAGAAAGGTTTAGAGAAGCATTAAATGTTAAGCTACCTAATGATATTGTTATATTAGAATCAAGTGAAGTAGAGGATGATTTCCATTCAAGATATAATGCTAAAGGAAAAACATATTCATATACTATTTTAAATAGAGATGTTCCTATAGCTATAGGTAAAGATTACTCTTATCAGGTAAAAGGAAAACTTGATATAGAAGAAATGAAAAAAGCTTGTAGTTATTTTATAGGAACTCATGATTTTGTTGCATTTAAAAGTAGTGGAAGTTCTGTTAAAACTACAGTAAGAACTATTACTGATCTTCATATAGAAAATTATGATAGCTATATTAAAATATTTGTTACAGGTGATGGATTTTTATATAATATGGTTAGGATAATAGTAGGAACTTTATTAGTTGTTGGAAGAGGAAAAATAAGATCTAGTGATATTAAATCAATTATAGAAAATAAGGCTAGGGATAAAGCTGGAATATGTGTACCATCTAGAGGGTTAGTGTTAGAAAAAGTTTTTTATAAAAACTAAAAATAAAATAAAAAAATGTTGACACGCCCGTAAGCGTGTATTATAATAATGTTTGTTTGTTAGAATATTTATGTATATAAGATCCACTAGCCCCGGGTCTTGACATAAAAGCAGTACTTGAGAGAGTAAGGCACGATGTTATAAGTTCAGGGAGGGAAAAAGATGAAATCATACATTGCAAAAGAACAAGAAGTTGAAAGAAAATGGTATGTTGTTGATGCTGCTGGAAAGCCACTAGGAAGAGTTGCTAGCCAAGTTGCTTCAATTTTAAGAGGAAAGAATAAACCAACATTTACACCAAATGTTGACTGCGGAGATTACGTAATAATAATCAATGCTGAACAAGTTGTTTTAACTGGTAAGAAGTTAGATCAAAAATTAATGAGAAAGCATAGCTTATATCCAGGTGGATTAAAGGAAACTCCATATAGAGAAGTATTAGCTAAGAAGCCTGAATTTGCTTTCGAAGAATCTGTTAGAAGAATGCTTCCAACAGGCGTTTTAGGAAGAAAAATGCTTAAGAAGTTAAAAGTATACAGAGGTGCTGAGCACGGACATGAAGCTCAACAACCAGAAGTACTTGAATTAAAGTACTAATACAGACTCGGGAGGAGGAATAAAAATGGCAAAAGTTCAATACATGGGTACTGGAAGAAGAAAGAAATCAGTTGCAAGAGTAAGATTAGTACCAGGAAATGGAAATGTAGTTGTAAATAATAGAGAAATAGAAAGTTACTTTGGTTTAGAAACTTTAAGAATGATTGTTAACCAACCATTAGTTTTAACAGGAACTAAAGATAAGTTTGACGTTTTAGTTAACGTTCACGGTGGTGGATTTACAGGTCAAGCAGGAGCTATAAGACATGGAATCACTAGAGCATTAATTAAATCAGATGAAGCTCTTAAGTCAGAATTAAAGAAGGCTGGATTCGTAACTAGAGATCCAAGAATGAAGGAAAGAAAGAAATACGGTCTTAAGAAAGCAAGAAGAGCACCACAATTCTCAAAGAGATAGTCTGCGAGATTTATATGGAAGAGAGGGTTACCTCTCTTCCATTTTTTTTGGAATAAATCTTACAAAAAAGGTTAAAATAACGGATAAAGATACAATGTTATATTAAATTTAGGTTAAAAAATACTCAAATTACTTAACAAATGTTAAGAAATGTTTTAAACTAAAATTGTAAAAATAAGAATGCAAAGGAGAATATACTTTGGAATCATTAATGGTTATTATGAAATTAATGGGCGGATTAGGACTATTTATCTATGGTATGAAATTAATGGGTGATGGTCTAGAAAATGCAGCAGGAGATGGGTTAAAGTCTATACTTGAAAAGGTAACAAAAAATCCTATAATATCAGTTTTAGTTGGAGCAGCTGTAACAGCGGTAATTCAAAGTAGTAGTGCCACAACTGTAATGGTAGTAGGTTTTGTAAATGCCGGTCTTATGAACCTTGCACAAGCTGCAGGAATAATTATGGGAGCTAATATAGGGACAACCATAACAGCGCAATTAGTAGCATTTAAATTAGATGCTATAGCACCTTTATTTGTTTTTGTAGGTGCATTCATGGTAATGTTTGCAAAGGGCAAAAAGAGAAAAGATATAGGTAATATAGTTTTAGGATTTGGTATCCTATTTACAGGAATGGGTGCTATGAGCTCAGCTATGAAGCCTCTAACGGCGTCTCCTATGTTCGAGCAAATACTTGTAACTGTAGGTGAAAGATGGTATTTAGGAATAATTGCAGGAGCTTTATTAACAGCAATTCTTCAAAGTTCATCAGCAACTACAGGAATACTTGTTGCTTTAGCTACAGCAGGGGCAATAAATATACATATGGCTTTACCAATAATCTTTGGATGTAACATTGGAACATGCATAACAGCTATGATAGCAACAGTAGGGACTAATAAAACAGCTCATAAAGCTGCAATGTTGCACTTAATATTTAACTTAGGTGGTACAATATTATTTATTCCATTTTTAGTTAGCAACTTATTAGGCGATTTTGTATCAATGATAAGTCCTGGAGATGTAAGTAGACAAATAGCAAATTCACATACTGTATTTAATTTAGTTAATACAGCAATAATGCTCCCATTAACTAATGTACTTATTAAGTTAGTTAATACAATTATTCCTGGGGATGACGAAGAGGATAAACCAGGTCCAAAATATATTGATGATAGATTATTAGAAACACCAGTTATAGCAGCAGGACAAGTGATTAAAGAGACTATTAGAATGGCGAATAAGGCTAAAAAAAGTTTGAATTTAGCCATGGACGCATTTGATAACAATGACGAAAAAATAGTAGGAAAAGTTTATGAAAATGAAAAAGTAATTAATACGCTAAATGAAGCAATTACTAATTATTTAGTTAAACTATCTAAATGTGAGTTATCAGATAAAGAAAGTGTAATAGTAGCATCAACTTTCCATGTAATTAATGATATAGAGAGAATTGGAGATCATGCTGAAAATATAGCAGACTTAGCAGGTCAAAAGATTTCTAAAAAGTTAGATTATAGTGATCAAGCACGCGAACAATTACATGAAATTTATAATAATGCTGAAAAAGCATTAGAGATAGCAATAGAAAGTTATGCTAATAGAGATATAAGCAAAGCAAGAAGTATTGCAGAAGTAGAAGCTAGCATAGATAAATTTCAAAAGAAATATAGAGAGCTTCATATTAAGAGACTTTATGATGGAACATGTAATGCTTATGCAGGAACTATATTCTTAGATTTATTAAGCAATCTTGAAAGAATCGGTGATCACTCAACTAATATAGCAGAAAGTGTCATTGAAAATAATTAATATTTTAAGGTTAGAGGAATTTAATTCTTCTAGCCTTTTTTAATGTACAGGAAAGTATAAAAATTTTGAAGGCTGAAAGTTAGATATTATCTAGTTTTTAGCCTTCAAATATGTTAGATTAATTAATTATAAATTAGAGGTTTAACAGATGAAAAAAGGTAAAATAAAAAGAATATTAGAAGACCATTGGAAAGAGTTTGAAAAGTTATATAAAAATAAGATTAGACCTAATGTTAAAAAGGAAGTAGAAAAAGTTTTAAAGTGTAAAGATACAAAGTATGGATTTATTGAATTGAAGTGTAATAATTGTAATACTACAAAGAGAATCGGATTTACATGTAAAAGTAGATTTTGTACTTCATGTGGAAAAATTTATACGGATAATTGGATTGATAATATGTTGGGAAATTTAATAAATGTTAGGCATAGACATATAGTTTTTACTATACCAAAAGAATTAAGAGAATTCTTTGGACTGGATAGACAAAGACTTAAGATATTGCCGAAGTGCGCAGCGAGAGCTGTTACGAGTTGGATGCATAGTTTAAATAGAAAGGAGGAATTCACACCAGGTATAGTAACTGTAATACATACATTTGGAAGAGATTTAAAGTGGAATCCTCATGTACATATGATGGTTACAGAAGGAGGGAGAGGAAATATAACAGAATGGAGGCATATAAGGCACATATCTTATGAATCATTAAGAAAAAGATGGCAAAAGGTTTTGTTAGATGAAATAACTTATATAAATGGAAATACAAAAGAAATTAAATTACTAAAAAATAAACTATATAAAGAGAAAGATAAAGGTTTTTATGTTCATGCTAAAACTGAGATAAAATCAGCGAAGACAGCAGCAAAATATGTAGGGAGATATGTGGGACGTCCTGCGATAGCGGAATCAAGGATTCTTAAATATGATGGTGAAAATGTGACTTATAAATATACTAGACATGAAGATAATAAGGTCATAGTTGAAACTGTACATGTATATGAGTTCATAAAAAGAATAATAAGACATATTCCAGAGAAAAATTTTAAAATGATAAGATACTTTGGAATTTATTCTAGAAGAAGCAAAGGAAAATTTAATTTTATAAAAATGATAGATGAAAAGATATTAAGTATAAGAAGATCTATAGCAACTTGGGAGAATAGAATACTGGCAATAAGTGGTGTAAATCCGTGTAAATGTCCTAACTGTGGTAATAAAATGAGATTTCATGATATTGTATATCCTAAATATGGGTCCATGAGGGAACGGCTGAGAATTAAGATTATAGAAGAGAATGAAGAAAAATTAGAAAAGGCTATAGAAAATTATGCTATTACTAAACGTATATTAAGTGGTAAAATAATTCCGAAAACAACTTAGTTGGAGGAAGTAAGATGAAAACAGAGGAAATATTATATATTTGTACTATTTGCGGAGCTAAAGAAAATATTCCTAAAGAAGTAGTTGAATATTTTGATGAAATGGATCAAAGCAATGTTGATGAACCACCATGCTTTTCATGTGAAAAGTGCGGAGGAGTAATGAGGCCTAAAGAGTATACTGGAGTATATGGAATAAAGTATTAATTAATAGGAAAAATATAGCATAGAACAGATATCGGTTCTATGCTTCTTAAGGTACTTAAAATTAAATTCCCGAAGGGAGCGTGGCGAAAGCCACTTTTTTATTTATTAGGTAAAAAATATAGATAAATGGGCATAATAATTCTAGATTATAATAATAAATTTTTATGGAGGGAAGTAAATGAAAGTTTTAAAGAAGATATCATTATTATTGGTAATAGCATTATTAATATCAATACCAATAAATATTAATGCAGAAGCTAATAATAAAGAAAAAGTTATATTAATTGATCCAGGTCATGGTGGATTTGATGGTGGCGCTCAATCTAAATCTGGAACTATAGAAAAGGATATTAATCTTAGTATAAGTTTGAAATTAAAAGAAAACCTAGAGAAAAAGGGTTATAAAGTAGAAATAACTAGAAGCGATGATAATGGATTAAATGAAAAGGGAGCTACAATAAGGGAAAAGAAAAGAGAGGATTTAAAAAGAAGATGTGAATTAAAAAAAGAAACAAATTGCGATATTTTTGTATCAATACATCAAAATATGTTTCCTCAATCAAAATGTTATGGTGCACAAGTATGGTATTCATCAAATGATATTAGTAAAAGTTTAGCAAATAGTATTCAAGATTCATTAAAAGAAACAGTAAAAGATAATAATAAAAGAGTTGCTAAACCAGCAGGAGAATCTTATTTAATATTAAGAGATAAATATGAAGGGGCATCTGTTTTAGTAGAATGTGGATTTTTATCTAACCCGGAAGAAGAAAATAAACTTAAGAGTGAAGAGCATCAAAATGCACTTGTAGAAGGAATATCAACAGGAATAGATAAATATTTTGAAAGTGGAGATAGTAATTTGTAAAATTAAGCAATTTCCAGGGAAATAATTTAAAAAGATTAGTTTGATAATTAAAAATAAACTAATCTTTTTTCAATTATTATAAAAAATAGATAATAAAATATATTAGTTTTTAATAAAATGTTGTAAAAAGTAATAAAAAACAATAAACTTAAAATATATTATTTTATGGGGTGATAGATTATGAGAGAAATATCAGTAAATGAAATAGTTAATTCAGTTAAAAAACTGTGTATAGAATCTAATTATTATTTATCAAATGATATAAAGAGGGAGTTAGAAAAAGCTGAATCAGAAGAAAAATGGCCAATTGCAAAAGATATTTTGGAAAAAATAATATTAAACTCTAATATAGCAAATGAAAACGATATACCAATATGCCAGGATACAGGTATGGCATGTGTTTTCATTGAAATTGGACAAGACGTACATATAATTGGAGGAAGTTTAGAAGAAGCAATAAATGAAGGCGTAAGAAAAGGATATGAAGAGGGCTTTTTAAGAAAATCAGTAGTTAAAGATCCAATTAATAGAGTAAATACTAAAGATAATACTCCAGCTGTTATTTATTATAATATAGTACAAGGTAACAATATAAAGATAACTGTATCACCAAAAGGGTTTGGTTCTGAGAATATGAGTCAAATTAAAATGTTAAAGCCATCAGATGGATTAGATGGAGTAAAAGAATTTATATTGAGAGTAGTAAAAGAAGCAGGAGCAAATTCATGTCCTCCAATGGTTATAGGTGTTGGAATTGGAGGGACATTTGATAAAGCGGCGTATTTAGCTAAAAAAGCATTATTAAGACCTATATGTATAAGAAATAAAGATAAATTTTATAAAGAACTAGAAGAGGAATTAGTTTATAAAATAAATAAATTAGGAATAGGTCCACAAGGATTTGGAGGTAAGACTACAGCATTAGGATTAAATATAGAAACTTTTCCTACTCATATAGCTGGGTTGCCTGTGGCTGTTAATATAAATTGTCATGCTACAAGACATAAGGAAATTATATTATAGGATATTGGGGGTATAAATATGGTTAAAAAGATACAAACACCGTTAACTAAGGAAAAGGTTAAAAGTTTAAAAAGTGGAGATATAGTATTATTGTCAGGAATAATATATTCAGCAAGGGATGCAGCTCACAAGAGATTTTTGGAATTATTAGAAGAAAATGAGGAGTTACCTTTAGATGTAAAGAATCAAATTATATACTATGTTGGACCAAGTCCCGCAAAACCAGGAGAAGTTATTGGGTCAGCTGGACCAACTACTAGTTATAGAATGGATGCATACACTCCTAAACTTTTAGACTTAGGTTTAATAGGAATGATTGGTAAAGGTGAAAGGGGACAAGATGTTATAGATAGCATAATGAAAAATAAATCTATTTATTTTGGAGCAATAGGTGGTGCAGCTGCACTTATTTCACAAAGTATAGTTTCATCTGAAGTAGTAGCTTATGAAGATTTAGGAGCGGAAGCAATAAGAAGATTACAAGTTAAAGACATGCCATTAATAGTGATTATAGATTCACAAGGAAATAATTTATATAGACATGGACAAGATGAATATTTAAACCATAATAAATAGAAAATCTATAAATATAATTATTTTATAAACTGTAATATATAGATAAATTAAATGAAATATGAAAAAATAAAAATCAACTAATAATATTAAATGTTATTAGTTGATTTTTATTTAGATAATTTAAAAAATAATTAAAACAATAGTTTTGAGATAGTACCTTTTTATTATATTCCATGAAATCCCTTACCATTAACTTCAGAAACGTCAAGTATACTTATAAATGCTTTAGGATCTATTTTTAATATTTTATTTTTTAGGCTAATCATTTGAGATGAAGTAACGGCTATATATAACATTTTTTTGAATTCATGAGTGTATTCACCCTGAGCAAGTAAAGATGTAGCACCTCTATGCAAATCTTTAATAACATAATTTACAATATCTTGCTCTTTATCAGATAAAACAAGTAGCAATTTTTTGCTGTTAAAACCGCTTATAACTTTATCAACAACTATACCTTGTATAAAAATTGATATTAAAGTATAGAGTGCTTTAGGTAGTCCAAAAATAATAGCTCCAATAATAACAATTATAAAATTTATAGAAAAACTTAACTTACCTATTTCTAAGTTAGAATATTTTTTTCTAAGAACCATTGCTAGTATATCAGTTCCACCAGTCGACCCATTTCTTAAAAAAACTAGACCATAGCCCAATCCACACATAACACCACCATAAATACAGTATAGAAGTATATCATCTACTCTAACTAATTGAGAAAGTGGTTTAGTTATAATAAGTGATAGGGATAAAGAAACCATTCCTATAGCAGAATAAATAGTAAACCTTCTACTTAGCATTTTATAGCTTAAAAAGAATAAGGGTATATTTATAATAAATACTGTTACTCCAGAAGGTACTCCAGCAGCATATTCTAAAATAAGTGCAACACCTGTAGCTCCACCACTTAATAATCTAGCATTTACTAAAAATAAGTTAACGCCTAAAGAAGCTATAAGACAGCCTACCACCATGAGGAAGAAGTCTAACAAAACAGTTTTATTCTCTTTTAATTTTGATAACATAACGAACTCCTTAATTTGTTCTTTACAATAAATAATTAATAATACTCTATGTAAGTACACTCCAAATTATATATTAAAATATAGAATATGTTAATATATAAATGAACTTAATAAAAAAGTAATTTTTAATATTAGAAAATTAAATTGTTATAAGTTATGATAATTATAGTAGATTAATGACGAGGTGATAATGTGTTTAACGTTTTAGTTGTAGATGATGAAAAAGAAATAAGAGATGCAATTGATATATATTTAAGAGGGGAAGGAATGAAAGTATATAAAGCTAAGGATGGAATAGAAGCTTTAGAAATATTAGATACTGAAAAAATACACTTAATAGTTTTAGATATTATGATGCCGAGATTAGATGGAATAAAGACGTGTTTAAAGATTAGAGAAAGTAAAAATCTCCCAATAATAATGCTTTCAGCTAAAGGAGAAGATAGCGATAAGATTCTAGGCTTGAATGTGGGAGCTGATGATTATGTAGCAAAGCCATTTAATCATTTAGAACTTGTAGCAAGAGTAAAATCACAATTAAGAAGATATCAAAAACCTTTAGATATGGATGAACAAAGTGAAGATATTATAGAAGTTAAAGATTTAGTAATTAATAGTAAAGAAAAAACAATAACTTTAAGAGGGGAAGATATAAAGGTTACAGCTACAGAATTTAAAATACTTTACTTATTAGCATCTAATTTAGGAAAAGTTTTTTCAATTAAAGAGATATATGAAAAAGTATGGGAAGAACCATTTTATAGAAGTGAAAATACAGTAACGGTTCATATAAGAAGAATAAGAGAAAAAATAGAAATTAATACTAAAGAACCGGAATATATAAAGGTAGTTTGGGGAGTTGGATACAAAATTGAAAGAGAAAATTAAAAATTATTTAAGAGGCGTATGGGGAGCTGAAATAGTTATAGTAATTATTCTTATAATTACTTTAGTTAGTAGTTATAACAAAACATTTTCAGGAAAGCTAGCTAGTATGGGAGCAGGTACTTTTGACGCATTATTTCATCCTGAGAACTATATAAGAGCAAGGATATTTTATGATAGTCAAAATATTTCAGAACATATTTATGATTTAACAAATAACTTACAAAATATGACGCCTATAGTAGAAGAAAATAACTTTAAAAATCAAAATTATTTATATAGTGATAAGATTAACTATATAATTTTAGACAATAGTACAGGAAGATTTACTACTAACGATTCAAAATTTAATTCTTATGTAGAAAAGAATAAGGGGAGTAAGTTTATATCCGAAGATACTATAAAAGACTTTATTAATGAAAATAAATTGGCTTCAATAACAATAGATAATAAGAATAAGTTTAATTATTATGTAAATAACACTAAAGAAAGTATATTAAAAAAAGATTTGGGGAAATATACGGAAATATATTATCAAGAACCCTTAGCGTATAGTTATATAATAAAAACAGAAAGTGTTACAGCACAAGTAATGATTTTAGCAATTATTCTAACAGTTTTATTGGCTATAAAGGTATTGATAAACCTAACATTTAATAGACAAAATATTCATTTAGAAATAAAAGCAATTAGCAAATTAATTTATGTTTTAAAATATGGGTTTAAATACAAGGCAACAAGAAATAAGATTTTAATATCTTTATTTGGAGCAGCAGGAGTTATAGTGGCGTATTTATATTTAGTTGCAGGAATAAGAAGCCAAAATGTATTAGTAACATTTTTAACAACATACCCTTTTAAAGGTACATTAATAATAGTATTAATTCCTTTATTATGTGTACTTTATTCTCTAAAGAAGAGTTTAGATATATCAATAATAAATGATGGATTAAAAAAGTTAAATGCTGGGGATTTTGAATATAATTTAAAAAATTATGGAGAAAGAGAAGTTAAAGAGCTTGTAGAAAATATAAATCAAATTAAAGATGGATATAAAATAGCTGTTGTAGAAAAGGTTAAAAATGAAAAGTTAAAGACAGAGTTAATATCAAATGTATCCCATGATTTAAAAACTCCTCTAACATCTATAATTAATTATGTAAATATTTTAAAAGATCCTAATATAACAGAAGATGAGAGAAGAGATTACTTGTTAATATTAGAAAAAAAATCTATGAAATTAAAACTTTTAATAGAAGATTTATTTGAGGTTTCAAAGCTTAATAGTGGAAGAATGACTATAAATAGACATGTAATAGATATAGTATCATTAGTTTATCAAGGAGTCGGAGAATATTCAAATTTATATGAAGATAAAAATATAAATTTTAAAGTTAATTCTAATAAAGAAGAAATCTTTGTGAATTTAGATGGTAAGCTTATGTCTAGATTATTTGAGAATATAATAATAAATTCATTGAAATATTCTTTAGAAAATACAAGAGTATATATAGATATACTAGAAAATGATGATGATGTTGAAATATCATTTAAAAATGTATCAAATTACGAAATGGATTTTAGTACTGAAGAAATTTTTGAAAGGTTTGTAAGAGCTGACAAATCAAGAACTTCATTAGTAGAAGGTTCAGGAATAGGTTTAGCTATAGCTAAAAGTATTGTGGAATTGCATGGAGGAAGTATTAACATTGAGGTAGAAGGAGATATGTTTAAATTATATATTGTAATACCAAAGAAATAAATGCTATAATAAATATTAATTAATAACAATTACAACTACAACTAAGGGGTGTTTAT